>NZ_JAODNK010000019.1 GCF_025465275.1 Nocardia sp. | reverse complement strand
GGTCCCGTTGCACCGATGCCAACCGGCGGGTGCTGGTCTCGATCTGCTGCATCAACTCGACAATGTCGGTGTCCGACACCGGAATCAACGACAGTGTGGTGAGGGAATCGACCGCCGCGGCCAGTGCTTGCGCACCGGTCGCGATTGCGGTTTCTCCCCCTGATTCCATACCTCTATTCTACTCCCGGGAAACAGACCCGGAAAGGCGACTTCCGTTGTGATATAAGGCTATTCAGAATATAGGGTCTTTATCTTCACGCCGTTTATCTGGTCAATGTGGAATGAGGGTGGAGGGGCGGGGGTTGGGGCGCGATGTCAGGTGGGCTTCGATCATCTGGGCCACCTGGTAGGGGTGTTCGGTCGGCTCGAGGAGTGGTAGGTATTCGACTGTGTGGGCGAGCGCGGGGAGATCGACGGTCAAATATATTGCCATGAGGGGGTTTACGAACAGTTCTGTGCCGGTGGTGCGGTCGGTCGTATGGATGTCGCCGAACTCGCCGCGTAACGCGGCAGCGATTTGGGAGTGGACAATGCTTGGGCGCAAGGGGGTTTCGGCCAAGGCGTGGGTGACGGCGGCGAAATAGGCTGCGGCTTCGGGGCTGTCCGCGGGGATGGACAGGGCTCCGAGGAATGCGTTCTGCCGTTGTAGTGCGGCTAGGTTCTCGAGGACGTGGGCGTGGCAGACGCCGTGATAGGCGTCTATGCCGAAACCTACCGAGACGACCAGGCGGGTGAGGTCGTGCAGACCTGCGACAGCTGCGAGGCTGGTCATGTCCTCCTGAGGAGTGCCCAGGCCGGCCTCGTCACCGCGCAGCAGGATGTCGGTGCCGCCGTCTACCAGGACGAGGGCGTCCACGCCGAGCCGCTCGACGAGCGCGGCATAGGCCTCGCGCAAGGGGCGGACCCCGGATTTGGGGAATGCGTACACAATTGGGTCGCGACCGGTGGTTGCCAACCAGCGTGCGAGGCTGCGTTCGGGGAAATAATCGTCATTGCCGCTGGTTTCGGGATTGACGGCGGCGACTCCGGGCAGCAGCCAGTCGTCGAGCGGGGTCCGGCGCAGGTCGCTGAAGGACAGGTTGGCCAGGTGCACCTTCTTGCCGAGCCCCTCCAGTGCGACGGCGAGCGGCAGGCCACCATAGACATCGAATCCGCCGCCCGCCCCGGCGATCAGCACGCTGGAAGCATCACGTAGTCGGGTGAACAGCGGCGGCTCGGCCAAGCGAAACGAAGTCACCTCGCCATCATTGCCTCGGCGACAACATGTCGCCAGCAGGGCTCGTCCCAAGCCTGGTGCGCAAGCATCGGAAGTATGTCCATCCGTCGCGTCACGCTGCCAGGACGATCTCTTTCCGCCGCGTCAGACTTTGTCGGGGACGGCTGCGGATTCGGGTTCGACGGCGCGGGCGCGGGTTGTTTTGTAGCTGTAGGCAATTCCGCCGATGAGAATGGCGAGGAGTACGGCGGTGGTGCCGTACGTGCCGAAACCCAGGCCGCCCTTGTCATGCGGCTTGGAGAACAGGTCGCCGACGGTCGCGCCGAGCGGGCGGGTGAGGATGAAAGCCATCCAGAACAGCAGGACACCGGAGATAGCAGTGAAGTAGTGCGCCGCCAGGATGGCTGCCATAACGACCGCTATGAGCGCTGCACTTCCCCAGTAGCCCAGGCCGGAGCTATCGGACAGATAGTCGCCCAGCGAGGTGCCCAGGGTGTTGGACAGCAGGATCGCAGCCCAATACAGCGTCTCGCCACGAAGATTCGTGATGTCGTTGACGTCGAAGGTCTGACCACTTCCCCGCCAGATGAGGAAGATCACCGCCAGTCCGCTGATCAACAACGCCGCACCCGCGCCGTAACCGAGCCCACCCGCGGTGTCGGTACCGGAGCCCGGGCCGCGGTTGATCAAGTCGGACATAGTTGTGCCCGCGGTGCTGGTGGCTGCGATGACTGTCCAGTACACGGCAGGCCGGAATCTCCGGGATCGTAACTGGGCACCCAGACTGACCACGAAAATTACCAAGAACAGCACCGACGCGGCCGCGTAGCCGAGGTGAAGCGTTTGCGCGAGCAGATCACCACCGGTTTCACCGAGCGTCGTGGCGGCGATCTTCAGCACCCAGAACATTGCTGTGACCTGGGGGAGTTTGTATCCGGCTTGCTCGGGCGCGGATGGCATTCGTGCGTTCCCTCTCTCGATGTGGACCTTGCGGACGATCGACAACGAAGTTTGCCGGTCGTCCGCTGAGAGCACACTGAGATCCAGCGAATCGGTCAGCCGACGGCAGATCCGATTGCTGTGAGCAAGTCCCGGACCGTTCTGGTCAGATCACGCCGTGTAGTGGGGGTGCGGTGTCGTGCAGGAGTGATCTGCCTATGTGCTGGTACTTCCAGCGGATGGGGTCGTGGAGGGTGTGGGTGCGGGCGTTGCGCCAGAAGTGGTGCAGGTTGAGATCTGCGGCGGCGCTGCGGGTTCCGCTCACTTCGAAGAGGGCGGCGGAGACCTCGTTCGCCGCACGATCGGCGAGTATTTTCGCTGATGCGACGGCAAGGGATGCCTGGGCGGCCAGGGCGGCATTTCGGTTCGGTGAACCGTCCGGCGCAACTGCTACCGCGACGTCGACGGCGAGTCCGGCGGCGGTGAGTGTTGCCTCGGCCGCCGTCACAGTGACAGCCAGTTCGCCGAACCGCTGGATCAGCAGCGGATCGTCGATGGCTCGGGCGACGCCGGACTCGAACCATGGGCGACTCGATGTGCGCACGAATTCTGTTGCCGCCGTGAGTGCTCCGCGTGCAATGCCGGCGTCGATCGCTGCGTGCAGCAGCTGCGCGTAGGCCCCGTAACCGGTGGGGGCGCGCACCGCCGCCGAACGCTCGATCAATTGATCCGTATCGACGAGGACATTGTCGAAAGCGACGGTTCCGCTGCCGGTGGTGCGCTGCCCGAGACCGTTCCAGTCGTCGACGATTCGCACACCGGGCGTACTCACCGGGAGGTACACGATGTATTCCCCAGCGGGCAGCCCACTGTTCCCTTCGGGATCATCGAGCCGTGTCAGCACGGCCAGCAGATCAGCGAAAAGTGAACCCGTGCAGTAGAACTTGACGCCGTCGATGCGGAACCGCCCACCGACCGGTCGAAGGGTGGTCGCGATCTCCGCGACCGTCGCACCGCCCCGCTCGGATTGCGCGTTCGCGATCCGGCCACCGTCCAGCACCTGGCCGAAATAGCGGGCCTGCTGATCCCGAGAACCCGCCAGCCGCAAGAGATTCAGATAGACGAAGTGGCTGTGCGGGATCTGCGCGATATTCGGGTCGGTGATCGCGAGCAGGCGCACCACCTCGGCCACCGCGCTCGGCGGCACATCCGCGCCGCCGAAGGCCGAGGGCACGGTGATGGCCAGCAGACCGCTCGCCGCCAGCCGATCCAGCTCCTCGAACGGCAGCCCGCGGTCCCGATCCCGTAGGGCCGCGCCCGCCCCGAACTCGGTAGCCAGTTGCGCCGCAATCGAATACGCCTGGCCGACCGAGTCGATGCGGTCGGCGGCGACGGCGGTCATCGGACCGCCACGGCGGGCGTGCGCGCGGCCTCCAGTTCCCGCACCAGGGGCAGCACCTTCGCGCCGAAGTATTCGATCTCCTCCTGGAAGTGCAGGAAGCCGCCCAGGATCAGATCCACGCCGAGCTCGCGATAGGCGACAATGCGTTCGGCGACCTGTTCGGGCGTGCCGATGAGCTGGGTGCGGAATCCGTCGTTGTACTGCACAAGATCCTCGAAGCTCGAGTCCGCCCACATGCCCTTGTGGTCCTCGGTCGACGCACCGGCCTGCTGCACGGCGTCCCGGAACCCTTCCACCGCAGGCTTGTTCGCCTTTTCGATGATTTCGCGCAGGGTATCGCGCGCCTCCTTCTCGGTGTCGCGGGCGATAATGAACCCGTTGAGCCCGAACTTCACCTCCCGCTTGTTCTCGCGGGCCACGGTGCGCAGATCGTCGAGTTGTTCGGTGACGCCGTCGAAATCCTTGCCATTGGAGAAGTACCAGTCGGCGTACTTGCCACCATTGCGCCGCGCCGCCGTCGAGTTACCGCCTTGGAACAGTTCGGGATTCGGCCGTTCGGGGGTGTTGAGCGGCTTGGGCTTCAGCGTGAAGTCACGAATGCGGTAGAAGTCGCCGCCGTAGTTGACATCGTCCTCGGTCCAGAGCTTGCGGATCACCTCGAGGAATTCGGCGCTGCGCCGGTAGCGCTCGTCGTGCTCGAGCCACGGCTCGCCCAGTGCTTTGAATTCCCCTGAGAACCAACCGGATACAACATTGATAGCGAAGCGCCCGTTGGACAGGATGTCCGCGGTCGCACCGAATTTCGCAAGCACACCCGGATGCCAGAGCCCCGGATGGATCGCCGCGATCACCTTCAGCCGTTCGGTCGCACCGAGCAGGGCCAGGCTGAACGCGGTCGACTCGTGCTGGAACTCAGCACCATAGGAGGCGGTGTACCGCACCTGCGACAGCGCATAGTCGAAGCCGTTGCGTTCCGCGGTCTGCGCCAGCTTCTTGTTGTATTCGAAGTCCCAGCTGGTGCGTTGCTCGATATCGCTGGTGACCAGCCCTCCACTGACATTGGGCACCCAGTAGGCGAATCGGATCTGGTCGGCGATCTGCTCGGTGGTCATGGCGGCTCCAATGGGGTCAGTGGGAAGTTCTGCGGATCAGGCGCTGGCGAGCGTGCTGGAGAAGGCAGAGCGATCGAAACGCCCGGCCGGGGCGAAGCGGGCCAGCAGCGCGGCCGCGTCTTCGCCGCTGACACCGGTGATGAATTCGTTTGCCGCATCGAGCGAGTCGATGCCCAGCAGTGGCTGCGGACGGTGCAGCAGGCCGACGAGCGCGGAGGCGACACGCGAGTCCACAGCGGCCGCGGCGAACAGCTGGTTGCCGATATCGGCGAGTTCCGGATCGCCGAGGAACAGCCGGGTGACCTTGTTCGCGGCATCACCGCGAGCAGCCAGGAAGGCCGCGTACTGTCCACCGAGCCAGGCTTCGTCGAACGCCCCGTCGTGCACGGCCGCGGCGGCGACCAGCCGCTGCGCCTGGATCAATCCGCTCTGCGCGCCCTGGCCCGCGATCGGGTCGTAGGCGGCCGAGGTGTCACCGAGCGAGCCGACGACATGTCCGCCGGCGGTGTGCCCGGCACCCGATCGAACCGCCGGCCGCACCGCACCCTTGAGCCACGAATGCGGATCCTCGGCGATCGTCTGGGTGGCGAGCACCTCGGGCAGATCCCAGTCGATGAAATCGCGGTACAGCTCCTGCACGATCCGATGCGCCGAATCCGCCGAATCCGCTGCGGCGAAACGCCTTTCCCACTCACTGCCCGGTCGCGCCCAGCCGAGGAAGGCCCAGCTCGGCCCCGCGTCCTTGTGCAGGTAGGGACCCCACCAGCCCTCACCCTGATCGGCGAAGATGGAGAACCCGCTGTGCCCGCCGCCCGCCCGGCTGCGATGCGCGAAAACGCTGTCGTCATGGCCGATACCGGTCACGGTGACAGTGAGCAACGACCGCTGCGGTGCGTCGTAGACGGAACGCTCCGCATCGATCGGGAAGAGTTCGGACAGCCCACCACGACCGGTCGCCACCAGGGTCAGGTCATTGGCCGCCGCAATCGGGTCGAGAGCAGCGGGGGAGACCTGCTCCACGACGAATCGCCCACCGCGTTCCAGGAATCGGGTCAGCCGTTCATCGGCCTTCAGTCGCGTATCGACCGCGACCCCGACGTATCCGTCGAAATGCCCATCGAACGCGATCAGCTCTTCACGCTCCGGCCCCGCAATACGCACACTGAGTCCGGTGTGCCGGGGTGCGCGAGCGGTATAGGAATCCAGCCCGAGCGCAGCCTCTGCCTGCTGTGTCTCACCGAATTCGAGCGCCGTACCGGTGGCGGGCACATCGTCGCGCAGCGCCCGCTGATCCCGATCGCTGTAGAGCGTCACATCGAATCCGGCATCGAGCAGGCCGAGCGCCGCGGTGACGCCGGTTTGCCCGGCGCCGATGATCGCGGCCGTACGGGTGGAGCGGCCGGCGGAATTCTGAGATGTCATCTTCGGTCCTTTCCGATCCTGCGGTCAGAGGGCGACCGACGACCCGGGCCGGGATACGGCGTCGGGCAGCGCGGTCGATGCGGATCCACCCGGGCGATAGCGGGCGCCGCGATGTTCCTGGGGTAGGCGGTCGCCCCGGTCGAGCAGTTTGTTCCGGAGCGTGCCCGGAACGTATTCGGTGGCGTAGGCGCCGCGTGCGGTCAACTCCGGAATGACATGGCGCACAATGTCTTCGAAGCTTCCGGGCGTGATGGCGTAGGCCAGGTTGAAGCCGTCCAGGTCGGTGTCGTCGACCCAGTCCTGGAGCGTGTCAGCGACGGTGCTCCCCGAGCCCACGAAGACCGGGCCCATACCGCCGATGCCCGCCCACCGGCCGATATCGCGGACCGTCCACTCCCGGCCGTCGTCGTCGAACTCCTGGAACGCGGCGACGGCGGACTGGATGGCATTGCTCTGCACCTGGCCGATCGGGTCGTCCAGGTCGTATGCGGACAGGTCGATGCCCATCCAGCCGGACATGAATACCAGGCCGCCCTCGATGCTGGCGTAGGACAGGTATTCCTCGTGCTTATGCGCGGCCGCCTCGTCGGTGGCATCGGTGATGATCGTCGCGAGCGCGTAGATCCGGGCCGAATACCGGTCACGACCGGCCGCTTCCAGCGCATCACGAATACGGGAAACCGTCTGCGCCAGTATCCGTTTCGAAGGACCGGCGATGAAGATGGCCTCCGCGTTCTCGGCGGCGAAGCGCACACCACGCGGCGACGCACCGGCCTGGTAGATCGTCGGAGTGCGCTGCGGCGACGGCTCCGACAGATGGATGCCGGGCACCGTGTAGTGCTCCCCCCGATGACCGATGTGGTGCACCTTCGCCGGATCCACGTAGATGCCGCGCGCGGCATCGCGGACCACCGCGTCGTCCTCCCACGAACCCTCCCACAGCTTGTAGAGCACCTCGAGGTATTCATCGGCCTGGTTGTAGCGGTCGTCGTGGTCCAGCTGATCGTCGGCGCCGAAATTCCTTGCGGCCGAAGGCAGATAACCGGTCACCACATTCCAGCCGATACGGCCGCCGGTGAGATGGTCGAGCGTGGAGAGGCGGCGGGCGAACGGGTAGGGATGTTCGAAGCCGGTGCCGGTGGTGATGCCGAAGCCGAGATGTTCGGTGACGGCCGCCATGGCGGAGACCAGCAGCAGCGGGTCGGCCACCGGGATCTGCGCGCCCTGACGCAGTGCCGCGATATCGTCACCGCCGTACACGTCGTAGGTGCCGAGCACGTCGGCGATGAAGATGCCGTCGAAACGCCCCTGCTCCAACAACTTTGCCAGTTCGGTCCAGTAGCTCAGTTCCTTGTACCGATGCGACTGGTCCGCCGGATGTCGCCACAGCCCCGGCGACTGGTGTGCGACACAGTTCATATCGAAGGCGTTGAAGCGAATCCGGCGGGTCATTGTGCGTCCCCCTCCGCCGGCCGGCGCTCGCCCGCACTCCAGGCGAACGGCAGCGGCGCGTCGTTCAGCAGGTGATCGCCGATGGCCCTGGCCTTCTGGATCGCCGGATTGTGCACCGAGATGGTGCGGGCATTTCGCCAGTGCCGATCCAGGCGCAGCCGCTCGGACACGATCGACGCGCCGCCGACCTCGAACAGCAGCGTGGTGGCGGGCAGCACCAGATCGATCACTGCCAGCTGCGCCTGGGCAGCGGCGAGTTCCGCTGCCACCACGGCCTTTTCGTCACGTGCGCCGTCGTCCAGCACCTCATCCAGGACGTCGGCGACCGCGAGCACACTGGCCCGTGCCGCGAAGGCCGCACCCGACAGGCGGCCGATCACCTGCTGCACCAGCGGATCCTGCCGGGGCAGGTCGGCGGCCGAGTGGGTGTAGCCGCGCGTCCGCGCCGCAACCCACTCACGCGCATCCAGTTCCGCACGCTGCGCGATTCCGGCGAGCACCGCGAGCTGTACCAACTGCAGATAGGAGGTTGCGTACGTGGGCCCGGGAGCACCGTAGCCCGGTCCGAGCACCTGATCCCGCCGCACGGCCACATCGGTGAAGTCCGTCGTGCCGCTGGCCGTCAGCCGCTGCCCGAAACCGTCCCAATCATCCTGCTGGCGTACACCTTCGGCCGTTGCCTCGACGAGTACACCTACCCGCTCACCGTCCTGATCCGCCGCGACCAGGATGTGATCGGCATACAGCGACCCGGTGCTGTAATACTTCGTCCCATTGAGCAGGAATTTGTCACCCGACGCGGTAAGCCGAGTCTGGTACCGGTCGACGGCACCCACACCAGGTTCGGTAATGGCATTACCCACGAGTGTGCCCGCGACCACCGCGCGCAACCACCGTTCCCGCTCGGGACCGGGCTCGGCGAGCAATTGATCCTCTACGAACGAGAAAT
>NZ_JAODNK010000006.1 GCF_025465275.1 Nocardia sp. | reverse complement strand
AGCAGACCGGTGGCTTCGACGGTCGCACCAAGAAGGAAATCCTCATGCTCACGCGTGAGAAGAACAAGCTCGTGCGCACCCTCGGCGGCATCCGGGACATGGCCAAGGTTCCGTCGGCCATCTGGGTCGTCGACACCAACAAGGAGCACATCGCCGTCGGTGAGGCTCGCAAGCTGAACATCCCGGTCATCGCGATCCTGGACACCAACTGCGATCCCGACCTGGTCGACTACCCGATCCCGGGTAACGACGATGCGATCCGTTCGGCCGCGCTGCTGACCCGTGTTGTCGCCTCCGCTGTCGCCGAGGGCGTGCAGGCTCGTGCCTCGCGTGCAGGTGGCGATTCCAAGCCCGAGGCCGGCGCCGTCAACGAGCCGCTCGCCGAGTGGGAGCAGGAGCTGCTGTCTTCGGCGACTCCGGCTGTCGAGACTGCCGCTGAGAACGCTGCTGCCGTCGAGGCCGAGGCTGTTGTCGAGGCTCCCGTCGAGACTGCGGCCGAGGCCGCTGTGGCCGAGGTTCCCCCGGCCACCACCCCGGCTGACTTCTGAGTCGCGACAACGAAGTTCGTTCACCCTGCCGCCCCTTCCTGTTTGGAAGCGGGCGGCAAGGTGTGACCACCACATTCCAACACTGAGGAGGCTCGCCCAACATGGCGAACTACACCGCCGCTGACGTGAAGAAGCTTCGCGACCTCACCGGCTCCGGCATGATGGACTGCAAGCGGGCGCTCGAGGAGACCGACGGCGACTTCGAGAAGTCAGTCGAAATCCTGCGCATCAAGGGCGCCAAGGACGTCGGCAAGCGCGCTGAGCGCTCCACTGCCGAGGGCCTGGTTGCCTCGCTCGACGGCGTCATGATCGAGATCAACTCCGAGACCGACTTCGTCGCCAAGAACGCGGAGTTCCAGGAGCTGGCCAACACGATCGTCGCGGCCGCCGTCAAGACGCGTCCGGCCGACCTGGATGCGCTCAAGGCTGTCGACCTGGGCGGCAAGACCGCCGACCAGGCCGTGCAGGAGCTGGCCGCCCGTATCGGCGAGAAGCTCGAGCTGCGTCGTTCCGTCGCTTTCGACGGCCCGGTCGCGACCTACCTGCACAAGCGCGCCACCGACCTGCCGCCCGCCGTCGGCGTGCTGGTCCAGTACACCGGTGACAGCGAAGCTGCCGCCGATGCCGCCCGCGCAGCCGCCATGCAGGTTGCCGCGCTCAAGGCCAAGTACGTCACCCGCGACCAGGTTCCCGCCGACCTCGTCGAGAAGGAGCGTTCGATCGCCGAGGCGACCGCGCGCGAAGAGGGCAAGCCCGAGGCCGCCCTCGCCAAGATCACCGAAGGTCGCGTCAACGGCTTCTACAAGGACGTTGTCCTGCTGGAGCAGTCGTCGGTCACCGACAGCAAGAAGACCGTGAAGCAGCAGCTCGACGAGGCCGGTGCCACCATCACCGCCTTCGCTCGCTTCGAGGTCGGCCAGGCCTGATCGCCTGACAAACCCGAAAGGCCCCTCGCCCATCGATTTTCGATGAGCGAGGGGCCTTTTGCGGTCTATGCCCCGACGGTCGCCGGGCGGTCGTCAGGGCGCGTCAGAGCGGTGCGCAGGCGATTGCCCAGGGTGGGCAGCTGGAGCTGCCCGACGTGAGGTAGGTGACGAGCCTGTTGAGGAAGAAACTGCTGCCGGTTGCGGCGGAGCCACTGTAGGTTTCGGATGCGCCGACCGGCTGCGGCGTGATTTCGGCGGCGGCCTGGCCGGCGGTGGCCAGGGCTGTGGCGAGGACAAAGGCCGCGAATCCGATTCGGAGGGAACGGGTTTGGGGGGTCATAGGCCGGACAATATCTGAAATGTATTGACTTCAAAGCTGATCCAGCGCCGATGATTTCATGGTCTGGACGGATCCCCCCGAACCCCTGATCCCTAGGGAGGCGACAAGTGTCGACAGTACTTGTCAGGCGGGAGGAAGGTTCCCGCAGACCGTGCTCGCGCAGCCCCCGCTTCCTGCGGCACTGACGATCGGACCGAGCAGGTTTCGAGCCAGCCAACCGAGTGGCGTGTCGCGGGTGGCGTTGGTGGCAGCGGCGCTCAGTGGGCTGAAATCGGGAAGACCAGCCGCCTGTTCGGCAGCGCTGAGTGTCCAGAGTGCGGATAACGGCAGTTGGGCCGAGCCGATGGCTGAACTGGTTCCCGCGGAGCCGGAACCGGCCGGTGTCGTCGTATCTACGGGTGCGACCTCGAGGGGAATTTCCGCGCCGGCGGCGCCGGCCCCGGCGACGAGCGTAGAGGTCAATGCCAGGGCGGCGAGTCCGCCGGCGATGGCCCGGTGTGAGAAGAGCGTCATGACCGAGATGGTATTTGAAATCCTTGCGTTTCAAAGCGTTTCGCGTCTCGCGAGGCCCGCTGATCAGGCGGCTGCCGACCGGATTGCCGTACAGTTGGACCGCGCGCAGCATGCCCCGAATATCTCGAATTCGGGCGCGGTATAGAGGGTCGCCGCATCGTCGTGACCGCTCGTGGTGCAGGATAGAACAAGTTTGTTGCCGTCCCGTGCAAAGCGTGCGCCGGGGTGGCCTTTTCATGTGCGTGGTTACGCGACTGCCGAGGACAAGGAGACCGATGACGGACCCCGATACGGCGCCCGACCGCAAGGGTTATCGCCGAGTGCTCCTCAAGCTGGGCGGCGAGATGTTCGGCGGTGGCCGAGTCGGTCTCGACCCGGATGTGGTGCAGGCCGTCGCCGAGCAGATCGCGGAGGTCGTCGAGGACGGTGTCCAGGTGGCTGTGGTCATCGGCGGCGGTAATTTCTTCCGCGGCGCCGAGCTCGAGGAGCGCGGTATGGAACGCGCCCGCTCCGATTACATGGGCATGCTCGGCACTGTGATGAACAGCCTTGCGCTGCAAGACTTTCTGCAGAAGCAGGGCATCGACACCCGGGTGCAGACCGCCATCACCATGGGCCAGGTCGCCGAACCGTATCTCCCGTTGCGCGCCAAGCGGCATCTGGAGAAGGGCCGGGTCGTGATCTTCGGCGCCGGGATGGGTATGCCGTACTTCTCGACCGACACCACCGCCGCGCAGCGTGCGCTGGAGATCGGTGCGGAGGTCGTGCTGATGGCCAAGGGGGTCGACGGCATCTTCGATGCGGACCCGCGAGAAGACCCGAACGCCAAAATGTTCACCGAGATCGGCTACCAAGAGGTCTTGGAACGTGGGCTGAAGGTGGCCGACGCCACCTCGTTCAGCCTGTGTATGGACAACCAGATGCCGATGCTGGTGTTCAATTTGTTGACGAAGGGCAATATTGCCCGTGCCGTCGCCGGTGAGAAGATCGGCACGCTGGTCCGTTCGTGACCGGTGGAAAGAACGATGACGCTGTGGAGGAAACGCCGTGATTGAAGAAGCGCTCTTCGACGCCGAGGAAAAGATGGAGAAGGCCGTCTCGGTGGCGAAGGACGACCTGGGTTCCATTCGGACCGGTCGCGCGAATCCGGGCATGTTCTCCCGGGTTGTCGTGGACTACTACGGGTCGCCCACGCCTATCACCCAGATCGCCGGTATCAGCACGCCCGAGCCGCGCATGCTGATCATCAAGCCGTATGAGCAGAGCCAGCTGCAGCCGATCGAGACCGCGATCCGCAATTCCGATCTGGGTGTGAACCCGACCAACAATGGCGACATCATCCGCGTGCAGGTCCCGCAGCTGACCGAGGAGCGGCGCCGCGAGATGGTCAAGCAGGCCAAGTCCAAGGGTGAGGACGCCAAGATCTCCATCCGCAATGTGCGGCGCAAGACCATGGAGGAGCTCGGCCGGATCCAGAAGGACGGTGAGGCCGGCGAGGACGAGGTCGGTCGCGCCGAAAAGGAACTGGACAAGACCACCGCGAAGTACGTCGCCGCTATCGACGAACTGGTGAAGCACAAGGAATCTGAGCTGCTCGAGGTCTGAGTCGCTCGAATCTGACACGGACGGCCGGCGATGCCCGGCCGGGGGTAGGGACGAACGGACGACAAGTGAGCGACAGGACAATCGTGGCCGAAGAAACTGCCGCCACCGATGCGGTGACACCGCCCGGCGAGGGGACCGCGGGGGCGGTGCCGTCGGCTGTTTCCGAACCGGCACCACCGGCTACCGAGCCGGAGTCACCCGAGGCAGCGGTCCCGGCCGCGCCCGCCTCGAAGGCCGGGCGCAATCTGCCCGCCGCGCTGGCGGTCGGCATGAGCTTGGGCCTGTCGCTCATCGCGATTCTGCTGTTCGCGCCCAAGGTGCTCATCGGCGTGATCGCCGCGGCCATCGCGGTCGCGACCTGGGAGGTGGCCAAGCGACTGCGTGAGGCCGATGTCCTGGTGCCGCGGATTCCGCTGCTGGTAGGTGGTCAGGCGATCGTCTGGCTGGCCTGGCCGTGGGGTCCGCAGGGTGTGCTCGGGGCCTTCGGTGCGACGGCGCTGGCGGTCATGGTGTGGCGGCTGTTCGATCATGGTCTCCGGGCGACGCCTCGAAACTATTTGCGCGACACCGCGATCAGTATTTTCGTGCTGGCCTGGATCCCGCTGCTGGCGTCTTTCGCGGTGCTGATGCTGCAGCAGGACGACGGCAATCTGCGGGTGCTGACCTTCATGGTTCTGGTGGTCTGCTCGGATGTCGGCGGCTATGTCGCGGGTGTGCTTTTCGGCAAGCATCCGATGGTTCCGCACATCAGCCCGAAGAAGTCCTGGGAGGGCTTCGGCGGTTCGCTGGTCTTCTGCGTCATCGGCGGTCTGCTGACCGTGACCCTGCTGCTGCAAGCCAATTCGATGATCGGCGTGCTGCTCGGTGTCGGCCTGGTGCTGGTCGCCACCACCGGCGATCTCATCGAATCGCAGGTCAAGCGCGAACTCGGCATCAAGGACATGGGCACCCTGCTGCCCGGCCACGGCGGCATCATGGATCGCCTGGATTCCATGCTGCCGTCCGCCTTCGTGGCCTGGCTGGTACTGACCGCGCTGCTCTGAGTTCCTGCTCCGAGTTGCTATGAAACGTCGAGCGCGGTGCCGTACAGCCGCGCCACCTTGATGGCGATCACGACCCGCCCCTCGGCTCGTTGCTCGGCCAGGAACGCCGCCGCGTCCTCCGGGTACCCGGAGGACGCGGCCGGATACCCGGCGTAGGCGAGCAGCTCCTCGGGACTATCCGATACCTCGGCGTCGCCTTCGGCCACTGCGAACGACCACACATCGGGTCCGCTGACATGCAGCGAGACCCGGGAGTCATTGCGCACCTGCTTGGCCTTGAGCCGTTCGGCCGTGGTCGAGATGTGGATGACGCGCTCGGTGGGATCCCAGCGGTAGAGGACCGTGGACATCGCCGGATGCCCGGAGCGCTTCACCGTCGCCAGTACTCCGAACTGCTGTGCACCGATCAGCGTGATGAGCTCCTCCTCGGTCAGCGAGCGCGGAGCGGGACCCTGGTTCTTGCTCATGTGAATCTCCTGTCGGGGCGTTCTCGGTGTTGAACTCACTGTATGAGCGGGAGCGAAGACGATAAATGATCGACCATCTTGCCTCGATGTCCAATCGTCTTGCCGGATAGGATTTTCGGCATGGACGTTCTCAGTGAGGTGCTGGCCACCGCACGTACCGGCAGCCCCGCGTCCGGCATGTTCGTGCGGCATGCGCCGTGGGGCCGGGGGTACCCGCGCATCGAGGGCGCCGGATTCCATATCGTGCTGCAGGGCACCTGCTGGCTGACCAGGGCTGACGTTGATCCGATGGCGCTCGGTGTCGGTGATGTGGTGTTCATGCCGCGTGGTGTCGCGCATGGTCTGGTCGATCAGCCCGGCACCCCGCTCACCGAAACCGCCGGTCCCGCCGATATCCGCGTCATCGACGGACCGGGCCCGGTCGCGACTCTGCTGTGCGGCTCCTACCAATTGGCCAGTGACCGCACCCACCCGCTATTGACCGAACTCCCTGAGGTAGTGCACATTCCGGCTCGGCTGGGCAGTCACCCACCCCTGCGTGCCGCCGTCGAGTTGCTCGCCGCCGAACTCGATGATCCGCGTCCCGGCGGTGATGCCGCGGTGCCCGCCCTGCTGGATCTACTGTTGCTCTACATCCTGCGCGCCTGGTTCACCGAGGTCGCGGCGCACGAAATCTCCGGCTGGGCAGCGGCTTTCGCCGATCCCGGCATTTCTGCCGTACTGCGTGGCATCCACGAGAACCCGGAGCACGGCTGGACGGTGGAGTCGCTGGGGGAGCGGGCCGGTCTCAGCCGCGCGGCCTTCGCCAAGCGCTTCACCCTCATGCTCGGTGAGCCGCCGCTGTCCTATCTGACCCGCTGGCGAATGATCACCGCCGCAAGACTGTTGCGCGAGACCGATTCTCCCCTGTCGAGCGTGGCCCGCCGTGCCGGATACGGCTCGGAGTACGCCTTCGGCAAGGCTTTCAAGCGCGAATACGGCATTGCGCCCGGTCTATATCGCAAGACGGGGGCTGATCTGCTGCTGGCCGGCGTGTGACCGCCCGTTCTGTTCATCCCGGTGTCGGCAGACCGTAAGGTTTCCCCGTTTGGATGACGTGGCCATCCCCACGAAGACAAGGGTCCCTCGATGCTGAATCCTCCCGGCCTGGTGCCCCGCACGGGCATTCCCGCCGCTCTGGCCGCGCATATGACGATGGCCGAGCAGTACGACTGGCATCGGTCGTTCCTGCGCCGGCATGCGGTGAGCCGCCGTTCGTTCCTGCGCGGGAGTGCGGCGGCGGCCATGGCGGCAGGCGCTCCGTTCGGCCGGGTGGGCTACGCCTACGCCGATGACGCACCCCTCGGGGTGGCGGGCAGGCACGTCGGCTACGGCCCGGATGCCGCCAGCCAGTTGCGGTTCTCGGCCCAGCTGTCGCGGAATCCTCAGGGCGCCAAGGTGTTTCTCGATCACGGTCCGACGCCCGCGCTGGGCGCGACGGTCGAGGGTGAGGTGCGCAATCTGGTGACCCAGCTGCCGCGTACCGACGGGGGAGTACTGGCCGCGGAGCAGTTCTACGTGCACGCGTCGGTTGATGATCTGCCCGGCCGCATGCCGCACTTCTACCGCTGGCGCAGCTCCTATGGCTTTGCGGGCGAGGTGGTTTCGGCGAATACAGCCATGCCGAGCTCTCGCGCGGCGTTGTTGCCGTTCCGCTTCACCATGGTCGGAGACCAGGGTGTGGACGATGCTCCGGCGCAGCCCGGCGGCATGCCCGCGGGCGCGTATCGCAACAAGTACGGCGAGGGCGATGCGCCGGGTTCCCGCAATGCCGAGAACATTCAGCGCCAGATCGTGGGCTCCGCTCCGGAGTTCCACATCCTCGCCGGTGACCTCTGCTACGCCGACACTTCGCACGGCGGTGGCCCGGATTGGTTCGTGCCCAATGGAACTGCGCCGCGCCCGGACATCGACGCCTACAACCCGTTCGTATGGGACACCTATCTGCAGGCCATCGAGGGCAGTGCCGCGCGGGTGCCGTGGATGTTCGCGACCGGCAATCACGATATGGAGGCCGTGTACGGCAACCACGGATACGGCGGCCTGCAGGCGCGTTTCGAGTTCTCCGGAGGTGATCCGCTGGTCGGCGGCGGTGCGCCGGGTTGCCCGTCGGTGTATTCGTTCCGCTACGGCAATGTGGCGGTGCTGTCCCTCGACGCGAACGAGGTCAGTTATCAGGTGCAGGCCAATCTCGGCTATTCCGGTGGGGCACAGACGAGTTGGGTGGAGCGCACGCTGGCCGCCTACCGCGCCGACCCGAATATCGATTTCATCGTGTGCTTCTACCACGAGTGCGCGTACGCGACCGGCATCGGCGGCGCGAGCGACGGCGGCGTACGCGGGGCCTGGTCGGACCTGTTCGACAGGTACCGCGTCGATCTTGTACTGCAGGGCCACAATCACAATTTCGAGCGCACCGATCCGCTGCGCGCCGGGCAGCCGACCAAGGCCGCACCCGACAACTCGATCGTCTATCCGGATACCGACGGCACCACCTACTACGTGGTCGGCGGTGGCGGCGCGGCGCACGGCGTCTTCCCCGGCGGCGAAAGTTACCGCGGCAATGTCGCGCCCGATACGACCCCCGTGCAGAGCACGCTGTGGGGCGCCGACGGCAAGGACCAGAAGGAAACGGTCGCCTGGTCCCGAGTGCGTTTCAACCGTTACTCGTTCATCCGGGTAGACGTGCGCCCGGGCGTGTTCTCCAGCGAAATGGATGTGACAGCCGTCGACGAGTTCGGCCGCGAATTCGACCGCATCACTTATCGACGACTGGTCACCCGTTAGACGTTCTTCTTGGCTGCGCGGCGCAGCTGCAGGATGCGGTAGCCGCCGACCAGTGCTGTGACCAGTGCGCCGGAGATGACCGCAAGCAGCACGAGCACACCGATGGGCAGGTTCCAGGTCCACCCGAACAGTGAGACGCTGGCCTGTTCCAGGTTCTGCAGGATGAAGATCAGAAGGACGATCCCCAGGACGGCGGCAAAAACGAGGCCGATCCACGCGTAGCCCGCGCGGGTTTTGAGGACGCCCTTGTTCTTGCTCTTGCCTGTACTGGGGGTCGGCTCCGACCCGGCGGTAGGTACGGCGTCGGTGGTCATTGCTTGATCATTGCCGATTGCTATGACCGGTGCACGTATATCGCCCCTTATCTCCGGTATGTCGTTCATGCCCGGTATTAGCTGGGTCACTGTCGCCGAGCTCACGGTGACTGTGATGAGCGCATCCCACCCTGCGCGCCCGAAAGGGCGGCTCGGATGGAACACTGGAAGGGTTATGACTGCCACCCCCTTGCCCCTCGTGTTCGACGCCCCTCGCCGTGGTCTGCCGCCGCGGCATCTCGCCGACCTCGATCCGCAGGAACGCCGGGCGGCCGTCGAGGAGCTCGGCCTCCCCAAATTCCGGGCCGATCAGATCGCCCGCCAGTACTACGGCCGCTTGGTGGCCGACCCGGCGTTGATGACCGATCTGCCGGAGGCCATGCGCGCCAAGGTGGGCGAGGCCCTCTTCCCGCCGCTGCTCACCGAGGTCCGCAATGTGGTCTGCGATGACGGCAGCACCCGCAAGACGCTGTGGCGCGCGGGCGACGGCACGCTGCTCGAGAGCGTCCTCATGCGGTACACCGACCGCAATACCCTCTGCATCTCCAGTCAGGCCGGCTGCGGTATGGCCTGCCCGTTCTGCGCGACCGGACAAGCGGGCTTGACGCGCAACCTGTCCACCGCCGAAATCGTCGACCAGGTGCGCGCCGCCGCGGCCGCCCTGCGTGACGGTGAAGTTGCCGGTGGTCCCGGTCGCCTCTCGAACATCGTCTTCATGGGTATGGGCGAGCCGCTCGCCAATTACAAGCGCGTGGTGAACGCGGTCCGCCGCATCACTTCTCCCGCTCCCGACGGCCTGGGCATCTCTCAGCGCAGCGTGGTGGTCTCCACCGTCGGCCTGGCCCCGGCCATCCGCAAACTCGCCGACGAGGACATGTCGGTGACCCTCGCGGTCTCCCTGCACACCCCCGACGACGAGCTTCGCGACACCCTGGTCCCGGTCAACAACCGCTGGCCCATCGCCGAAGTCCTCGATGCCGCAAGGTATTACGCCGACAAGTCCGGCCGCCGCGTCTCCATCGAGTACGCCCTGATCCGCGATATCAACGATCAGCCCTGGCGCGCAGACCTGCTCGGCAAGAAACTGCACAAGGCCCTGGGCTCCCGAGTCCACGTGAATCTCATTCCGTTGAACCCGACCCCGGGCAGCAAGTGGGACGCCTCCCCGAAACCCGCTGAGCGCGAATTTGTTCGCCGCGTCGTGGCCCAGGGCGTCACCTGTACGGTGCGCGACACCCGCGGCCAGGAAATCGCCGCCGCCTGCGGCCAGCTCGCCGCCGAAGGCTAGCGAGACCTGCTCGGCGCTTGCCGTCAGTGCCGGACGGTGACGACGATTTTGCCTGCCTGCTGGTTGGATTCGAGATATCGATGGGCTTCGACGATTTCGGTGAGGTCGAAGGTCCGATCGATAATTGGGGTGAGTGCGCCGTTGCGCAACCCATCGACGATGAATGTTTCTGCGCGGCAGGCTCGTTCGGTGTCGGCATAAACGTGGAAGACCGCGTAGCCGTAGATGTTGATCGGCCACCACATCGGTAGTGGAGTGGTGCGGGTGTCGAGCGATCCGTAGACGAGGAAGATGCCGTCGGGTGCGAGGGCGCCGGCCAGGTCGGGCAGTCCGGGTCCGGCGACACCGTCGAAAATGATCCGTGCGCCCTTGCCGTCGGTGAGTGCGCGGATCTGTTCCGCGACAGCGCCATTGTCGCTGGCGATGACATGTTCGGCGCCGGCGCTGCGGAGCCGATCGGCCTTCTTGCCGGTGCGGGTGACGGCAATCGGTGTGGCGCCCAGGTAGCGCGCGATCTGCAGGGCTGCCATGCCGACGCTGCTGGATGCCGCGGTGACGACGACAGTGTCGCCCGCGCGAACCCGGCCGACCTCGACAAGGGCGCCGTAGGCGGTGAATGCCGAAGTCCAGACCGCGGCGCCGGTGATCGCATCGATATGAGCGGGACGATGCAGCAACCGATTCGCCTCCACCAGTACGCGGCTCGCGTACACGCCGTGCTCCGACATCCCTTCATCGGTCGGCTTGGCCACGATGCTGACCGGGTCGCCGACGGCGAATCCGGCAACACCGGACCCGACGGCTTCGATGACCCCGGCTGCTTCGTTGCCCAGCCGGGAGTGGGGCAGCACGGCGTCGTAGTAATAACTCCCGGCCCGAAGTAGCGCCTCGCCGCGATTGAGCCCGATGGCGTCGACCCGAACCCGAACCTGCCCTGTGGTGGGTTCGCCGATCTCGAGCTCGGTCAGGCGCAGGACCTCCGGGCCACCGAGCTCGTCGAACAGTACAGTCTTAGCCTTCGTCATTCCATCCATGAGACGACCGTAAATCTCCGGCATCGGATGAAAAATGGTCTGTTGTCTGAATTTCTTGTCTGATCGTCTGATCAGACCGGTGATACGTTCTTTCCGTGGACGTTCTCAGCGATGTGCTCGCCGCCATGCGGGCGGGCCAGCCATATGCGGGCCGCAGCACCTGCCGAGCTCCGTGGGGTGTGCGCTTTCCCGCCAGCGATGCCGCCTGCTGTCACATCGTGCTGCAGGGTGGATGCAGCCTCGTTCCGGCTGACGGGTCGCCGGTCGTGACCCTGGGGGTCGGGGACATTCTGTTCACCGGACCCCGGCATGCCCATACGTTGGCCGACCAACCCGGCAGTCCCGCTGTGGAATTCGAGCCGAACCGGGGGAGCGGCTACTCGGTGGTGGAACTGGACATTCCCGGCCCGGGTGCGGTCACCGAAATACTGTGTGTCTGCTACACATTCGACGTCGTCCGTCCCCATCCACTGTTGCGAACCCTGCCGCCGGTGATCCATCTGCCGGCCCGTATCGGCGAACACCGTGCGCTCCGCGCCACGGTCGACATGCTCGGCAGTGAACTGCATCGCCCGGGCTCCGGCACCGACGCCATCCTGCCCGCGCTCATCGATATGTTGCTGCTGTACGTGCTGCGCGCCTGGCTCGATGAAGACGCTGATCGCACCACCACCGGCTGGGCCACCGCCCTCACCGATCCGGCGATTGCCACTGCGCTGCACCTCATCCACCGGCAACCGGAAAACCAGTGGACCGTAGAGGAATTGGCCAACCACGCCGGAGTCTCTCGCGCGACTTTCGCCAAGCGCTTCACCACCGTTGTCGGCCAACCACCGCTGACCTATCTCACGTGGTGGCGAATGATCACTGCGGCCCGGCTACTGGATCGCACCGACAGCCCGATTCACACCATCGCTCAACGCTGCGGATACAGCTCGGAATACGCGTTCTCCAAAGCATTCAAACGTGAATACGGCCTTCCCCCAGGCCAATACCGCCGCCAACAGCAACCCGTGTAGATCATCAGGTGTTGTCCGGCTGAATCTTGTTGCTGGGCAGGGCCTGTCGAAGCTCGACGATGGCCAGGGCTGCCAATGCGATGAAGACGACTGCGCCGATGGCGGCCACTGTGTGCAGCCCGGTGGTGAATGCCGTTCGGGCGGATTCGAGTACTTCGTAGCGCAGGGTGGGCGGCACGTCATGGGCGACTGTTATTGCGCCTGCGATGCTTTCGTGTGCTTGACCGGCGGGTATCGGGGGTAGTGCCATGGGGGCGGGCATATGCGCGCGGTATACCGCTGCGCCGATACTGCCCAGCACCGCAACGCCTGCGGCCACTCCGAATTGGCCTCCGGTCTCCGCGGTTGCTGATGCGGAGCCTGCCATTTCGGCCGGTGCTGCTCCGAGCACGAGGTCGTAGCCCAGTGCCAGGCCCGGTCCGATGCCTGCCATGGCTATGGCGAAACCGATGATCAGCGCGGGTAGGCCGGTGGTGGTGTTCACCTGGGTGATGAGGGCGTAGCCGAGTGCCGCGACGGTCAGGCCCGCGGCGGTGATGTAGGCCGGGCGGATTGTCCGGGCCAGGGCGGGGCCGAGGCCGATGGTCAGCAGCATGGCGACTGCCGGTGGCACCATCCACAGTCCGGCTCGGAGCGTCGAATAGCCGAGCACCGTCTGCAGATACAGATTGATCATCAGGATGCTGCCGCCTTGGACGGCGCCGACCAGCAGGCTGAGGGTGAAGGCGCCGCGGAAGATTCGGTTGCTGAACAGACGCAGTTCCAGGAGAGGCTGCTGGAGTGTGCGCTGCCGCAGCACGAATGCGCCGAAGACGAGGGCGCCGAGGGCGACACTTGCCCAGGCCAGGGGCTGGTGGGTGTTGCGAGACAGTTCGGTGATTCCGTAGACGGTCGGCAGGATTGCCGCCAATGACAGCGCGACGCTGAGGATATCGAGCCGCCCGGCGTCGGGGTTCCGGTATTCGGGCAGCAGCAGTGGGCCTGCGATCAGCAGCAGCAACATTACCGGCACTGCCAGGAGAAACACCGAGCCCCACCAGAAGTGCGCCAGGAGAACACCACCCGCGATCGGGCCGATGATGGCGCCGCCCATGAAGCAACTGGTGAAGGCCGCCACTGCTGCCGCACGTTGTTTGGGGTCGGCGAACATGGTGCCGATCAGCGCCAGTCCGGAGGGTGCGAGGGTCGCACCGGCCACGCCCATCAAGGCTCGCGCGGTGATGAGCATCCCAGGACTTGCCGCATAGGCCGCGAGTACCGAACACGCGCCGAAAGCCGCTGCACCGCAGAGCATCAGCCGTCGGCGGCCGATGCGGTCGCCGAGCGTTCCCATGGTGATCAGGAATCCGGCGATCATGAATCCGTAGATATCCAAGATCCACAGTTGCTGGCTGCTGTTCGGCGCCAGGTCCGAGGCGAGTTTCGGTAGTGCGAGATTGAGGACGCTGAAGTCCACCGAGATCAGCAGAATGGGTAGTGCGAGTACCGCCAGCCCGAGCCACTCGCGTCGCCCCGCTCTAACCGTCGTAGGTTCGTTGGTGATGTCCACAGAAGTCCTTCCATCGGTTGCACTCAACCGACGAACAGGACGTCCGTGAACGGACTGACAGTCAATGCTGTTGCAGGAATTGGTCTTTCAGCGCGAGGGCCACTACTTCGGGCACGATGTCGTGGTTCTGCCCGGCGAGCACCTGCAAGCGGAAGAGGGCATTCGCCGAGGCGATCGCCGCCGCGGATTCATGCAGCAGTGGTGGACTCTGCTCACCCACCATGACGACCGTCGGCACCGACACCGCTGCCGCCGAGTCGGCAGGTCGCACCACTCCGCCGAGGATGGTCATCTCATAAACCAGCGTGTGCGCCATTGCCTCCAGCGCCGGCCGGAACGGCGCATTACGCAGCTGGGAGACAACAGATTCCGGTATTCCGATCACGTCGGTCTGGAACAATTCCACCGCCGCGCCGCGCTGTCCCGCCGCGACCAACCGATCCAGCCGCTCGGCAAAGGGCTCATCCGCGCGGATCGGCGGCGGCTCGTAGAGCGCGAGGCCGCTCACCGGAACCCCGGCGGCCGTCGCCGCCAGCGCGAGCACCGCGCCGGAGGAGTAGCCGAAGACCACAGGCGCGCTGGGCGCTTGCGCGACAATGGCAGCAAGGTCGGCGATTTCGGCATCGACGGAGTACACCGGCGCATCGCCGCTGCCGCCCCGCCCGCGCCGGTCGTAGCTGAATACCGTGAAATACGAGGCCAATTCGACCGCGAAGGTCTGGTGGGTCGATCTGTCATTGAAGGCTCCGAGCACGAGGACCAGTGGTGGCCCGTCACCCAGCCGATCGAAGGCGATGACGGTGCCGTCCGCGGAGACGACCTTGCCGGTGTGCGGTTCTGGACTCATGGTGAACTCCTAGGTATCGGGTCGATGTGTTATGCCGACGAACGGCATGACCCGATCCGGACATCACTGCGAGAGTTCCTCGAGTCGCAGGGTGAGATACCGGCGCTCGGCATCGGTCGCAACCAGGTCCAGCGCCCGCCGATAACTGGCGGCCGCCTCTTCGGACCTACCGAGCCGCCGCAGCAGATCGGCCCTGGTCGCGGGCAACAAATGGTTTTCGGCGAGCGCCTTCTCGGCCTCCAGATCGGCCAAAAGTGCGAGTCCCACGTCCGGTCCGTCCGCCATAGCGATCGCCACAACCCGATTGAGCCGGACGATGGGCGAGGGCACCAGCCCGACGAGATGGTCGTACAGCCCTGCGATCTGCGCCCAGTCGGTCTCCGCGGCGGTCGGTGCGGTCACATGGCAGGCCGCGATTGCCGCCTGCACCCGATATGGACCCACCGGCCCGCGCGGCATCGCGCTGTCGAGAATCGTTGTGCCCTCGGCAATCCGGCCCCGATCCCACTTCGATCGATCCTGGAATTCGAGCGATACCAACGCTCCGGCGTCGTTCACCCGGGTCGTGCGCCGCGCATCGTGCAGCAGCATCAATGCCAGCAGCCCCTGCGCCTCCGGCTCATCGGGCATCAATTCGACCAGCAGTCGCTGCAGTCGAATCGCCTCGGCGCTCAGACTCTCCCGGATCATGTCGGCGCCGATCGTCGCCGAATATCCCTCATTGAAGATCAGATACAGCACCCCGAGCACCGCGGTCGTCCGCTCCGGCAGCAGATGCGCGGGCGGTACCCGATACGGAATGCCCGCATTCTTGATCTTCGCCCTGGCCCGCACGAGCCGCTTCGAGAGTGTCTGCTCCGGCATCAGGAAGGCCCGCGCGATCTGCGCCGTGCTCAGCCCGGCCAGTGTCCGCAGGGTGAGCGCGATCTGCGATTCGAACGCCAACGCCGGATGACAGCACGTGAAAATGAGCCGCAGCCGATCATCGCGAATCTCCTCCGCATCGAACAGGCCGGCGTCCGAAGGTGGTGTCAGCACCGCCAACTCCCGTAATTTGGCCCCGCCCACCGTATTCCGGCGCACGCGGTCGATGGCGTGATTGCGGGCCGTGGTGGTCAGCCAGGCCCCCGGCTTGCGCGGCACCCCAGCCCGGGGCCACACCTGCAGCGCGGTGGCGAATGCCTCCTGCGCCGCTTCCTCGGCCAGCTCCCAGTCGCCGGTCACCCGAATCAGCGTGGCGACAATATGCCCCCGCTCACTGCGGAACGCCTCCGCCACCGCGGCATCGACCTCGGCGTTCACTGCACCATCAGCGGTCGAACCTCGATCGCCCCCAGCGCCGCCGCCGGATGCCTGGACGCAATATCGATAGCCTCATCCAAATCAGCACACTCGATCAACGCCGCCCCGCCGATTTGATCCTTCGTCTCCGCAAACGGCCCATCCGACAGCAGCACCTCCGCCGCCCGAACCCGCACAGTCGTCGCATCACTCGTCGGCCGCAACCCCGTGACCTCGTGCAACACCCCCCGCTCCGTCATCTCCCGCGCCCACGCCGAGCACCCCTCCACCTCCAGCACCTTGGACTCATCGGTGGCAATCATCAGCAGATACTTCATCGCTCTCCTCCAGCTTCGACAAGCCTTCATCGATACGACGAACAGCCCCGGGTATCAAGGACAGACTCTGCGAATCAGTGCGCGGGTTGTCGCAGCTGTTCACGTCGTTCCGCGATCATTCTCGCCAAGTGCCGGGTGGTCTTGTCGTCGAATCCGATTTCGGCCACCCGGTCGATCCATGGATCTGTGGCATCGACAATGCGTGTCAGGCTGCGGTTGATGGCTCGGTCGGGGATGCCGAGGCGGGTGGCCGCCTCGGTCCACCAGCGGCGGACGAGTTTCGCATCGCGCCCGTACAGTTGCAGCGCCATGGGGTCGTTCCAGCTCAGATATGGCTGGGTGCTGAGCAGGTCGTATGCCGGTGTTGCTTCCCAGATTCCGTCGGCGTTCTGCTGGATCGACAAGTTCTTGCCGTGCAGGTCGCCATTCCCGATGAGGTAGCTGAACGCTGCGATCTCGAGCATCTGCAGGATAGTCAGCCGCTGTGAGCCGCGGCCTTCGGTGACGGCGTCGGCAAGGCCGATAATGGCTTCCTGCAACGTGATTCGGTACTTTGCGGCTGGATATCGACCGAGAACCTGGCACGCATCTTCCTGGGCCAGGCGGCGAATCCGGCGGTGCTCGACGACGCGGTCGAATCTGTCGATGAAAAGCGCTGTGCGGCCGTTTCTGTCGGTGGCGAGTTGGTGCCGCGGAACTCGTATGCCGCAGGCGCTGGCCATATTCAGAAAGAAGTTCTCGTTCTCGACCAGCAGCGGGTACTCGGGCGGATTGAGTTTGAGTATCGCCGGCCCTCCGGCGGTGGAGACCGGCGTCGAGATCATTTGCGCGGAGACCTTCACCTGAACGCCGGGCAGGGCGGTCCTGTCGAGGTCGTCGACATCGGTCGAGGTCGCGCGAGCGAACAGGGCGGTGAAATCGGCGCTCGCCGGATCGGTCTTCCCGAACAGCGGAAGTGGGGCATGCGGAACTGTTCCCGCAGGCACGACCTGCACGTCACCGATTGTGTCGGTGCCGACGGCCAGCAGAATGCTGAAGTGATCGTCCTCGCTGGTACGTGCGGCCCTGGTGATTGCAGTCAGCCGCAGACCTTCCGGAAGCAGTCCTGCGAAGAAGGCAGGGACCGAACCTCCGGTAGATCGAAAGGCACTGGCCTGCTTGGGCAATGTGAAGGCAACGGCTGGTGCTGTGGGATCGGCGAGATAGGGCTCGGCGTATGTGAACGTGACGTCGTCGCGCTCGCGGCGCAATTGTCCGGCGATGCGGTCCGCTTTGTATACGTCGGCCTCGTCGACGGTTCGGAGTTCAGCAGGTGTGGTCACAACGAACCAGTCACTGCCGCACGCAATTCGACGGTGTTGTCGGTCAGTGCTCGCGCATCCGTATGCGGCATGCTCACCAGCGCCAGTCCGAGAGTGTCCAATACGCGCAGCGTGACTGCGAGAGTCGGCGAGGCTTGTCCCGCCTCGAGAGTGCGCACCGATGACAAGCCGACGTCCGCGAGTTCTGCCACCTCGAGCTGGGTCAGTTTCAGTGCATGGCGACGGGCTGCGATGAAGGCTCCGAAGTCGGCAAGTAGGCCTGACTCGATACGCGGTCGCCTACGCGGTCCCGACCCAGTCATTTGCCCTCCTGTCATTGCTATTGCAACGCTAGTGCTGCTGGATTCTGCAATCGTTCCAGTCGGCTTGGGCTCCTGATATCTTAACGCTGCTATTTCAACGATAGTTCATCTGACGAGTGGGGTCGGGCAGATTTCTCCACTAATCGTTGCTATTGCAGCGATAGTGTCGGTTACGACTGGGTGCCGTGGGTGGCTAGTTGGCGGAAGTCGTTTGTCAGGTGGGTGGGGGCGCGGTGGAAGTCGTTGTCGATCCACCAGGCGAGTAGGCCGACCGTAGCGGCGGCGTAGAACTCTGCGACTACCTCGGGGGGTGGGGTGTTGCAGGGTTCGGTGTCGGGGTGCTGTTGCGGGAGGTGGTTCGAGAGCAGTTGGACTATGAAGCCGTGTAGGTGGCCGGTTACTACGGTGCCACCCTGTTTGCCGCAGAGTGCGCGGTAGACGCGCTGGTTGCGGTAGGCGTGGTCGAACAGGAGGGCGGCGGGGCGGTCGACCTCGATCGGCAGGCCGGCCGAATTCATGTGGGCGAAGTCGGCTTCCAGTTGCTCGCGCATGCTGTCGAAGGTGGCGGTGAGGAGGGCTTCTTTGTCGCGGTAGTGGACGTAGAAGGTGGAGCGGCCGATGTCGGCGCGGTCCAGGATGTCCTGCACGGTCATGTTTTCGTAGCCCTTGTCGAGGACGAGGGCTATGAACGCCTCGTGCAAGGTTTTTCGAGTGCGGCGAATCCGGCGGTCCTGCTCGGCCACGGTTGCCTCCTCGACTTTCCGGACAACCTCTCGGCTGATGTCCGGTAGTGAACGAATGCCCGGAACTGGTTGTTGACCAGCGACTCCTCACCGACAGCATAATCGAACATGTTGTTCAGAAACATATTCGATGTTCGGCAAGCCGGTCGGGGCGAAGGAGCTTGGGCATGAAAGACACACTGATCCATACCCAGTACTCGACCGGCGTATCGCGGCGCAATATCGAGCAGGCGCTGATAGTCGCGGGGAAGGACCTCGAGCATCTCCGGCCCGAAGATCTCGCGCTGCTCGAGGACTTCCATACGATGGGGCGTTATGCCACAAGCCAATTGGTGGATCTGGTCGGGATCACCGCTACGGACGAGGTGCTCGACGCGGGCAGCGGAATCGGTGGCACCGCCCGTTTCGTCGCCGACCGCTGCCACTGCCGGGTGACCGCCGTCGATTTGACCGAGGAGTACTGCGACACGGCGCGCTGGCTCAATCAGCTTGTCGGACTGGATGATCGGATCTCCGTGCGCCGAGCCGATGTCACCGACTTGCCGTTCGCCGACGCCACCTTCCAGGTTGCCTTCAGTCAGCACGTGCAGATGAACGTGGCCGACAAGGCCAGCCTCTACCGGGAAGCGCGCCGGGTGCTGGTCGATGGTGGCCGACTTGCCATGTGGGACATCACCTCTGGTGAGAACGGCGAGCTCGTCTATCCACTGCCGTGGGCCGATCGACCCGACCTGGGCCACCTGGTCGGGTCCGGTGAATTGCGCGCCGTTGTCGAGTCCTCGGGTTTCGAGATCGAACATTGGAACGATCTCACCGACCAGGCCACCGCTCTGATGCAGGCGATACTGGCACTGCCGCCCGCACCACTCGGGCTGCACGCCTTCGTTACCGACTTCGCACAGAAGGCCGCGAACCTGACGCACGCCCTGGCTGACGGACGCCTTCGAGTCATCCAGGGCGTCGCGCGAGCAGTCGGCGCACCTCAGTCGCGTTCGTAGATGCCGGTCAGTTTTCCGCGGGCGATGACATGACCGTTGATGGCCGTGAGTGCCTCGGCGAGCGCCGACTCGTCGCCGAGTCCGCTCGCGGCATCGAGCGCAAAGAGCTGGAATATGTACCGGTGCGGCCCATGTCCGGGAATGGGCCGCGGCCCGGCATATCCACGCCGCTTGAACGATCCGACGCCGACACGAGACGTCGGGTGCGCCGAATTATCCAGTGCGAGAGCACCTTCAGGAATTCCAGTGCGGTGCGCATCGATTCCGGAGAAGAGACCGTGCACGATCGGACGTGGCAGCGGTGCATCAGGGTCCTCGATAATGAGGACGAGTTCGACCGCCGCAGCCGGCACACCGGACCATTCCAGCGCCGGTGAAACATCCGCACCGACACCCTTGCCCGCATGCCGCTGCGGGATCGCAGCCCCCTCGTCGAAGGCGGTACTGGTGACCGTAATGAGTTCTGGCGCACCAGCAGTGGCGGCCTGATGCCACGCCGTCTTCTCGATGCCTGCGCGCACGGATCGCAGTAGCCGCGCAATCGGATGTTTGATCATGCTCCGGCTCCGCTGTCAACGGGGACGGCGCCCGACCGGAACACATCGAGCAGTTCGATCGGCAAGAACCCCTGCTCGACCAGCCGGGCGAGGACACCGCCGCTGGCCAGGATCTCCAGGATGAGCGGCGGCAATGGCGGTGCCTGGCCCACCGCACTCGTGGTGTCGTTTCCGAAAGTGCCGGTGGCGAAGTCGAAGCTGCCCCGGTCGCCGTCGGAGAACATCCCGGCGACCCCGGGCACGGTGAGAGCGGGCAGGCCGGCATTGATGGCATTGCGGAAGAACAGCGAATTGAACTCCTCCGCGATCAGTGCCGCCACCCCGAGAGTGCGGAACAGTGCCGCGACCGGCCGCGAGGACCCGACGCCGAAGTTCTTGCCCGCGACGACGATATCGCCGGGTGCGACGAGTTCGGTCCAGCCCGGGCGGATTTGGTGGAAGACGTGTTTCGCCGCTTCGGGGATATCCATCTTCATGGCGAAGGCCGGGTACATGGCGTCGGTATCGATCGAGTCGCCGAAGACCCAGACCCGGCCGGTAATGCTGGTGCTCATGCGGTCACACTCCGGGGATCGGTGATGTACCCGGCAATCGCCGAGGCGGCCACGGTGGCGGGGGAGGCCATATAGATTTCGGCCTCCGTACTGCCCATGCGGCCGGTGAAATTGCGGGTGCTGGAGGTGAGGCAGACTTCGCCCGACCCGACAACGCCCATGTGGTACCCGAAGCACGCGCCGCAGGTGGAATTGGTCACCACGCCACCGGCATCGGCAATGTCCTGCAGGTAGCCCAGGCGCATGGCGTCGCGATAGACCTGCTGCGATGCCGGTGTGACCAGCAGCCGTACCCCGGGCGCGACGGACCTGCCCCGCAGGATCCGCGCGGCAATGCGCAGATCCTCGAGCTGGCCATTGGCGCAGGATCCGATGAAGGCCTGATGAATCGTGCGCCGCTCGAGCTGCGATACCGGTAAACCATTGCGGCTCACCGTGCCCGGCCGCGCGACATAGGGTTCGAGACCGCTCAGGTCGATCTCGCGAATCGCGAAGTACTCCGCATCCGCATCGGCGTCGGCGGCCTCGAAATCGTGAACGCCGCGCTCGTGGAGGAAGTCTCGAAGCACATCGTCGACACCGAAAGTGGCGAAGTCGGCCGAGATTTCGGCTGCCTGGGTAGCAATGGTGCGCCGGTCGTTGAGCGGAATACCGGCCGTCCCGGAGCCGCCGAACTCCAGATTCATATTGGTGGCGTCACCATAGGCATCGGCGATGTAGAGGAACACATCCTTACCGCTGATCCCTTCGGGCAATTGACCATTGAGTTCGTAACGGATGGTCGGCGCAACCTGGAACCAGGTGGAACCGGTGCACATGATGGAATACAGCTCGGCGGGTCCGAGGCCGCGCGCTGCGGTGTTGTACGCGCCTCCTGCACAGGTGTGTGAGTCGGTGCAGGCCAGCACTTCACCGGGCCGGGCAAGTCCGTTCTCCGCGATCACCTGATGGCAGATCCCGTGCCGTCCGACATCGAAGAACTTCTCGATCCCGAAGTCCGCGACGAACTTTCGTGCCTTCGGCCCGCCCTCGGCATCTTTGAGGGTCGGCGCCGGGACCGCATGGTCCATGACGACGGCGACCTTGTCCGGATTGTGGATCCGGCTGGGCGGTATCCACAGCGTCGCGAATTGCAGGTCGATCATGACGCACATGTCGACCTCGACGGTGACGATGTCACCCGGGCGAACCTGCGCCACACCGGTTTTCCGGGCCAGCAGATTCTCGATCATTGTCATGCCCATGGTTCAGGCTCCTTCGAAGCGGTAGCGCTCGCCGAGCTCGGACCATTCGGCCAAGCCGACCAGGTTGAAGAAATCGCCGGGACCTGCCGGCAGCAAGGGTGCGGGATCACGTCCGAGGAGTCCGGAGAGACCGGTCAGCATCGCGAATGCGGCCACTCCCAAGGGATTCGAGGGATGGATGATGATCGAGTAGCCCAGCTCCTGGAGTCGCGCGGTCGATTCGATCGGCGTCAGGCCGCCCAGCACCAGATTGATCAGGAGCGGCGCGGGCACCTCTTTCGCGATCCGCTCGATCTCGTCGATCCCCTGCGGCGCTTCGACGAAGATCACGTCGGCGCCCGCATCCGCGTACGCATTGGCTCGTTCGATCGCGGCATCGATACCCAGCGGCCCGCGCGCATCGGTGCGGGCGATCACGACGAGATCGGGATCGGTGCGGGCATCGAGCGCTGCCTCGAGCTTGACCACGAACTCGCCGGTGCTGATGAGTTCCTTGTCCGGCAGATGCCCGCACTTCTTCGGAAAAGCCTGATCCTCCAACTGAATTGCGGCAACCCCGGCGGCCTCGTACTCGCGGACGGTCCGAATGACATTCAGGGGTGCGCCGTACCCGGTATCCGCATCGGCGATGAGCGGGATATCGCCGAGCGCGCGCACCAGAACCCTTGCGCGTTCGACCATTTCGGCTTGGGTGACCAGCCCGATATCGGGCAACCCGAACCCGGAGGCCGCTACGCCCGCGCCGGTCAGATAGGCCGCCGTGAATCCGATCCGGCTCACCAGGGATGCCGAGATGCCGTCGAAAACACCTGGTGCAATGACTATCTCGGCACCGGCAATGGCGGCGCGCAACCGGGTGCGGGACTCGTGTGGACTCATGGCTTCCTATTCCTCTCCATCAAGGGCACCGGCGACCGGCGCGGCCAGCAGCTCGACCAGCGCGCGAATATCCTCGAGTTCGTCGATATGCAGCACCGCGTGCTGAATGGCATCGAGCCGTTCGGCGTCGAGCAGCGGCCCGGCCAGCGATCGGTATTTGGCAATCAGTTCGTCATTGGTGACAGGATCGGCCGGACCGCCGTGCGGCTGCTCGGTCCGCTTGTGCAGCGCGGTGCCGTCATCCAGCGTGACCGTCAACTCGGTGGCGAAACGCCCTGCTATCGGCCCGTTCTGGATCTGCTCGTCGAGCTCGACCCGCACCTTGCCGAGCAGATCCCACACATCGTCGGCGTCGAGGCGTGCCGTGGTGAACTGTGCGGTCAGCACGGCCCCGTCGAGCAGTGCCACGGCCGCGGCATAACCCAGGTTCATCTGCGCGCCGATCGGGGTCAGCGGACGCTCGGGTTCCCACCAGCCGTGGTGGTAGACGGTGTGGCCAACTCGAATCGCTATGTGCGCGATGGATTTCGGATCGATGTCATGTTCGGCGCGCAGTTCCAGCGCGGCCTGAATCGTCCCGTGCAACCCACCCTGTGCGGCATAGGACTTCACCATGATCACTTCGGTATGCCACCCCTCGCCGAGCCCGGAGATCACCTGCGCGGGGTCGGGGTTGTGGCCTTCGCCGAACACCGACAGGTAGCCGCCGTACGGGCGATCGAAGACCTGCTTGATGCCGGTGTAGCCGCCTGCGGCCAGCCCGGCGGCGTAATAGCCGTTGCGCGCGGCGAATCCGTGCTGCATCCGCTTGGACATCGCCTCGTATTGCGCGGCCATCAATCCGGCCGACTGGGTGCCCGCCATTCCGAGGGCATCTTCGAGTTGTGCGGTATCGAGGCCACGCAGCTTGCCCGTCGTCATGGCAGCAGTGTGGGTGCCGAAAACCGGTCCGCTGTGCCAACCGCGTGAGAGCATCTCGGATCCGTGCAGTGCCAACCCGACTCGCGGACCGACCTCGAATCCGGCTATGGCTGCGGTCAGCGCCGCTGCCCCCGAGGCCCCGCCGAATTGCTGCGCCGCGGCCAGAAGTACCGGCAGCACCAGCGAATTGCTGTGCAGCGGTGCGAGCGGATGGAAATCGTCCAGCTCGAAACCCTGAATGAAGGTGCTGTTCAACAGCACTGCCGCCGGACCACTGGTGGTCGCGCCGGTGCCGATCACCGTCACCTCGCCCGCGCCCTCCAGTCCCAGCACCGATTCCGTCGCCACCCGCGACCAGGGCAGCTGGGCGCCGACCAGTGCACAGGCCACCCCGTCGAGCAGCAGATGCTTGGCGCGGGTGCGCACCCGTTCCGGAATCGAGTCGAGCGTCAATTGCTCGACCCAGGAGGCAAGCGGAACGGTGACATCGGAGGTTGTCGTATCGCTCATGCACACAGTGAACAACCGGTAATGCCGGTGCTCGCGAATGTGAAGGTAAATGCATGTTCGGTCGGCTTATCAGATGGAAAACGATGCCTGTAGCAGCTCCATGTAGGAAATATGCGATATCGTCGGTGCTCGAATCCCACTGAATTCGAGTCCCGGAACGGGGTCACCGTGCCTGAGAGCAGCTCGCGCAAGTCGGGTGTGGACGAGCTAGACGTGACCCTGCTCGATGCTCTGCACGTGAATCCGCGGGTGAGCTTCGAACGACTCGGTACGGCCCTGAACATCTCCGCGGTGACCGCGGCCCGCCGTTGGCAGCGGCTCTCGGATTCGGGCCGCGCGTGGGTTTCCGCGGTGCCCGGTTCCCGGCTGGCTCTATCAGCGGCGGTCTTCGAGGTCGAAGCCGAGCCGGGCCGCCTGCTCGAGGTAGGGCAGGCCCTGGCCGAAATCCCTCAGGTCGGCAGCGTGTACTTCACCGCAGGCGAGTTCGATGTGCTCGCCCTGGTATTCGCCGCCGATATGAAGACGCTGACCGCCCTGCTGCTAGAGCGATTGGCGCAGATTCTGGGAATCGCCCGCACCCGAGCCCACATCGGCCTGCACTGGCACAGCGGCGCCCAATGGCGCCTGGGCGCGATCGACACCGGTCAGCATCGCTCGGTCGTCGACGAATCCGAGGCCGGCGATCAGCGGGCCGCCCGCGACAGCTCCCTCGACCCTGTCGATCGCGCCCTGTTCCTAGCGCTGCAACGCGACGGCCGCGCCCGATACCGTGATCTCGCAAGGGATCTCGGCTCCACCGAGGGTCAGGTCCGTCGTCAGCTGGCCGCCCTCACCCGCCGCGGCATGGTGAACTTCCGCACCGATTTCACGCGCAGCGAAGGTGGCTGGCCCGCCGAACTCGTGCTCTGGCTTACGGTTCCGCATCATGAACTCCGGGGCACCGGCGCCGATATCGCGCTCTGGCCGGAGACGAGGATCTGTGTATCCATGATCGGATCCGCCAACCTCCTGGTGATGTCCCAGGTGCACCAAATCGCCGACCTGTCAGAGATTTTGGACCGAATCCATCGCACATTCCCCGCAGTGCTGGTGGCCGATCAGCGATTGGTGCTGCGTCCGTGTAAATCGTGGGGTCGCATGCTCGACAGTGACGGTCACGGGCACGCGGTCGTTCCGGTCGACCCGTGGGCGCCGATCACCGATCGTCCTCGATCGGGAACAGCACCGGACTGAGCAGGTACTGGGCGCGATCAGGCGTCGGGGTATTGGCCAGCTGCGGTGCGATCGCGCTGCGCATGCCGTCGATCATCGTTTCGAGTTCGCTCGGGCTGAGCCAGAGTGCGTGCTGGCGATAGCCGACCAGATCCGTCAGCGGATTCGCCCGGTCCCGATCGAGGTAGGCATTGAACTCGGCCAGCAGCGCCGCCATGGCCACCGCGAAGGTCCGCCGATGGTCGTCCAGCGAGGCAGCCGCGAGCGTCTCCGCGTCGATCGAGGCGTGTTCCTGACGCAGCACATAGCGGCGCTCCACCGCGCCCCGAACCCGTTGCTCGCCGGCCACTTCCAGGATTCCGCCCGCGGTGAGCAGCTCGACCTGCCGGTAGACGGTGGCCTTCGAGGCGTCCGGAATCCGGGCGCACAACTGCGAGGTGGTCAGTGTCCGGCCACCACGCAGGGCATGGACGATTCGCAGCCGCACCGGATGCGCCAGGAGTTCGAGAGTATCCATGGGTCAACGATCTCATACGTGCTACCTTTCTCATACATGAGAAAGGTAAGGATTCCGATGAACGTCGAACCGAACACGATTGCCGCCGCTGTCGTCGATATGGCCGGACAGGGCCGATTCGCGGAGGTCGAGAAGCTGTTCGCGCCGAAGCTCCGCGCAGTGGTCTCCGCTGCGTCATTGCGGGTGGCGTGGGTGACCGAGGTCGAACGGATCGGATCGATCAGCGCGGTGGGCGAGCCGTCCAGCGAACCGATCGATGCGGGGCTGGTGCGCGTGAGTGTTCCGGTGACCGGCGAACGCGGCAGACTCACCGTGGTTATGTCGGTCGACGAAGCGGGATCGCTTCATGGGCTGCGTCTCGCACCGCCGGTCGGTCCGGCGTGGGAACCGCCGTCCTACGCCGCGCGGAAACGGTTCACGGAATTCGAGGTCACTGTCGGCGAGGGCTCACTCGCGGTGTCCGGCACGGTCAGTATTCCGCGCGGGCACGGCGTCCATCCCGGCGTTGTATTGCTCAGTGGTGGTGGGCCTTTCGACCGCGATGAGACGAGTGGGCAGAACAAGCCGCTCAAGGATATCGCCTGGGGGCTGGCCGGCCGCGGCATCGCGGTGGCGCGGTTCGACCTCGTCACTCGCACACACCCGGGCCTCGTCGCCGATATGCCAGAGTTCACCATGACCGACGAATACGTGCCGCACGCCGTCGCCGCTATCCAACTGCTGCAACAACATCCGGGCGTCGCCGCCGCACGCGTCTTCGTGCTCGGGCACAGTATGGGAGGCAAAGTCGCCCCGCGCGTCGCGGCCGCCGAGCCGTCGGTCGCCGGGCTGGTGCTGCTGGCCGCCGATGCCTCGCCGATGCAGCGTTCGGCGATCCGGGTGGCCCGGTACCTTGCCGCGCTGAACCCCGGTGCGACAAACGAATCCGCCGTAGCGATGATCATCGAACAGGCTCAGCGCGTCGACAGTCCCGGGCTGTCGGCGTCGACGCCCGCTGCCGAACTGCCGTTCGGCCTGCCCGGCGCGTACTGGCTGGATCTGCGCGGCTACGACCCGGTCGCGACAGCGGCGGCCTTGGACAAACCGATGCTCATTCTCCAAGGGGGCCGTGACTATCAGGTGACGGTCGAAGACGACCTCGCCCTGTGGCAGGCCGGTCTCGGCGAGCGTCCCGACGTCACCATCCGCGTCTACGACGCCGACAATCACCTGTTCTTCCCCGGCACGGGACCTTCGAACCCCGCCGAATATGAACCGGCACAACACATCGACCCCGCTGTGATCGCCGATATCGCCGACTGGCTGGCACCGGCGCCGGCCCGGGGGAGAATCGCGCGGCTCCTCGGCCTGTCCCGTAGCTGACTCAGTGACGAACCTTCTCGATCAATTCGACGCTGGTGTTCCACAGATCCGCGGCGAGATCGGCGTCGTAGGACTCGTCCGAGGATCGGATCTCCCGTCGTCCCGAGAAGTACCGCCCTGTGGTCCCGGCGAGCGCGGGATCGAGCACCAGCCGCGCCAGCGCTGCGGCCGATCTCCGCGGCGTATGAATATTGAGTCCGGGCACCAATGTCATTGCGGGCAGCAGGAATCGCCACGCCAGCCGCTGGATTCCGGGGTAGTCGCGGCCGAGCCCGGTGCCGGGCATGAGTCCGGGATCGAAGGCATTGACGGTGATCGGCGGCGGCGTTTCGTCCCCGAGCCGCCGCGCCAGCTCGTAGGTGGTCAGCACATTGCAGAGTTTCGAGGTGGTGTACCGGCGGCGTCCGGCCGCTCCGGCAGCGGCGTCATCGGCCTCGGGATAGGCCAGCGCCAGGGCGCTGGTGTAATTCGGCGCGGGCATGCCCGTGGGCTTCTTCGGATCATGAGTATCGCTGGCGACGAAGACAATTCGTCCGGGCGTCGCCAGCAGTGGTAGCAACTCCTGAACGAGCAGGAAGTGCGCGAGATGATTGACGCCGAAGGTCTGCTCGAAACCGTCCGCGGTGAACGTGGTTCCGGACACGATCTGCATACCGGCATTGCAGACGATCGCATGCAGCGGCGGCAGACCCGATCGCGTGATCGCACCGGCGAACCGCCGCACACTGTCGAGTGACCCCAGGTCGAGCGGCAATCCCACCGCATTGTCACCGAGCCGATTCGCCGCGGCCGCAACCGTTTCCGAATCGCGCCCGGTGATCACGACATGCCGGCCCGCATCGAGAATCGCCGCGGCGGTCCGGTAACCGAGGCTGCCGGTACCACCGGTGATCAGGACAGTCCGTGGATCGGTCATCAGATCTCCTGTGGGGCTGGGCATTCAGCTCGGCTGCCGCAGCGGCAGCCCCGCGGCCTGGTAGATCGCATCGATGACGGTCATATTCTCGACCGAATCCTGCGGACCGGTTTTCACCGGTTCGCCGTGCAGCACCGCGCCGGCGAAGGCATCGAGCTGGAAGGCATAACTCGGCCGGTGGGTGAAGCGTTCCCGGCGCTTAGCGCGCTCGGTCCGCACCGTCAGCCAGCTCGGGAGTTGCGGGGCAATAGGATTGACGATGTGCAGCTGTCCGTGCTCACCCACCACCTTGACACTCATCCGCAGTAGCTCCGACGACCACATCGAACAGCGAATCCCGCCGGTATGCCCCGCCGGGAACCGGAGCTCCGCCGTCATGGCCCGATCGACCTCCGGATCGCGCAATTTCGCTGTGGCCGAGACAACTTCGGGATTCTCGCCACCGAACACCCGCGCCATATGCACGGCGTAGCATCCGGCATCCATCAGTGCCCCGCCGGCCAGCGCATAGTTGTACCGAATATCGGAGAACTTCGGCAGCGGGAAGCACATGGCCGCCTCCACCCGCACCAGCTTCCCCAATTCCCCCGAGGCAATGATCTGCTCGGCCATCAGATTCATCGGGTGATACCGATAATGGAACGCCTCCATCACCACCCGCCCCGAATCCGCGGCCAGCGCGGCAATGTCACGAGCCTCGTCCGCATTCGCCGTAAACGGCTTCTCGCACAACACATGCTTCCCAGCCTCCAGCGCCGCCCGCGTCCACTGCCCGTGCAACCCATTCGGCAATGGAATATAAACAGCGTCCAGCCCCGGATCCGTGATCAGCGCCTCATAACTGTCATACGCCGTCTCGATCCCATACTTCTGCGCAAACGCCCGAGCCCGCCCCCCATCCCGCGCAGCCACCGCCCCGACCACCACATCCGGATGCGCCTTCGCCGGATCGACGATCGCCGTCGGCGCGATCCGCGCAGCGCCGAGTATGCCGATACGCACCGGTGATCCCGCACCATCATTCATCAACGCACCATAACACTGGCGTATCTGCCCGGATGATTCATCGCCGCGGTCGCTGAATCACCTTGCATTGCAGGTGTTTACGTTCGAGGCGCGGTGTCGGATCGGCAGATCTCGCCGGTCAGCGGGGGGTGGCGAAATCGTCGAGGAAGTCGCCGAGGCGTTCGGCCTTGGTGGCGAGGTTGCGCTGGGAATCGAGGTAGTCGGCTATGCCTTGGTCCTGGGCGTCCTTCAGGTAGGTGGGGAGGGGTTGCTGGATTTCGGTTTGGATCGCGTGGTCGAGGAGTTGGGAGGTGTTGGCGCGGAGGGGGTTTGCGGTGGCGGCCTGGTTGTCGAGTTCGAGTTTGCCGTTGTCGGTGGAGTAGTCGTAGAGCTCGAATTCCTGCTCTTGGCTCGGATCGATCTGGATTCGGCCGTCTACCCAGGTCGAATAGGAGGCGAATTTGGCGTCGGCGGTGCGGACCATGGCGACGTGGCCGGGGGCATTGCGGTCGAACAGGATTGCGGCCTCTTCGATGGTCGCCTCATCGGTGGTGTGCGCGATCCAGGGGCGGCCGGCCGCGCCTGGATCACGGCACAGGGCGGCCAGGTCGAGACGGTCACGCAGATGTTCGTAGCGGCCGTCGCCGCGCCAGGCATTGCCGCCGGTGGCGATGGACAGCAGCAGCGGGGTGAGATCGACGCTGGAGGTCAGCTGGTTGCGGACAGTGGTGCCGTCGGTGGGGCTGTAGTAACCGCGCGGATCGTGCACGTAGAGCGGGACGCGGATCGCCTCGTCGTACGCGCCGCCGCCCTTACCGTGCAGACCGTGCGAACCCGCGTAATCACCGTGGTCCGAGGTGAAGACGATGACGGTATTGGCCGCGACCTCCGGCTGCGAATTCAAAGTGTCGAGCACACGCCCGATCTGGATATCGACCTGCTGCTGCAGCCACAGATACAGATTGCGCATATCGATCCAGGCCTGCCGGGCGTCCGGCGTGCCGTACGGCGCGAGCCCGAATGCGGCGGTCGACACCTGCACCAGTGCGGTCTGCAGGCGTGGCTTCCCGGCGAGCTGTTCGGGAGATTCGAAATTCGGCGGCAGGTCGGTCACCCACCGCGGGATATTCAGCGCGGCCTGGTCGCGGCGCGTCCAGCGCGGCCAGTACTGGATATCGTGCGGATTCACCAGCGATACCGTGGTGCACCACGGCGCGGTCCCGGCATCGTGCTCGAACCAATCCGCAAACTGGTCGACGATCTTCGGATCCATTTGCAGCCCTTGACCGGGCGCACCGTTCGGGGAGGGATAGGTGCCGCCGCCGAACCCGTAGGCGTCCAGCGCGCCCGGCGTGCGATCGGGGTAATGCCCGAGATGCCATTTGCCCCACCAGGTCGACTCGTAACCGTGATCGCGCAGCATCGAACCCCAGGTCGGGAATTTCGGCGACAGCGTCGATTCGGAGACGACCATGCATCCGGTCTGATGGGTATACAGCCCGGTCACCAGGGCGCCACGGGAAGCGGTGCAATCGTTCGCGGCGGTGTAGTGCTGCTCGAAGGACACACCGCCGTGCCGAATACGGGCGAGATTGGGCAGTATGCCGTCGAGCGCCTGCTGATCCGGGAACCAGACCGGCGCGCGCATCTCATCGACGAGCACCACGAGAATATTCGGCTTGTCGCGGTTCCCGTCGGCGCGAGCGCGACCTGCCGATGCCGCGGTCGCCGCGGCTGCCGCGGTGGTCGCCGCACCGGCCAGGAATCCTCGTCTGCTGACAGCACCGAACACTATGCCTCCCAAGGGCGTTCCGGCGGGCGGCCGAATGGAATCGCTGGTGGCTGCCCGACCAGAGCAGCCTAGGTTCCGCAGCGGGTGAAACAATCACTCCACCGGGGGAACTCGGGTCCCTCGCGCGGGGGACACGCCGGCCGCTGAACTGCCTTGTTGTCGCCCGATCCCATGGAGTGTCACGGCGAGCGCCATCGCCCAGAGCGCCGCGGCAATAATCGCGAGCAGCGGGATCGCGTGGCGGAATCCGGGTGTGGTGGGTGATCCGGCGATGGCACCGAAAATCGCTACACCACAGGCGGTTCCGATCTGCCTGGCGGTATTCGACACACCGGTCGCCAAACCGGACCGGTCCGACGGGGTGGCGCGGACGACGGCGGCGACCACGGAGGTGGTCACCAGCCCCGCACCGACGCCGAGCAGCGCGAATCCGGCCAGCAGCCAGCCGATTCCGGAGGAAGGCCGGACCTGTGTCAGCAGCAGCGAGCCCAGCACAGCGGCGACGCAGCCGATGGCGATGGCGGTGCGGGGCCCGCGCCGCGCGGTGAGACGTCCGGACACCGGGGCCAGCGCGACCAGCGGAACAGCCAGGGGCAGTACCGCGCAGCCCGCGGCGAACGGCGAATAGTGCAGTACGTCCTGTAGATACAGCATGCTGACGAACAGCAGGCCGTTGAAGACCAGATTCATGGTCAGCGCCACCACATTGGGACTCAGGAAATCCCTGCGGCGCAAGAGATCCCACGGCAGGATCGGGTGCGCACTGTGTCGCGCGGACCGCAGTGCGATACCGAGCGCGGCCAGCGTCACCAGTGCCGATACCGCCAGCAGCACCGGGTCCGAGTGGTGTCCGGCCGAGATGACGGTGAACACCAGTCCGCTCAGCCCGACGACGAATCCCGTCAATCCGAGGATATCGATCCCACCCGCTTGCCGATTAGCCGGTCGCGCGGGCACCACGGCCGGAATAGCCACCAGCGCAAGAACAATCAGCGGGACATTGATCCAGAAGACCGGTCGCCAGCCCAGCCCGCTGACCAGCAGCCCGCCGAGCAACGGGCCCGCGGGAAGCGCCAGCGACGAGATAGCGGCCCAGGTCCCCAGCGCCTTCGCCTGCGCGGCCCGATCCGGGAACGCGTCGACCAGCGCAGCCATCGTGCTGGGCAGTAGTAGTGCGCCGCCGACACCCTGCAGGACCCGGCCGCCGACCAGTACTCCGATGGTCGGCGCCAGCGCGCAGATCAGCGAGGCCGCCCCGAACACCGCGAATCCGATCAGCAGAATGCGGCGGTGCCCGAAGCGGTCGCCGAGGGTGCCGCCCGCCAGCAGCAGACCGCCGATGGCGACCGCATAGCCGTCCACCACCCATTGCAGCGTGGCGGAGTCCGCGTGCAACTGATGGCTGATGCTCGGCAGGGCGACATTCACAATGGTCACGTCCAGCAGAACCAGGAACATTCCGGCGCACAGCACCGTCAGTAGTCGTCCGGGCCGCACTATCGGGTTCGGTGTGGTCATCGCGCGAGTCGATGTACTCATATCCCCAGTGTTTCCCCGAAACGCTTCGTCGCCCATCGAAGTGTCGGCGCGGCAGACTGGAGAGCATGAACGCACACACTGCTGAACTCGGCTTCGCCGATATTGCCGGTGTGGGCGAGCTACTGGCCGATGCGAGCCGCGCCCGGGTCCTGATGGCGCTCCTCGACGGCCGCGCGCTCCCCGCCTCGGTACTGGCCGCGGAGGCGGGCGTCTCGGCATCCACGGCCAGCGCGCATCTGTCCCGGCTCGTCGCGGGCGGACTGATCACCGTGCAGCCGTCGGGGCGCCATCGCTACTACCGGCTGGCCGGTCCCGAGGTCGCGACGGTCCTCGAAGCGGTGGCCGCGCTCGCGCCGATCCGCCCGGTGCGCTCCCTGCGCGAATCGAGCCGAGCCGCCGCCATGCGCAGCGCCCGCAGCTGCTACGACCATCTGGCCGGGCGACTGGGCGTCGCCGTCACCGGAGCGCTGCTCGAACGAAAGGCGTTGACCCGCACCGACGGAGGCCTGCACACCGAACGCGCTCCGTCCGATCCGATCGCCGCGCCATTGCATGAGCACCCCTACGAACTGGGTCCGGCCGCCGAGCCGATCTTCGCCGAGCTCGGCGTCGACCTGGACCAATTACGCTCTCGCCGTAGGCCACTGCTGCGTTTCTGCGTCGACTGGAGTGAACAGCAGCATCATCTGGGCGGCGCGCTCGGTGCGGCAGTGCTGACTCGAATGGAATCCGCCGACTGGCTGGAGCGCCACAATTCACGCCGGGCGCTGAAGATCACGCCCGCCGGGACCCGGGCACTCGACCGGATCCTCGGCGTCGGCGTCGAATGACTACCCGAGACGGTCACTATCGGTCCTGTGGCGGCTGAATTCACGAGTGGTGCAGTCGGTTCTCGATGTGGAGGCCCTCGCTGCCAGGGTGTTCGGATTCGCTGAGCAGGGCTCGGATGGCCGCACTACCGATGGCCAGCCCGGTGGCGATGCGGCCGTCGGACCCGACCTTCACCCCGGTCGGGGTGCCGCGTATCGCGTAGCGCTCGGCCACTTCCTTGTACTGCTGCACCAGATATCTGGCAATGCCGTACTCCTCGGCCCACAGCGCATTGTCCTGCAGGGTCCCCGAGCCGATGACGGTGATGTCGGCCTGTCCGTGCAGCTTTCGGTTCCAGACGCCGATCTCGTCGGCGACTTGCCGGCACGGACTGCAGCCGTGATGCAGGAACAGCAGCACTTGCGGACGCCCATCCGCCAGCAGTCCGCTCAGCGTCGCCGGTGTGCCCGGCGAGGCGAGAAGCTCGAACTCCGGCGCGATCGTCCCAACCGGCAACTGGCTCGGCAGTGCCACGGCGGGGATACTGGTCGCTTGCGCACGCCGAATCCGGCGCAGTGCCAAACCCTGCCATATCTGCACTGTCACCACGGCAATCCCGACAGTGATCAGGGCTGCCCGGTCGGCGGGCAATGGCGACGGCAGGCGCGGATAGGCGATGGCAGTGGCCATTGCGGCGCAGCCGAGCGCGAGTAGCGCACCATTGCGCACGAGCGTGAGCGGTCCGATCGGCGCGACATCGGCCGCGCCGAAACATGCGCACGAGGGGTGGTTACCTCGCAGCAGCTGTACCGCCACCGCCACCGTGAAGACGGTCAGTAGCAGAATTCCGGCCGCGGCGGCCGACAGTCCGGTCACCGGCAGCAGGAGTCCGGCGGCAACGAGTGCCTCCGCGACCGGTACCGCCCAGGTCGTCGCAGGTACCCATCGCTCACCGATACCGAAGGCGAGCAAGGCATCTCGCGCGGCCTGTCGTGCCGTCAGCTTCCCGAAAGCGGATGTCGCGAATACCGCCGCGAACGCCATCCGCACTGCCCACCCCAGTGACTGCGCCATCACATCGATCAGATTCGCACACTTCGGCTGGGCCCGGTACGGCAATCGGCGATTGTCCGGCTGCCGCCCGGCGAACGAATTTCCGCGTGTCGCCGGAGCGGTCCTGTCAAAATTGGCAAAAGGGTGGCACGCCTACTGGTTCGAACCTCTGAGATGACGACAACGGAAGGTATCGCCATGAATAGCTCGGCGCAGGAACCCGACGATGATCTGGAATGCATCTCCGATACGGCCCCGGTGACGAAAGCTGCGATACGAGTGACGGCGTCGTGGACATCTGCTGGGACGACAACAACTACGCCACCTGCGACAACGGGTCCTGGCTTGTCAGGCCCTGCGCGTCGGGCACCACCTGTCAGACCTTCGACGATGTCCCGACCTGCGCCTGACCTCCGGAGGAGAAAGCCATGGACACAACCGAATTCCACTTCGACTGCAGCGACAAGGCGGACGGTAACTACCCGCATCCCACCAAATGCACTCACTACGTGGCGTGTGTCGCACACGCACACGCCTATGAGATGCCGTGTGCGATGGGCCATAACGGCGAGTTGCTGCATTACGTCCAAAACTCCGGGCCCGACCCAGTGACATCACGCTGCGACTACCCGGAGGTCGCCGGCTGCATGTATTAGGGCCGCGGTCAGTGCACCTGCCGGTCGCTCTCGCCCCAATACTGCTTCCGCAGTTCACGTTTGAGAATCTTGCCGGCGCCGGATACCGGTAGCGCGTCGACCACCTCGACGCTCCGCGGCGCCTTGTATCCGGCGATCAAGGTCTTGGTGTGCTCGCGGATCTGCTCCGTGGTCACCGAAGTCCCCGGCACACAGACGATCACGGCGTGCACCCGCTCGCCCCATTCCGCATCCGGCACGCCGATCACCGCGCAGGCGGCGACATCGGGATGTGCGGCAACGGCATTCTCGACTTCGGCGGAGTACACGTTCTCGCCGCCGCTGACGATCATGTCCTTGATCCGGTCGACCACATAGAGATAGCCGCGATCATCCAGATAGCCGCCGTCGCCGGTATGCATCCACCCGCCGCGCAGGGCGTCGGCGGTCTCCTCGGGTTTGTTCCAATAGCCCAGCATTACATGGTCACCGCGCACCAGGATCTCGCCGACCGTGCCGTTGGGCACCGGGAGATCGTCCGGATCGACAATGCGGACCTCCGAATGCGGCGCGGCCCGACCGGCCGAACGGAGCAGTCCCGCAGCATGATCGGCCGGACCCAGCAGGGTTGCGACGGGTGCGACCTCGGTCATGCCGTACGCCTGGGTGAAGCTCGCATTGGGGAAAACCTTCATCGCCCGCTCCAGCACCGCCTGCGCGATGGGTGACGCGCCGTACATGATGGTCTGCAGGCTCGACAGGTCGTACTCGGCCACCTGCGGATGATCGACGACCAGCTGGATCATCACCGGGACCAGCAGGGTATCGGTAACCCGGTGTGCCGCAATGGCATTCAAGGTCGTCACCGGATCGAACGATGGAATGATCACATGGGTGCCGCCGAGCAGTACCTCGGCCATCCAGCCCGCCAGATCGGCGAGGTGGAACATCGGCGCGGTATGCAGGTAGGAGCCGCCGGGCCGGAACAGATATCCGGTGGAGATCGAACCCAATGCCGAGGCGAACATATTCGCGTGGCTGAGCATGACGCCCTTGGGGAATCCGGTGGTGCCGCCGGTGTAGAAGATCCCCGCCAGCTCGTCACCGCCGCGCCGGGCATCCTCGATGGGCGCGGAGCTCGTGATGAGGTCCTCATAGGACAGCGTGCCCTCGGGAGTAGGTCCGTTGCCGCAGTGGATGATCGTCGTCAGTCCGGGACAGCCCTGTCGAACCGCGGGCAGCACTGCCGCGAACGCATCGTCGACGAACAGCACCGTGGTGCCGGAATCCTCGAAGCTGTACACGATTTCGGGCACACTCCACCGGATATTGACCGGATTGAGCACCGCATTCGCCCACGGCACCGCCAGTAGGTATTCGCTGTAGCGATCGGAGTTCAGCCCGAGCATCGCGACCCGATCACCGTCGCCGACCCCCAGCTCGCGCAGGGCCCCCGCCAGCCGGGCGACTCGATCGGCCACCTCCCGGAACGTTCGTGTCCGCTCCCCGTCGATGGTCATGATCCCGTCGGGGTTCTGCTGAACGGCCCGGTGCAGGCCTTGCGTGAGGTACATGGATGCGATCTCCGGATCCGGTGGGTTGCAGCTGTGACCGTGCCTGCATTATGTGAACAGTAGGTAGTGTAACAACGGTCACATGCAGTGGCGCAAGACCCAGTTTTCCGGCAGCTATCTGCCGATAGTCGGCCATATGTGCGCGATGGCTTGTGCGTCGAGGGCGGTGTGAGGTTCACTAAGTGAATAGGCACTAGTAAGTCCAGGAGGTCTTGATGAATAGACGCGTAGTGGTGGCGGGTGTCGGGATGATTCCCTTCACCACACCCAGCCGGACCGAGCCGTACGACGTCATGGGTGAGACGGCTGCCCGCAAGGCGCTGGCCGATGCCGGCGTGGACTACAGCAAGGTGCAGCAGGCGTACGTCGGGTACGTCTACGGCGACTCCACCTCGGGGCAGGCGGCGCTCTACGGACTCGGCCAGACCGGTATTCCGATCGTCAATGTCAATAACAACTGCTCCACCGGATCGTCGGCCCTGTTCCTGGCTCGTCAGGCGATCGAGACCGGCGCCGCGGAGTGTGTGATCGCGCTCGGCTTCGAGCAGATGCTGCGCGGGGCGCTCGGCTCGATGTGGAGCGACCGGCCGACCCCGTTCGGACGCTTCGACACCAAGACCACGCAATTGCAGGGCTGGGACGAGCAGGCGCCCATGGCCGCGCAGTACTTCGGCGGCGCGGGCCAGGCCTACGCCGACAAGTACGGCATGGATCCCGCGGTGTTCGCGCAGATCTCGGTGAAGTCGCGCAAGCATGCGGCCAATAACCCGTACGCGGTATTCCGCACTCCGGTGACCGTCGAGGAGGTGCTGGCCTCGCCGCAGATCTTCGGCTCGCTGACCCGATTGCAGTGCTGCCCACCGACTTGCGGCGCGGCCGCGGCGATCCTCTGCTCCGAGGAGTTCGCGAAGGCCAACGGCCTCACCACCGCCGTTGTCATCAAGGCACAGGCGATGACCACCGACTTCGAGTCGACCTTCACCACCGACATGATGCGAGTGGTCGGCTACGACATGGCCAAGGCCGCCGCCGACCAGGTGTACGAGGCTGCGGGGGTGAGCCCGGCCGACATTCGGGTTGTCGAACTGCACGACTGCTTCACCGCCAACGAACTGCTCACCTACGAGGGTCTGGGCCTCACGCCCGAAGGCACCGCCGAGAAGTTCATCGCCGACGGCGACAACACCTATGGCGGCCGGGTGGTGACCAACCCGTCCGGTGGCCTGCTGTCCAAGGGGCACCCGCTGGGTGCGACAGGTCTGGCGCAATGCGCGGAACTGGTGTGGCAGTTGCGCGGTCAGGCCGAGGGTCGTCAGGTCGAGGGTGTGAACCTGGCGCTGCAGCACAATATCGGGCTCGGCGGCGCGGCCGTCGTCACCCTGTACGAGAAGGTGAGCTGAGCATGGCCATCGATCCCGCCATTATCGGAACCGAGTTCCCGCCGACAATCTTGACGATCGACGCGGGGCGGCTGCGCTTCTTCGCGAAGTCCATCGGCGAGAAGAACCCGGTCTACACCGACACCGAGGCGGCGAAGGCCGCGGGCTACACCGATCTGCCTGTCCCGCCGACCTTCCTGTTCTCCATCGAACTCGAAGCCCCGGACCCGTTCGCCTTCGCCGCCGCCGCCGGGATCGATATGCGATTCGTCCTGCACGGCGAGCAGACCTTCACCTACCACTCGACAGCCGTGGCCGGTGACGTGCTGACCGCTCGGCCGCGCATCACCGACGTCTACAGCAAAAAGGGCGGCGCACTCGAATTTCTGGTCAAGGAAACCGCCGTCACCCGTGCCGACGGGTCCGCGGTGGCGGACCTGAAATCCGTGATCGTCGTCCGGAATCCAGGAGCAGGCAAATGACCACAGTCGAAGCGGTCGAGGTCGGAACCGAGTTGCCGCCCTTGCAGATTCGGGCGATCTCGCGCACCACACTCGCCCTGTTCGCGGGCGCTTCGGGTGACCACAATCCGATGCACATCGATCTCGATGTCGCCAAGTCCGCCGGACTCGACGACGTCTTCGTGCACGGCATGCTGTCTATGGCGTACCTCGGCCGACTGCTCACCAATTGGGTTCCGCAGCAGTCGATCCGCTCCTACAGCGTGCGGTTCGCGGCCATCACACCGGTGCACGGCAAGCCCACCGCCACCGGCAAGGTCACCGCCATCGAGGAGGTCGACGGTGAACGCCGCGCCACCCTCGCCCTCGTCGTCACCCTCGACGACGGCACGGTCACCCTCGCTGGTGAGGCTGTTGTCGCACTCTGAGCCTCATTGATCCACGCCGCATTCATCCACACTGAAAGGTTTTGTCTCCCATGGGAACTCTTGATGGCAAGGTCGCCATTGTCTCCGGCTCCGGCCGCGGCATCGGCCGTGAGATCGCGCTGAAACTCGCCTCCGAGGGCGCCGAGGTCGTGGTCAACGACCTCGATGCCGATCCGGCCAAGGAAACCGTCGCGGCCATCGAAGCCGCTGGCGGCCAGGCTGTTTCGTGCGTCGGCAGTGTCACCGACGCCGATTTCGGCGAGCGTTTCGTGCAGGCCGCCGTCGACAACTACGGCGGCTTGGACATCATCATCAATAACGCCGGCTACACCTGGGATTCGGTCATCCAGAAGATGACCGACGAGCAGTGGGACGCCATTCTCGACGTACACCTCAAGGCCCCGTTCCGGATTCTGCGCGCCGCACAGCCGGTCATCGCCGCCGCCGTGAAGAAGGCCAGGGCGGCGGGGGAGCCGATCCCGTGCCGCAAGGTCGTGAACATCTCCTCCATGGCCGGCACCGGAGGCAATGCGGGACAGGCCAATTACTCCTCCGCCAAGGCGGGCATCACCGGCCTGACCAAGACCCTGGCCAAGGAGTGGGGCCGCTACAACGTCACCGTGAACACGGTCGCGTTCGGCCTGATCAAGACCCGGCTCACCGAGGCCCCCGCCGGCGGCGACAGCACCATCGACATCGAGGGCAAGACGCTCAAGGTCGGCGTGAACCCGGATCTGCTTGCCGCCATGGAGCAGATGGTCCCGCTCGGCCGGGCGGGCACACCGACCGAAGCCGCCGGCGCGGTCTACCTGTTCTGCATTCCCGAGTCCAACTACGTCAGCGCGCAGACTCTGCTCTGCGGTGGCGGCTTCAATATCTAGGGTTCAGCCATGGCCGGGCGCGAGACGCAGACGGTGACCGGCCCGGCTCGGGGCACCCGCCCGGCCAATCGGCGGCAGCTCATCGTGCGGGCGGCTTCGGAGCTGTTCTATCGCAAGGGTTATGCCACCGTCGGTATGGGCGAGGTCGCCGCGGCGGTGGCCATCGGCCCGTCTGCGCTCTACCGGCATTTCCGTGGCAAGCAGGATCTGCTCGCCACCGTTGTCGGCGATGCCCTGACCACCATCGATGCCGCCCTGGCAGTGACCACCGCGAACGATATCGGCGCGAGCCTCGCCGCCGCGTCGCTCGCGCACCGTCATGTCGGGGTGCTGTGGCGGCGCGAAGGCCGACATCTGTCCGCCGAGAATCGGGCCGCGTTCCGGACTCTCACCCATCGGATCATCGCCCGCCTCACCGAGTTGGTGCGCGAGCGCCGTCCCGAGCTGAACGCGGTGGAGGCGGATCTGCTCGCCCGCTGCGCGCTGGCGGTGGCCGACAGCATGTCGTTCCACAGCCTTTCGCTGCCCGAACCCGGATTCACCGCGCTGCTGGACGAACTCGTCTCGGCGGCGGTCGACACACAGATCGCGCTGCCCGAAGTTGTCGCGAATCCTGCCGGGAAAGTGCATCTTTCGATGACCAGATCGCGTCGCGAGGCGATTCTCGCCGAGGCGGCGAAACTGTTCGCTCGCCAGGGGTTCGTCGGTGTGAGCATGGACGATATCGGGGAGGCCGTCGGCATTGCCGGGCCCAGCGTCTACAACCATTTCCCCGGCAAGGCCGATATCTTGCTGGCCATGGTGTTCCGTGGCAACGAGTGGCTTCGGATGGATATGAGCCGCGCCTTCGCCCGGGCCGTCGATGCCGGCGACGGCCTGGACCGGCTGTTGCGCAGCTACGGCGGCTTCGTCGCCGAGAATCCCGATCTGGTCCAGATACTCGTCTCGGAGTCCATGCATCTGCCCGACGCCGACCGGCACCGCGCCCGGGTCGCGCAGCACTCGTATATCGCCGAATGGGTGGGCCTCGCCCGCCGGGTGCATCCGGACTGGGATCCGATCAGCGCCCGCGTCCGGGTGCAGGCCGCGCAGACGGTACTGAACGAACTTGCCCTGACCGCCCGCGTTCGGGAGCTGCCGGGCGCGGACGCATCGGTACTGGCCGTCGGAGCAGGTTTGCTCGCAATTCGATAGCCGATGTGCGTCAGAGTGATGCAGATCATATGGCAGAAAACCGCCCTATAACCGACTGAAAGTTTGTTCAGCAGTGCGGTTTTCGAGTCGTTTGACGCAGATCACTCTCGTTTTCGGGCTCTTATGGACTTCTCAGCTACTCATCAGTAATCGCCTTGTTGGACACTTGACTAGAAGGCTTCACAAGCCTCCCGCTGCTGATAAGGGCAGCGGCCGTGCGAAGAAAGCAACGATGTCATGAAGTTCAGCAAAGCTGCCGCGACCTCGGCCATGGTCATCGCGGCCCTCGGCATCTCCGCCGGTGCTGTGCATGCCGCCCCGGCTCCCGCCCCCGCGATCCCGGGTGTCTCCGACATCGTGAACGGCGTCGATCAGGCGATCGATCAGATGGTCCCGTCCATTCATTGGAATGCCGAGATCCAGGGCGATTCGGTAGTGCTGACCACCGACGCCGGCTCGCTGACCACCGCGGACGACCAGTTCCGGATGCTCGACAACAAGGGTGCTCTGGTGACCGCCTTCCCGCTCGGCTTCGTCAAGGACGGCCTGCGGTACCCGATCAACGCCGCCATCGACGGCCTGCGCGCCACTCTGACCCCGAACTTGGATCCGGCCGCCGCCCGTCCGGTCGATCTGCCGATCCACGAGGTCGTGCAGCAGAAGGCGTTCGACGACGCCGTCGGCGCCGCGGGTGCACAGTTCGGCGTCATTACTGCTGTGGGCACCATGGTCGGCACTCTGGTCGGCGCCATCGGCGGTTGTGCCCTGGGTGCGTTCCTCGGTACTCCGGTGTTACTGCCGGGCTGGATCGGTGGCTGCATTACCGGCACGCTGATCGGTATCCCGCTCGGCGCGGCCGCGGGCCTGGTCCTGACCGGCGTCCCTGCCGCGATCATCGTGGGTATCGGCTTCTTCCAGCGGATCAACGACCCCGCGAACCAGTAGCGGTTATACCTGGGCAACCTGAGGGCCCGCTCCCATCGATCGGATGGCGGCGGGCCCTTCTTGCTGCGTTAATGAGTTGCCTCATTCCTGTGAAAAAAACCGAGGGCACGTTAAACGTAACGAAAACCGGCTCACTGACTCCATACCGCTATGGCACGGCAACATCACGGAAACATCACGGAACGACTCTTATCTCGGGTGCTCGACGAGAACCCGCACTCCTCGAAAAGAGGTAGTGCGTCCGCTGCAGAAAGCGACGAAAAGTTATGCGCTTCAAGAAGTTCGCCGCCACCTCGGCCCTGGCAATCGCGGCTCTCGGTGTCTCTGCCGGCACGAGTTACGCCGATACTGCGCCGGCTCCGGCCGCCGCCACCGCGATTCACTACGACACCAAGATCGAGGGCTCGTCGGTCGTTCTGAAGACCGATATCGGCTCGCTGACCACAGACGACGGTCAGCTCCAGGTGCGCGATCCCCAGGGCGGCGTGGTCACCACCGTCCCGCTGAGCTTCGTCAAGGACGGCCAGGCCTTCCCGATCGCGGCCCAGATCGACGGCAATACCGCCACCCTGACCCCGAACGCCGATCCGGCCGCCGCACAGCCGGTCGCCCCGGGCACCCCGCTCATCAAGCAGGTCGACGCCACCGCGAACCCCAACTTCAACCAGGCGCTGAGCAACCTGTCCAGCACGGTCTCCGTCGGTGTTGCGATCGGTAGCCTCGTCGGCACCGTGATCGGCGCGGGCATCGGTTGCATCGCGGGCGGCGCCGCAGTGGCCCTCGGCGCCACGGTGATCAGCATCGGCACCCTGACCATTCCGGGCTTCCTCGGTGGCTGCCTGGTGACCGGCGCGGCCATGGCCGCGATCGGTCTGGTGGCCGGCACCATCATCATCGGCGGACCCGTCGTCGCCGTGGGCCTGTTCCAGTTCTTCAGCGATCTGGCCACCCCGCCGGCGCCGGCCGCTCCGGCCAGCTAACGGCACTCAGCCACAACAGACTTCGGGCCGGATCGCATATGCGATCCGGCCCGAAGTCTGCTGCGAAGCAGAGATTGCTACGACCCGACTTGGCACACCCCATTGAGGATGGTCGAGGCATTGCCGACGCTGGCGACATCACCATTGGTCAGCGCGTGCGCGTAGTTGGCGATGGCCTGCTGCTCCTGGCCGCTGGCGTCGATGGCGAGCAGCTGGTCGGAAATGGACTGCGTCAGAGCGGCGTCCGGGCCGAGGCTGCGGTTGTTGTTGATCACGTCGCTCGCCTGGTTGCAGGCGGGGGACATGGCGCTCGCGGTGCCGGTGGGCAGCACCAGCAGCGCGCCGACAGCGGCAGCGGCCAGCAAAGTGGAGGGCAGGATCTTGCGCATTCGTTTCACTCCCAAAACTCGTGTGCGTGTTTGCCACCCCGAGTTTGCCTGATGGTCAGGTGAAAACAACCACGGCCCCGCGAAAAAGTCTGCGAGGCCGGGTATTTGCGTGCGTGCGAACTAGCGCGGCTTGCGCTGCAACAGCGAGTCGCGGATCAGGATGCCGGCGATGGCGACGGCGAATCCGACCAGGTAGATGTCCTCGATCTTGCCCTTGTGGTTACCGATCAGCATGGCGAGCAGGATCAGTACGACAACCCAACCGGCAGTGCGGAAGGTGCGACGCGACTCGCCGCTCCAGCCCCATGCGGCGGACGGAACCTCGGCGGTGTCGACCTTGGTGACGACTCCGGCGCTGTGGGCGGGTTCCAGTTCCGTGGCGGCCACTTTCGCTCCTTATAGGCTCGAATCGAATGCTGACCCTTATCGTGACATACGACCCTGTGTCGTAGCCAGCAGGGTGGCAGCGCAGCGGGTCGTTTTCGGGGCAAGGGAGAATGGGCGCGTGTCCGACGTCGTGAAAGTTCTGCTGCTGGGCAGCACCGGTTCGATTGGTACCCAGGCGCTGGAGGTGATCGCCGCCAACCCCGATCGCTTCGAAGTGGTCGGATTGGCCGCGCGCGGTGGCAATACCGAACTGCTCGCACAGCAGATCGCCGCCACCGGGACCCGCAATGTGGCGGTGGCCGACGAGGCGGCCGCGGCGAAACTGGGTGTGTCACTGGCCGGTCCGGATGCGGCCACCGAGCTGGTCCGCCGCACCGATGCGGACGTGGTGCTCAACGCGCTGGTCGGCTCGCTGGGTTTGGCGCCGACGCTGGAGACCCTGCATTCGGGGCGGCGGCTCGCGCTGGCCAATAAGGAGTCGCTGGTCGCGGGTGGCTCGCTCGTCACCCGGGCCGCCAAGCCGGGGCAGATCGTGCCGGTCGATTCCGAACACTCGGCCATGGCGCAGTGCCTGCGCGGCGGCCGCGCCGACGAGGTGGCCACCATTGTGCTCACCGCCTCGGGCGGGCCCTTCCGCGGCTGGACCGCCGAGATGCTGGAGTCGGTGAATCCGGCTGAGGCCAAGACACATCCGACCTGGTCCATGGGGCCGATGAACACCCTGAATTCGGCATCGCTGGTGAACAAGGGCCTCGAACTGATCGAGACGCACCTGCTGTTCGGCGTGCCCTACGACAACATCGACGTGACCGTGCACCCGCAATCCATCGTGCATTCCATGGTCACCTTCGTCGACGGCTCCACCCTCGCCCAGGCCAGCCCGCCGGATATGAAGCTGCCCATCGCATTGGCGCTGGGCTGGCCGGACCGGGTGCCGGGCGCGGCGGCCGCCTGTGACTTCCGGGCCGCCTCGACGTGGACCTTCGAACCGGTGGACAGCGAGGTTTTCCCCGCGGTGGAGCTGGCGCGTCAGGCCGGTAAGGCGGGCGGTTGCGTGACGGCCACCTACAACGCCGCCAACGAGATCGCGGTGCAGGCCTTCCTCGACGGGGTGATCCGATTCCCCGATATCGTGCGCACGGTGGCGCGGGTCGTAGAGTCTGCCGACCGGTGGACTGCGGAACCCAGTACCTTGGACGAGGTGCTCGCGGCCGATACGTGGGCGCGAGAGACGGCGCGCACGATCGTGCGCGGCTGACTTCAGGAGGGTTCGGAACCGCATGGTCTACGCGATCGGCTTCGCACTGTTCGCCCTCGGTATCACCGTGTCGGTCGCACTGCACGAATGCGGCCACATGTGGGCGGCGCAGGCGACCGGTATGAAGGTGCGCCGCTACTTCGTCGGCTTCGGCCCGAAGGTGTGGTCGTTCCGCCGGGGTGAAACCGAATACGGCCTGAAAGCGTTGCCGCTGGGCGGCTTCTGCGATATCGCCGGTATGACGGCGCTCGACGAGCTCGAGCCCGAAGAGCTGGACCGCGCCATGTACCGGCAGAAGACCTGGAAGCGCATGGTCGTCATGTTCGGCGGCATCGCGATGAACTTCCTGCTCGGCTTCCTGCTGATTCTGCTGCTCGCCGTCGTGTGGGGCCTGCCGCGTTTCGATCAGCCGCCGGCCACCCAGCTCGGCGCCATGAGCTGCGTCGCCAATCAGGCTGCCGACCAGTCGGTGCTGCCCTGCACCGGCGACGGTCCGGCCCAGCAGGCCGGATTGCAGCGCGGCGATATCGTGACGGCGGTCAACGGCACCTCGATCAAGAGCTGGCAGGACTTCCGCGACCAGACCGAGAAGCAGACCGGCCCCTTCACCTACACCGTGAAGCGGGGCGACAAGACCCTCACCGTCCCGATCACCCCGCAGGTCGCGGTCACCTACCCGACCAAGGACGGCGCACCGAAGTCGGTCGCCAAGGTCGGTGTCGGCCAGGACTTCTACAGCCCCGTCAAGCACAACGTCCTGTCCGCCATCCCCGCCTCGGCCGCCTTCACCGGGCAAATCGGTTACCGCACGGTGCAGTCGCTGGCCCAGATGCCCGCCAAGGTCGTCGACCTCTGGCACGCCGTCACCGGTGGCGTCCGCGATCCGGAAACCCCCGTCTCGGTCTACGGCGCCAGCAAGATCGGCGGCGAAACCGCCCAGCACGGCCTCTGGTCCCTCTTCGTCCTGACCCTCGCCAGCCTGAACTTCTTCCTGGGCGCCTTCAACCTCCTGCCCCTGCTCCCACTCGACGGCGGCCACATGGCAGTCGTCATCTACGAAAAGATCCGCAACCTCTTCCGCGGCCGCAAGGGCCTCCCCGACGGACCCCCGGTCGACTACCTCAAGTTGCTCCCAGCGACTTACGTCGTAGTCGTAATCGGCGGCGCCTACATGGTCCTCACCCTGGTCGCCGACATCGTCAACCCGGTCAAGCTCTTCCCGTAGCACTCTCGGCGAGCAGCTGACGGCAGAGCCGGTCTGCGCGCCGAGTGGTTTCCGGCTGGCGAAATTCGGGAGTCAGCGAAAGCACTTGGGCGCAGGCCGTTTCCACATCGATCAGATGGCCTACCGAGACGAAGACCGGTTTGACGTCGGTGCGGGTGCGCAGCGCGCGGCCCACCGGGTCGCCATCGATGGTGATCTCGCTGAACGAACCACGCTCCGAACTGGGCATCTCGTACTCGCCCCAGGCATTCTTGGCCACGCCGATCGTCGGTACCCCGGTCAGTAGTCCGATATGACAGGCGAACCCGAACCGCCGCGGATGGGCCAGACCCTGGCTGTCCGCAATGAGCAGATCCGGTGTGAGGCTGAGGTTTTCGAGGGCCGACAAGGTGGTGGGCAGTTCCCGGAAGGCCAGCAGACCGGGGACGTACGGGAAATCCGTGGTTCCCCGAGCGGTCGCGATTTCGACCGTCTCCAGGGACTCGGCATCCAGCACCACGATGGCGGCGACGACATTGCCGTCATCGTCATAGGCCGAGTCAAGCCCCGCTATCGTGCGGAAATGCGGTGGGCGCGGATTCCGGGCGATGACCTGGGTGCGCAATCGATCTTGGAGGGCTATCGCCTCCTCAGGTGTGCGAGGCCATGGTCCAGTGTTCGCTACCTTCACAATCCGCTCCGTATACCTTCGCGCCATCTGCAACGAATAAGAACTGTAGGCCCCGGTCGATTCCGAGCTGATGCTCCGGCGCGGGTACCGTTGTCGCCGCCGTCACAGGGCGACCGGTATCCGGGCCTCGGTAAGCTCGGAACCGGAACGGGTGAGGACAAGACGAAAGCAGGCAACCGATCGTGAGCAGTGCCATCACATTGGGGATGCCGTCCGCACCGGCGGCCGTCCTCGCACCACGGCGTCAGACCCGCCAGTTGATGGTGGGCAAGGTCGGCGTCGGTAGTGAGTTCCCCATCTCGGTGCAGTCGATGACCACCACCAAGACCCATGACATCAATGCGACGCTGCAGCAGATCGCGGAACTGACCGCGTCCGGTTGCGACATCGTGCGTGTGGCCTGTCCCACGCAGGAGGATGCGGAAGCGCTCCCCATCATCGCCAAGAAGTCGGGGATCCCGGTGATCGCCGACATTCACTTCCAGCCCAAGTACATCTTCGCGGCCATCGATGCCGGATGTGCTGCGGTGCGCGTGAATCCGGGCAATATCAAGGAATTCGACGGCCGCGTCAAAGAGGTCGCCAAGGCGGCCGGTGACGCCGGCATCCCGATCCGCATCGGCGTGAACGCGGGTTCGCTCGACAAGCGCATGATGGAGAAGTACGGCAAGGCCACCCCGGAGGCGCTGGTGGAGTCGGCGCTGTGGGAGGCCGGGCTGTTCGAGGAGCACGGTTTCGGCAATATCAAGATCTCGGTCAAGCACAATGACCCGGTGGTCATGGTCGAGGCATACCGTCAGCTCGCCGCCGTATGCGATTACCCGCTGCACCTGGGTGTCACGGAGGCCGGTCCGGCCTTCCAGGGCACCATCAAGTCCGCGGTCGCGTTCGGCGCGCTGCTCTCCGAAGGCATCGGCGACACGATTCGCGTGTCGCTCTCGGCCCCGCCGGCCGAGGAGATCAAGGTCGGCGACCGGATTCTGCAGTCGCTGAACCTGCGTCCGCGCAAGCTCGAGATCGTTTCCTGCCCCTCGTGTGGCCGCGCCCAGGTGGACGTCTACACCCTGGCCGACCAGGTCACCGCCGGTCTGGACGGTCTGGAAGTGCCGCTGCGGGTGGCCGTCATGGGCTGTGTCGTCAACGGTCCCGGTGAGGCGCGGGAAGCCGATCTGGGTGTGGCGTCCGGTAATGGCAAGGGCCAGATCTTCGTCAAGGGCGAGGTCATCAAGACCGTCCCGGAACACCTGATCGTGGAGACCCTGATCGAGGAGGCCCTGCGTCTCGCCGAGGAGATGGGTGAGGCCGCCGGTAGCGGTTCGCCGGTTGTCAGCGCCGGATAAACGACTGGTCGGCGTGCGGTCGAGCGCAATAGTGCGGCACGTTTTCAGAACTTCTGGCAGGCTGTGAACGTGCGGAGTGTGCTGGAGCCGACTCGCCGGGGCAAAGCCTCCGGCGCTCAACAGCTCGCGAACCGCGATCTGACACAGGTTTTGCGCGTACTCGACACCGATCCGGTGGCGAGTTGCATGGTCGCGGCGCGGTTGCAGGACTACGGTCTGGACTCGCGTGGCGCCTACGGGGAACTGTGGAGTCGCGGCGGGCCCGAGGCGTCCCTATGCTTCTCGGGCGCGAATCTGGTGCCGCTGCGCGGCAATCGGGCTGATCTACGTACCTTCGCCGAGCGCGCGGTCCGCGGTCCGCGCGTCTGCTCCTCGGTGGTGGGCCGCCGTGAACTCGCCTTGCCGCTGTGGGAGATGCTGTCCGATCACTGGGGTCCGGCCCGGGATCTGCGCGCCGATCAACCACTGCTCGCCATGGAGACGACCGCCGGCGTCGCGCCGGATCTACGGGTCCGCCGGGTGCGCCCGGAGGAACTCGACCGCTATCTTGTTGCCGCCATTGCCATGTTCACCGAGGAGATCGGGGTCGATCCCCGCGCTGGGGACGGTGGCCGGGGTTACCGCCGCCGCGTGGCGACTCTCATCGAATCCGGTCGTGCCTGGGCGCGATTCGAGGACGGTGAGGTGATCTTCAAGGCCGAGGTGGGTGCCATGTCGCGCCGTACCGGCCAGATCCAGGGCGTGTGGGTGCATCCGGACCATCGCGGGACCGGTGTCGGCACCGCGGGCACGGCCGCGGTGGCGAATGTGGTGGTGGCGTCCGGTCGTACTGCCAGCCTTTATGTGAACTGCTACAACGAGGTTGCGCGCGCCGCATACGCGAAAGTCGGGTTCCGGCAGATCGCGACATTCGCGACAGTGCTGCTGGATTGACGGGCCGCAGACTGCTCGCCGCAGCCGGTAAGCGATCCTCAGCTCTGTGAAGTCTCCCTGAAATCCTTTCCCGCCCAGTGTGTCGCGCATGTTTGCCAGTAGTTGGCTCTACGATCTGTGCCGATGTCCACACGGGTCTTGACCATGCTGATCGCCGCCGCGGTGTCGGTTGCCGCAGTGGGTTGCTCATCGGGACCGCAGGGTCCCGCGCAGGCGGCCGATGCCTTCCTGTCCGCCTTCGCGGATCACGATGTGCAGGCGGCCGCCGACCTCACCACACAGCCCGAAAAGGCCGGTCCCGCACTGGCTTCCGCCTGGGATCAGTTGCAGGCCGAGAAGCTGACGGCGCGGGCCGGCGATACCCGGGTCACCGGCGATACCGCGATCGTCGACTACACCTACGAGTGGAAACTGCCCAAGGACCGCGTCTGGAACTACCACGGCCAGCTCCAAATGGGCCGCACGGAAGGCCGCTGGACGGTGCGCTGGACGTCTGCTGACATCCATCCGCAGCTGGGCAATACCCAGACGCTGCAACTGCGTTCGCTGCCCGCGCCGCGCGCTCGGGTGAACGAGCGCTCCGGCAGCGATGTGCTGGTGCCGGGCGCGATCTACCGCGTCAATTTCAACCGCGCCGCCGCCTCGGATCCGGTCGCGGTCTCGAATGCGCTGGCAGCGGCACTGCAGCGCTTCGACGAGCGTCTCACCGCCGACTCGATACTCGCCGCCGCGCGCAAGGCAGACGGCGCCTACAACGTCGTCATCCTCTCGGAGTGGGAGTACCAGGAGGTGAGCTCGGATCTGGTCGGCCTGCCCGGTGTCACCTTCGGCCGCCAATGGGATCTGGTTCCCACCGACCGCCACTTCGCCCCGGACCTGCTCGCTCAGATTCGCAAGACGGTGATCGACGAGGTGGACGGCAAGGCCGGCTGGAGCGTGGTCACCGTCAATTCCAATGGAGCCGATACCGATGTGCTGAAAGAGGTCGATCCCCAGACCTCCCCTTCGTTCTCGCTGAGTGTCGACCGCAATATCCAGAACGCCGCGCAGCGGGCCGTGGACGGGCGCGAGGATCAGGCCATGATGGTGGTGATCCAGCCGTCCACCGGTGCGGTGCTGGCCATTGCGCAGAACTCGGCCGCGGATACCGACGGTCCCGTCGCGGCCTCCGGTCTCTACCCGCCGGGTTCCACCTTCAAAACGGTAACGGCCGCCGCCGCCATGAAGGCGGGCCACATCACGCCGGACACGGTGGTCCCGTGCCCGGGCCGGATTGTGGTGGGGGAGCGCACCATTCCGAACTACGACTTCTTCTCCCTCGGTGATGTGCCGGTAGCGACCGCGTATGAGCGGTCCTGCAATACCGCGTTCGCAAAGATCGCGTCGGAGCTGTCCGGCGATGATCTGCCTACGGCAGCATCGACGCTGGGTCTCGGTCTCGACTACTCGGTGGTCGGCCTTCCGACGGTCTCCGGTTCGGTGCCGCACGACGAGGATCTCGTGCAGCGCGCCGAGGACGGCATCGGCCAGGGCAAGGTGCTGGCGAGCCCGTTCGGTATGGCCATGGTGGCCGCCTCGGTGGCGCGCGGTTCGGTGCCGGTGCCGTATCTGATCTCCGGCCATCCGACGCAGGTCTCCGGCGATCGGCCGGAGCTGACGACCGATGTGGTGAACGGGTTGCGGTTGATGATGCGCAAGGTGGTGCTAGGCGGTACGGCCGAGCGCATTGCGGATCAGGGTGAGGTCTACGGCAAGACCGGTGAGGCGGAGGTGGACGGCGGCTCGCACGCCTGGTTCATCGGCTACCGCGGGGATATGGCTTTCGCGACACTGGTGGTGCGCGGCGGCAGTTCCGACAATGCGGTGGCGGTGACTCGCGACATGCTCACCGCGCTCCCGGCCGGGTATTGAGACTCAGCCGTCGAGCGGTGGACTTCAGCGGTAGACGGGGGACCCTGCGAGGTGGACGCAGGCCAGCGGCTGGATTTCCCCCGAGGCCGGATCGGCGATGTAGTGCTGCTGGGCAAGAGTGCGAGCTGCGGGTGGTCCGACGCTGGAGGCATCTCCGAGAATCTCGATGACACCGGCGCCGGCGAGAATCATGCCTGCGGTGGTGATGAGCAAAAGGGCCGAACGCTTCATGGTCCAACTCCCTTGTTTAGGGGGATGAGTCAGGCACCCGAACGGTCAGTTTCGGAAAACCGGAGCTCATTAGGGTTGGCTGATTGTTTGCCACCGTAAGGAACGGTAATCCGACAGTGATGTTCGATGCAACCCATAGGTGTGATCCCGCACACTTATCGAAGGAAAGTGTCGCAGGTCACGAATGGTTGGACGGCGTAGAAGTTTTTTCAGTTCTCCCGCTGCATGGTCGATGCCAGATGATGCTGCAGCGGCTGCTCTACCGCCGCCATTCGCAATGAATAGCTGAGGGTGTTACCGGCCAGCGTGATCGTGCGGCCCAGCGCGGTCACCGCTTTGGCGCTGCTGCTGAGGCCGATCGAGGTGGAGTCCAGCTCGATGCGCAGGCCCTCGTCATCGGCGACCAGGCTGCCCTCGCAGATCTCGGTGATCCCGGTCGGATGCGCGAGGATCAATTCGACCCGGTCGTCGGGCAGCGCGCGCAGATATCCGGTCTCACTGTGCATAGGACGGCCGTCATCGGCTGCGCGAGTGCGCTGCCGATAGGTGAGGAATGCGCGGCCGACATGACCGAAGTGCACTTCCTCCAGATACTCGAAATTATTGATGGTCGGATATTCGCCTTGTCCGCGCCCGCGCCAGGTACCCAGCAGCGGTGCGAGATGAGCGATATCCGGATGGGGCGCAACGGGTGATTGGGGTTCGAGCACGGCGGCCAGCATAGTTCCCCGCGCAACCTCGGGCGGGGGGACGACGCGCCGTACGTCCGGTATTTACCGAAAGGGGGCTGAATAGGGAATGCGTTGCACCCTTCAGGGGCAACAAGATTCGGACATCTCACGCAAAGGCGTCAGCGGCGGCTGGCCCGGCGGTAGCCGTACGCCGCGGGGACCGCGAACACGATGATCATGCCCACCGACCAGAGGATGGTGAGCATGAGCGGCCGGGCCAGGGCGCCGCCTTCCGCGAGTGAGCGCATGGTGTCCACGGCAACGGACATGGGCTGGTTGCGCACCACGGGCTGAATCCAATTCGGGTACGCGCCGAGCGGGACGAAGCCGGTGCTGAAGAACATGAGCAGCGACGACAGCAGCGCGACGCCCTCCACCAGTGTGGATTTGGCGGTGAAGACCGCGATCGCCGTGACCATGGTCGCGAAGGCCAGACCGAACAGCACCGGCAACCACAGGAAGGCGAACGCGGCCAGCGGTCCCTGATGGAACCGGAAGCCCAGCAGCATGGCGAAGCCGATAATGACGACGGTGCCGCAGAAGATACGGCAGCCCTCGGCCAGAATGCGCGCCGCCAATCCGGAGCCGCGATGCACCGGCAGCACCCAGAACCGTGCCAGCAGTCCGGCATCGCGTTCCCGCCCGAGCATGACACCGCTGGCGACGGTGCCCGAGAGCGCGCCCACCAGCGTCACCATCGGCACCGATCCGTAGAGGGCGCTGTGGCCGGAGAACTTCTGGATCTGGCTGCCCACAACAATATTGAGCATCAGCAGCAGCAGGCACGGGACGATCAGGGTTTCGAGCAGGGTGATGGGGTCGCGCCCCCAGCGCAGCAGCAGCCGCTGGGTCTGAATCCAGGTGTGCCGCAGCAGCGCCGGGGCGGAGGATTCCGGTGGGCGGAGGGTGTCGGCGTCGGTGTGTTCGGCGAGGGTGGCCATGTCACGACCTCTTCATATTCAGCCGGACGGTGCAGATCAGTGAGAACACGATAATCGCGGCGGCCCAGAGCAGCGGCGGTGTCATGAGCGACCAGGTCACCTCGCCCGCGTGTCCGCGGGTATCGCCGCCGAGCGCGCGCAGCCCGTAGGCGAATTGCGAGACGGGTTGATTGCGCACGAAAGCCTGTACCCAGTGCGGGAATTGGCTCGCCGGTGCGAGTCCGGTGGAGAGCATGCCCAGGATCAGCGGCGGCAGCACCAGCATCTGGGTGGTCGCCTCCGGGCTCTTGGTCACGGTGCCGATGACATCGGCGCCGATGCTGAAGGCGATGCCGATCAGCATGGCGAAGAGCAGGAATCCAATGGTGTGCGAGGCGGGGCCGTGGAAGCGGAAGCCGATCACGTACACACTCACCACGGCCGAGGCGAGCCCGACGAGCATGCGAAAGAGGTTGGCGGCCATACGCGCCGCAGTGGGGATAAGCGGATGCATGGGCATGGCATCGAAGCGCCGATCCAGTCCGGAGACCATATCGGTGGCGGCACGGAAGGCGGCGGAGATGGCGGTGAACGCGGCCGCCTGCAGCATGACGATGGGTGTCATGAACTGCGCGTAGGAGCTGAATCCCGTTCCGGCGAACGACATTACGCGGTTGAGCGGAATGTAGAAGCTGATGGTGAAGGTAATGGGCGCGAGGACCGCGGTAATGATCTCCCCGGTCGTGATCGCAGGCACGATCAGCCGGATGGTGAGCACCCACCACTGCCGCAAGGTGGCAGGTGTGGCGCGAGCGCTGGTGAGCCAGACCGCGGGTGCGGCCGCCTCGGCGGTCACGACGGCGCCCCTTCCTCGGCGACCGTCTGTTCGGCCGGATGGCCGGTGAGTTCGAGGAACACCTCGTCGAGCGAGGGTCGCCGCAGTGCGATATCCACCAATTCCATTCCGGCGCTGTCGAGTCGGCGCAGTGCCTCGGCGAGCGTCTTCGCGCCCTCCGGTGCGGGAATGGACAATCGATCCGAATCCCCGGTCAGGGCAACACGAGTCGCCTCGGGGATCAGATCGCCGAGCGCGGCGGCAATGGCGGGCAGATCCTCCATGCGCAGCGGCACGATTTCGCAGTAGCTGCCGCCGGTGCGCGCCTTGAGCTCATCAGGGGTGCCGCTGGCAATGACCACCCCGTGGTCGATGACGATGATCCGGTCGCAGAGCGCATCGGCCTCCTCCAGATACTGCGTGGTGAGCAGCGTGGTGATGCCGTGCTTGCGGAATCCGCCGACCAGATCCCACACCCCTTGGCGGCTACGGGGATCCAGCCCGGTGGTGGGTTCGTCGAGGAATACCACCTCCGGCCGCACCACCAGCCCGCAGGCGATGTCTATGCGCCGCCGCATACCGCCGGAGTAGGTGCCGACGCGGCGTTTCGCGGCCGCCGTGAGATCGAATTCATCGATGAGTTCGTCGGCGCGGGCGCGCGCGGCGCGCTTGCGCAGTCCCATCAGCCGCCCGAACATGACGAGGTTCTCGTACCCGTTCAAAGCGTCGTCGAGCGCGGCGAATTGGCCGGTCAGCATAATGCTGCGGCGCACCTCGGCGGCTTCGGCGACCACATCGTGCCCCGCGACCGAGGCGCGCCCGGCATCCGGTGCGATGAGCGTGGAGAGGATATTGACGGTGGTGGTCTTCCCGGCGCCATTGGGCCCGAGAATGCCGAGCACTTCGCCGGGTGCGGCCTTGAAGGTGATGCCGCGCAAGGCTTGTACCGCGCCGAAGGATTTCTCGACGCCTTCGACGATGACGCCGTCGCCGGCTTCCGATGTCACCGCGCTATTGGCTGTGGTCACTGTGTCCCTCCGAGGTATTCGTCGAGGATGCGGGCAATCGCCGCGAGCGCGGGTGGCGCGGTCAGTTCCTCGTGAGCGACTTCGATGTCGTGATTGGTGATGTCACCGGTGATCCACGGCCGCCAGCCGGCGGGCCCGAAGATCTCCGAGGTGTCGACGGTGGCGCTGAAATACAGTGCGTCGCCGTGGAATACCGGCCGCTGATATCCGGTGCGGGTGCGGGCGGAGGCGTTGTAGGAGGCGGCCATGCGTTCGAGGGTGGCGGCATCGATCAAGGAGATTCCGCCCATGCGGTCGCGAATGAGCTCGGCGGCCTCGTCGGCGGTGGCGTCGGCCGGTACGTCCTCGATGCCGAAGACCTGGCCGAAACTGGCCACGAAGGAACCGGCGGTGAGCCTTTCGATGCTGTCACCGTCGATATCGGTGCTGTCGGCGTCGAGCAGCGTGAGAATGCCGATCCGAGCCCCTGCTTCCTGGAGTTTTGTGGCGACGGCATGTGCGATGAGGCCGCCGAAGGACCAGCCGAGCAGATGGTACGGGCCCTCCGGTTGCAGACGCCGGATTTCCCGGACGTAGCGCTCGGCGAAGTCGTCGATGCTCTCGGCGTGCGGTGCGCCGGACAGGTCCGGGGCCTGCAATCCGTAGATGGGACGGCCGGGTCGCAGGGCATCGGCCAGTCCCAGGTAGGTCCACGCCATGCCGGAGGACGGGTGGATGCAGAACAGCGCGGGTTCGCCACCGCCGAGACGGATGGGCAGTACCACGTCCAGTCCGAGTCCGGGCGGCGAATCCTGTTGTGCGGCAATCAGTGCGGCAGCCGCCCTGGCTTGCTCTGCCACGTACCGCGATTCCGCGTCGGCGGCCGCGCGGGCAGCCGGGGTATCGGCGAACCAGGCTGCGGCGGTGAGTGCTTCGATCCACAGCCAGGCCAGGGCGGCGACCTTCGATCGGGGCACCAGCTTTTCGGGGTAGGTGAAACTCGCCTGCAACCGGTCGCCGGCCACCACGGCATTGATCTCGATTTCGGCGGTCACCGGCACATCCGGGTTTTCCGTCGCGTGCAGATCCCCGAATTCGTCGGTGGGCAGCCAGCCGAGCCCTTCCAGCCCGGCCGGAATGTCGGCGGCGGCGTATCGGCCCAGATAGTTGAATCCGATGCGCCCCGGCAATTGCTCGGGCAGCTGTCCTGCCACCTCCTGGTTGAGGTAGCGCAGCAGGCTGAATCCGATGCCCTTGTCCGGCACGGCAAGCAGCTGATGCTTCACCGCGCGGATCGCCTCGCCCATGGCGGGCCCGCCCTGGAGCGCATCGTCGATATCGATGCCCGGCAGCCGCAGTTCCACGGGATAGAGACTGGTGAACCAGCCGATGGTGCGGGACAGATCCGCGCCGGGCACGATTTCCTGCTGCCGCCCGTGGCCCTCCATACGAATCAGCACCGAGTCGTAATCACTGCGGATCCGCCAGTGCCGGACCGCGAGGGCGAGGGTCGCCAGCAGCGCGTCTTCGACACTGCCGCCGAACAGGGCGGGCAGTGTGGTGAGCAGGGCGGTGGTGACCTCCTCGGGTGCTTCGACGTCGACCGCGCGCACGGTGCCGATGAGATCGATCTCGGGATCGAGTTCGCGGCGGCCGATCGGCGGATCGGGGGTGGTGGCGATCTCGTGCCAGTAGTCGAGTTCGGCGGTGCGGGTGGCGCTGTGCGCCTCCTCGTGCAGCGCATGTGCCCAGCGGCGCATGGAGGTCCCGGTTTCGGACAGGACCGGGGCCGCGCCACCGGAGATCTGGGCCCAGGAGGCGATCAGATCCGGGACCAGGATTCGCCAGGACACACCATCTATTACGAGATGGTGTGCCACCAGGATCAATCGTCCGGAGCGACCGGTCGGTCCCGCCGGGTCGAGCCACACCAGTTGGAGCATGATCCCGGTCGCCGGATCGAGCCGCTGCAGGGCCGAATCGAGTTCGGTCGCGGCATATTCGCGCAGCTCGCTGGTGCCGGCGGCATCGAATTCCACCCGATGCAGCAGCGCATCCACATCGACGGCGCCGGGCTCACGGGTCCGCAGCCGCCAGTCACCGTCCTCATTACTGAGCTGGGCGCGCAACATGTCGTGGTGGTCGATCACCGCACCGACGGTGGCGACCAACTGCGCGCGAGTAATGCCCGACGGCATCTCCAGCACGGCGGTCTGCGCGAACCGGCCGAAGTCACCGCCGCGCTCGATCATCCAGCGCATGATCGGCGTGAGCGGCATATCGCCTACACCCCCGCCCGGCAGCTCCTCGAGGACCACGGCCTCGCCCGCCGCATCGGCCAGTGCTGCCAGTGCGGCGACGGTGCGGTGCTCGAAGATCTGCAGCGGCGTGAGCTCGAGCCCGTGCAGCCGCGCCCGCGACACCAGTTGAATGGCCAGAATGCTGTCCCCGCCGAGCGCGAAGAACGAATCGTGCACGCCGACCCGATCGCGTCCGAGCAGCTCCGCCACGAGTGCGGCCAGCGTCGATTCGGTGTCGGTGGTCGGTGCGCGATATTCGGTCTCGGCCTCGAATACCGGCTGCGGCAGGGCTTTCCGATCGAGTTTGCCGACGGCATTGAGCGGGATGGCGTCGAGCACCACGAAGGCCGATGGCACCATATAGCCGGGCAGCCGATCGGTGGCATGCGCGCGCACGGCGGCGATATCGAGCTCCGCGCCGAGCACGGGCAGCAGATAGGCCGCGAGTGCGGTGGCCCCGCCCGGTCCCGGAACACCCAGGGTGACAGCGAATTCGACCTGGTCGGCGCGGGTCAGCACCGCGTCGATCTCGCCGAGTTCGATGCGCTGGCCGCGCACCTTGACCTGGAAGTCGGTGCGGCCCAGATACTCCAGCCGGGGCGCGGCGAGCGCGCCGGTCCAGCGCACCAGATCGCCGGTGCGGTACATGCGTTCTCCCGGCTCGCCGTAGGGGTCGGCGACAAAGCGGCCCGAGGTCAGGCCGGGGCGCGCGTGATAGCCGCGGGCCAGTGCGGGTCCGGCCAAGTAGAGCTCACCGGCCACACCCACGGGCACCGGCCGCAGCCGTTCATCGAGGACCACCGCGGCTGCTCCGCGGATCGGGCGGCCGATGGTGACCTGCCGATCGGCCCGCAGAACATCCGAAGTTGTTGCCCAGATGGTGAATTCGGTAGGGCCGTAGAGATTCACCAGCATCCGGTACGCCGCCCAGCGGGCGACAAGATCGGGTCCGATGGCTTCACCGGCGACAGCCAGCACACGAACGCTGGGCACCGCAGCCGGATCCATGGTCGCCAGCGCGGAGGGCGTGATCACCAGATGGGTAACCTGCTGTGCGGCAATGAGTTCCGCCAGCGCGTCGCCACCGAACACATCGGGCGGCGCGACCACCGCGGTGCCGCCCGCGCCGAACGCCATGAGTGCTTCGAACGCCGAGGCATCGAAACTCGGTGAGGCGACCTGCAATACCCGCGACTTCGCGTTGAGCCCGAGCATGTGATACTGCGCCCGTACGAGATCGGCTATGCCGCGATGCGAGACCGACACGCCCTTGGGCGTTCCGGTCGACCCGGAGGTGTAGATCAGCCAGGCAGGGTGGTCCGGATGTATTTCGCGATACGTCTGTTCCCACGGAGCTTTCGCCCGCACAGGAGTGGCAGGCTGATCCAGCTGCACCCAGCGGACGGTGTCGGGCAGCAGCGGCCGGTGGACGCTGGTGGTCAATCCGAGCACCGCGCCGGAGTCGGACAGCATGTGGTCGATGCGATCGAGTGGATGACGCGGGTCGATGGGCAGGAAGGCCGCCCCGGTCTTGGCGGTGGCCAGCAGTGCGATGAGCAGTTCGGCGCTGCGTGAAAGCGCCAGGGCCACCACGGTTTCGACATCGGCCCCAGCTGCCGAGAGCTGGTCCGCCAGCTGATCGGCGGCGGCCTCGAGTTCGCCGTAGGTGGTGGTGCGGCCGTCGGCGACAATGGCCGGGCGATCGGGGTGGAAAGCCGAGGCGGTCGTGAGAATCTCGGCGAGCGTGCTCGTTCCGGCGCTGCGCGGCCCGCGCAGCGGTACCAGTGCGGCCCGCTCGGCCGGGGCCATGAGATCGATATCGGAGATCCGGATATCCGGGTCGGCGGCAATGGTGGTGAGCAACTGCTCCCACCTCGACACCAACTGTGCGGCGGTGGCCGCATCGAACATATCGGTGGCGTAGGTGAGGGTGCCGTCCAAACCACCCGGTCCCGCACCGGGATTCGGGTCGCGCAGATCGAAGGTCAGATCGAATTGGGAGGTATCCCGGTCGAACGGCTCCACCGTCACCCGCAGTCCCGGGAATTCCAGCGCCGGGGTGCTGAAGTTCTGCAAGGACAGCGATACCTGGAACAGCGGATGGTGTGCCGTGGATCGTGGCGGATCCAGCACCTGCACCAGGCGTTCGAAGGGCACCTCGGCATTGGCGAAGGCGTCGAGGTCCGAAGTCCTGACGGTGGCGAGGAATTCGCGGAAGCCGCGTCCGGCGTCGACCGGAGTGCGCAGGGCCAGCGTATTGACGAACATGCCGACCAGATCGTCCAGTGCGGCTTCGCCGCGTCCCGCCACGGCGGTGCCGATCAAGACGTCCGGAGTGCCCGCGAGTCGGGAGAGCAGCACCGCCAGCGCGGCATGCACCACCATGAACAGACTGGATTCGGTCTCGGTGGCCAAAGACGTGAGGGCACTGTGCAATTCGGGCCGGACGGTGAAGGCCAGATCGGCGCTGCGCATGCTCTGCACCGCCGGCCGCGGTCGGTCGGCGGGCAGTTCCAATGCGTCCGGTGTCGCGGCCAGTCGCTCCGACCAGTACCGGATCTGCTGTGCGGCAGCGGAGTCCGGGTCGCGCTCGTCGCCGAGCAGCTCGCGCTGCCATATCGAGTAGTCCGCGTACTGCACCCGCAGCGGCGGCAGCGCATGGTCCGCTCCGGCAGTGCGCGCCAGGTAGGCCGCCATGAGGTCGGTGGCCAGCGGGGCCATGGAGGTTCCGTCGGCGCTGACATGGTGCACCACCAGCACCACCACGTGCGTCTCGGCCTCGCTGTCCGGGGTGATCCGGAAGAACCCGAGGCGCAGCGGCGATTCCCGGGTCAGATCGAATCCGGCGCCGGTGACCGCCGCGATCTGATCGGCCAGTGCCGCACCGTCTTCGGTCTCGACGACCCGCAGTTCGGGCGCGGCCGACTCCGCGCCGACCACCACCTGACGTGGTCCGTCGGCGTCCGCCGGATAGATGGTGCGCAGCGTCTCGTGCCGGGTCACCACATCGATGACGGCCTGCCGCAGCGCCCGCACATCCAGCGCACCGAAGCGCGGGCCGACGGAGCGAAGCCGCAGCGCGACGGAGATGTTGTAGGCCGCCGATGCCGGGTCCAACCGGTTCATCACCCACATGCGTTGCTGCGCAGGGGAAAGCGGAATCCGGTCGGGCCGGATACGGGCCGCCAATACGGGCCGCCCCATACCGTCGCCCGCGGGCACCACACGTGTCGAGAGCTGGGCGACGGTCGGTGCGTCGAACAGATCGCGCAGCGCAATGGTCGCGCCCACTGCGGCATTGACTCGCGCCACCACGCGGGTGGCGCTGAGCGAATTGCCGCCGAGTTCGAAGAAGGATCGATCGATACTGACCTTTTCCACGCCCAGCACCTCGGCGAACACGTCGGCGACCGCGGTCTCCACGGCGGTGCGCGGTGCCAGATACCGTTCCAGCAGACTGGCGAAATCCGGTGCGGGCAAGGCAGTTCGATCCAGTTTGCCGACCGGCGTGAGCGGCACTTCATCGAGTTCGATGAGGTAGCTCGGCACCATATATCCCGGCAGTGCGGCGGCGACGCGGGTGCGCAGCAGTTCGGTATCCAGGTCGTGCTCGCCCAGCCCGACAACATAGGAGACCAGAACGGTCTGCCCGCCCGGCCCTGGGCAGCCGATGGTGGCGGCGTATTCGACCTCGTCGTCGGCGCTCAAGACCGCGTCGATCTCGCCGAGTTCGATACGCAGTCCGCGAATCTTGACCTGGAAGTCGCTGCGCCCCTGATATTCCAGCTCGAGCCGGGTCTCCGCGCCGTGCTCGGTCGGCACCCAGCGCACCATATCGCCGGTGCGGTACATGCGTGTGCCGGGAGAGCCGTACGGATTGGTCACGAAACGTGTTGCGGTGAGCGAGAATCGGTTGAAGTAGCCGCGGGCGAGCGCCGGACCGGTCAGATACAGCTCGCCGGTCGTGCCCACGGGCACCGGTCGCAGCCAGGTGTCGAGCACCATGGCCGCCGCGCCGCGAATGGGCGTGCCGATGGTTATGGGCTCGCCGCCCCGAAGTTCGCCCGGACCGGTCGCCCAGATGCTGAATTCGGTTGGCCCGTAAAGGTTCACCATGCGTCGCCCGGTGGACCACGCGGCCACCAGTTCCGGTCCGGCCGCCTCGCCGGCCACCGTTAGATTCCGCAGATCGCCGAGTCCGGCCGGATTCATGGTGGCCAGCACCGACGGTGTGATGACCGCATGGGTCACCCGCTCGGTGCGCAATAGTTCTTCCAGCTCTGGGCCGCCGTACACATCCGGCGGCGAGATGACCAGTCGGCCGCCCATACCGTGCGCCATGAGCATTTCGTGCACCGAGGCGTCGAAGCTGGGGGAGGCCACCTGCAGCGTGCTGCACTCCTCGTTCAGATCGAGGAAGGTTTCCTGCGAGGACACCAGATTGGCCAGGCCGCGATGGCTGAGCAATACGGCCTTGGGTTTGCCGGTGGAGCCGGAAGTGTAGATGAGATAGGCGATCTGGTTCAGATCGATGGGCCCGCCGCGTTCCGCATCGGTAATGGGCGCGTCCGAGACCGTCATGACCCGGCGAATGGTGTTGAGATCGTCCAGCAGCAGCCAGTCGATACTGCCCGGCAGCGTTTCGCCGACCGAGCACACCGTCACGCCGATCGGTGCGCGCGAGTCGGTGAGAATGTGCTCGATGCGCTCCACCGGATAGTTGGGGTCCAGCGGCAGGAATGCCGCCCCGGTCTTGGCCAGCGCCCACACCGCGACCACCGATTCCACCGAGCGGGTCAGCGCCAGCACCACGAAGACCTCGCGGCCGACACCGCGGCGCAGCAGCATGCGGGCGAAGCGATTGGACCAGGCGTCGAGATCGCGGTAGGTCATGGTGAGAGTGCCGGTGCTGATGGCAATCCCGTCCGGCGCGACTCGGGCGCCGGCGCCGAGGATATCGGCCAGCGTGCGCATGGGCACCGGCCCGAGACCGCGCACCGGCAGCAGCGCGCGCCGCTCGGCGGGGTCGCAGTGCTGCAGCTGCGCCACCCGGAGCCCGGGCCGGTCCGCGATCTGCCCGAGCAATTGCGCGAAGCGTTCCAGCAGCCGCCGCGCCTGTGCCTCGGGCAGCTGATCGGTCATGAATTTCACGGTGAGCTGCAGACTTTCGGCGCCGTCCGGTGCGCGCTGCGGAATCACCATGAGGTTCAGCGGATACGGTGTGGCATCGGTGCCGGAGACATCCAGGATGCGCATACCGGCGATATCCAAGGCCTGCGACAGTGTCTCCCGATCGATCGGGTAGGACTCGAAAACGGTGAGGGTGTCGAAGAGTTCGGACAGTCCGACCGCCTGATGAATGGCGGCCAGCCCGACATGCTGATGATCGAGCAGTTGCGTCTGTTCCGATTGCACCCGGGCCAGCAGTTCGGTTACTCGTTCGGCGGGGTCCAGTCGCACCCGTACCGGCAGGGTATTGATGAAGAGCCCGACCATCTCCTCGATACCGGCCAGCTGTGGCGGCCGCCCGGATACGGTCCCGCCGAACACCACATCGGTGCGCCCGGTGACCATGGCCAGCAGCAGTGCCCAGGCGGTCTGAACGGCGGTGTTCACGGTCGCACCGGCGGCACGCACGGTCGACTCCAGCCGCGACAGCGCCTCCGTCCCGAAATCGACTGTCACCATGCCGGATTCGGTACTGGAGATTTCTGCCAGGGAGGGTACGGCGCGGGTCGGGGAGTCCACGCCCGCGAGGGCCTCGGTCCACGCGGCCAGGGAGGCGGCATCGTCCTGCTCGCCCAGCCAGGCCAGGAATTCGCGATACGAATGCGCGGGCGCTGCGCTGAGTTCGTGCCCGGTGACCGCGGCCAGGTATCCGGCCAGCAGTTCCCGCACCACCAGCGGCGTTGACCAGCCGTCCAGCACCAGATGGTGATTGGTCATGAGCAGCGTGTACGCCTCGGCATCGGTGCGAATCAGACTCATGCGCAACAGCGGCGGGCGCGCGAGATCGAACCTGGTGCCGGCATCGACGGCAATCAGGCGCATCAGCTCGCGCTGTCGCTCGGCGGGGTCCTCGATATCGGTGAGATCGACTTGCTGCCAGGGTATTTCGGCACCGGCGACCACCAGCTGGCGCGGTCCTGCCGCCGTTTCGGTGAAGGCCACCCGCAGTACCTCGTGCCGGTCGAGAATGCTCTGCGCCGCATTCCGCAGCCGCGCCGCATCCACGCGGCCCGCCAGCGACAGCTGCGTCTGCACCGTGTAGCCGTCGGCGGTGTCGGTGTCGTACCGGGCATGGAACAGCAGGCCGTACTGCAGTGGTGACAGCGGCCAGACGTCGGTGAGCTGCGGATACTCGCGCTCCCACGCGTCGAGGTGCGGCTGCGCCACGTCGACGAGCGAGAAGTCGGACGGTGTGTGCCCGCCGGCACCGGCCTGGCGGGCATGGGTGGTGAGTGCGGTCAGAGCCGCGGCCCACAGCTCGGCGAACTCGCGGACCTGGGTCTCGGTGACCAGCCGTGCGGCGTACGCCCAGGTGATCTCCAAACCGGCATCGGTGTGGAAGGCATTGATATCGACGGCCGCCGCGAGGGGTGCGCGATCATCGTGAGTCGCCTCGAAACGACGTGGCAGCCAGGGGACTTCGCCGCCCTCGGCACTGGCCCCCGTACGCCCCAAATAGTTGAAGCTGAGCTGCGGAACGGGCGCTGCGGCCAGCTCGGCGGCCGTCTCTGGATTCAGGTAGCGCAGCATGCCGAATCCGACGCCCTTGTCCGGGATGGCCCGCAGCTGTTCCTTGACGGCTTTGAGTGCGGCTCCGGCGGCGGGTCCGCCCCGGAATGCCTCGTCGATATTAATCCCGCCGAGATCCAGTGCGACCGGATACACGCTGGTGAACCAGCCGACGGTGCGGGAGATATCCGCTCCGGGCAGGATCGATTCCTCGCGGCCGTGGCCCTCCAGCGTGAGCAGGGTGCGGTTGATTTTGCGCCACCTGCTCGCCGCGAGGGCGAGGGCGGTGAGCAGTGCGTCATCGGCTCCGCAATGGAAGCGCTCGGGGATGAGTTCCAGTGCCGCCGAGGTGGTTTCGGCGTGGATGGTGGTGCGCAGCTGCTCCATGGTGGCGGCGGTGTCGTGCTCGGCATCGAGGGCCCGCGCGCCCAGTGCCGGGTCGGGAGTCTCCAGAATTTCCTGCCATAGCGGCAATTCCGCTATCCGCTCCGCGGCCTGCTCCTGTTGCGCGTGCGCCCAGCGCCGGAAGGAGGTGCCGACCGGGGGGAGCGCACTGCCTGACCAGGCAGTTACCAAGTCGGGCAGGAGAATTCGCCAGGACACACCGTCGGTGACCAGATGATGCAGCACGATCCACAGCAGCGGATCGCGGCCCTCGCGTTCGATGAGTACGAACCGCGCGACCACCCCGGCGGACGGATCGAGCAGATCAGCGGCGCGCGCCAATTCCGCGGCCCCATCGGTATCGGCAGCCGCCCGGACCATCTCGATGAGTGCACCGGCCTCCACCGAACCGGGCTTGTCGACCAGCCATTCCCATCCGGACCCGGCCTGCTGGGTCAGCGTGCTGCGCAATAGATCATGGCGGTCGAGCAGGGCCTGGACAGCCCCTGCCAGCTGGGACCTGTCAACATCGCGCGGCAGTCCGATGAGGACCGCCTGGGCGAAGCGCGGCCAACTGTCACCCTGATCGAGCATGGCGGCCGCGATCGGAGTGAGCGGTATCTGGCCGATGCCACCACCGGGCAGCTCCTGCACGACCAGCGCGGTGGCATCGGTGGCGGCCCTGGCGAGCGCGGCAACGGTCTTGTGCTCGAAGACATCTCGCGCCCGCAAGCCCAGTCCGGCGGCCTTGGCGCGCGCCACCAGCTGGATGGCGACAATACTGTCGCCGCCGAGGGCGAAGAAATTGTCGTCCGCGCCGATGGCGTCCGTGCCGAGCACCTCGGCGAAAATGGCTGCGAGCGTGCGCTCCCGCTCGCCCTCGGGTGCGCGGCCGGTGCGGGTGCGCGCGCCGAACTCCGGCTGCGGCAGCGCCCGCCGATCCACCTTGCCCGCCGGGGTGAGTGGCAGCGTATCGAGGACCATGACCACCGATGGCACCATATGCGACGGGAGCTGCTGGGCGACAGTGGCTTTCACGGCCTCGGCATCGAGGGTCGCATCCGGCGCGGCCAATACATACGACACCAGCGCGATCGTTCCGCCCGGCGTATTCGCGCCCACCGTAATGGCGGTCGCCACTCCGGCATGCCGCGCGACCGCCGCATCCACTTCACCGAGTTCGATGCGGAATCCGCGCACTTTCACCTGGGTATCGCCGCGCCCGGCGAACTCGAGCTCGAAGCGCCCATTGCGCCGTCGCCACCGCACGAGGTCGCCTGTGCGATACATGCGCTCACCGGCGGCGAAGGGATTCGCGACGAACCGCTCGGCGGTGAACCTGATGCGCTGGTGGTAGCCCCGAGCCAATCCGGGGCCGCTCAAATACAATTCGCCCGTCACTCCGGGCGGTACCGGTCGCAGCCAGGGATCGAGGACAACGGCACTCACCCCGCGTGCCGGAACGCCGATGGTGATCGGTTCGCCCGGAGTCAAAGGCGCACTGAGTGTCGCGGTGACGGTGGTCTCGGTCGGTCCGTACCCATTGAGTACCGAGCGTCCGGCCCAGCGCGCGGGAAGCTCCGGCGGGCAGGAATCCCCGCCGACCACCAGTGTGCGCAATCGCGGCAGCGTCGCCACCTCGAGCGAACCCGCCACGGCGGGAGTCACATTCAAATGTGTGACCTCCAGCGTGCGCAGTACTCGCGCCAACTCCTCACCCGCGTAGGCGGCAGGCGGTACCACCGCCACGGTCGCTCCCACCGCGAACGCGACCAGCAGCTCCTCGACCGAAATATCGAAACTCGGCGAAACGGCATGCGCCATCACCGCATCCGAGCGCACTCCGAAGGCCGCGCCGGAGCCGGTCACCAGATTGGACAGCCCACGGTGGGTCACCCCGACACCCTTGGGCAGACCGGTGGAACCGGAGGTATAGATCAGATAGGCGAGCTGGTCGATCCGCACCGGCGCGAGCCGGTCGGCATCGGTGATCGGACCGGAATCGACTGCGGCAAGCTCTATTTCGGCCGCCTCGTCGTCGATAACCAGCCATTGCACCCGATCCGGCAGCGCACCGCGCGCATCCGCCACCGTCACTCCGGCCACCACCCGGCTGTCGGTGATCATGTGCTCGATGCGATCGGTGGGATATCCGGGATCGATCGGCACGAAGGCCGCCCCGGTCTGCGCCACCGCGCACATGGCCAGCACCGACTCCGCGGATCGCGGGATCGAGATGGCAACGGCCCGTTCGGGTCCCGCGCCCGCAGCGATCAACAGCCGGGCCAGTCGATTGCTGTACTCGCTGACCTCCCGGTAGGTGAAGGCGGTCCCGTCGGCGCGCATGGCGATCGCGGACGGATCGACCTGCGCTCCGGCGTTCAGAATCTCGGGCAGGGTGTGCGCCCGGGTGCCGATCCGGCCCAATGCGGGTGCCAGCTCCTGGCGCTCGGCCGCCGATAGCGCAGTGACCCCGGCGAGTGGCGTGCTCTGCCCACCCACGAGGAATCGATGCAGGAATTCCAGGAACCGCGCGTGCAGCGTGGCCAGTTCGGCCTCGCCGTAGCGGTTCGGATTGGCCTGGAAGTCGATATGGGTCTGTTCCCCGCCGGTCCCGGGATAGACATTGACGAACAGATCGTCGATGAGGCCCGAGGTCAGCACATGCAGCTGCCCGGTCACCCCGCCCAGCCGGATGCGGGTATCGGCCAGCATGAGGTTCACCGTCGGACCGAAGCCGGCGATCTCGTCCATGGCCCAGCCCAGATCGCGGAAGATGTCTTCCTGCCGGTAGCGCTGCCGGCGCAGTGCGGCCACGAGTTCACCCTGGGTGGCTCGAATCAGCGCACCCACGGTGGCGGCCGGTGTGGGATGCAGGCGCAGCGGCACCACATTGGCGACCATGCCGCCGGAGCGTCGCAGGGTGGCGGTGGTGCGGCCGGAGACCGGCAGGCTCAGCACGATTTCGCCGCTGCCGGTCATGGCGCCGACAAACGCGGCGAAGGCGGCCACCACCACGGGTGCGGGACTGGTGGACAGTTCGGCGGTGACGGCCTCCAGCGCTGCCGCGGTCTCCGCCGGCAGTGCGCCGCTGAGCAGTCGGGGATGGGCGTCGACCGCCCCCGCGTGCCCGCCCAGCTGCCGGGGTTCGGCCATACCCTCCAGGTGTTGCTTCCAGTACTCCCGATCAGCGCCGAGCTTCTCCGAATTCCGGTACGTTGCATCGGCTTCCACGATGTGTTGCAACGGCTCGGCCTTGCCCGGGGGTACCTCTCGCCCGCCGGCAATGGCGTTGTAGAGCTCGGAGGTGCGCTGCAGCATGGTGAGTGCGCCGACGCCGTCGAGCAGGATGTGATGCAACCGCGAGTACCAGAACCAGCGATCTTCGGCCAGCCGCAGCATGGCCACGGTGCACAGCCGGTCCCGGGTGAGATCCAGGGGCGCGGTGTATTCCGCGCGCATCCACGCCTGCGCGGCGGCCTCCGGATCGGGTGCGCCGCTCAGATCGACGGTGAGAATACTGTCGTCGAGCGTGGTGTCGACGAGTTGCCATGGCAGTTCGTCGATTTCGATGAGGCGCAGATAGCCGGTGCCGAACTCCCGGCCCGCCTGCCGGGCGACATCGGCGAGCAGGTCCACATCGACCGGGCCGACGAACTCGACATACTGGGCAATGGAGATGGGGGTGTCATGGGCCAGCTGCTGGGCGAACCAGATGCCACGTTGTGCAGCGGACAGAGCGAAGGCTGAGGTGGCAGAGCTGGAAGCCATGAAACATCCTGCGGGCTGGTGAGATTCGGCAGATCAGGCGGTGGCCAGGAGTGCCGGATGGAGCTCCGCGGCGGTGAGGGGCGCGTCGGAACCGGTCAGGTACTGCACCAGCGTGGAGCGATCGTCGAGCACCAGCCAGCGGCCGGCGTCGGTGTAGTTCTCCATACCGGCCTTGGTGGTGACGCCGAAATCGGCCCGCGAGGCGGTGGCTTCGGTGGTGTAGGGCACCGGGGTGGCGCCGGTCTTGGTGATGGCCAGCCGGGCCACGATCGACTCCAGCTGCGGGGTGTGCACGATGGCGACGCGGTCGCCGGGGCGGACTCCGCGGTGCACCAGCATGCGGGCCAGGCGATTGCTCCAGCGATCCAGCTCGATCGGGGTGAGTTCGTCGGTGGTGGTGGCGGGCGATTCGACCGGCTTGCACATCGGTAATCATCCTCTCGGAGATGCGGCTACGTGGTGCTGTTGGCTATGTATCCAACTGTCGCCGCATTCGGCCGGGCCCGACAGCAACCTCAGTGCTGTCGATCACCGCTCCGAGGGTGGTGATCTGCCCACCTAGGGTGGGTGGATGATCAAGTACCGAAGTCGTTCATGGTCTGCTCGATCATATTGATGGAGTCGCGCGGGCTCAGCGCCATCGCTCGCAGCTGGTCGAACATGACGCCGTAGCGGCGGACCTCCGGATGCCCCTCGATCAGTTCGTCGCTGGCCTGGCCTTCCACGTACACCAGTTCGGGGTCGGCCGGATCCGGGAAGTCCAGCAGTGTGAACGAGCCGAGCATGCCCGGGTGGGCGCCGGCGTCGAAGGGGAGGATCTGCAGGATCACATTGCGCTTGTCGGTGTGCTCGAGCAGCCGGTCGAACTGTTCGCGCATCACCTCTTTGCCGCCGACCAGGCGGCGCACGACCGACTCGTCCAGCACCACCCACAGCTCCAGGGGATCGTCCTTGACGAGCACCCGGGAGCGTTCACTGCGTGCCCGAATGCGTTGCTCCAGTACCTGTTCGGAGATCTTGGGCATGGTGGTCTGGTAGATGGCGCTCGCGTACGCCGCGGTCTGCAGCAGGCCGGGGATGTAGGAGGATTGGAAGAAGCGCGCCGACAGCGCCTCGGCCTCGAAGTTGATGTACGCGCCGTAGACCTCCGAGACGGCGTCCTCGAAGGACCGCGCCATACCGGGTTTGAGCGCATCCACCAGCAACTGCAAGGCATCTGAACGCTGTGGCTCGGGAATCTCGTAGAGCTCCAGCATGGCGGTCAGGGTGCGGCGCTGTGGCCTGGCCTGCGCGGTCTCGATGCGGTACAGGGTGGTGACGTTGATACCTGTTCTGGCGCTGACCACCTCTTTGCTGAGGCCGGCGGTTTCACGCATCTCGTGAAGCATCGCCGCGAGTCTGCGCAAACGGACAGTAAGCACAGTTCGCTTGCCCGCCATGACAACCCTTTCGTCTTGCGCACTAGCAAGAACGCACTGTTGCGTTCTTGCATTTGTAAGAGCATGATTCGGCTAGCCTATTCGTGAACAACCGATCCGATGACCGGTATAGCTGATTTCGGAGACCAATCATGTTGGTGCGATTAGTGATGCTGTCAGGTACGTGTGGGGCGACCCGATGACGATGTCGATAGCCGGCGCTCTGCCGACTGCCCCGCAATTACTCTGTGCCTTCCAAGGGCGGCGATTTCAAGATCGAGTTCTGCTCAGGTCTGCGCATGCTCTGGCCGAGCTGCACGAACGCCGAGCCGAAATCGGTGATTCCATGCTGGTCGCCGAGATCGATTGCCGGCGCATCGAACTCGTCGACGATATCAATGACTGGGTGGAACAGGAACTGCCACAGCACCGCAGCGGTGCTCTGTTGCACACCGAGAGCCTGGGGGCGGTCGTTGACCGCATGGCCAGGAGCTGGGTAGAAGCCAATCAGGTGATCGATCATGACGGCGCAGGCAGCGATAACACCCATAAACACTGGTACCATCTGGCCGAACTAGTCGACGGTTACACTGATCTCGTAATCGACGTGGCTGGCGGCCGTCGCCGTTTACCAGAACAATGATTCCAAATGCATTGACACAATTAATGCATTGCTACGAATCCATTGTCACCAGCGGTGACGTCAACCGGGCAGCGCTATCGGACCAGTAGCTCTCTCGAGCCGTTAGACGTCGCCCGCCTCAGACGGCGGGCGCAACGGGGCGCCCCGCCCGGTGTGCCGCGTGGTCGACTGGCGCGGCACACCCGTCCCGCCTCTTCTTTGCCATCCACAGCGTCGCTTCCCTCCATGCCTGACAGCACTTCGCGAAATTGCGAGTGAAATAGGGCATTTCACATTAAATGGACGGAGTTCGATCATGAATGCCGGAGAGACCACGGCCGATGCCCTGTACAACCAGGCGGTGGGCGGCACCTTCCGCATGGACGTGGCGCTTGCCCGCAAGTGCGCCGCAACCTTCCTGGGATTCGCAGACGCACTAGACCCCCCAATCGACCACTCCCGCCGAACCCACACCCTCACCGGCTTCGGCGCCTTCGACTCCGCCCGCCAACTACAGCACGGCTTCGAGTCCAAAGCAGTCGAGTTGACCGAAACCCTCACCACCCTCAGGGATTCGGCCCTCCACATGGCCGCCGCCTACCTCCTCGCCGCCGGCCTCATCCAAGCCTCCGACGACTCCCACGCCCGCGCTCTCCTGGCAGCCACCGCGGGCCTCTGAACTTCAGGCCGATCCCTCCCTGAAGAAATAGTTGGACCGGTGCCGACCATTCGGCACCGGTCCAACTGCATCAACGGTCGAACCATCCAGCCCCGCAACCCCTTTCGCCGCATGCTTCCCTAGCGACCCCCGACCGCTCGGGGCGCAGACACCACCGGTAGTTCGGCGGGGCCGGCGTCTGAAGCCTCAGCGGAGGGCGGCGCGGCCGCGGAGGCGGCCCAGGATGATCAGGGCGATGAGGGTTACTGCTACCAGGAGTGTTGTGCTGGCGGCGGCGTTGAAGACCTCGCCGCGGTCGGTGGCGGCGAAGATGCTGACGGGCAAGGTTTTCCAGGTGGCGGGGTAGACCATGATGGTTGCGCCGAGCTCGCCCATGGAGAGGGCTACTGCCAGACCTGCTGCCGCGCCCAGGGCGGGGAGGAGTAGTGGGAGGGTGATGCGGAAGAGCACTCGGGTCGGGCCGGCGCCCAGGGATTCGGCGGCCTGTTGGTAGCCGGGGTCCAGACGGTCCAGGGCGGCGGAGACGCCGCTGAAGGCGTAGGCGAGGACGAGCACCGTATGGGCCAGGATGACAATCCATTTGGTGCCGCCGAGGAGCAGTGGGCGTTCGTTGAAGGCGATGAGGACGCCGAGCCCGATGGCTACCGAGGGGACGGCTACCGGGACGTGGAAGACCGCATCGGTGGTGCGGCGCAACCACTGTGGGGCCTCGCGGGAGGCCAGGGCCGCCCAGGTGCCGAGGACCAGGGCGATGAGTCCGGCCAGGAGCGCGGTTTGCAGGCTGACCGAGAGGCTGGCCGATTCTTCACCGGACAGCACGTGGTCGAAGTTCGCGAAGCCGAGATTCGATGGCAGCGGGCCGGTCCAGCGCCCGGCCAGTGCGGCGGCCACCACGGTGGCGATCGGGGCCACGAAGACGATGGTGACCACCAGGGCGAAGACGCCCAGTACCGCGAGACGTCCGCGGCGAGTCCACACCAACATGGTCAGCTCTCCTGTCGGGTGCTGGTCAGGCGGGCGAAGAGCAGGCGGTAGCCGAGGTAGAGGGTCAGCGAGAGCAGCACCTGCACCGAGGCCAGCACGGCCGCACCGGGAAGATCGAAGGTGACGATGCCGCGCGTATAGATGAGCGCGGGCAGCGTAATGACACCCTTGGCGCCGGTGAAGAGCACGATGCCGAATTCATTGAGCGTCAACAGCAATACGAGACTGCCACCCGCGGCGAGTGCGGGCCAGGCCTCCGGCAGCACCACCTGACGCAGCACTCGCCACGGTGTCGCGCCGAGGCTGGAGGCCACGTCCAGCTGCTCACGAGGCAGCTGCGCGAAGGCCGCCAGCAGCGGGCGCACCACGAACGGGGTGAAGAAGGTGATCTCGGCGAAGATGATGCCCCACGGTGTGGACAGGAAGTTCAGCGCCGGTTCGTTGCTGCCGGTGAGCTTTTCGATGAGCGCGTTCACCGCGCCCGCTGTCCCGTACAGGAAGGTGAAGGCGAGCGTCACCAGGAACGACGGCAGCGTCAGCACGGTATCGATGAGGCGCCCGACGAGCTGTGCACCCGGAAACGGGATGAATGCCAGCACGATTGCCAGGAACGTCCCCAGCAGCAGGCATCCGATGGTGGAGGACACCGCGATGGTGACGGTGCGCCACAGCGCATTCCGTACCGACTGCTCGGCCAGCACACCCGTCCAGGTGCCGGTGCCGCGACTGCCGTCCTTGGTGGTGGTGGACTCCCACAGCACCCGCACGATCGGATACACGGCGATGAGCAACACCACCAGCACCGGCGGTAGCGTCCACAGGATCGGCCGCAGCGAGCGCCGCGGCGCGGGGGACTCCGGAGCGGCGGGGGCAGCGGGAGTTTCGAGTACAGCGGTCACGGCTGCCTCCTATCGCGTGCGGCGGCGACTCCGGTGAAAAGCTCGGACCACACGTCCCCCCTCACGGGACGCGTGGTCGTAGTCGAACGACGGTCACGTGCTGGCGGGCCGGCACCCTCCAGGTCGTTCGAGTCAAGGGGCCGACGGTGCGGCAGTGCGGTCGAACTCATGCCCGCACCCCGGAATCAGCTGCGGCAGAGCCGGTTCCGATGGCGGGCGGAATCAGCACACCGGCCGGGTCGGGGAAGCGCACGCCCACCGAATCACCGGCGGCCAGTTCGGTGTGCCCGGGAACATCGGCGGTGAACTCGACCGGAATACCGGCGACGGTGAGGTGCAGGCGGGTGACCGCACCCTTCCAGATGGTGGCGTTCACAGTGCCGCGCAAGGCATCCCGCTCGGTGAGCGCGACAATCTGCACGGTGTGCGGCCGTACACACAGCTGCGCATCGGCATTGGGCACCCAGTCCGGACGCCCGACGCTCGGCTGCGGCGCTTCCGCCTGCAGGGTGTGCTCGCCGACGGTCACCAGCGCCGCCGTACCGGCGACGTGCCGCACGGTGCAGGGCAACAGATTTGCGCCGCCCAGGAAGGAGGCGGTGAACTCGGTGGAGGGCTGCTGCCACAGCTGGTGCGCGGTATCGATATCGACCAGCCGCGCATCCCGCATGACGGCGATCCGGTCGGCAAGCGCGAGCGCCTCCGCCTGATCATGGGTGACGTATAGCATTGCCGTGTCCGGCAATGCCTTTCGCAGCTCCTGCAGCTCACCAAGCATGGACTGCCGCAACTGCGCGTCCAGTGCCGCCAGCGGCTCGTCGAGCAGCAGCACCTTGGGCCGGATGGCCAGCGCCCGGGCAATCGCCACCCGCTGCTGCTGCCCGCCGGAGAGTTCTCGCGGCAGCCGCTTGGCATAGGAACCCATGCCGACCATATCGAGCGCCTCGGTCACCCGAGCCGCTATCTCGTTGCGCGGCACATGATGTGCCTTGAGCCCGAAGGCCACATTGTCGTGCACCCGCATATGCGGGAAGAGCGCATAGGACTGCACCACCACTCCGATACCGCGCTTGGCGGGGGAGAGGTCGGTGACATCGCGGCCGCCCAGTCGCACCGTGCCCGAGGTGGGCCGGACGAAGCCGGCCAAGGCCTTGAGCGCGGTGGACTTGCCGGAACCGCTGGGGCCGAGCAGTGCAACCGTTTCCCCCGCGGCGACGCGCAGGTTGAAATCGGCGAGTGCGACGGTGGTTCTACGGCCGTGGCCGTAGGTGACACCGACCCGGTCGAACACGATGGCCGGTTCGATGGCGGCGGCATTCGCCACTGTGGATGTCGTCAACGCGGAGGACATGGTTGCTGCTCCTGGGGTTGATTCAGTTAGCTGCCGGTGGCCTTCGAGTACGCGGCAACATCGGCATCGAGGGAGTCGAGGACCGAGGTCCAATCCGGGTGCAGGACAGTGACATTGCGAACAACCGAGGCCGGGTTCACGGTGCCGGCGACAGCCGGGGCGGCCGCGATGTCGGTGCGAGCCGAGACAGCCATGGCATCGGGCAGGGTCTTCTGCGTATCCGCGGACAGCAGGAAGTCCATCAGCTTCTTGGCGCCGTCGGAATGCGGCGCACCCTTGGCCAGACCCATCAGGTACGGCAGCGCGACGGTGCTCTGCTTGCCGTCGGTGGTGGCAGGGAAGAAGACGTTGAACTTGGAGGTGTTGTCCTTGATGGTCGCCAGGTTCATCTGCACATCGCCATTGGCGACCAGCAGCTCACCCTTGTCGACCTTCGCCTGCAGCTTGCCGGTGGAGGAGGACGGGCCGACATTGTTGGCCTGGAGCTTGGTCAGGTAGTCCAGCGCGCCCTGCTTGCCGTACAGCTGCTGCAGCAGGATCAGCACCGCGGTGCCGTCACCGGCCTGGCCGGGGGTGGAGTACTGGACCTTGCCCTTGTAGTCCGGCTTGAGCAGGTCGTCCCAGGTCACGCTGGAGGCGTTGACCGACGGATTGGCGATGAAGCAGAGGTAGTTGCCCGCCAGCGTGACCCACTGACCGCCTGCGTCCTTGTCAGCCGCGCCGAAGGCCGCGGTGTCGACACCGCTGTTCTGCAGCAGGCCGGACTTCTCGGCCTTCTGCATGAAGGGCGGCAGCGTGACGATCACGTCGGCCTGCGGGTTGGACTGTTCCTTCTCGACCCGGTTGACGACCTCGCCGGAACCGGCCTCGACCAGATTGACCGCAATCCCGGTCTGGTCCTTGAACTTCGCGAACTGGGTCTTGTACCAGTCGCCGACACCGTCGGCGGAGTAGACGGTGACCGTCTTGCCGCCGCTGGAATCGCTGCCGGTGCCGCCGCAGGCGGTGAGGCTGAACGCGACCGCGGTGGCGGAGGTGAGGATCAGAGCGGTACGGGCGATGGTGCGTGCGAGGCGGTTGTTCGTATTACGCACGGTGACTGCACTTTCAGTAAATTGGACAGAGCCAGTTCGTGGGACGGGTCGATCGAAGGGGCGGGGGTTGTGTTGATTCACTACATCCGTCGCCCCGGCGTACCGGGGCGGACGAAACTCAGGCGCGTTCGGCCAGCAGCAGCTGCGCGAACTCGGTGACCGACGGCACCACATGGGTGGCGCCCGCGGCCCGCAATTGCTCCTCGTCGTGCGCGCCGGTCAGCGTGCCCGCGACGATCCGGGAGCCGGCGGCCAGACCGGTGGCGATATCACTGGCCGTATCGCCCAGCACCGCAACACGATCCACGGCATCGATGCCCAGCCGCAGCAGCGCGGTCAGCACCATGTCCGGGAACGGGCGGCCGCGACCGGCATCGGAGGGAGCGAGGGTGAGGTCGGCAATATCGTTCCAGCCCAGCGCGTTCAGCAGTTTGTCCTGGGTGGCGCGGCTGAAGCCGGTGGTCAGCGCCACCTTGATCCCCGCCGCCCGCAGCGCCGAAATGGCCTCGACAGCACCGGGAATCGGGGTGACACCCGCATCGGCGAATTCCGAGTACGCGGTCTCGAAGGCGGCATTGGCCTGCTGCGCGCGCTCCTCGTCGCCGAGGATCGCACGGAAGACGGTGATCTTGGACTGACCCATGGTGTCGATCACGTACTGCCGGGCGGACTCCCGCTCCGGGCCTTCGAGCGGAATACCCGCAGCGGTCGCGGCCTGCTCGAAGGCGCGAATGACCAGGCCGTCGTCTTCGACCGTGGTGCCCGCCATATCCAATACCGCGAGGTCGATCTGCTTGTCGGACAAGGATTTTCCTTACAGTTGACGGAGGTTCAGAGATTGAGGAGGTCGGCGGTCTCTTCGCCGATCGCGGGACCGAGGGTCATACCGCGTCCACCCGGACCGGTGATCACCCAGACGTTCTCCTCGGCCTGCGCGCGGGTCACGATGGCGCCCGGATCGATGGACTGGCTGTAGATGCCCGCCCAGCGCCGCACGACCTGCGGCAACTTGCGGCCCAGCAGCTCCTCCGCCACGGCGGTGAGGTGCTCGTAGGGGGCCTCGTCCACATCGAAATTGAACGGTTCGTCGTACTCGTGGGTGTCACCGATGGTGAGCCCACCGTGCAGGCGTTGCACGCACAGCAGCTGCATCTTGTGCTGTGCGGCCGTGAAGGGCTGTGCCTCTTCCCGATTGAGCCGATCCAGCTCCGCGCCGGCGAAGGCCGGATAGTAGCGGAAGCTGTCGCCGTCGGCCACGGCGGTGGTGAGCGGTTCGCCGAGCGGGGCGGTCTGCATCATCTGCAGCCGCACCCGGCGCACCGGAATATCGCCGACCAGTTCCCGGGTCAGGCCGGTGTGCGCCGCACCCGGGCAGACCAGCACCAGATCACCCTCGTGGCGGCGACCGCGATCGTCGACCACGGCGGAGCCGGTCACGGTGCGCGCCTCGGTGCCTGCGAAGAAGGTGTAGCGCCCGGTGGCCTCCATATAGCGGCGCAGCGCGGGCAGCGCCTGCCGGGACTCCACCGCGGCATCGGTCGAACAGTGCAGTCCAGCAAGGAATTTGCCGCGCAGTGCCGGGTTGACGGCGCGCACGCCGTCGGCGTCCAGCAGTTCGAAACCGCGTTCCTCGGCCGACGGATTCCGCATGGCGGCCTCGGCCACGGCCAGTTCGGTTTCGGTGCGCACCAGGGTGATGGAGCCCGCGGGCCGGAAGCCCACGCCCGGCACCTTGCCGCCGATTTCCTCCCACAGCTGGCGGGAGCGGAGCGTGATCTCCAATTCGTTCGCGCTGCGCCCGGATACCCACACCAGACCGAAGTTGCGGACGGTGGCGCCGCGCGCCTCTGCCTCCCGCTCCAGCTGGACCACTTCGTGGCCGCGTCCGATAGCGGCCAGGGCGTGGGCGGTGCCGATGATGCCGCCGCCGATGATGACCAATCGCATGCGACCTATGGTGGCCAATGGTCTAGACCTACGGGTGTTTCGTGTGCAAACGCTAGGTTAACAATTGGTATAGACCAATCGTGGGTATGCTTTGGGGCATGGACACGACGGAAGTCGCCTTTTCCGCCGCCGAGGCGCGCATCCCGAAGTCGTACCGGGTACGCACCGAGCTGGAGTCGCTACTGGACGAACTGAACGAGGGCGATCCGCTGCCGTCGGAGCGCGATCTCGCCCTGCGCTGCGGCGTTGCTCGCGAGACCGTGCGCCAGGCGCTGCGGGAGTTGCTGGTGGAGGGCCGCATTCGCCGCCAGGGTCGCGGCACCGTGGTCTCGCGCCCGAAGATGGTGCAGCCCTTGACTCTTCGCTCCTATACCGAAGGCGCACTGAAGTTCGGCCGCACTCCCGGCCGCCTGCTGGTCGACTGGACCGACATTCCCGCGGACCCCGACACCGCGCAGGATCTGGCCCTCGCTCCCGGCACCCCCGTCATGCACCTGGAGCGAATCCTGCTGGCCGACGGTGAACGTATCGGGCTGGAGAGCACCTTCATGCCGCTCGAGCGCTTCGCCGTGCTCCGGGACTTCTACAATCCTGAAACCTCGCTGTACGCCGCCACCCGTCACATGGGTGTGGCCTACGCCTCGGCCACCGAACGTATCGAGACCATGCTGGCCTCGCCGCGGGAAGCCGCGCTCCTGGAATGCACCACCGCCCTCCCGATGCTCCTGCTGCACCGTCGCAGCATCGATACCGACGGCGTCCCGATAGAGCGGGTCCGCTCGCTGTATCGCGGCGACCGCATAGCGTTCCAGGCCAAACTCACCGACTAGCGATACCGATGTGGTCGCAATGTGACCGACTCGGCTCGGCGGTCGTGGCATGTATCCGTAAGCGACGCTAACCTCGAAACCGGGACAATCACGACGCTCACCCGTTGCCACGGCGGCAACGGGCTGTTGTCGATCCCACCCACGTTCACTGGGTCTGTGCTCGAAAGGTATTGAAGAACAACGAGTTTGGAGTCTAGACGGTTATGACGACGCCTTCTGCATCTGCGACCACCATGCCCATACCCCGGAGCGCGCTGCCAGCTGCTCAGCCCGGCCGCAGCGCATGGCAGCGGGGATCACTGTGGTGGGACGCGAAATCCGTCCTGGTGACCCGCCCGACCGCACCGGGCCGCCTCGTCACCGTCCCGCACCTGGTCGTTCCCGCCGAATACGGCCGGCTGAACTTCCTGCTCTCCTCCTACGACATCGAAGCAGAGCAGTTGGGGCAGGATCGCCGGGTGATGATCCAGCCCGGCGATTGGCGCGGCCGCCCGATGATCGGCAGCCGTCAGCAGTACGGCAGCGTCCACATCGTCCGGGACGATTTTCTGCTGGAGCGGGCGCACGAAGGCATGCGCATCAAATACGGTGCGCGAAATGCCTTGGCGCGCATGGCTCATCGGTTCAAGCAAGGGACCGCTCCCTATGGTGACCTCGTCGCCTTCGTAGAGGTGCACCCGCACCGCCCGCTCATGATCGAACCCTGATCGATCAGTTGGATTCGCTGAAGGCGGGGACCGGCAGCCCGGCGGCGGTGGTGTCGAGCCAGTCGAACAGGCGCTGGTGGGTCAGCAGCATCGCGCCCGTATGACAGTGCTCGCCCGCGCCTTCGGCCTCGGTGCCGGTGATCAGATCTTTCGGGCAGGTCAGGGCCTCGTAGACGCGCTGGGCCTCGCCGCGGAAGAACTGGTCGTTCTCGGCCTCGAGAACCAGCGTGGAGCAGTGGATTTCGGTGGCCACTCCGGCAAGGGTGTAAGCCGCGGTGCGGCGGATGTAATCGGCGGGGGAGGCGGCGCCGAAGGTCCACTGGCCGTTGCGCAGCGCCCAGCGGACGGTGGTGTCGAACGCCATGATCATCGCGGCCACGTGATCGGCCTCCTCATCGCGGCCGTCCGCGATCCATTCCGCCAGGAACGGCGGCAGGATGCGCTCATGGGCGCTGTGGTAATCGAAGAGGCCGTCATCGAGAATCAGTGCGGCCACCCGGTGTTCGAAGGCCGCGGCCCGGGCTGCCAGGAAGCCGCCGAGGCTGTAGCCGAACAGGGAGATCCGGTCCGGGTCGATCTCCGGCACGGTGAGCGCGAAATCCACTACCGGGGTGATGACCGCCTCCCAGTCGGGCCGGAACGGCAACCCCTGCTCGCGAATCACCGCGCCCTGCCCGGGGCCGTCGAACGCCAGCACCTGATAGCCGCGAGCCAGCGCGCCGGCGGCCAGCGCGAAGTAGGACTCCTCCAGCGTGGAATCGAATCCGCTGTTGAAGATGAGGGTCGGGCGGGGCATCCCGGAGTCGTCGACCAGGTACAGGTAACCCGGAAGTGTGGTGTCCGCGTAGGGAATCGACACCGATCGAACCGGGGTGTCCATGAGTTGTGCTGCCTGCGAGAACGTTTCGCGCGACAGCCGGGAGAGTTCCCGCGCCTGAGGATCGTCGGCCGGATTGTCGCGCCGGTAGAACTCGGCGGTGCGGTAGTAGTTCGATGCCCGCAGTAGCGCCTCGCGGGCGCTGACCCGCCGCCCCGCCGCCGCGCACGCGGTGCCGATGCCGTGCACCCGCCGGGCGGTGGCCTCCCACTCGCGCATCCAGGCCGCCTCATCGCCATCGGTGATCCGGCTCGCGGTCGACACCACCTCGCCGAGCTCGGCCCCGCCGTAGCAGGCGAACCCGGCCGCACGCAGCGTCTCGAACGAGAACGACTCATCGTCGAACAGAAACTTCATGGCCTCTACCTCTCGATTTACGTCGATACGACACCGTTTCGTCGTACGAGAAATACGGTAACCCCACCCACGACGAAACGCAACCGTGTCGTCGTTGATAGAGTCGGGACCATGACCGACGACCCCGGCCCGCGCACCCGCAAACCCGCGGGCGCGGCCGTGATGCAACCGCAGGTGACCGCCGCCATCCGTGCCGCCGCCTTCGAAGAACTCGCCGACGTCGGCTACGGCAAGCTGTCCATGGAGGCGGTCGCCCGCCGCGCCGGCGTCAGCAAGCCGACCCTCTACCGACGCTGGCCCGGAAAGGAACAGCTGGTGCTGGCCCTGGTCGAGGAGGTCGCGGTGGATGCCGCCGACACTCCCGATACAGGCAGCCTGCGCGGAGATCTGCGCGCTTTCCTGGAAGCCGCGGCGGCAGGTCTGACGCACCCCCTCGCCGCCCGAATAATCCCGGACCTACTCGCACAAGCGATGCGAACGCCTGCCCTTGCCACCGCGCTGCAAACCGGGGTTGGTGAAGGCCGTCGCGTGAAGGTCGCCGCATTGCTGGAACGCGCTATCGAACGCGGCGAGCTCCCCGCCGAAGTGAATCTCGAACTGGCCCTGGACTTCCTGCTGGCCCCTCTGTTCTGGCGCGGGCTGCGCGGTGGAGATCCGACAGCTCCGGAATACCTCGACGAGCTGACCGGCATGCTGCTCGCGGCCTTGGGCGCCACCCCGCAGACATGAGAAAAGGACAGGTCCCCGATATTGATCGGGGACCCGTCCGTCGAATGATTCGTGTGATCACCGCACCTGCGGGGCCACCTTCTCGCCGAGCAGTTCGATATTGCGGAGCACCTTCTCGTGGGGGAGGGTGCCGACGCTGGTGTGCAGCATGAAGCGATCCAGGCCGAGGTTGTCTCGGACGTCGGCGATCTTGCCCGCCACATAGTCGGGCGTGCCGACGAACAGTGAACCGCTCTGTGAGCGCAGGCCCGCGAACTGTTCGCGAGTCATCGGGCCCCATCCGCGTTCGCGGCCGATGCCGGTCATGGCGCGGGCGTAGGGCGCGTAGAAGTCCGCTACCGCCTGCTCGTCCGTTTCGGCGACGTAGCCGTGGGCGTGCACCGCCACGGGCTGCGGCTCGTGGCCGCCCTCGTCCAAGGCGCGGTGGTAGAGATCTACCAGCGGCTTGAAGCGGGCGGGCTCGCCGCCGATGATGGCGATGGCCAGCGGGAGGCCCAGAAGCCCTGCGCGGATGACGGATTCGGGGCTGCCGCCCACTGCGATCCACACCGGCAGGGGCCGGTTATCGGTGCGCGGGTAGATGGTGGCGTCGGTCAGCGGCGCGCGGAACTTGCCGGACCAGGTGAGCGGACCCTCTTCGCGGATCTTCAGCAGCAGGGCCAGCTTCTCCTCGAAGAGTTCGTCGTAGTCGGCCAGGTCGTAGCCGAACAGCGGGAAGGATTCGATGAAGGAGCCGCGGCCGGCCATGAGTTCGGCGCGGCCGTTCGACAGGCCGTCGAGCGTCGCGAAATCCTGGTACACACGTACCGGATCATCGGAGCTCAAGACCGTCACCGCGCTGGTGAGCTGAATCCGCTCGGTGCGCGAGGCGATGGCCGCCAGCACCATGGCGGGCGAGGAGGCGGCGAAGTCCCTGCGGTGGTGTTCGCCCACGCCGTAGACGTCGAGTCCGGCGGCCTCGGTGGCCACGGCCTCCTCGACGACCTGGCGCAGTCGCTCACCTGCGGTGGGTACCGGCCCGTTGCCGCCGACGGGATGAGTCTCGGCGAATGTCGTCAGTCCCAGTTCCACGGCTTACGCCCCTTCCAAAATTGTTTCCAAGTCAACCTAAACCTTAAACGGACCGCAGTCCGGAAACATTCCACGCCGGTCCGGGCGGGTCCGCACCCGAGACTTCCCCCGCTGGACGCGAGCCGCCCGCATCGGGCGGATAGTCTTGTTCCATGTCAGTGCGCACCCGCCAACCCCTCGTTCCCGGCACCCAGTCGCCCATCCGCGAGGTGCCGAAATCCATCGAGCGGCCCGAGTACGTATGGAAGAAGACCGCCAACGAGGGCCACGAGCCCTGGGTGCAGACGCCGGAGACCATCGAGGCCATGCGTATTGCGAGCAAGCTCGCCGCGCAGGCGCTCGAAGCGGCGGGCAAGGCGGTCGCTCCCGGCGTCACCACCGATGAGCTCGACCGCATCGTGCACGAATACCTCATCGACAATGGCGCGTACCCGTCGACGCTGGGCTACAAGGGCTTTCCCAAGTCCTGCTGCACCTCGCTGAACGAGGTCATCTGCCACGGCATCCCGGACTCGACCGTCATCGAGGACGGCGACATCGTCAATATCGATGTCACCGCCTACATCGGCGGCGTGCACGGCGATACCAATAAGACCTACTTCGCCGGCGATGTCGACGAGGAGGCGCGCCTGCTGGTCGAGCGCACCGAAGAGGCCACCATGCGCGCCATCAAGGCGGTGCGGCCGGGCCGGGCGCTCAATGTGATCGGCCGCGTCATCGAGTCCTACGCCAATCGCTTCGACTACGGCGTGGTGCGCGACTTCACCGGCCACGGCGTCGGCCCGACCTTCCACAGCGGCCTGGTGATCCTGCATTACGATCAGCCCGCCGTGGAGTCCACGATCGAAACCGGTATGACCTTCACCATCGAGCCCATGATCAATCTGGGCGGCATCGACTACGAGATCTGGTCCGACGGCTGGACCGTGGTCACCAAGGACCGCAAGTGGACCGCCCAGTTCGAGCACACGCTCGTGGTGAATGAGAACGGCGCAGAGATCCTTACTCTCCCGTGACCTCGTGCCCCGTCATTCCCGCGTGCTTGTGGCGGGAATCTCGCGGTGGATCCCGGCCACAAGCATGCCGAGATGACGAGGGGCCGGGCGCGTGAAGGGTGCGCTCCTTATTGCCGGCACCACCTCCGACGCCGGGAAAAGCGTTGTGGTGGCCGGTATTTGCCGCATGCTGGCCCGGCGCGGGGTGCGCGTAGCCCCGTTCAAGGCGCAGAACATGTCCAATAATTCCGTCGTCACGTTGGACGGCGGAGAGATCGGGCGCGCACAGGCGCTGCAGGCGCGGGCCTGCGGGCTGGAGCCGAGCGTGCGGTTCAATCCGGTGCTGCTCAAGCCCGGCAGCGATCGGCGCTCGCAGCTAGTGGTGCGCGGGCAGGCGGTCGACACCGTCGGCGCCAAGGACTACTTCCGGCACCGCACCCAATTGCGCGCGATCGTCGCCGAGGAATTGGCTTCGCTGCGTGCGGAATTCGATGTGGTGATCTGCGAAGGAGCCGGATCACCCGCCGAGATCAATCTGCGGGCAACGGATCTGGCGAATATGGGTTTGGCGCGCGCCGCCGATCTGCCGGTCCTGCTGGTCGGCGATATCGATCGCGGGGGAGTGCTCGCGCATCTGTTCGGCACCGTCGCGATTCTGGAACCCGAAGACCAGCAACTGATCTCCGGCTACATCGTCAACAAGTTCCGCGGCGATGTGGATCTGCTGCGCCCCGGCATCGACCAGCTCACCGAGCTCACCGGCCGCCCCACCCTCGGGGTCATCCCGTTCGCGGAGGATCTCTGGATCGACGCCGAGGATTCCCTCGGCACCATCGCGGACGCTCCGGTAGGCCGCTCCCAGCCGCCGCTGGGCAAGGACTGGTTGACCGTCGCCGCCATCCGCCTGCCACGTATTTCGAACTCCACCGATATCGAGGCCCTGGCCTGCGAGCCCGGCGTCGCGGTCCGCTGGGTCACCGACCCTTCACGCCTGGCCGGAGCCGACCTGGTGGTGCTGCCCGGCAGCAAATCCACCGTGAGCGACCTGGAGTGGTTGCGCCGCACCGGCATCGCCGAAGCTCTGCAGGCCCGCGCGGCGACCGGCGGTCCCATTCTCGGCATCTGCGGCGGCTACCAGATGCTCGGCCGCATCATCGAGGATCACGTCGAATCCGCCGCAGGCACGGTCGAGGGCCTGGGCCTGCTCGACCTCGAGATCGAGTTCCACGACCCGAAGGTGCTGCGCCACAGCGCCGGTCACGCACTGGTATACGCGGGCGATGCCGGTGCGACGGGCGTTCACGTGCCGAGAAACGCGGGTGCCGCCGGTGTGGCGGGCGATCATGCGTCCGGCGATAGCGGTGCCGAGCGGGATGAGAGCATCGCAACATTCCGCCCTGACCGTGGCTCGGGTATCCCGGTGCACGGCTACGAGATTCATCACGGCCGGGTTCGTGCCACGGGTGATCGACCCTGGCTGGAGTTGAACGGCGCACCCGAAGGCAGTGTGCGCGACGCCATCTGGGGTACGCACCTGCACGGCGCCCTCGAATCCGACGAATTCCGCCGCGCCTGGCTGCGCGAGGTCGCCGCCCGCGCTGGTCGGGCCGATTTCCTTGTGGCCGACAATGTTTCGGTGGACCAGGTGCGTACGACCCAGCTCGACCTGCTCGCCGACCTGATGGAGAAGTACCTCGATCTCGCGGCCCTGGAGCGACTGATCGATGCGGGCGCGCCCGCGAATCTGCCGACCCTCACGATCACTCGGTAATTTTCATGAGCGATCGGCATTTCTGCTTCCCGATAGTGATGCCGGTCACATCAATCCGGGCGACTCGCGTTCGGGACTTTCGCGCGCCCTGTAGCGTAATTCGATATGGAATCTAGGCGGATCACGGTCGGTGACCGCGTATGGGCCGTGCGGGTCGGAGGCACCGAATCTCGCCACCACGTGCTCCTGCTCCCCGATGCGGGCGATCCGGCCGACGTATACGACGGGGTCTGCGAACGACTGCAGACCTCGGACCTGCGCACCATCGTCATCGAACCGGCGGACGGGCTCGACAGCGCGGCGGTCTTCGGCATCCTCGACGAACTGAAGGTGCCCTGGGCGAATCTGGTCGGCAGCGGTACCGGCGCCGACCTGGCCTGGCAGCTCGCGGCTCGTGGCTTCGGCCGTTTCATGAGCCTCATCGCGGCCGGCAGCGGACATCCCGCGGCCCCCGGTGCGGACGGCGCGATCGCCGACGCGACCTGCCCGCCGGTGGAGATACCCACCACCCTGCTCGCCACCAAGCGCCTGCCGCGCCCGGCGGCCGAGGCCTCCGGGCGCTACGTCTACGGCGAGTTCCGGCTCGTGCCCGTGGACGTCACGGATGTGGCCGCGGAAGCGAGCCACGAGCTCGCCACCGAGATTGTGCTACGCACCAGCTTCTGGTGACGTAGCCAGCCATTCGAGCCAGGAGTCGAGCTCGGTGAACGCCTGGGTGCGCGGTTTTTCCGAGGACAGGAACACATCGTGCCGCGCCCCCTCGATCGGCACGATATTGGTGCGCTCACCCAGGCAGCCCGACCAGCGCTGAATCTGCTTCACGTCCAGCACCACATCCGCCACATCGGCGGCCGGGCCGTACTTGCTCATGAAGCGGGTCAGCTTCGACCGCAGCACCAGCGCGGGCACTCCGATATCGAGTCCGCGGTGCACCCGCAGATGCCCGCGCCGGATGGCGCGCAGCCAGCCCGCGTGAATCGGGAAGCCGGTCAACGGCTTCCAGTCCAGGTTGTAATCCCATTCACCGGATGCGGTGCGGTGCAGGCTGTCTCCGTAGGTGGAGATCTTGCCCAGCGGCAGCTGCGCCATGGCGCTCAGGCGCCCGATGCCCTGCAGTAGCGCGGTGCTCACGGGATTGCGGTAGTACGACGGGCCCTGCAGATCGAACCACGGACTGTTGAGCACCAGGCCCGTAATGCCCTGTGCGCGAGCGCCTCCCGTGGCCTGCAGCCGGTTCAGCCACAGTGAGGTGACCAGCCCGCCCGTCGAATGCCCCATCACGAGCACCGGCAGCCCGGTCTCCTCGCGAATGATGCGCAGCGAACGGTTCAGCTCCACGTCGTAGAGCGCGAGATCGGTCACAAAGTGCGGTGTCTGCCCATCACGGGTGGAGCGCCCGCACTTGCGCAGATCCAGCGCGTAGAAGGCGAAGCCCTGCGCGGCCAGATGCGCGGCCAGATGCTCTTGGAAGAAGTAGTCCGTGAATCCGTGTACGAACAGGACGGCGCTGGTGGCGACCGGCTGATCGACGGGCGTATAGCGGACCAGGGTGGCGAAGGCATCGCCCTCGCCGTCGGGATCCGGGCCCAGCGGCAGCGTGCGCTGCTGATAGTCCGCCCCGAGGACATCGGGCTGCCACGCGCCCGTGGCCTGGGTCGGAGCGGATGAGGCGGCGGGGGATGACATATCAGAGGTCACCTGCCCAAGATAATCCCCGGCGGTCGGAAGGGCGCTTCGAGGTGTCTCTCACATTCGGGCTTTTCGTTGCGGGATTTCGGCGTGTCCAGGGGCACAATCGAACTTAGGTGAACGACGGGTAACCTAACTGCCGCTGGGTTGCCTCACACAGACAAGGAAGTCGATCAACACCGTGTCGAACGCTGCCACGATTGAAAAGACCGATGTAGTGCTCATCGGTGCCGGCATCATGAGTGCCACCCTCGGTGCACTGCTTCGACAGGTGCAGCCGGACTGGTCGATCTCGGTCTTCGAGCGGCTCGACGCCGCCGCGGCCGAGTCGAGTGACCCCTGGAACAACGCGGGCACCGGCCATTCGGCCCTGTGCGAGTTGAACTACACGCCGCGAAATGCCGATGGCTCGGTGGATATCACCAAGGCCATCGACATCAACGAGCGTTTCCAGGTCTCGCGCCAGTTCTGGTCGTACTCGGCGGAGAACGGTGTCCTCGCCGATCCGTCGAACTTCATCAACCACGTACCGCATGTGAGCTTCACGCACGGCGCGGACGGAGTGGAGTACCTGCGCAAGCGCCAGGACGCGCTGTCGCGGCACCCGCTCTTCGAGGGCATGGAGTTCATCGACGACGCCGATGAGTTCGCGCGCCGACTACCGCTCATGTCGAAGGGCCGGGACTTCTCCGATCCGGTCGCTCTGAACTGGACCGACTACGGCACCGATATCGACTTCGGCGAGCTCACCAAGGAGCTGCTGGCCTACCTCGGCGCTTCGGGTGCGGATATCGCCTTCGGTCACGAGGTCAAGAACCTGACCAAGCAGTCGGACGGCTCCTGGCTGGTGAAGGTGCGCAATCTGCGCAGCGGCAAGACCCGCGTCATCAATGCCAAGTTCGTCTTCGTCGGCGCGGGCGGCGGCGCACTGCCGCTGCTGCAGAAGTCCGGCATCAAGGAGATCGCCGGTTTCGGCGGCTTCCCGGTGTCCGGCCTGTTCCTGCGCTGCAAGAACCCTGAACTCATCAAGCAGCACGAGGCCAAGGTCTACGGCCAGGCCTCCGTCGGCGCGCCGCCGATGTCGGTGCCGCACTTGGACACTCGTGTCATCAATGGTGAGCGTGGCCTGCTGTTCGGCCCGTACGCGGGCTGGACGCCGAAGTTCCTCAAGGACGGCAAGCTCACCGACCTGTTCAAGTCGGTGAAGCCGAACAACCTGTTCTCCATGCTGGGTGTCGGTGTCACCGAGATGGGCCTGGTCAACTACCTGGTCGGCGAGCTGCTCAAATCGCAGGCCGGTCGGGTCGAGGCGATGGAGGAGTTCCTCCCGCGCGCCGACGGCAATGACTGGGATCTGATCATCGCCGGTCAGCGTGTGCAGGTCATCCGCCGCAAGGGTGCGGGCGGCGTGCTCGAGCTCGGTACCGCGGTGGTCGCGGCCGAGGACGGCACCATCGCCGGTCTGCTGGGCGCGTCTCCGGGCGCGTCCACCTGCGTGAGCGCCATGCTCGACGTCATGAAGCGGTGCTTCCCGGGCGAATTCGCTTCGTGGGAGCCGAAACTCAAGGAAATGGTGCCGTCCCTGGGCGTCAAGCTCTCGGAGAACCAGGCCCTGTACCGCGAGGTCTGGGACTGGTCCAACAAGGCGCTGCGCCTGGATCACGACAAGGCGCCGAAGCATTCCGGGGTCACATCTCACGCGTAGTTGTGGCATTGCACGCGTAGGTGTGATAGCAACAATCGATGATGTCAACGGTTGCTCTCAAACGGTCATGGGCCCTGGATCTGGACACCAAGACTCTGTACAGGCTGTTGAAACTTCGTGTCGAAGTATTTGTCGTCGAGCAGAAGTGCGCATATCCGGAGCTCGACGGTCTCGACCTGCTCCCGGAAACCCGGCACTTCTGGCTCGATGACGAGGGTGAGGTCATCTGCACCCTCCGATTGCTCGAAGAGCACGATGACGGCGTGAAGTCTTTCCGGATCGGGCGACTGTGCACCACCCCGCCCGCTCGAGGCCACGGTTACACCACCCGTCTGCTGCAGGCGGCCCTGGCCGAGACCGGCACCGGCGCCACCGTGCGCCTGAATGCGCAGAGCTACCTGGTCGACATGTACACCAAGCACGGATTCAAGGTGGACGGCGAGGAATACATCGAGGACGGGATACCCCACCTCCCTATGCGCCGAGGCTGACGCGACCCCCGCAACCACAATGGTTGCGGGGTTTTTCTTTTCACGGGCCGAAACTCTGCTGCCCCGGGGTACCTCCAGCCGGTGTGCGCGGCGCGCATAGAGTTGACGGCGTGTCCGTCTCCTCTGCGACTTACTCCGAATCAAAGCGTGCGGTCCCCGATGTCGAGGCCGGGTTTCCGTTCTCGGCGGTGGTCGGGCAGGAGCGGTTGCAGCTGGCGCTGATTCTCTGTGCGGTGCATCCCGGAATCGGCGGGGTGCTGGTGCGGGGGGAGAAGGGGACCGCGAAGTCGACCGTGGTGCGTGCGCTGGCGCAATTGCTGCCCCCTGTGGTCGACGAGAGCGGCGCGCGGCCCGCGCGGCTGGTGGAATTGCCCGTGGGCGCCACCGAGGACCGTGTGGTCGGATCCCTGGATCTGGAGCGGGTGCTGCGTGATGGCGAACAGGCGTTCAAGCCGGGTTTGCTCGCGGCCGCTCATCGCGGCGTGCTCTACGTCGACGAAGTGAATCTGCTGCACGACCATCTGGTGGATGTGCTGCTCGATGCCGCCGCCATGGGGCGCGTGCACATCGAGCGGGACGGCGTCTCGCATTCGCATCCGGCGCGATTTGTGCTCGTGGGCACCATGAATCCCGAAGAGGGCGAACTGCGGCCGCAGCTGCTGGACCGGTTCGGCCTGACCGTGGATGTGGTCGCCTCCCGCAATGTGGATGTGCGCATGTCGGTGGTGCGCCGCCGGCTCGACTACGAGGCCGATCCGGCCGGGTTCGCCGCGAGCTACGCCGGAGCCGATCGTGAAGTCGCCGAACGCATTCTGACCGCCCGTGACCGGATCGGCGAGGTCGCGCTCGACAATGTCGAACTGCGCCGAATCGCCGCGCTGTGCGCCAGTTTCGATGTGGACGGCATGCGTGCGGACCTCGTGGTAGCCCGCACCGCGACCGCGCACGCCGCCTGGCGGGGCAGCGCCGTGGTGACCGAGGAGGACGTCCGGATCGCGGCGGAACTCGCACTGCCGCACCGGCGTCGGCGGGATCCGTTCGATGAACCCGGGATCAGTGAAGAGCAACTCGACGAGGCCATGCAGCAGGCCGCCGACGAGGCGAACCGCGAGATGCAGGACGGCGGTGCCGACGACCTGGGAAAAGGTGAAGCGGCCCCGCAGGATGATGCGGGGTCGCAGCACCAGCAGGTAACGGGTTCGCCGGAACCCGAGGATGATCCGGATGGTTCCGGCGGCGGGGCGGATTCGCCTGCTGGCGAGGCGGATTCACCGCAGCAGCCGGACAGCAGCCCGGATGCGCCGGTGGGCGACCAGGATTCGCGGCGTGACCGGCGGCCTGCCGATCCGAACCAGGATTCATCCGGCGACCAGGAGTCGGCGCGCCCGGCGCGTGAAGGTCGCTCCGGCATGCCTTCCCAGTCGATCGCCAAGCCCCCGCGCTGGGAGGTACCCGGCGTCGGCGAGGGCGCACCGGGCCGCCGCTCGCGCGCCCGCACCCGTCAGGGCCGTGTTGTACGCGCCACCCCCGAAACCGGTACCGGCCTGCACCTGCTCGGCACCATCTTCGCGGCCGTCCCGCAGCAGCGCGCCCGCGGCCGGATCAGCGGCCCCCTGGAGTTCGCCGCCGCAGACCTGCGCGGCGCGTATCGCGAAGGGCGCGAAGGCAATCTGGTCGTCTTCGTGGTCGACGCCTCCGGATCGATGGCCGCCCGCGACCGCCTCTCCGCCGTCACCGGCGCCATCGTCGCCCTGCTGCGCGACTCCTACCAGCGCCGCGACAAGGTCGCCGTCATCACCGTGCGCGGCCAGGACGCCGAACTGGTGCTCCCGCCCACCTCCTCGGTCGATATCGCCGTCCGCCGCCTGGCGGACCTGCGCACCGGCGGCAAAACCCCACTCGCCCAAGGCCTTTTGAAGGCCCGCGAAGTCATCGCCCGCGAACGCATCCGCGACCCCCACCGCCGCCCCATGCTCGTCATGCTCACCGACGGCCGCGCCACCGGCGGCCCCGACCCGGTACCGCGCGCCCGAGCCGCCGCCCGCCTGCTCGCCAATGACTCCGTCACCGCCATGGTCGTCGACTGCGAACGTGGCATGATCCGCCTCGGCCTTGCCCGCGACCTGGCCCGCGAACTCCGCGGCGGCTACCTGCAACTGGCCGAACTCACCGGCGACTCGGTAGCCGGCATAGTCCGCGCGGGCCGCGCCGCCTGAGCTCTCGCCGTATGCGGGAACCTTATTGGTTCGACGGTCGTCTCATGTCTATGGGAATTCTTCGCAGCAAGAAGTCGAACCAGGGCGGAGACCAGCCGAGCGCGGCGACCGAAGTCGGGCTGGAGGTCGCGACCGAGGCCCTGGTGAGTGTTCTCTTCGGTGTCGTCAAGCGCGCTGTCACGGCCGTCGTGCACATAGTGAACTGACCCGCTGACGCGCGGGTACTCCCGGCAGCGGTTCCACCGCGCGCGTATGGCACCGTTGAGCCGAGCGATCGGCCGACGGCCGTGCGGTGAAAGGAGTTCGATCCCATGCCCCAGGGCGTTCCGCTGGCGGAGAGCATTCCGGACGACGGGTTGACGACGCGGCAGCGCCGCAATCAGCCCGTTTTGGCCGTGCACACCGGGCCGGGCAAGGGGAAGTCCACCGCTGCGTTCGGGATGGCCTTGCGCGCCTGGAATCAGGGCTTCGATGTGGCTGTCTTCCAGTTCGTGAAGAGCGCCAAGTGGAAGGTGGGCGAGGAAGCCGCTTTCCGCACCCTCGGCAGCTTGCACGAGCAGACCGGCGTCGGCGGGGCGGTCGAGTGGCACAAGATGGGGGAGGGCTGGTCCTGGACCCGTAAGCAGAGCAGCGATGAGGATCATGCCGCCGCCGCGCTCGCGGGCTGGCAGGAGATTTCCCGCCGTATCGCCGCCGAGCAGCATCGTTTCTATGTGCTCGACGAATTCACCTATCCGCTCAAGTGGGGCTGGGTGGATGTGGACGAGGTGGTGGAGACGCTGCGCAATCGTCCCGGCAATCAGCATGTGGTGATCACCGGTCGTGATGCCCCGCAGGCGCTCATCGAGGTCGCGGATCTGGTCACCGAGATGACGAAGGTCAAGCATCCGATGGACGCGGGCCGCAAGGGCCAGCGCGGCATCGAATGGTGAGTGTGCCCGCGGTGGTGGTGGCCGCGCCCGCATCGGGCAGCGGTAAGACCACCCTGGCCACCGGCTTGATCGGTGCGCTGCGGCGGGCCGGGCATCGGGTGGCGCCGTTCAAGGTCGGGCCCGATTACATCGATCCGGGCTATCACGGACTGGCCGCCGGTCGGCCCGGCCGCAATCTGGATCCGGTGCTGTGCGGGGCCGAGCGGGTGGTTCCGCTGTACCGGCACGGCAGTGCGGGTTGCGATATCGCCGTGGTCGAAGGGGTCATGGGCCTGTTCGACGGGCGCATCGACGAGCACAACACCGAACCCGTCGCCGAGGGTTCCACCGCGCAGATCGCCGCCATGCTGGGCGCGCCGGTCGTGCTGGTGGTGGACGCGCGCGGCCACAGCCAGAGCCTGGCGGCGCTGCTGCACGGATTCGCCACCTTCGACAGCGGAATCCGACTCGGCGGAGTCATTCTCAACCGTGTCGGCAGCGAACGGCACGAACAGGTACTGCGCGCCGCCTGCGCCCGCGTCGGCCTGCCGGTGCTGGGCGCGCTGCCCCGCCTGGACGAATTGTCCATCCCGTCAAGGCATCTCGGCCTCGTCCCCGCTGTGGAGCACGGTTCCGCCGCGCAGTCCGCGGTGGACGCGATGACCGATCTTGTTGCCGCACATATAGATCTGGCCGCTGTCGCCGCGCTGGCGAGTTCACACACCGCCGGTTCGGCTTGGAATCCCGCCGAGGAGCTGCGCATGGCGGCCGAAGGCGCATCGACAGCCGCCGGGATCGCCCCTGTCTCCGAAGGCATTTCAGTCGACGCCGCGGCGATCGGTGAACCCGGTGCGGCCCCCGCCGACGGCCCGATCATCGCGGTGGCAGGCGGAGCCGCCTTCACCTTCGGCTACGCCGAACACCGCGAACTCCTCGAAGCCGCCGGCGCCCGCGTCGTGGTCTTCGACCCCCTGCGCGACGAACTCCCCTCCGGCACCGCCGGTTTGGTCATCCCCGGCGGCTTCCCCGAGGAGCACGCCGCCTCCCTGGCCGCCAACACCCACCTGCTCACCACCATCGCCGACCGAGCGCGCAGCGGCCTCCCCATCCACGCCGAATGCGCAGGCCTGCTCTACCTCACCCGCTCCCTCGACGGCCACCGCATGGCCGGAGTAGTCGAAGCCGACGCCGAATTCGGCCCCCGTCTCACCCTCGGCTACCGAGACGCCGTGGCCCTGACCGACTCCCCCCTCTGGCAAGCCGGAGAACGCGTCCGAGGCCACGAATTCCACCGCACCCGCCTCACCACCCCTTCCCCGGACGCCCTCGCCTGGGCCTGGCGCGCCCCCTCCGGCGAAACCATCCGCGAAGGCGCGATCCTCCGCAATGTCCACGCCTCCTACCTCCACACCCACCCCGCCGGAAACCCCCGGGCAATCACCCGTTTCGTCTCCGCCGCAGCCGATTTCGTCCAGGACAATGTCCTCGCCTGACGCTGCTGCGCCTGAGTTCCGAGGTGGGCTCGCAGTGCATCCCCTCGCGGTCGGGGTGGGAATGCGGTCCGGGGCAATGGCTTCCGCGATCGTGCAGGCGGTGCGGGTGATGGCCGGGGGCGCGGTGATCGGATGTCTGGCGACGGTGGATCGGCGGGCGCGGGAACCCGAGCTGGTAGCGGCCGCTGCGGAGCTCGGTGTGCCGCTGGCAGTGTTCACGGCGGCAGAGCTCGCGGCCGTCACCGTGCCCAACCCCTCGCCGCGCGCAGCGGAGGCCATCGGAACGCCCAGTGTGGCCGAGGCCGCCGCGCTATTGGCCTCTGGCAGCGACCAGCTGGTCGGGGCGAAACAGGTGATCGGCGGAATCACAGTGGCAGCTGCGGTAATTCGCCGTTGAACGCGTAGCGGCACTCGAACGGCAGACCGCCGCGCTCGCCGACTGGTTGGGTCGTCGGCGGGCGCGGCGGCGGTGCGGATCATTCACAGGGAGTGGATGATTCGCGGTCTGTGGTTAGGGCGAGACCGAGCCCCAGTCGGCGAAGCCGGTGGGGTCGTGGCGGCCGAGGCTGCCGTGTTCGAAGAGGCCCCAGCCCTCGGCATCACCGCAGCGGGCCTTGCCGACGTGGTCGATGACGCTGAAGGGGATGCGGCCGGCAATGGCAGGGTCGGTCAGGTCGAAGCTCTTGCTCTCGGACCAGTTGCGGCCCTTCCACTGTCCGTGCTGCCAGTCCGGATCGCCGCCGTAGCCGCAGCCGACATTGAGGGCGATATGGGTGCCGGCCTCGACCTCCACCTCGAGGGGCTTGCCGTCGGGGGTGGTGAGGTCCAGGCGCACCGAGGTCGGAATGCGGGTGCCGGACTTGTACTTCAGATTGATGCGCGGCCAGCCCAGCTGCTCGATGCGCCCGTCGTTCCAGATGCGGGTGGCATCGTTCAGGGTGCGGAAGCCATTGGGCTCCTCCTGCACGATGACGATGATCGAGTAGTCGTCGAAGCGCAGCGGCACGTACAGCCACCAGAAGCCTTCGGACGGTTCGGAAGCCACGCGCCCCGCCGGATCGGATTCGCCGACCGGCCGGATGCCCCAGGAGCGGTCGCGGGTGCCGGTCCAGTTCGCCGGATCGACGGTGAAGTCGGTGCCGTCGACATGCAGTGTGCCGGACCAGGATCCGACCTGTGCGAAGCGCTGCGCATCGATCATGGCCTTGTTCATGCCGGTGATGATGGTGTGCGCCTCCTCCTGCACGACCGGGAACGCGCCGTCCCAGGTCATATCGAAGGACAGGTCCTCGTGCTCGCAGATCACCCGCAGCTGCTGCAGCGGCTCGATGATCTCGATCCGGTACCCGCCCACGGCGAGGTTCAGCCCGCGCTGCTCGAGCGCATCGGAGAACCGCACCGCATGCTGGGTATCGCTGCGCCGCACGGTGGCGAAGGCGTCGGTCACACCCAGGTTCGGGTACACGCCGAACCCGGTGATCAGCATCATGTCACCGGTTTTGTCGATGGCATTGAAGTAGCTGCGGTCGTAGAAGTTCCGATCGCTGCTGACCACCCGCGCCATCGGCAGCGGCGCCTGGTGGATGGGGAATTCGTCCAGCGGGCCGATCATGGGTTTCATAGCTCTCAATCCCAGGCGTAGGTGCCGTCGAGCATGGCCTCGAGCAGCGGTCGGTGCATGACGTAGTCGTCGCGATCGTCGGTATCGGTGTCCTCACCGAAATGGATCATGCGGCGCTTGATGCGGCCCATCACGATGCCGTGGCGCAGCGCCGCGTACATCAGGTACCAGTCCAGATCGCGGACCGCGTGCCCGGTGGCCTCCTCGTACATCTTCTCGATATCGCTGCGCCGCAGGAAGTCCGGCAGTCCCGGCTGATCGAATCGGGTGGCGATGTCCTGGAAGAAGCGGTGGATCAGGATGGGCCAGGCCACATCGAGTTCACGCGGGCCGATGGCCGCCATCTCCCAGTCGAGGACGGCGACCAGATCGCTTTCGTCGTTCTCCTGGAACATGATGTTGCCCGGCCGGGCGTCACCCCAGTTGAGCACATCCGGGCCCGAGTCCTCCGGCCAGTTCTGCTCCAGCCACTCGAAGGTGCGCTCCAGTAGCGGAATACGGAATCCGTCGCGGGCGAGCGCCCAGTCGTACCACTGCTTCTGGGCCTCGAAGTGCCGGCGCAGCGCCGAGCCCTCGCCGTGCAGCATGGGGAAGCGCTGCTCGGGATTCTCGATGCTGTGCACCTTGGCAATGACCTCGACGGTCTTGCGGGTGATCTCCAGCCGCTGTTCCGGCGTGGCGTCGAAGACCCAGCCGAAGAACACGTACGGCGGGTTGTCCTCGCAGACACGGCCGTTCACGCGCCGCATGACGAAGAACGTGGAGCCGAGCACCTTCGGATCGGTCTCGATCCAGCACAGCTCCGGCACCGGTGCATCGGTGGCCTCGGCGACTCCGGCCATGATGGCGTACTGGGTTTCCAGGTCGTACTTCTCGAAGACCGGGAAGGAGCTGTCCTCCGGCGCCAGGCGCGCGACGTAGGAGCCGCCCGCGGGCTGCCCGTTCTCGGTCCATTCGGCGTCGAAGAGCAGCGTGGTGCTGGACATGCCGCCCGCTTGCGGCTTGGTCAGCGAGGTGACGCGGGGCGCCTCGTCGGCTACGACCTTGGTGGCGAGCCAGCTCGCCAATTGTGCCGCGAGCTGATCCTCGTCGCGGTCGGAGACGGTGAGTTCCCATCTCTGGTTCGGGTCGTCGGCCGACATGTCTATTCCTCCTGGCATGGAAAGGCAGGCGTGTCAGTTCGGTTCGGGCAGGCCGAGAGGGCCGCTGTGACCCGGATAACACGGTGCCGAGAAATGTAACGTGTTCCAGTTCGATTGTGCAGGGGTTGCGCCCGCGAGTACCGGTGAATGGGACGACTGCTGACGTGAATTCCGGCCCGGCGGTAGTGCTGGCACCTCATCACGATGGGGGCTGGCACGTAATCCCGCAGAGGTATGCCGGAGCTCCGGAAAAGGGGGATAACCCGGAGGCGTCGAGATCGTATTCGAACTACGGTCGAAGTTCGGAGCGAGGGGATGTGCGATGAGTGTGCGAACAGTCGGTGCCGCAACGGATCTCGAGGATCTGCCGCCGGAGGAGAACCGGGAGTGGCGACCGGCATTCCGGATTCTCTTCCGCTTCGTGATTGCCTATTTCACGTTGTTCTGTGTCATTTACCCGCAGCCGATCTTCGCCTTCTTCGGCGTCGTCCAGAAGTGGCTGCCCGACGATCTCATGCAGAAGTACGCGGACCTGCTCGGCCCGCTGGTGCGATGGACCGGGCGCACGGTCTTCGACCATCCGGGCGTCCTGCTGAATTTGGATTCCGGCAGTGGCGATCAGCTGTATCTGTGGATCGAGGTCTTCTGCATTCTGATCGCCGCGGTGCTGGTGGCCGCCGTGTGGAGTGCGCTGGACCGCAGGCGCACCGAATACCGCACCGCAGCCGGCTGGTTCCTGCTCTTCTTCCGGGTCATTCTGGCCGGTCAGATGCTGAATTACGGCTTTGCGAAGGCGATTCCGCTGCAGATGCCGGTCCCCGGCCTGGCCACCCTCATTCAGCCCTACGGCGACTTCGGTCATATGGCGGTGCTGTGGAATCAGGTCGGCGCCTCACCGGTGTACGAGAGCCTGCTCGGCATGGCCGAGATCACCGGCGGCGTGCTGCTTCTGCTGCCGCGCACCCAGCTGGCCGGAGCGCTGCTCAGCCTGGTGAGCATGGCGCAGGTGTGGGTGCTGAACATGACCTTCGACGTCCCGGTCAAACTGTTGTCGTTCCACCTGCTGCTGCTCTCGATGGTGCTACTGGCCCCGGATGCGCGGCGGCTCACCACCGCACTGCTGGGCGGCGCGGCCGGGCCCTCGACCGCGCCCACCCCGTTCCGGACGCGGCGATCACGGCGGATCTCCGATATCGCACTGGTGGTGCTGGCGCTCTGGTTCATCCTGGGCCAGTCGGTGGGTGCCTGGGACGGCTGGCACAAATACGGCCCGGGCCGACCGCACTCCGAGCTGTACGGAATCTGGAGTGTCACCGAGTTCACCAGGGACGGGCAGCCGGTGCCGCCCCTGCTCACCGATGAAACCCGCTGGCGGCGAATGGTGTTCGAAGATCCGGGAGTGGCGATCTATCAGCGCATGGATGACGGAATGGTCCCGGTCCTGACGGAATTCGATAGTGGCGCACACCGTCTCACCCTGCGTGCGCCCGCGGCTTCCGATGCTTTGGCGACCTTGACCTACGATCGCCCCGCACCGGATCGGCTGACGCTGACCGGCGAACTCGAAGGTCATCCGGTGACGCTGTCGCTCACGCTCGTCGACTCGGATCGAATGCCGGTCCGTCAGGGCGGATTGCATCTGGTGCAGGACTACGCCAACGGTGTGAAATAGGGCCCGGGAATTCGCTTGCGGCGCAGTCTGTTCACAACACCCGTGACCACACTTCCCGAGGGACTCAAGAAGCACATCGACGAGTCGAAGGTATTCGCCACAGTGGCGACCGTCGGCGCCAACGGCCAGCCGCACCTGACCGTCGCGTGGCTCGACCGCGACGGCGACGACCTGATCTACTCCACCTCGGTGAGTCGGCAGCAGTACAAGAACCTGGTGCGGGACCCGCGAGCCACCGTGCTGATCACCCCGCCGGAGAACCCCTACGTCTACGCCGAGATCCGCGGCACCGTCACCGTGCAGCCGGACCCCGAGCGCGCCCTGCCGGACCGCATGTCGCTCAAGTTCACCGGGCAGACCTACGGCGAGTTCATGCCTTCGTCGCTCACCGACCCCGCCGGGCGCGTAACCGTCCGCATCACCCCGACCAAGATCCACAGCGGCATCTGAACCAGAGCCCGCCGCGGCAGGAACCCGACGCGATAACTGGGCGTCGGATCTGCCGTGCAGCGAACAGCGGGACCCGGCCTGGCCGGAAGCGTGCGGCTGCACGGGTTTCCGGGACCGGACATGGCAGCTCGGTATCGGTTGTTGCCTGGCCGCCGGGCGATTGTGGCGAGTTTCCGCCGACACCGTAGGCTCAATCCTTGTGCCGAACACGTCAGCCGCATCCGATGACCAGCCCGTTGGCGACCCGAACTACCTGGTCGGGCTCGATCTGAACGGGCGCCGCGTCGTGGTGGTGGGTGGTGGGACCGTGGCGCAGCGCCGGCTCGGACTGCTCATCGCCTCCGGTGCGGATGTGCACGTGATCAGCCGTGAGGCGACTCCGGCGGTCGAGGGTATGGCCACCTCCGGGCAGCTCACTCTCGAATTGCGCGACTATGCCGACGGCGATCTCGCGGACGCCTGGTACGCACTCGTCTGCACCGATGAACCCGACACCAATGCGGCCGTGGTGGCCGAGGCGACCCGGCGGCGTATCTTCTCCGTGCGTGCCGACAATGCGCGGCTGGGCACCGCTGTCACTCCCGCCACCGCGCGCTACGACGGTATGAGTCTGGGCGTGCTCGCCGGTGGGCAGCATCGCCGTTCGGCCGCGGTACGCACCGCACTCCTCGAGGCGCTGCAATCCGGTGTCGTGACCGATGATTCGGGTCCGGTGGCCGCGGGCGTGGCACTCATCGGCGGCGGTCCCGGCGATCCGGACCTGATCACCGTGCGCGGCCGCCGACTGCTGGCGCGTGCGAATCTTGTTGTCGCCGACCGGCTTGCGCCGCCGGAGCTGCTGGCCGAACTCGGCCCGGACGTCGAGGTCGTGGACGCCGCCAAGATTCCGTACGGCCGCGCCATGGCACAGGAGGCCATCAATACCGCGCTCATCGAGGGCGCGAAGGCCGGAAAGTTCGTGGTCCGCCTCAAGGGCGGCGATCCTTATGTTTTCGGCCGCGGCTACGAGGAACTCGAAGCCTGTGTCGAAGCCGGTGTTCCGGTGACCGTAGTGCCCGGCGTCACCAGCGCGATCTCGGTGCCCGCCCTGGCCGGAATCCCTGTCACCCACCGCGGCGTCACCCACGAATTCGTCGTGGTGAGTGGGCACGTCGCCCCGGACCACCCGGACTCGCTCGTAGACTGGCCCGCTCTGGCGCGGCTGCGCGGCACCATCGTGCTGCTCATGGCCGTGGAGCGCATCGACAAGTTCGCCACCGCACTGCTGGAAGGCGGCCGCGCCGCGGATACCCCGGTGACCATCGTTCAGGAGGGCAGCCTGCGCACCCAGCGCATTGTCCGCGCCGATCTGTCGACCGTCGCCGAGCAGGTACGCGCCGAAGCCATCCGCCCGCCGGCCATTATCGTCATCGGCCCCACCGCCGGATTCACCGCCGGCGCTCCCGACACCGCCGCGCTCTGAGCGAGCCGGGATCGCCCGCTGTGCCCAGAGTTTCCGGTGGTACGACAGCTGCGACGCCCGCACCGTTCCTCGAGGACGGCCTCGGCCGTCGCACAGCAACTGTCGATACCGCGCAGCACCTATTGGGGCTGTGTGGTGACGACGGGGGCTGTGCGGTGGCCTCGGCCGCCGCGTCGATCGGTGCCCAGGTACTTCCGCTGCTGCGCGGTCAGGCCGTGGTGCTGAGCCGATCGCGCGGGAACGAGATCGGTTCGGTCCGTCCGGCATCCATTACAGTGTCGGAGTGCTCGATAATCCCGCTGCGACGATGCAGTATCCGGTGACCAAGCGGGCGTTCGGGCTCGCGATTCTCGTATTGAGCGGGCTGCAGTTGATGGTCGTGCTCGATGGCACCGTCATGATTCTGGCGCTGCCGCGGGTGCAGGAACAGCTGGGTCTGTCCAATGCGGGCAGCGCCTGGACCGTCACTGCTTACGGTCTGCCGTTCGCGGGTCTGATGCTGCTCGGCGGTCGACTAGGCGACTCCTTCGGCCGCAAACGCATGCTGATTCTCGGCGTCGGCGTATTCACGGTGGCTTCGGCGCTCTGTGGCACTGCACAGAACGAGGCCTGGCTGATCGCTGCCCGCGCGCTGCAGGGCACCGGTGCGGCCATTGCCGCGCCGACCGCATTCGCGTTGGTAGCCACCACTTTCGCGCCCGGCCCTGTCCGAAATCAGGCCATCGCGATTCTCGGTTCCATGGTGGGCATCGGCTCGGTCGGGGGTCTGGTGGTCGGCGGTGCGCTGACCCAGGTGGATTGGCGCTGGATCTTCTGGATCAATGTGCCGATCGGCCTGCTCATTGTGCTGGGCGCGCTCCGCGAGCTGCACGACACCGAACACCACCGCATCTCGCTGGATATTCGCGGCGCGGTGCTCGGCACCCTGGCCTGCGCGGCCATTGTGTTCGGCGCGACCGAAGGTCCGGAAATGGGCTGGGACAGCCCGATTATCATCGGTGCGCTGGTCGGCGGCCTGGCGCTGCTGATCGTATTCGTCTTCGCCGAACGCAATGTCGCCAATCCGCTGCTGCCGTGGTCGCTGTTCGACAGCCGGGACCGCGTGATCTCCTTCGCGGCCATTTTCCTGGCGTCGGGAGTGCTGGGTGCGACGACCTTCTTCGTGGCGCAGTTCCTGCAGAACGTGCTCGGCTACAGCCCGCTCATGGCGGGTCTGGGCAGTATTCCGTTCACGCTCGGTGCGGGCGTCGGCACAGCTGTGTCGTCCAAGGCGGTGCAGTATGTGCAGCCGCGCTGGCTGCTGTTCGGCTCGGCGATCGTGCTGGCGGCCGGGTTGTTCTTCGGCTCCACCATCGACAGTTCGGTGGAGTACTTCCCGACCCTGCTCGGACTGCTGTGCGTGGTCGGCTTCTCGGTCGGCATGGTCATCGTGATTCTGCCGCTGTGCGTACTGGTCGGTGTGGACATGGCCAATATCGGTCCGCTGTCGGCGGTCGGGCAGATGTTCATGAATATGGGCACGCCGTTCGCGGTCGGCCTGCTGAGTCCGGTCGCGCTCTCGCGCACGCTGTCGCTCGGCGGAACCACCGGCAAGGTCACCGAAATGAGCTCCGCGCAGATCGATGCGCTCGGCAGCGGTTACACCCTGGTGCTGTTCGTCTGTGCGCTCGGCACCGCCGCCATGGGCTTGATGTCGCTGTCACTGCGCTACACACCGGCGCAGTTGTCCCAGGCGCAGCACGCCCAGGACGCTGCTCAGAAGTCCTAGGGAACCTGCGTCACCGCGATCGCCGATTCGGTGATGCTGCCGAGGTAGAGGACGCCGTCGTGTTCGGCGACGGCGGTCACCATGGCGTACTCGGTGCCCTCGCGCTGCAGATCGTGCACCGGCGCGCCGTCGAAGTCGAAGGCCATGGCCCATGCGGTGCGCGCCGGTTTCGGTTGCAGCCGTTCGGGAATCGCCCACGAGATCTGCCGCAGTATGCCCGGGAGCGGAAGCAGGTTGTCCAGCAACGGATTTCGCGGCGAAACCAGCGATACCCAGACCAGGCCGTCGCTGCCGAGATACATATTGTCCGGGAAGCCCGGAAGGTTCTCGACGAGCCGGTCGTACGTGCCCGCCTGCGGGTCGGACAGCCGATACCGGGTGACGCGGTAGGCGCCGGTCTCGGCGACCAGCACGCAGGAGCGGTCCGGCGCGAGCACCACGCCATTGGCGAAATCCAGTCCGTCGATGAGGATTTCGATCGTGCCGTCCGGACTCCGGCGCAGCAGCCGGCCGGTGCCGGAGTGCTCCATGATGTCGCCCATCCACTGTTTCAGCGGCCAGCGACGCGAGGACTCGGAGAAGTAGATGGTCCCGTCGCTGTCGGCCACCACATTGCTGGGGAAGTTCAGCGCTTCGCCGTCGATCTCCGCCACCAGTACTTCGATCTCACCGCCCGGCTTGTCCAGGCGCAGCAATCCACGCTCCGCATCGCAGATCAACAGCGAGCCATCGGATTCCGCGTGCAGCCCGAGCGGCCGCCCGCCGGTGTGCGCAATCTGCTCGACCGCTCCGGTAGCCGGATCGACCGCCAGAATCGCCCCGCCCTCGATACCCGTCAGCACCCGCCCATCGGCCGCGACCACCACGTCTTCCGGCCCCCTGCCGGGCAATTCGAGCAACCGCAGCGCGGGCATAGCGGGAACACTGTGAGTTTCGCGGGCGCGCGGCGTGGCATGCGGCGGCGTCCACCGGCGAGGCTGCATCGACATGGCTCACAGTATCCGCCACCCGCCGGCGCAGTGGTGAAGAGCCGAAGGCCGAACAGCGCCGAGCGCAGTGCCGGACGTGGGCAGGGCCATGAAGCTGATGTGCGGCTCGGTGCAGTGGCGAAGAGCACCGTGGTTCAGGGCTGTTGTCGCGGCGGTGAATTCGGCAGACTGCGTAGATGGGGACGAGTCTCGACGTAGAACTGCTGGACCGCTGGACCGAGCTGGCCGGACCGTCGGCGCGGGCTCTAGGGGAGGACCTGGTCCGCCGGTACAGCGAACCGCACCGGCGCTATCACACCGTCGAGCATCTGGCCGCAATGCTGGCCATCATCGACGATCTGGCCGCCGATGCCGCCGATATCGAGGCCGTGCGCTACGCGGCCTTCTTCCACGACGCCGTCTACTCGGTGGAAGGCGGCGACAATGAGGAGGCCAGCGCCAAGCTGGCCGAAACCGCATTACCCGCACTGGGTTTGGATGCCGACACAGTCGCCGAGGTAGCCCGCCTGGTCCGTCTCACGGCTGGCCACCACCCGGACCCCTCGGACCGCAACGGCGGCGTCCTGTGCGACGCCGACCTCGCCATCCTGGCCGCCGGCGAATCCGCCTATGCCGCATACGCAGCCGCCGTCCGCGCAGAATACGCACACGTCCCCGACAACCTCTTCCGCCAGGGCCGCGCAGCGGTACTACAGGGACTAGTCCAGCAGCAGCACCTCTTCCGCACCCCCACCGCCCGCGCCCGCTACGACACCGCCGCCCGCGCCAACCT
>NZ_JAODNK010000003.1 GCF_025465275.1 Nocardia sp. | reverse complement strand
CCCACAATGGCATTGCCCTGGGAGCCGAGGACTTCCAGTCGCACGTCGTATCCGGCCCCGTTGTAGCGGCTCAGCGAAACCGTCGCCAGCGCACCGTCGTCCAGGCGCAGTATCACCGCGGCGGTATCCACATCGCCGGCGTCGGTGAACATCTGCTCGCCGCGATTGGCACCGGTGGCATATACCTCGGTCACCTCCCGTCCGGTCACCCAGCGGATGATGTCGAAATCGTGGACGCCGCAATCGCGGAATACCCCGCCCGAGCGCGGAATGTATTCCGCCGGTGGGGGAGCCGGATCGAGGGTGGTGGCGCGCAGCGTGTGCACCCAGCCGAGCTCCCCGGACGCGACCGCCGCGCGGGCGGCGCGATATCCGGCGTCGAAGCGGCGCTGGAAGCCGATCTGCACCGGCACCGTCGATCCGGCGACGCGTTCGACCACGGCGAGGGTGCCGAGAATGTCTGCGGCAATAGGCTTTTCGCAGAAGACGGGGATGCCGCGATCCACGGCGGCGGTAATGAGCTCGGGATGCGAGTCGGTGGCCGTGGTGATCACCAGCCCGGTGAGGCCGGCGGCGAGCAGTGCGTCGATATCGGGTGCGTATTCGATATCGAGTTTGTCGGCGGTGGCCCGGGCGCGCTCGGCGTCGGCATCGGCGACGATCACCGCATCGACGCCGGGCAGGGTGGTCAGGGTTTCGGCGTGGGAGCTGCCGATACGGCCGGTGCCCGCGAGGCCCAGTCTGATCGTGGACATGTGTGCTCCTTCGAAATCGGTGGTGTCCCCGGTCAGTCGCGGGGTGCGGCCGTGGTCGAGCGGACGACCAGGCTGGGTTCCAGGCGCTGGCGGACCGGTTCGGTCCGACCGTCGCGCAATCGTTCGGTGAGAGCCGCGACGGCCAACTGCCCGATGCGATTGCGGGGCTGGTCGATGGTGGTCAGGGCGACATGGCGCAGTGCCGCCAGCGAGGTGTTGTCGTAACCGACGACCGAGACATCCTCGGGCACCCGCAGTCCGGCCTCGGTCAGTGCGGACATGGCGCCCACGGCGTTGAAGTCATTGCCGCAGATCAGGGCGGTGGGAAAGTTGCTGGGGGAGAAGAGATTCAACAGGCTGCGTACCGCCGCCGCACCGGCTTCATCGGTGTGCTCGCTGGCAATGACCATCGGTTCCAGCCCGTGCCGGACCATGGCCGCGGTGTACCCCTGGCGCCGGGGTGCGGCGGTGAAGGCGCCGCCGCCGTCCAGATGCACGATCCGCCGATGCCCCAGTGCGACCAGGTGATCAACCGCGAGCGCGGCCCCCAGTTCGCCATCGTCATTGACGGTGTCCACCTCGGGAATGCTGGATCCGCGCGATACCAGCACCATCGGACACCGTTGTGCCGCATCGCGAATCGAGGAGGTCGGCAGTACCGGTGAGAGCAGGATGATCCCGCCCGGCCGGAACGCCAGCAGACTGGCCAGCGCCGTGCCTTCCCGCTCCGCGCTGCGCCGCCCGGTGGTGAGAATGAGTTCGAGACCATTGTCCTGCGCGGCCTCGTCCATACCCTCCACCACATCGGCGAAGAAGGCATTGCGCAGATCGGACACCATGACGCCGACAATGTTCGAGGTGCGGCTGGCCAGTGACCGGGCCATGAGGTGCGGCTGATACCCGAGATCCTGCGCGGCCTGCAGCACCGCACGCCGGCGATGCTCGCTCACCTTGGGGGAATTGCGCATGACCAGTGAGACCAGTGCGCGGGAGACACCCGCTCGGGCGGCGACGTCCTCCATGGTCGGTCCTGTCATGCTGCCTGACGCTACCGTGCTGAAGTGCCCTCAGCAATAGAGCGCTCTAATCGCGTGATTCGGACATTCTTTCTCCCGTACAACAGCGCAGGTGAAACCGAATATGCAAGGTGGAACACCACTTTGCGAGTCAGTACCGGCTCTTGACACCGTTGTGATTGGGGTTACATTGTTGGAGCGCTCCAATCGAGCGCTTGTACATGATGGCTACCGACGGGTCTGGGAAGTGCCGATGACCGAACCGCTCCATCCCCTGCGTTCCACCCCACTGCGTATTGCCGCCGCACCCATCTCCTGGGGCGTGTGCGAAGTTCCGGGCTGGGGTCACGTCCTCGATTCAGGCACCGTCCTGTCGGCCATGGCGGGCCTGGGTCTGACCGCCACCGAATTCGGACCACCCGGTTATCTACCGAGCGATCCGGTCGAGCTGCGCAATCAACTTGCCGCGCACGGCATCGCACCGGTCGGCGGTTTCCTGGCCCTGGCCCTGCACCGGGAACCGGACGTCGCTCTCACCGCTGCCCGCGTGACCGCCGAACTGTTCGCGGCCACCGGCGCGGAGGTGCTGATACTCGCCGCTGCCACCGGCGCGAACGGTTACAACTCCCGGATGCCGCTCACCGACGACGAGTGGCGGACCCTGATCGAGACGGCCGCCGCCATCGGCGATATCGCGGCCGAATACGGTCTACGCGTCACCCTGCACCCGCACGCCGGTACGCACGTCGAGGACCAAGCCGAGGTGCAGCGCTTTCTCGCCGACTCGGAGCTCGATCTGTGCCTGGACACCGGGCACCTGGCCATCGGCGGTACCGATCCGGTCGCGCTGGCCCGGCAGTACCCCGAACGCATCGGGCATATCCACCTCAAGGACGTGCGCCTCGAGATCGCGAACGAAGTGCGTTGCGGCCGAATGGAATACAGCGACGCGGTGCGCGACGGGCTTTATGTCCCGCTGGGTGACGGCGACGTCGATATCGCCGCTCTGGTGCATGCGGTGCAGTCGGCGGGCTACGACGGCTGGTACGTCCTCGAGCAGGACACGGCGCTGCTCCCCGGTGACTCCGCGGACGGTCCGACCCGAGATACGGCACGAAGTCTGCGACACCTGGTCGAAATCGGGGTCCAATCGACCCCGACCCGGATTTAGTGGGGAGGTGATGACAATGAGGTCCCCATCTTTACGAAGCCGCGGGAAGCGCTGGCGTCGACTGGCGCCCTGGATCGCGGCCGCCGCGGTCCTGGCGGCCTGCAGTGGTCCGGGTTCCGATCAGACCACGCCCGCGCAGGCGCCCGTCGAGGTCGGCAAGCTGAATACGGTCGCCGTGGTCACCCACGGTTCACCCGGTGACGCCTTCTGGAATGTGGTCAAGAACGGCGCGGAGGCGGCGGGCAAGCAGCTCGGTGTGCGCGTCGAATACAACTCCGCCGGCGATCCGGGTCAGCAGGCCAAGCTCATCGACAATGCGGTGGCACAGGGCGTGGACGGCCTGGTGGTCTCCATGGCCAATCCGGATGCGCTGCGCACCTCCGTCGAAAAAGCGATCTCGGCCGGCATTCCGGTGGTGACCATCAATTCCGGTGAAGAAGAAAGCGTCCAGTTCGGCGCCATCGGGCATGTGGGTCAGAGCGAACGGCTGGCCGGTGCCTCAGCGGGCAAGCGCCTCGCGGCCGCCGGAAAACACAAGATGCTGTGCGTGATCCATGAGGCCGGGAATATCGGCGCGAACGAACGCTGCGCGGGTGCGACCCAGGGCTTCGGCACCGCGGTCACCCTGCAGGTCGATATCAACAATCCCACCGATGTGCAGGCGCGCATCCGCGGTGCGCTGGAATCGGATCCGTCCATCGACGCGGTGCTGACGCTGAATTCGCAGATCGCCGCCCGAGCGGTCGATGCGGTGCGCGAGTCCAAGTCGAAGGCCGCCATTGCCACCTTCGATCTCAATGATGATGTGGTGGCTGCCATTCGGGCCGGCACCCTGTTGTTCGCGATCGATCAGCAGCAGTACGAACAGGGCTATCTGCCGGTGGTCATGCTGAAGCTGTACCGGTCCAACCTCAATAGCGTCGGTGGCGGCGTTCCGGTGCAGACCGGTCCCGCCTTCGTGGACAAGACCAATGTCGATGTCGTCGCCGGGCTCGTCGCCCAGGGCACGCGGTGAGTGTCGGGAGTGAATGACATGAGTGTTGCCACAACGGCTTCCGAGTCGGCCACGGAGCCCACCGGACTCCGGGCCTCGATACTGCAGCGGCTGATCGTGCGGCCCGAACTCGGCGCGTTCATCGGCGCGCTGGTGGTGTTCCTGTTCTTCTCCATCATTACCGACAAGTTCTTCAGCGCCCTGGGCGTTTCCAACTGGCTGGACGATGCCTCGACACTCGGCATTATGGCCGTGGCGGTGGCGCTGCTCATGATCGGCGGCGAATTCGATCTCTCCGCCGGTGTGATGACTGCGTCCACGGCACTGGTCACCGGACTGCTCGCGGTCAACGCGGGCTGGAATGTCTGGCTGGCGCTGGCGGTTTCGCTGGTATTCGCGCTGGCGGTCGGAGCGCTCAACGGCTGGGTGGTCATGCGGACCGGCCTGCCGAGCTTCATCGTCACCCTGGGCACCTTCCTCGCGCTGCAGGGCCTGAATCTCGGTGTGACCCGATGGATTACCGGCACCGTGCAGGTATCCGGCATTCGCGCATCGGGCGGCTACCAGTCCGCGGGCTGGGTGTTCGCCTCCACCACGAATATCGGCGATGCCCATATTCAGGCGTCGGTGGTGTGGTGGATCGTGCTCACCGCACTGGCCGGAATCGTGCTGGTGCGCACCAGATTCGGCAACTGGATCTTCGCCGTCGGCGGTTCGCTGCCGAGTGCCCGCGCGGTGGGTGTGCCCGCCGCCCGCACCAAGATCTTGCTCTTCATGACCACGGCCTTCGCCGGCTGGGTGGTGGGCGCGTGCAATCTGCTGCGCTTCTCCAGCGTGCAGGCCAATCAGGGTGTGGGACTGGAATTTCAGTACATCATTGCCGCGGTGATCGGCGGCTGCCTGCTGACCGGCGGCTTCGGCTCGGTGGTCGGTGCGGCGCTGGGCGCGCTCACCTTCGGCATGGCGCGGCAGGGCATTGTGTTCGCGGGCTGGAACAGCGACTGGTTCATGCTGTTCCTCGGCGTCCTGCTGCTCGCGGCCGTGCTGGTCAATACCGCATTCAAGAAGCGAGCGGAAAGGGTACGCCGATGACTGTGCCACTCATAGAAGCAGTGGATATCGGCAAGAGCTACGGCGGTGTCGTTGCGCTGCACGATGTCTCGATGGTGGTGAACGCGGGCGAGGTCACCTGTGTGCTGGGCGACAATGGCGCGGGCAAATCCACGCTCATCAAGATCCTGTCCGGCGTGCACCAGTACGACACCGGCGAATTGCGCATCGAGGGCGAGACAACCCGATTCTCCTCGCCCCGTGCGGCTTTGGATCTCGGCATCGCCACCGTGTACCAGGATCTCGCGGTGGTCCCGCTCATGAGCGTATGGCGCAATTTTGTGCTCGGCTCCGAACCCGTCAAGCGCTATGGCCCGATCGAGCTGCTGGATCGGCGCACCTCCCAGGACATCACCCGTAAAGCCCTGTCGGATATGGGAATCGAGCTCAACGATCTGGAACAGCCGGTCGGGACCCTCTCCGGTGGTCAGCGGCAGAGCGTCGCCATCGCCCGCGCCGTGCACTACGGGGCCAAGGTGCTGATTCTCGACGAGCCCACCGCCGCACTGGGTGTCAAGCAGGCGGGCGTGGTGCTGCGCTACGTGGTGCAGGCCCGCGAACGCGGCCTGGGCGTTGTGCTCATCACCCACAATCCGCACCACGCCTACCCGGTGGGTGATCGCTTCTTGCTGCTGCAGCGCGGCGGCATGCTCGGCTGCTACGAGAAGTCCGAGATCGATCTGTCGGAACTGACCCGGCAGATGTCCGGCGGCGCGGAACTGGAAGCGCTGCAGCACGAATTGCAGCGAGTGGTGACGCCGTGACCGATCTGGAGGTGCTGACCATCGGACGGGTCGGCGTCGACCTGTACCCAGAGCAGAGCGGAGTATCGCTGGCGGAGGTCACCACCTTCGCCAAATTCCTCGGCGGCACCGCCACCAATGTCGCGGTGGCGGCGGCCCGCCTGGGCCGCCGGACCGCCATCCTCACCAAGGTCGGGCCCGACGGATTCGGCGACTTCGTGCGCACGGCGCTCGAGGACTTCGATGTGGTGAACGATTTTGTCGCCACCGCACCGAATCTCCATACCCCCGTGGTGTTCTGCGAGCTCAATCCGCCCGCCGACCCGCCGCTGCTGTTCTACCGCGCACCCATCGCACCGGATCTCACCCTCACCGCGGACGAGATCCCCTGGGATGTGGTCGATTCCGTCCCACTGCTGTGGGTGACCGGTACCGGCGTCAGTGCCGAGCCCGGCCGCACCACCCAGCGCGCGATCCTCGAGCGCCGCGCCCGCCGCGGCCACACGGTGCTGGACCTCGACTACCGGCCTATGTTCTGGCCCGATGTCGAGACCGCCCGCACCGAGATCGGCTGGATGGTCGACCACGTGAATGTGGTGGTGGGCAATAGAACCGAAGTGCAGGTGGCCACCGGTTCCGCCGATCCGGACGAGGCGGCCGATCGGCTGCTGGCCCGCGGCGTGCGCCTGGCCGTCATCAAACGCGGCGCCGACGGCGTGCTGGTCGCCACCGAGCACGAACGCTGGACGGTCGAGCCCTGCCGCATCGAGGTGGTCTGCGGTCTGGGTGCGGGCGACGGCTTCGGCGGGGCCCTCATCCACGGCCTGCTCTCGGACTGGGACCCGCACCGCATCGCCACCTATGCCAATGCCGCCGGGGCATTGGTGGCTTCGCGATTGGCCTGCGCCGACGCCATGCCGACCGCCGCCGAGATCGAGGAGTTGCTGTGCACCTGACCGATGAACGATGGTATCGACTACTGCGCGCCCGAGCCACCGAACCCGAGGCGATTCGCGCCGCCTACGCCGACCGTCGCCGCCGGCCGAATCTGCTGTCGGACAAAGGCACACTGTTCCTGGTCGCCGCCGATCATCCGGCCCGCGGGGCACTGGGCGTGCGTACCGACAGTACCGCCATGGCCGGTCGGCGCACGCTGCTGGAGCGGCTGCTCATCGCGCTCGACAATCCCGCCGTGGACGGTGTGCTCGGGTCGCCGGACATCGTGGAGGAGCTACTGCTCCTGGACGCCGTGCACGACAAGATCGTCATCGGCTCCATGAACCGTGGCGGTCTGGCCGGGGCCGACTGGGAGATCGACGACCGCTTCACCGGATACGACGCGGAATCACTGGTGAAATACCGTCTGGACGGCGGCAAAATGCTGTTGCGCCTGGTGGATTCGGATCCCGGTACAGTGCCGACGCTGGAAGCCTGTGCCCGCGCGGTCTCGGAATTGGCCGAGCACGGACTCATGGCGATGGTCGAGCCGCTGCCCTACGGCCGCGATCCGTCCGGGGCGCTGGTCATGCACCGCGATGCCGCCGCACTCCAGCGCGCCATGACCGTGGCGTCGGGCCTCGGCGTCACCTCGGCGTATACCTGGCTGAAGATCCCAGCACCCCAGGATATTTCGGCACTGGATGCGACAACTCTGCCCGTGGTGGTCCTCGGCGGCGCGCCTTCTGGCGACCCGGCCGCAGACCTCGCTTCCTGGGGCGCGGCGCTCACCCACGATGTGGTGCGCGGCCTGGTAGTCGGCCGCAGCCTGCTCTACCCGCCCGACGGCGATGTGGCGGGCGCGGTGGACAAAGCTGCCCGGGTGCTGGAGGCAGCCTCGTGAGCAAACTCCACCACCCGAGCGGAACCCTTTGCGATGGAGCAGATCCCGTAGTTCTCACGCCTGCCGACGCGGGCTGGACCTACACCGGGCTGCGAGTGCTTCGGCTGGCCGCGGGCGAATCACGCACGGTGCACACCGGCGACTTCGAAGCCTTCGTACTGCCGCTGTCCGGGTCGTGCACGGTCCGCGTCGACGGCGAGGTATTCGAACTGACCGGCCGCGAAACAGTTTTCACCCGGGTGACCGATTTCGCCTACGTCCCTCGTGACGCCGAGGTCGAGCTGTCCACCGTGGACGGTCTGGAGCTCGCGCTGCCGATGGCCCGCTGTACCCGCCGCCTGACTCCGAAATACGGTCCGGCCGAACAGGTCCCGGTGGAGGTCCGCGGGGCGGGCCCGGCGACACGGCAGGTCACCGGGTTCGGAGTTCCCGGCGTCTGGGACCACGCCGACAAGCTCAATGTCTGCGAACTCATCACACCCGATGGCAATTGGTCCTCCTATCCGCCGCACAAGCACGACGAGGCGAGCGACTGCGAGGTTGTCAATGAGGAGATCTACTACTTCCGCATTGCCGGATCGGATGGAATAACTCCCTCCGCGACAGGTTTCGGCATGCACCGCACCTACACCGCCGACGGCGCGCTGGACGAGAACGTCGCCATACGCGACGGCGACGTCTTCCTGATCCCGCACGGCTATCACGGCCCCTGCATCGCCGCGCCCGGCTACCCCATGTACTACCTGAATGTGCTGGCCGGTCCCGCCCCCGTACGGTCCATGGCCTTCTGTGACGACCCCGCGCACGCCTGGGTCCGCTCGCAGTGGGCCGATGAACCGCTCGACCCGCGCTGCCCGGTCACCTCGCACGAAGGACGACTCGTATGAGACTCACGACCGCACAAGCCCTGGTGGCCTGGCTGGTCGCCCAGCGGTCCGAAACCCTCGACGGTGCTGAAGTGCCGTTATTCCCAGCGGTTTTCGCCATCTTCGGGCACGGCAATGTGCTCGGACTCGGCACGGCGCTTCAGGAGCGGCTCGACGAACTCCCGGTCTGGCGCGGGCACACCGAACAGGGCATGGCCCTGGCCGCAGTCGGTCTCGCCAAGGCGGCGCAGCGCCGCCAGGTCGGCATAGCGACCTCCTCCATCGGTCCCGGGGCGCTCAATATGGTCACGGCCGCCGGTGTGGCACATGCCAATCGGCTGCCCCTGCTCCTGCTGCCCGGCGATACATTTGTCAGTCGCGCACCCGATCCGGTGCTGCAGCAGGTGGAGCACTTCGGCGACCCCACCATCACGGTGAATGATGCCTTCCGCCCGGTGAGCCGCTACTTCGACCGCATCACCCGGCCCGAGCAACTCATCGCGACCCTTCCTCAGGTGGCACGCGTTCTCACCGATCCGGCCGATGCGGGTCCGGTGACTCTCGCACTGCCACAGGATATTCAGGTCGAGACCTACGACTTCCCGGACGCGCTGTTCGAGCCCGTGCTGCACCGCATCCCGCGTCCGCGCCCCGACCGCCGCAGTCTGGCCGAGGCGGCCGACGTCCTGGGCACGGCAGATCGTCCACTATTGATCCTCGGTGGCGGTGTCCGCTACTCCGGTGCCGCTACCCGCGCACTGGAATTCGCTGAGCAGCACGGTATTCCGGTGACGGAGACGACCGCGGGCCGCACCCTCGTGCCGCATGATCACCCCCTGTACGCGGGCCCGCTGGGCGTCACCGGCGCAGCGTCGGCCAATGCTCTCGCCGCTGCAGCCGATGTGGTGCTCGCCATCGGCACTCGCCTGCAAGATTTCACCACCGCCTCGTGGACAGTCTTCGACCCCGAAGTGCGCCTGGTGCATATCAATGCCGCCCGATTCGACGCGGTGAAGCACGGCGCGCTCGCGGTGGTAGGTGACGCCGACGGCGCACTGGAAGACCTCGCGCCGCAACTGGGACAGTGGCAAGCGGATCCGGCCTGGACTGCCCGCGCACTCGCGGTCCGCACCGACTGGGACTCACACATCGACAAGCTCCGCAGTCCAGCCCTCGGCGCACCCACCTACGCTCAGATCGTCGGCGTCGTCAATGACCTCAGCGGCCCCCACGATTACGTCATGACGGCGTCGGGCGGCCTGCCCGGCGAACTCGTCGGCGGCTGGCGTGCCACCGGCGGCGAACCGGCCATGGACGTCGAATACGGCTTCTCCTGCATGGGATACGAGCTCTCCGGTGCCTGGGGCGCGGCCATGGTCGTCTCCGACGAGGCGCGCTCCTATACGAGCGGCCTGGTCACCACCCTGCTCGGCGACGGCTCCTACCTCATGCTCAACTCCGAACTCTTCTCCGCGGCCTTCGCCGGGCACCCCATGGTCGCGGTCGTCTGCGACAACGACGGCTATGCGGTGATCGCCCGATTGCAGGAGGGCCAGGGCGGCGAGCCGTTCAACAACTTCTATGCCAACTGCCGCACCCACCACACCGAACCCCCGCGCGTCGATTTCGCCGCCCACGCCCGCTCCCTCGGCTGCGTGGTGTTCACCGTCGGCGAATCGGTGGAGTTCCGGGACGCCTACGCCCGCGCCCGCAATGCCGCCGTCACCGAACGCCGGCCCGCCGTAGTGGTGGTGCGCACCCAGCCCTCGTCCTGGACCGAAGCCGGTGCCTGGTGGGAAGTGGGTGTGCCGCAGCATCTCTCGGGTCGCGAGGCCCACGATCGCCAGAAGCCGCAGCAACTGCGCTACGCCGGCCGTGGGTAGTAGCGAAGTTCGTTCGTCCGAACCAGGATCTTGCGAATTCGCGCCGCAAAGGGCGGGTGGGTGAGGATCAATGGATCGAGGAACTTCGCGCTGTTCGAGAGGTGACTGGCGAGCCCTGCCCCGTACCCGAGGTCGGCGGCTACCCGATCGGCGAGGTACTCCTCGCGCCATGCCAGCCACATTCGCGCGAGTGGTTGTACAGCGCAGGCGGCAGCTAGGCCTATTGCCGCAGAAGTGCCCAAGGCCGGCGTCATAGCGGCGACGAGCGCGACTACGCCGGCGGATACGGGGCACAGCAGCAGGATTGTTCTGACGAGTGCGGTCCACGCCGTTCGTAGTCCTAGCGGCGGGAACGACCTATAGCCGCTGTTGATGAAATCGAGCAGCGGGAGGATCGACATGTAGAACACAGTTCCCATGGGCCCGATGCACAGTGATCTCAGCGCGCGGTAGCCCCAGCCACCGATCAGCTCATGTCCGAGTTCATGAGCGACGACCCCGCGCAGCTCCCGTGATGTCAACTGCCGTACCGCGGCCTCTGTCACGGCGATAAGCCTTCTCGGGTAGGCGTACGCGTTCACCAGGGGTGAGTCGATCAGCGTCAGCCGGTACCGGGATGCGGGGATCCCCGCTGCCCGCGATACGTCCTTCCATACCGCGGTCAGGACAGCAGCCGCCACGGCCCGGGTGTGCGGATATCGCACTCGGCCCGAAGATCCGGCGGCCCGCCGCCGCCGCGCATCCTCGTCCAGCCTGGTCAGGGAAGTGAACTGGGTGAGCAGCCAGGGCAACAGCGACACCGAGAGCAGCGTGATGCTCAGCCACAGCCCCGCCCACAGGTAGCAGGAGCGGATGATCGCGATTGTGGCTGCCGCCCATGGCAAATCGACCAGCAGCTGGGCCGGTGGCAGTAGTGCGCGCAGCACCCGGGCGCCGCCGGTGAACCTGTATTTGGACGAGCTTCCGGCGGGCTGATCAGTACGCATGACGGGTTCGCGATCTGGAATGGCGTGGTGGATTCACCATAGGAACCGTGGGCCGCCTGGCGTAGCCCCCTGTTCCTCCGTCAGGAGAATTGGGGCATACCGACACTCGGCTGACCCGGGCGCGGGATATATGGCAGACTCGGCGCAAACATGCGAGGCGGCCGTACCGAGGTCGCACGTGCACGGTGATGCGGGAGTTTGAAGGTCGCAATGGATCTCAGCGCCATCGAGCGCCAGGTAGCTTCGGATCGCGGAGCCGCCCAGGACCGTTCGCCTCAAACCGAGCTGCAGCTCGCCACCACGCTATGCGCATTCGCGCGGGGCCTCATGGCCACGAAAAACGATCCGGCGCAGCGCGATCGGTCGGCCTCGGCGCTCGAACCCGCGCAGGAAGCGGTGCTGCTGCGGCTGCGCTGGCTCACCGCCGGCCATGTGAATGCGATCTTCGCGAACGAGGTGCAGGAGGCGCTGCGGCTGTTCGAGGAGGCCGCTCGCCTCATCGGTCATCGTGAGCTCGCCACCGCCACCATCCGTAATGCGTGTAATGCGTATCGCCAGGTAGCGCACAACTATCCGAATGCCGCGGCCGTCTGTGCGGACGCACTGGCCAAGTGCGGCGTGTGGCTGTGCCGCCTCGACCCCACCGCGGCCGTCGCCGCGGGCCGGGACGCCGTCAGCATTCGCGCCGCGTTGTTCGCCGCGGATCCGGAGCAGGCCGCGCGGTATCTCTCGAGTCTCAATACCCTGTTGCGCACGCTCATGGTGGGACAGCAGCGCAAGCCCGCCATCGCCCTGTACCGCGAACACTATGCGCTGGTCACCTCCCCAGTGATGGCTCAGCAGCTGCGGGATATCAAGGTTGAGGACATCGGCTTCACCAGCAAGACGCTCACCGCCCTGCGCAAGCTGGAATGCGCGACGCTGGAGCGCGCCGGATATCTCACCCAGCAGCAGATTCTGTACCAGAGCGCCGGTGACCTCTCGACCATCGAAGAGGTCAACTGGCAGCTGGCGCTGGTGGGTCTCAAGCCCCTCGCCGCCGGCGCCATGCCCGATCAGCCCTCCAAGCCGATGGAGATCAGCACCTCCTTCGGTGCGCTGGGCGTGCGCTGCTCCTCCCGCAATGCCGTCACCCTGGTGCGGGCCGCCGTGCTCGCCGCCTACAGCGTGGACGGCGCGCAGACCGTGCCCGCCACCGCCTACCTCGGAGTGGACGAAAAGCACTGGAGCACACCGGACCCCGAGGCCAATCGCGCCGAGCGGCTGGGCCAGGACGTGGTGCTCATCGAAAAGGTCTCCGAGCACTGGGTTTCCGTGAAGAGCCTGAACTGGGAGGTGGCGCCGGTCGGTAAACATCCACTGGCACTGCGGCTTTCCCACGAATGGCCCGTGGTCAGCGTGACCACCACCGAGCACATGTCCTACGAACTGTGCTGGTACGAGGGCGGTTCGGCCGTCCAGTACGCGGCGCTCGGGCTGCCGGCCGGGCAGATACCGCTGGAAAAGCCGCTCGCCCCGCTGGACTTCAAGGCCCTCGCGGAACACGGCGCGGACTATGCCTCCGAAACACAGGTGCGTTCCGCGTTCGGCAACACCACGATGTTCACCAAACTCACCATGCTTCCGGGCAGTGGTATCCGGCAGGCCGCCGAATCCGGCCCGCTGTCCGGCCACGGTTCGAACATCCTGTACTTCCGCGACGGCGACGCGTAGATCTCGGGTCTGCGGAGATCTTGAAATAGATCTTGATTCGCGGTAACAGTGATACGGATCACTCGTGACCGCTACCCTGTGATCACCTCGGCTGCTCGTGGCGAATCACAAGGGTCTTCCAGTCGCACGAAATGCCTGGGATAGAAAGGCATCTCGATCATGAGTTCCACTCCGACCGCTGTCCCGTCCGCAGCCCCGGGCCTGCAGCCGCCCACGCTGCTCACCGGCCTCTGGCAGCGCAAGATTCCGCATTATCCGGATACCCCGGCCCGGTCCTGGTACCTGTTCCTCGTGGTGATCACCTCGGTCGCCCTGTACTACCAGCTCTTCGTATCGGGCGCGGTGGGCAATCAGCTCATTGCCTACTTCCATCTCTCGTTCCGGTACTTCGTCGGAATCTTCATCATCGGCGCCGCATTCGGTGCGGTGGCCTCGGTCATTGCGGGCCTGCTCGACCGGTGGGGGCGGGCCAATATGGTCGCCTACGGCACGGTGATCTGCTCGCTCCTCACCTTCCTGGCGGTACCGGCATGTACCACCAAAGAGCAGTACCTGGCGGTCTACTGCCTGGTCGGCATTGTGGAAGGCGCTGTCCTGGTGGCCACCCCGGCCCTGGTTCGTGACTTCTCACCACAGCTGGGCCGTGCCTCGGCCATGGGCTTCTGGACGCTGGGCCCGGTACTCGGCGCGCTGGTGACCACCGAGATCTCCACCCACACCCTCGACGCCCACCCGGACTGGCAGTTCCACTACCGGCTGTGCGGTGCGATCTGCGTGCTGATCTCGCTGATAGGCCTGGTCGGCCTGCGTGAGCTGAGTCCCGCGCTGCGTGATCAGATCATGGTGTCGATCAAGGACAGGGCACTCGTCGAGGCCCGCGCGCGCGGGCTGGACGTGGGCAGTCTCGAGCGCGATCAGTGGAAACAGATGCTGACCTTCAATATTGTCGGCTCCGCCTTCGCCATCTCGATATTCCTGGCGTTCTTCTACACCATCGTGTCTTTCCTACCGGTCTACCTGGCGACCAACTTCGGATTCACCTCGGCGCAGTCCAATGCGCTCGGTAACTGGTATTGGATCGCCAATGCGGTGAGCCTGGTGCTGACGGGCATCGTCTCCGACTATCTGAAGGTGCGGAAGCCCTTCATGATTTTCGGGGCGATAATCAGCATCATCGGTGTCTACGCCTTCCTGGGATACACCGATAAACCCGGCACCGATTACTACACCTTCGCGATAGTGCTGAGTCTCATCGCGGTCGGCAGCGGCATTGCCTACGCCACCTGGATGGCCAGCTTCACCGAGACCGTGGAGAACCGCAATCCCGCGGCCACGGTTGCCGGGCTCGCCGTCTGGGGTGGAACTCTGCGGACGGTGGTCACTTTCGTCCTGCTGGGCCTGCTCCTCGTGGTCACCGCGGCGGGAACGCTGGTGAATTACGGTCCACGGCTGCAGGAGATCGCGGCCAAGTATCACACCGAGATCGCCACCATCCAGACGGTCGGCACCGACACCATGGCAGCGCTCGGAGCCAATCCGAACGATGCGGCGGCACAGGTTGCGGCACTGGTGAAACTGACGGGCGCCGCACCCGCGGATGTCCAGACCACCCTCGCCCTCAATGCCAAATACCCGCAGGAATTGGCCACACTGCAGTCGATCGACCCGGCGGTGCTCACCAAACTGCTGATCAATCCCAATGATCAGCAGTCGGCCGCGACAGCGGTCGGACAGGTGGCGAAGAAGTTCAATATTCCACCGGATCAGGCCACCGCGCGCATTACCGCTGCGAAGGTGGTGCCGGTCAACGATCTGGCCGTGGCCTCGCAGGTGGGACCGCAATTGACCACTGCGAGTGAACAATTGAAGGCGGTGAGCGCTATCCCGACGGCTGATCAGCAGTATTTGTCCGATCATGCCAAGGAGGTGCAACAGGCGCAGGTCGATTCGCCGAAGCAGTGGCGGACCTGGTGGTGGATCTGCCTGATCGCGCAGGTCATCTTCCTGCCGTTCGTATTCGCCATGTCCGGCTACTGGAGCCCGAGGAAGGCTGCGGAGGCGGCGGCCGAACACGAGGTGGCTGTCGAACGCGAGATGGAGTCGCTGTCGCTGTGACGGCTGCGCTCTGATCCCGGTGGGCTTGGCCGTGTCGAAGGGCACCCAAGCCCGCCAATCCAGTACAGTTAGTGAAGTGTTGTCGAACTCCGTTGCCGCCACCTTCGATCTGCTCGGCGACCGTTTGACTTTGACCATCCTGCGCTTGGCCTTCGTCGAACACTCCCGCCGCTTCAGTCAGTGGAGCGACCGCACCGGGGCCCCGCCGGCCGTGCTCACCGCGCGGCTGGCGGCGCTCGTCGATGCCGGGGTGCTGGTGCGTGACCGTGCCGAATACCGGCTCACCCCGCTCGGATTGGACACCTGGGAAATCCTGGTCTGCGTCTGGTCCTGGCAGCGGGAGTGGACGCCGGAGTGGGCGCTGCTCCCGGAATTCGTGCATACGGACTGTGGCCACCGCGGCCCGCCGGTGCTCATGTGCCGCGGTTGCGGTCGCACGGTAACCCCCCACGACACCGATGTGGAGCTGGACCGCGATGCGCTGTGGCATATCACTTCGGGTCGCCGCCGCTCCGCTGCCCGGTCGGCCCCGCCTGCGCGGGTAGACGCCCGATTCGACGAGATCATGGAAGCCATCGGCGACCGCTGGAGTGCCGCCGTCACCGGTCTGGCACTGGCCGGCGTCCGCCGGTTCTCGGAATTCCGTGTGGCCCTGCACATGTCGCCGACCACCTTGACCGAGCGGCTGACCCGCCTGGTCGAAGCCGGGATTCTGGATCGCCCGGAAACCGATGCGCGCGAATACCGCCTGACTCCGCGCGGCCGAGCCTTGTTCGGCGTCTTCGCCTTTCTGCTCGCCTGGTCCAATCAGGCGCACCCGCAGAATCCGGAACCCGGTCTGCGCATTCATCACCGCGATTGCGGTGCCGTACTGATTCCCGCACTGCGGTGCCGGGGCTGCGATGCGGTGCTCGGGCGCACCGACGTGCGGTTCGAACGACCCTGACGGCTCTTGACAGCTCTCGCTGAGACGCGTATCACTTCATTAACTGTAGTGAAATTCGCCGGGCCGTCTGTGCCCAGCCACTGGAGGCGCCTCTCATGCCGCTCAATGAAGAACTCATCGCCCCGGCCGCCGCGGCCCTGACCAATCCGTACCTGGAGGGTCCGTACGCCGCCACGGCCGACGAGATCACGGCCACCGACCTCACGGTCCTGTACGGCGAGCTGCCGGTGGATCTGGACGGCGTGTACGTCCGCAACGGGCCGAACCCGCAATTCGCGCCGATGGGCCGCTACCACTGGTTCGACGGTGACGGCATGTTGCACGCGGTGCACTTCGACAACGGCCGGGCGACCTACCGCAATCGGTACATTCGCACCGCCGAGTTCGATGCCGAGAAGGCCGCCGGTACCGCGCTGTGGCGCGGCGTCATCGAGCCCTGGGACGACAACCCGGCAGGTGATCGCCGTGAACGCAACTCCGCCAATACCGATGTCGTGTACCACCATGGCAATCTGCTGGCCCTCTGGTACCGCGCGGGCAAGCCGTACGCACTGGACCCGGTGAGCCTCGAGACCCGCGGCGTCGACGACTTCAATGGCACCCTGCCGGGCGAGGTTTCGGCACACGCCAAGGTGGACGAGCGCACCGAGGAACTGCTCTTCTTCGACTACGGCATCAATGCCCCGTACCTGCGCTACGGCGTCGCGGACGCGGCGGGCACCGTCACGCACTTCACCGGTCTCGAACTGCCCGGCCCGCGCCTGCCGCACGATATGGCGATCACCGAGAACTACTCGATCCTCATGGATCTGCCGCTCTACAACGACCCACGCGCCGCCGCGGCCGGCCGGTTCAAGATCTTCTTCGACCGCAACCTGCCCAGCCGGTTCGCAGTCCTGCCGCGCTACGGCGCTGGCACAGAAGCGAAGTGGTTCGAGGCCGCGCCCGGCTACATCTATCACACCGTCAACTCCTGGGAGGAGGGCGACGAAATCGTGCTGGTGGTCTGCCGGGTCACGGAACCGAGCCCGGTCTCCGATCGCGCACACCCCCTCGCACAGTTGCTCGCCTACCTGCGCCCGGAGGCGAAGCTGCACAAGTACCGCTTCAACCTGCGCACCGGCGCCACCATCGAAACCCCCATGGACGATGTGAACACCGAATTCCCGGCCATCGACCTGGGCATCACCGGACAGCGCGGCCGCTACTCGTACCAGATGCAGCTCTCGGTGGACAGCACCATGATCTTCGATGCCGTCATCAAGTACGACTTGCTCACCGGCGCGAAGGAAACCGCGCCCTTCGGCGACGGCATGTTCGGCAGTGAGCTGACCGTGGTGCCACGCCCCGACGGCGACCGCGAGGACGACGCCTGGCTGACCATGTTCGCCCACAACAACCACACCGGGCTCGGTGAGGTATGGATCTACGATGCGGCCGACCTCAGCACCGGGCCGGTCTGCCGCCTGGGCCTGCCCACCCGCATCCCGCTCGGCTTCCACGCGACCTGGGTGAGTGGAGACCGCATGCGCGCCGCCTCCGAGCCCATCGCCTGAACGGGTTGCGCCCGTGCATAATCCACGTTTGAGCGTCAGCCTGCCGTACTGGCAGGACCGCGATCCCCTGGACGCGCTCCTGGTTGCCGAAGCCGCCGACAAACTCGGCTTCGACCGGCTCTGGATCGGCGAGATGGCGACGTTCGACGCCTTCGCGCTGGCGACCGCCATCGGGCAAGCGCCCGGCCGTATTCCGCTGTGTATCGGCCCGCTGGCGGTGGCCGTGCGCAGCCCGGCGACGATCGCTATGGGGGTCGCCAGCGTTGCCGCCCTCACCGGCCGTCCCGTCGATATAGCGCTCGGCACCTCCAGCACGGTGGTGGTGAGGGACTGGCATGGCCGGGAAAGACAACGCACCGCAGTGCATTTGGAGGAGTCGGCTCGTATCGTCCGTCGTCTACTTGACGGTGAGAAGGCCGACTTCGACGGGACAGTGGAACGCATACGCGGCTACCGGCTACGCCTGCCCGGCCTCGGCGCCGCGCAGGCTGAATCCCAGGTGCCCTCGGCCTCCGCTGCTGAACAGCGTTTGAGCACGGCGCGTTCCGGGGCGGCGCAGGTGTCCGCCACCATCCAGGTGGACGCGGGATATCCGGTGGTCTCCCTGCCTGCCGAATCTGCAACAGCTGTTCCGCGCTATGAACTGGTGGTGGCGGCTTTCGGGGAGCGGGCATTGGCCGCCGCCGCACGTACCGCCGATCGGGTGGTGCTGAACCTGGTGACACCCGCACAGGTGGCCCGATGTACCACGGCGGTCAAGGAATTCGCCGCTGAAGCGGGTCGCCCGGCACCGGCAATCTCCGTATGGGTAACAGCGGCGGCCGACCCCTCCGCTGAAATGCTCACCACGGTGCGGCGTGGAGTGGTCGGGTACCTGCGCGCACCCGGATATGACGCCATGTTCACCGAGGCCGGGTTCGGCGATGTGGTCCGTTCGGCACAAGCGGGCGGCCATCCACGAGAAGTACTGGCGGCTGTACCCGACGAATTGGCCGCCACAGTAGGCATGTTCGGCGACGAGGCCACCTTGGCCGCACGGTTGACCGCGTACCGAGCGGCCGGGGCCGACGAAATCGTGGTGGTTCCCGTGACCTCGGCAGCGGATCCTGCCGCCTATCGCACCCTGCAGACGCTCGCAAGGATCGACCATGACTGAGGCCTACATCTACGACGCTGTCCGACTACCTCGTGGCCGAGTGCGCAAAGCCGGCGGCATCCTCGCCGACGTGCCGCCCTATGAACTGTTCGGCCAGTTGCTCTCCGCTTTGGAGAAGCGTTCGTGCCCACCGGAATCCGTCGACGACATCATCGTCGGGGTGAGCACGGCCGTCGGAGAGCAGGGCGGTGATGTCGCCCGTGCCGCCGGATTGTGGGCGGGCTGGCCGGATTCGGTCCCCGGCGGAGTGGTGTCTCGGCTGTGTTGCTCGGGATTGGACGCGGTGGAGAGCGCTGCAGCGCGCATTGCCGCCGGATATGCGGACATCATGATTGCCGGTGGCGTGGAATCGATGTCACGTGTGCCGATGCTGTCCGACCGGCCCGCCATTGCCGCCGACAATGACCTGGGGGAGCGCACCGGTTTTGTCACCATCGGTGTCTCAGCGGATCTCACAGCCGCCGCGCACGGCATTACCCGCGCGGAACTCGACGCTTACGCCGTGCAATCACACCGAAGAGCCAGTGTCGCAGCCATTTCCGATCGGGTGATCCCGGTTCGCAAGGGCGGAACATTGTTGCTCGCTGCTGATGAGGGCGCACGCCCGGACGCCACTGTCGAAGCCTTCGCCGCATTACCCGCGCTGTTCGGTGAAGACCCCTCCTGGGAGCGAGTTGCTCGCCGCTTACCCGACGCACCTCGTCCGGCCGCCGGGCTGCACACGCTTGGCACCGCACCTCAGCTCGCGGACGGCGCGTCAGCAGTACTGCTGGGCAATGCCCAGGCGGCTCGCACACTTGGCCGAAGTCCGGTGGCCGCCATCGCCGGAACCGCTCAAACGGCTGTTCGCTCACCCCTGCTGACCGCACCTGTGACGGCTGCCCGCACCGCTCTGCGCCGAGCCGGAATCACCGCCGCCGACCTCGATGTGGTGGAGGTCAACGAATCCTTCGCGGTAACACCCCTACTGCTGACCCGTGCACTGAATCTCGATCCAGCACGGGTGAATCCGTCGGGTGGTGCGGTCGCGGTAGGTCATCCACTCGGTGCGTCGGGCGGCATTCTCATCGCGCAAGCGCTGGATGCCCTGCGGCGCTGCGACGGCGAATATGCGCTGGTGACGATCCCCGCCGCACTGGGCCTGGGTTCCGCTGTGGTCCTGCGTCGTCTGTCCTGAGAACTACGAGTCCTAGGGAACCACATGGCCGAATCATCCGCTCCCGCACCGATTGCCAGCACCCGCCGTGCGGGCCGCACCCGCCACCCGGTACGCCCCTGCCACCCGGAGGGCACCGTCCGCGGGTACCTCGAGCGCGGCTGGTGGGAGGGCGAGACGATCCCGGAAATCTTCCGCCGCCGCGTCGTCTCAGCCCCCGATGACCCCGCGATCACCGACCCGGCGAACCTGGAAGAACTGTCCGGCGCCCAACCGCGCACCCTGACCTGGCAGGGCCTCGACGACCACGTAATCGATATCGCGACAGTCCTGTTCGCCAATGGCATCCGCCAGGGTGACACGGTGGCGGTCCTGCTACCCAACTCGGTCGCACTGACAGCCACCTACCTCGCGCTGTGGCGGCTGGGCGCGGTGGCCACACCCATGCCCGCCTCCTACCGCAGGCATGAAATCTCCGGCATTGTCGCTGCTACAGAGGCCGATGCGATCATCACCGCCGGTGCACTCTCCGGCCGTGAGCTGGCGCGGGAGGCACTCGCGGTAATGGACAGCGATGCCACCGTCTTCGCCTTCGGTCCCGGCATCCCGGAAGAGTCTGTGGCACTGGGCGATCCCGCGGACCTGCCGGCCCGCACCCGCATGCGTGACTACGAACTCGCGCTGAAAGTGACCGTGAACGACCGGATCACCGTCTGCTGGACCAGCGGCACCGAGGCCGCGCCCAAGGGCATCCCACGCTGTCACGGCGACTGGCTGGCAGTGGCCCGGAGCGTCCAGGACGGCCTCGGCATCACCCCGGACTCAGTGGTACTCAACCCCTTTCCCATGGTGAACATGGCCGGATTCGCCGGAGCCTTCCTGCCCTGGCTGCTCGCCGGCGGCCATCTGGTCCAGCACCACCCCCTGGACCTGTCCGTCTTCTTCCGGCAGATCGCCGAACACCGGGTCACGCACACCAGCATGCCGCCCGCCCTGTTGACCATGCTGTTGCAGAACGAGACCCTGCGTGCCCGAGCGGACCTGTCGTCCCTGCTTACCGTCGGCTCAGGAGGCGCGCCGCTACCGCCGCCCGTAGTCCGCCGCTGGCAGGAGGAACTCGGCATCCACGTCCTCAACTTCTTCGGCTCGAATGAGGGCGTGAGCCTGCTCGGCGCACCGGCGGATATCCCGGATCCGACTGTGCGAGCGCAACATCTGCCGCACTACGGTGCTCCCGGCGTGCAGTGGTCAACCCGGCTGGCCGAGCGCACGGCCGTGAAGCTGGTCGACGTCATCACGGGAGAGACAGTCACGACGCTGGGCGACCGAGGAGAACTCCGCATGCGCGGCCCTGCTGTGTTCGGCGGCTACCTACCGGGCACCGCAACCACCGAGCCCTTCGATGAGGAGGGATACCTGTGCAGCGGAGACGTTTTCGAACTGTGCGGTGAAGGCGGCCGATACCTGCGCTTCGTGGATCGCGTGAAAGAGATCATCATTCGAGGCGGGATGAACATCGCCCCCGCAGAAATCGAAGGCCTGCTCTCCGACCACCCGGCCGTCGCCGATATCGCCATAGTCGGCTACCCGGACGAGGTGCTCGGCGAAAAGTGCTGCGCCTTCGTAGTTCCCAAGCCCGGAACCACCGTCACCCTCGCAGACCTGGTCACACATCTGCGTTCCCGCGAAGTGGCCTCGTTCAAGCTCCCGGAGCGCCTCGAAATCGTCGAAACCCTCCCACGCAACCCGGTCGGCAAATTGCTCCGCCGCGAACTGCGCGACCAACTATGAACCGTCACAACATCATTCAGGAGTCCTAATGTCCGTCCACATCCTCGGCGGCAGCCAAACGGATTTCGCCGTCAACTGGCATCGCGCGGGCCTCGGCTTCGACGCACTGATCCGCACCGTCATCGAACAAACCCTGGAATCCACCCACATCAACCCGGCCGATATCGAAGTGATCCACGTAGGCAACGCCTTCGGCCAGCTCTTCACCGGCCAGGGACACCTGGGCGGTATGCCCGCCACCGTCCTCCCCGAGCTCTGGGGCATCCCGTCCACCCGCCACGAGGCCGCGTGCGCCTCCGGGAGCATGGCGATACTGGCAGCAATGTCCGACCTCGAATCGGGCCGCTACGACTGCGCCCTGGTCATCGGCGCCGAGCTGGAGAAAACTGTCCCCGGCAACCAGGCCGCCGCCTACATGGGCGCAGCCGCATGGACCGGCCACGAGGCCCAGGACACGGACCTGGTCTGGCCCACCATGTTCGCGGCCATTGCCGAGGAATACGACCGGCGCTACGGCCTGGACCCCGCCCACCTGCACGCCATCAGCGAGCTCAATATCACCAACGCCCGCCTGAACCCACTGGCCCAGACCCGCGAATGGAAGTACACGCCAGAAAGTTTCACCTCCGACGACACCGCCAACCCGCTGGTAGCAGGCCCGTTGCGGCGTCAGGATTGCAGTCAGATGACCGACGGCGCCGCCGCGGTGGTTCTGGTTTCGGACCGATTCCTGGAGCGCCATAACGACTTCCAGGAGAGTCGCCGGGCGACCATCTCCGGCTGGGGACATCGAACCGTTGGGCTGTCGCTCGCACAGAAGCTGAGTATGTCCGCCGAGGAGCCCTACGTCTTCCCTCATATCCGCGGCGCAATCCACGACGCCTTAGGCCGTGCCGGGTTCGGAGATATCACCGACGTGGATGCGGTAGAGGTGCATGATTGCTTCTCCATGTCGGAGTACGTGGCCATCGACCATCTGGGCCTCACCCCGCCGGGTGAGAGCTGGAAGGCGATCGAATCAGGCGACATAGCGCGCAGCGGCAGTCTACCCATCAACCCCGGCGGTGGATTGATAGGCATCGGTCATCCTGTGGGGGCCACAGGAACTCGGATGCTTTTCGATGGATACAAGCAAGTCACCGGACAGGCAGGGGAGTACCAGGTTGATGGCGCGTCGAGAGTGGCAACACTGAATATCGGCGGTAGCACAACAACAGTGGCCGGATTCATCGTCGAGAAACGCAGCACCTAACACCGAAAAACCAAACCGAGTCTTCGTCTTTCGTGTCTTGTTCTCAAGAACCGGACCAACTCTGCTTCGGATGCAAGAAGCCCCGGTGCACCGACCGTTTCGGCATAGAAACCGTCAGGTGCCGGGGATCGCACAGCGGGTGTCTGGGCGGCACAACGGTTATCAGGTCTGTGCCGCACAGACACCGGCTGTGCGGTTCTCTTTGTCTACTTGCCTTCTCGCTACCCCGCGAGCTTCTCCACATCCCGAACCGCACCACGGTCAGCAGATGTAGCCAGCAATGCGTACGTCCGAAGGGCGACCGACACTTGCCGTTCCCGAGCCTTCGGCCGGTACCCACTCCCGGCCTCCAATGCCTTTCGTCGCTCAGTCAACTCGCCCTCATCGACATGCAGCGTGATACTCCGGGAAGGGATATCGATGGTCACAGCGTCGCCATCCTGAACCAGCGCCAATGGCCCAGCTGCAGCGGCCTCCGGCGACACATGCCCGACCGACAGCCCGGATGACCCACCGGAGAACCGCCCATCGGTCACCAGTGCGCACTGCCCGGCCAGCCCGCGTCCCTTGAGATACGAAGTGGGATAGAGCATCTCCTGCATTCCCGGCCCGCCACGCGGCCCTTCGTATCGAATCACTAGCACATCGCCGGGCTGCAATCGCTTCGAGAGGATGGCGTCGACCGCGTCCTCCTGTGATTCGACCACCACCGCCGGCCCGGTGAACGTATGCATGTGCGCTGCCACTCCGGCGGATTTCACCACCGCGCCGTCGGGGGAGAGGTTGCCGCGCAGCACTGCCAGGCCGCCGTCGGTCGAATGTGCGTGGGCGTGATCGCGGATGCAGCCCTCGGCCGCGTCGGTGTCGAGTGAATGCCATCGCTCCGACTGCGAAAATGCTGTGGCGGAGCGCTTTCCGCCCGGTGCGGCGTGGAACAGTTCCATAGCCTGAGGGGAAGCGGTGCCGCTGCGGACATCCCATTCGGCCAGCCACTCGCTGAGCGAATCCGCGTGCACCGCAAACACATCGCGGTGCAGCAGCCCGGCGCGATCCAGCTCGCCGAGGATCGCGGGGATGCCGCCCGCGCGGTGCACATCCTCGATCAGGTAGTCGCCGTTCGGTGCGACCTTGCAGAGGCACGGCACCTGCAGTGACATCTTCTCCATATCGACGAGGGTGTAGTCCAGCCCGGCCTCCTGGGCGGCGGCGAGCAGATGCAGCACCGTATTGGTGGACCCGCCCATCGCCAGGTCCAGCGCCATGGCGTTGTCGAATGCCTTGCGGGAAGCGAGGTTACGCGGCAGCACGCGGGCGTCGTCCTCGTCGTAGTAGCGGCGGGTCACTTCCATCACCGTGCGCCCGGCTGCTTCGTACAGATCGCGGCGCGCGGTGTGGGTGGCCAGGGTGGTGCCATTGCCGGGCAAGGCCAGCCCCAGTGCTTCGGCGAGGCAGTTCATCGAGTTCGCGGTGAACATCCCGGCGCAGGAACCGCAGGTGGGACAGGCGTTCTCCTCGATGAGCTCCATATCCTCGTCCGACACCAGCGGTGACACGGCCTCGGACATGGTGACGATGAGATCCAGCCGGCTGCGCACGGTCCCGTCCACGAGCACGGCTTTGCCGCCTTCCATCGGGCCGCCGGAGACGAAGACCGTCGGGATATTGAGCCGCATGGCGGCCATGAGCATGCCAGGAGTGATCTTGTCGCAGTTGGAGATACACACCAGAGCGTCCGCGCAGTGCGCGTTCACCATGTACTCGATGGAGTCCGCGATCAGGTCCCGGGACGGCAGTGAGTACAGCATTCCGCCGTGCCCCATGGCGATTCCGTCGTCGACGGCAATCGTATTGAACTCGCGCGGAATTCCCCCGGCCGCGCGCACGGCCTCGGAGACGATTCGCCCGACCGGTTGCAGGTGGGTGTGCCCGGGCACGAACTCGGTGAAGCTATTGGCGATCGCGATCACCGGTTTGCGGCCGATATCCGCTGACGGCACTCCGCTGGCCCGCATGAGCGCGCGAGCTCCTGCCATATTCCGGCCGTGCGTGACCGTGCGTGAACGCAATTCCGGCATGACGCCACCTCCCGCAGTAATTGCAACCGTGCGGTTGGAGTTTGCCACACCGGATGGCTAATCCGCAACCGCACGGTTGGAGATGGTTGGATAGACCCCATGGCGTGGGATACCGAAGGAACCAAGCGGCGGCTGCTGGAGGCCGCGGTGCAGGAGTTCGCCGAGCGCGGGCCCGACGGCGCCCGTGTCGCGGCGATCGCGGCCCGCGCAGGCATCAACAAGGAGCGCATCTACCAGTACTTCGGCGATAAGCAGGGCCTGTTCGAGGCCGTGCTCACCGACCAGCTGGCCCAGCTCGCCGCCGCCAGCCCACTCTCCGCGGACAAGGCGGGAGACCTTGCCGAGTACGCGGGGCACGTCTTCGACTACCACCGCACCCACCCCCAATTCCTGCGGCTGCTGCACTGGGAGGGGCTGCAGGCGCAGGGCGGCGAGCTACCGGCGGAGTCTGCTCGCGCCTCCCACTACGCCGAGAAGGTGGCGTCGCTGGCGGCCGCCCAGCGCGCGGGCGCACTTCCCGATGACGTGCCGGCGGGCTATCTGCTGTACGCGGTGGCTGCCCTCGCCGCCTGGTGGTTCTCCGTACCCCAGGTGGTCCGAATGCTGCTGGGAGCCGACGCCGAAGACCCGGCGGCTATGCGATCGGGCTTGGTCACGATGGTCCGGCGCCTCGAACTGCGCGACTAGCGCTGCGCCAGTTCCCGCAGCGCGCGGACGATTTCGGCGGGAGACTCTTCGGCCATGAAGTGACCACAGGTGACCGTCTCGTGTGTGAGATCGGGGGCCCACGCACTCCACAGCGCGCCGGCGTCGAAGCCGAGGAAGGATCCCCAATCCTGCTGCAGGACAGTCACGGGCATGGGCAGGGTATTGCCCGCTGCCCGGTCGATACGGTCGTGATCCACATCGATCCCGGCCGAGGCGCGGTAGTCGGCGACGATCGACGGAACCGCCTCCCGGCAGGCCCGCAGGTATGCGTCCCGGATATCGGCGGGGATGGCCTGTGGATCGCGGGTCCAGATATCCAGGAAATGTCCGAAGAAGGCGTCGGGGCTCGCACCGATGAGTTGTTCGGGCAGGCCCACCGGCTGGGCCATGAGATACAGGTGGAAGCCGATTGCCGCGCTGGCTCCGTGCATGACATCCCACATGTCGAGGGTCGGCAGGACGTCGAGTGACGCTAGGCGGGTCACGCGCTCCGGGTGGTCCAAGGCCGTGCGGATGGCGACCAGCGCTCCGCGGTCGTGCCCGGCCAGCATAAAACGCTCGTGGCCGAAAGCCGCTGCGAGAGCGACGATATCGTTGCCCATCGTGCGTTTGGAGTACGTCTCGCCATCGGTGTCGGCGGGTTTGTCGCTGTCACCGTAGCCGCGCAGATCCGGGCAGATGACGGTGTGATCGGCGGCCAGATCCGCGGCCACGTGCCGCCACATCAGGTGGGTCTGCGGGAAGCCGTGCAGCAGCACGATCGGGCTGCCGGAACCGGCGACCGCGACATTGAGGGTGACGCCCTCCGCGACGGCGACACGCTGATAGTCGAAACCGGGGATACGCGCAGCCATGATGTTCCTCTCGAGTGCTCGTCGAACCGGGTGCTCGTCGAACCAGATGAGCTTCACCCGAGGCACTGAGCAATCGATCAGCAGCGACTGAGCGCTAGCATCGATCATCGTGATCCGGACATGCTGACCCTGGGAGTTCTCGGCCCGCTGTGGGCCGCGGACGAGCACGGTCCCGTGGCCTTGAAGGGGCCGCGTCACCGCGCGGTACTGGCCCGGCTGCTGGCCGCGCGCGGCCGGGTGGTGCCGGTGCACCAGCTTGTCGATGATCTTTGGGACGAGCCGCCCCGCGATGCGGTGGGAACGATCCAGACCTTCGTCGCGGCACTGCGCCGCGCGCTCGAACCCGATCGTGCGCCCAGGCAACCGGCCCGAATACTCGTGACCGCCGCACCCGGCTATGCACTGCGGGTCGATGCGGAACAGGTGGACGCGGAACGTTTCGAGGCGCTCGTCCGGAATGCGGGAGATCATTTGGAGGCAGGTCGGAGCGCGACGAACAATGCGGCGCCGACGAACACCGGGGCCGGACATGACCTCGGCACGGCCTTGCGCATGATCGACAGCGCGCTGGTGCTGTGGCACGGCCCCGCCTATGCCGAATTCGAGGGCGCGCGCTGGGCTCGCGGTGAGATCGTCCGCCTCGGTGAATTGCGGCTCCTGGCAATGGAACAGCGAGCTCGGGTGCTGTTGGAGCTCGGCCGCGACGCCGAGGCGGCCACGATGCTCGAGGCACACCTGCATGACCATCCGCTGCGCGAACAGGCGTGGCAACTTCGGGCGCTGGCCCTGTACCGCTCCGGCCGCCAGGCCGACGCACTCGCAGCGCTGCGCTCCGTACGTGCAACCCTGCGCACCGAACTCGGCGTGGACCCGGGCGCGGAGCTGCGTGCGATCGAAAGCGCCATGCTCGCACACGCACCGCACCTCATGCCCGCGCGACAGGGGAATTCTGTCCTTGGACAATCGATCCGGCACGCAATCGTGCCCGCTGGCATTGATTCGGCGGACCCGGCGGGAGGCACCGCACGGATCCCGGGGCGGATTTCCGGGCAGCTGGCGCCTGCGAGTCCCCTTACCGCACAGTCTGCGCGCGGTGCTGGTCAGCGCGGCAATTCAGCTGCGGGCGAGCCGATTCCGGGCCGGTGGGCAGGGGTGGAAGGCGCGCGCCCGGGCCGAGGTCTGTTCGTGGGGCGGACAGGTGAGTTGAGTCGGCTCGAGCGGGCCGTGCAGGAGTGCGTGGAGTTGGGCAGGGCGCGGCTGGTCTTGATTTCGGGGGTTGAGGGCGCCGGGAAGAGTGCTCTCGCTGAAACATTCACCGCCACGCTCGCCGAACAGGGGTGGACGATTGCGTGGGGTGCGAGTCCGGCGGATCGAGGTACACCGCCGAGTTGGCCGTGGTCCCGGATGGTGGCTGGGCTCGCCGCCGGTGGTCGCGAGGTGGAGCCGGAACTGTTGTCGGAGAGCATGAATGGTGATCCGGCGGTGGCACGGTTCCTGGCGCGGCAGGCTGCGGTGGGCTACCTCGCCGAAGTAGCGCGCAGCGGACCGGTGGCACTGGTCTTCGACGACCTGCACTGGGCGGGGGAGGAGACGCTGGAGCTGCTGACCGCGTTCGTCATCGCGCCGGTGGCCGGGCCGGTGCTGCTGGTGGGCACCTATCGGAGTACCGACCTGAACACGGATCTGACCGCCGCATTGGCGCGAATGGCGCACCGGGAGCCGGTGCGAGTGCACCTCGGCGGGCTCGACGAATCCGAGACGGGCGAGCTGGTCCGGATACTCGCCGGGGCCGATGTCGGCAGTACCGCCATCGACCGAATTCATCGGCGCGGGAACGGAAATCCCTTCTTCACCCGCGAACTCGCCCGGCTGCTGCGCGAGGAAGGTGAGGCGGCGCTCGACGCCGTTCCGGCCGGTGTGCGGGATGTGGTGCGGCACCGGCTCGGCGCGCTGCCGCTGTCCGAACAGACTGTCCTGCAACAGGCGTCGGTGATCGGCGGCGAGGTGGACCGTGAGCTGCTGGTGGAGCTGGCAGGGGATGAGCACCTGGTGCTGTCGGCACTGGATGCCGCGCTGCGGGCCGGGTTCCTGTACGAGTCGGACTCCGCCGGTGTGGTTTTCACACACGCCGTGGTGCGCGATGTGGTCTACGGCGAGATTTCCGCACCCCGCCGCTCCACCTGGCATGCGGCGGTCGGTGAGCTGCTGGACGCGGCCGGTGTCGACTCCGCCGTGCTGGCCTACCATTTCGGTCGCGCGGGAACGCGGGCCACGGCGGCGCGTGCGGGGAAGTACGCGCGTGACGCGGCTCTGGCGGCCGAGCGGGAGTTCGCGCCGCACGAAGCCGCTCGGCTGTGGCAGCAGGCCGTGGTGGCCTGCGAACGTGTCGGCGCGGTGCGGGACCGGCTCGAAGCGACCATGGGTCTGGTGCGGGCGCTGGCGGTGACCGGGCGGCTCGCGGAGGCCAGATTGCTCCGGTCGGAAACCCTCAGGACCGCAATGGAACTGGACGACCCGGAGCTATCGGCCCGGTTGATCGTGGCCTTCGATGTACCTGCCGTATGGACGGACAATGACGACCCGGAGTCGGCTCGCCGGATCGCGCAGGCCGCCGAACTCGCCCTGCGCCGACTGCCCGGCGATGAGCGGGAACTGCGCTGCCGACTGCTGGCCACCATCGCCTTGGAACTGCGTAATGCCGATGGCGAACGTGGTCGTGCGGCCGCCGCGGAGGCCGAAGCGACCGCGCGGCAATTGGATGACCCGGCATTGCTGGCACTCGCGCTCGATGCGCGGTTCATGCAGACGTTCTACCGCGCTGGTCTCGCCCCCGAGCGCGCCCGCCTCGGCCTCGACCTGACCACCCTGTCTCGCGGCGCCGGCCTGGTGACTTTCGAGGTGCTCGGTCACCTGATACTCATCCAGGCCCACAGCGCCGCCGCCGATTTCGACAAGGCGGACGAGCACGCGGCTGCGGTGGATGCTCTGGCCCAGCGTTACGGACTCCCACTCGTCGCCGTCTTCACACAGTGGTATTCCGTACTACGGCAATCGCTTTCCGCATCCCACGCCGAGTCCGAAGCCGCCTACCGGACCGTCGCCGCAGCCCTGCGCGGTACGGATATGCCCGGACTGGAACGCGGCCTGCTCTCGATGGCACTGCTGTGCGTGCGCCTGCGCCACGGCAAGCCGCTCGGTTTCGACAGCGGTACCGACTGGGGTTCGCACGAGCCATGGGTACGGCCGCTGCTGCTGCTGGAGCAGAACCGCCGCGACGAAGCGCGTAAGGCCCTGCTGACACTGCCCGCGCCGCCTCCCGACCTCCTGCTGGAGCTGCGGCTCTGCCTGATCGCTCGTGCCGCCCTCGAACTCGACGAGGAGTCCTTGATCCGCAGCGTCCACGACCGATTGCTGCCTGCTGCGGCCGAACTCGCGGGCGCGGGCACCGGTCTGATCACCCTGGAACCGGTAGCCCACTACCTGCAGTTACTTGACGCGGCGCTAGAGCATCGGCCAGTGCGGTGAGCACCGTTGAGCAATTCGCGTCGACGGTGAGTGTGGCCAGCTCATCGCCGCGGGTCGCGCCCCGATTCACGATCACGACATCGCGGCCGGATTTCGCAGCGCGCCGCGCGAATCGCAGCCCTGACATGACGGTCAGCGACGACCCGACCACCAGGAGGGCCTCCGCCTCCTCGACCATCTCGAAGGCCTCGTCCACCCGATCCCTCGGCACGGTTTCCCCGAAGTAGACGATGTCCGGCTTCAACATCCCGCCACACCGGTCGCAGTCGACCATACGGAAGCTCGCGGTCTCGGTGACTACCGCATCGGCATCGGGCGCGACCTCCAGGCCACTGAGGGTGGACGCCTCCGCGAATCCTGGATTCGCTGCTTCCAATCGTTCGGCCAGGGTCATGCGCGAGGTGAGCCCCGCGCACTCCAGGCATCGCACCCGGGCGTAGACCCCGTGCAGATCGATGACCGCACGCTGTCCCGCCTTGGTGTGCAGCAGGTCCACATTCTGGGTGATCAGACCGGTCACCGCGCCGCTGCGTTCGAGCCTGGCCAGCGCGCGGTGCCCGGCATTCGGCCGTGCCGAATCCATATACCGCCAGCCGACGTGATTGCGCGCCCAATAGCGTTGCCGGAACACCGGATCGCCGACGAACTGCTGATAGGTCATGGGGTTGCGTGGCGGTGTGTTCGGGCCGCGGTAGTCCGGGATACCGCTGTCGGTGGAGATGCCCGCACCTGTCAGCACCGCTACTCGGCGGCCGGCGAGCAGCTCCAGCAGCCGCTCCACTGAGGAATCCGACATGAGGACAGCGTACGAGGCGGGCTGTGGTGTGCGCCCGCACGTACCGTTTCGGAGGCAGTGGCCCCCACCGGCGCATCTCAGGCCGTTACCGCGGACGAGGTCGCCGCCCGGCTTCGGGACCGTGTCAGCGTGGACCGTTGGTATTGAGGAAGACGACCGGGCCGCGCCCGAACCGGCCGTGCGCGTTCATGTCCATCAAGGCGGCCATGGCCTTGGCGGTGTAGACCGGCTCCAGATTCAGGTGCTCCAGATTCGCCGAAAGTGTTTGGGCGGTAGTGGCTTCCGGGGTCGGAAAGCCGTAGCCGGGGCCGATCCAGTCGGTCACGATATCGAGATTGCCGGTGGGGGAGACGTTCTCGGGCAGGCGGCCACCCCTGTCGCGCAGTAGGCGCACGGTGCGATCGGCCAGCCGGGTCAATGTCGGCTCGTCCAGGCGCAGCGTGTCGTTCACGACAACCCCGACCACACGCGTCGACAACCCCGCCATCCGCATTCCCAGCGACAGCCCGGCCACCGTGCCACCGGAGCCTACGGCGGTCACGATATGCGACGGCTCGGGCAGCTCACCGGCCCGGATCTGTGCGGCCAGCTCCAGCGCGGCCTCGACATAGCCGAGTACTCCGACCGCTGAGGACCCGCCCGCGGGAAGCAGATACGGCGGCCGCCGACCGGAGAAGTTGCGGGCCAGAATGAATGGCGCGGCGAGAATCGTGCGGGCCTTGGTGTGCGTGAAATGCAGTTCCGCCCCGGACGCGCGCAGGCGTTCCAGCTGCCGGCGCACATGCTCGTCGACCGGCTGATCGACCAGTGCCAGAACGGTTTTCAGCCCGTGCTCGCGGCCGTACAGCGCCGTTGCCAACCCCCAGTTGGTGCCCAGTCCGCCCACGGTCACGATGGTGCGGCGCCCGAGCCGCAGGGCATCGGGGAGCAACCACTCCAGTTTGCGCACCTTATTGCCGCCCCAGCCGCCCGCCCCGAAGACGCTGTCGTCCTTGACCCACAGGTCCGCGCCGGTGGTGTCGAGCGCGGACAGCTGCCGCACGGGTGTCGGGCTCGTCCCCAGCGCGATATGCGGGACGGTGCCGGTCAGATCCGGAAACAGCTGATGGAGGTGCGGTGTCACACCCTCAACGTATCGACCGGCCGGTACCTATACCAGCGTGGGCCCGCTTCGCACCCCTGCACACGCCGAATTGCGGGCGCGCACAGGCGTTTCGCTCATTTGCACCGTCAACAGCACCTTTAGGCCGCGTAGAATGAACGGTGGCGGGCAGCGGCGACCGTACACGTGGCGAATGAAGTTCGGAGTTCTTCGCCCTTGCTCACCTAGGAGCATCATGCCCGGGCTTACCGATCGAGTTGTCATCGTCACCGGAGCCGGCGGTGGTTTGGGTCGCGAGTACGCGCGGCTGCTGGCCCGGGAGGGCGCACTGGTTGTCGTCAATGATTTAGGGGCCAATCGCGACGGTACCGGATCCGGCACTGCCGTGGCGGATGCCGTGGTAGCCGAGATTCGCGCGGCCGGCGGAACGGCTGTCGCCAACTACGACAGTGTCGCCACCGAAGAGGGCGCCGCCTCCCTCGTCCGCACCGCGCTCGACGAATTCGGTGCGATACACGGCGTTCTCAACAACGCCGGGATCCTGCGGGATACCAGCTTCGCCAATATGAACCGCGACGATTGGGAGGCTGTGCTGCGGGTGCACCTGTTCGGCGCGTACCACGTCACGCACGCGGCCTGGGGGCACTTCCGCGAACAGGGTCACGGCCGGATCGTCATGGCGACCTCCACCTCCGGCCTCTTCGGGAACTTCGGCCAAGCCAATTACGGCGCAGCCAAACTGGGGCTGGTCGGCCTGCTCAATACCCTCGCCATCGAGGGCGGCAAGTACGACATCACCGTCAATGCCGTCGCCCCGATGGCCGCCACGCGCATGACCACAGATGTCGCGCCTGCCGATCTGCTGCAACGGCTTCCACCGGCGCATGTCGCTCCGGTAGTCGGCTATCTGCTGAGCCAGGAGTGTGACGACACCGGTGTCGTACTGATTGTGGGCGGAGGTTCTGTACAACGTGTACAGCTGTTCGCCAATAAGCCGGTGTTGTTCCCGGATGTCCCGAGTATCGATGAGGTACGGGAGAATTGGAGTCGCATCACCGATATGGCCGACGCTCAACCCGGGGTGAACCCCGCCGGTTGAGCCTTTCCTAGGGAGCCTCGCCATGAGCGAGAACCATTGGGACGCACTGGTTGTCGGAGCGGGGGCAGGCGGGCTCTGCGCCGCTGCCCGGCTCTCGCACCATGGCTACCGCACGCTGGTGGTCGAGCGTCTGGACCGGGTCGGTGGTCGTGCCTCCACCGAGGAGATCGACGGATTCAAAATCAATACCGGTGCGATCGTCGTCGAACTGGGCGGTAGCACCGAGCAGACGTTCACCGATGTCGGCGCGAAATTCGAAGTGCGCCCGGCCAATCCGTCGATACTCTATCGCATCGGCGGCCGCACCGTCGATATCACCAGCGGCGGCTGGGGTCTGCTGCTGTCGCAGCTCATCCGGCAGGGCGCACCTCTGCTGAACGACACCATGGAACGCGAGGGCGGTGGCCCGCACGGCATTCTGGATCGCGAGCTGTCCACCGCGGACTGGGTGCGGCGGCATACGAAAAATGTTGCGGTGCAGGGCGTCTTTCGCGCCATGTGCGGGGCGGGCTTCGCGGTCAGTTCGGATGAACTGCCCGCGCGGGTTTTCCTCACCCACTTCGCCGAGTTGACGTTCGGAAACTTCGGCTTCTGCCCGGAGGGCACCATCGGCCTGTGGCGCGCACTCACCGAAGTGGTGGAACGCAATGGGGGAGAGGTCTGGCTGGACACCGAGGTCTCGCGGCTGCGCGTCGAAAACGGCCGCATCGCAGGCGCGAGCCTGCTGCGCAATGGCGAAACCGTCGAGCTCACTTGTGATTTCGCGATCAGTGACATCGGTCCCTCGGCCACTCTGGATCTGGTAGGGCCCGAACACTTCTCACCGGGCTACATCGGCACGGTGTTGCAGGGTGATCTGCCCAGCGCCATGATCTCGGTGAACTTCGCCAGCCGTGAACCTCTCGTCGACGCGCCGGGGCTGCTGAGCTTCGTGAACACCCGACGGCTTTGCTACGTAGCGGATTTCACCGCCACCTGCCCCGAAATGGCGCCCGACGGCTGGCATCTCTACGTGGGTACCGGGGTGCCGAAACCCTCGGTCGGTGATTTCGATACCGACTCCGAAACCGCCCTGGTACTACAGGATCTCAGCCGGGAGATCGACGGCTTCGATCGGGCGCGCATCCTGTCCATTGCCGTCACTCGTGACGACTGGCCGCCACAGCGCACCGTCTCCGGCTACGACCTGCCGCACGACACCCCCATCCCGAACCTCTGGAATGTCGGTGACGCGGTGAAGGAATACGCGCACGGCGGCACCACCGCATGCGCGGAAACCGCGAAGATCGTGGTGGACAAGATTCTCAGCGCAGCTTCGCGGCTGTCCCGGGTAGCCGATCCACCATAGCCACCACATAATCGGCCACGATCTCGATGAGCACCGGCCGCTCCACCTTCAGTCCGCCGTCGAGCCACACCAGAATCAACTCGGCCGCGCCGCCGGTAATGAGCTGGGCCAGCGCGGTGAGCGCGGTGTCCTGCCCCTCGGGGATGTCCAGCAGCATGCGGGTCTGCTCGATGATCGTCTCGGCCACCTTCCGCATGCCCGCGAAGCGCCGCCGCATGAGGGCCTCACTGCCGTAGGCCTGTGCGAAGGCGATATTCGCGCGCCGCGGATCATCGGTCATGGCGATGATCAGCGCGGCCACACCGGCCCGAATCTTGTCCTCGGGTTCGCCGGGCGTCTCGGCCATGGTGATCTGAGCCTGTTCCAACGCCGCCTGCTGCACCTCGTCGAGCAGGGCGCCCGCCAGCGCATCGAGATCCGGGAACGATTCGTAGAAGAATCGCGGCCCGACCCGGGCCTGCTCGCACACCCCGCGCACGGTCAGCGCGGCCAGACCCTGGGTCCCGACAATGTCGAGTGCGGCCTCGAGGAGCCGCCGCCGGCGCTGTTCGCGACGTTCATCGGTGGAGGTTCCGCGATAGGTCCCGCTGAAGGCGCGCGTCACCTTCACAGCTTTGCACAGATATTGGGAAACGAACGTTTACGGAAACATGTGTTTCCGCTAACGTGAATGCATGGTGCCTCGTAAAGCCGTGCTGAACCATCGAATTCAAGGTCGTGCCGCCGGGGTGCTGGAGCGATATCCGTCCGCGTCCCGGGCCCTGGCCACCCCGCCGCCCGGTAGCGGGCTCAAACCTGTCATGGGTGATTACGGTGCGCCGGGCATCGGCCACATGGTGAGCATGCTGGCCGATCCGCTCGCCTTCTCGCGCCGGCGGATGCACCGCTACGGCCCGGTGCAGTGGACGGGCGCGTTCGGCCGCCGCATCGTCGGGGTGAGTAGCCCGGAGGCCGTCGAGGAGCTGGTCCTGGACCGTAAGCATGTGTACTCGGCGCAACAGGGCTACGAATTCCTCATCGGACCGTTCTTCCGGGGCGGAATCCTGTTGCGCGACTTCGACGAGCACACCTACCACCGTCGCATTCTGCAGCAGGCGTTCACTCGCCCGCGCCTGATCGGCTATCTCGACCTCACCACGCCCCGAATCGTCCGCGCTGTCGACGGCTGGCAGCCCGGGCCCGTTTTTCTGCTCTACGACCATGTCAAACAGCTACTCCTGGAGCAGGCCACGGTGGTGTTCGCCGGGGCCGAACTCGGCCTCGAGGGAACGCAGTTGGCGCACGCCTTCGAGGATGCGGTGCGCGGCGGGCAGGCCGCCATTCGCACCAATATGCCCGGGGGAGTGTGGAATCGGGGACTGCGCGGGCGGCAGACGCTGGAGGAATACTTCCGCCGGGAAGTCCCCGCCAAGCGCGCGGGCGACGGGGACGATCTGTTCAGTGTGCTCTGCCGCGCTACCACCGACGACGGTGAATCCTTCACCGACGCAGACATTGTCGACCACATGATCTTCACCATGATGGCCGCGCACGACACCAGCACCAATGCCATCTCCATGCTGGCCTACGAGCTGGCCCGGCACCCCGAATGGCAGGACCGCCTGCGCGAGGAGTCCCGTGCGCTGGGCAAATCCACGCTCGACTACGGCGATGTGGACCGGCTCACTGGTTTGGACATGGCTTTCCGGGAGACGCTGCGCATGTACGCGCCGGTCGGCCAGATCGTGCGGCAGGCCATCGCCGACACCGATATCTGCGGATACTTCATTCCCGCGGGCACCCTCGTCATCGCCGGGGCGTACACCATGATGCGCGCCGAGGAGAACTGGCACGATCCCGACGTCTTCGACCCCGAGCGCTTCGATCCGCAACGTGCGGAGGACAAATCGCATCGCTACGCCTGGCCGCCGTTCGGTGGCGGTGCGCACAAGTGCATCGGCCGGTACTTCGGCGGCATGACGGTGAAGGCCGTCCTGCACCGCATGCTGCTCGAATATCGCTGGAGCGTGCCCGCCGGCTACGAGGTGCCGCTGGTCGCCGGTACCGGTCCCAAGCCCGCCGACGGGCTGCCCATCCACCTGCAACGGCTCTAATCCGGCTGAAAGGGAGTGCGGCTCAGCGTACGTCGCGTGGCACCCCGAGCTCCGCATCGAGATAGCGCAGCTCCGGATCGCGCCGCCGGCCGTTGCGGAAGGCCCGGAACACCAAGTCCTGCGGGTGTTGCACCGCGAATACCTCCTGGAAGGTCGTCACCGTCCGCTGCGGCGCACTCAGTAATCGCGGATTATGCCCGGCCTTGGCGAGCGGGCCCTCCCAGATGAGCGCCGCGCCACCCGGCACGCTGTGCGGTGCGAAGCTCCAGCCCAGATCCCGCATGCGCCGGTCGAATTCGCTCGCACCGAGCCCGGCGACATCCCACCCGCTGGCCTCGTTGAACAGCTGCCGCCCGTGCAGGAATTGCACGAAGCACGGATCGGGTCCGGGATGCGGGGTGCTCAGATTGATCACGCCGTCCCATGGCAGTGTGGTCAGCGCCCAGGCCAGCCGGGTCTCGAAATCGGCCCAGTCGGCGCACTGGGCCGTCGCATTGCGTTCACTGGGCCGATCGGCGGGCAGCCCGTAATCGCTGACGGTATCGGGCGCGTCCAGACTCCAGGCGCTGAAGCGCAACCGATCCGGTGTCATGGCCAGACCCCGGTCCAGCACCGCCACCACCGATTCCGCGATCTGCTTGCGCTGCTCGAGCGGCGACCCGCGCCGCCAGCCGGCGGCCCATTCGCGTGCCAGTTCCGGTTGCTCCTGAACTCGCTGCACCGCTCGCCATTGCGGATCCGGTGTGGCGGTATCGGATTCGAGCGGCAGCGGGCACGGATCCCAGGTGCCCTCCGGCTGTGCTCGCAGCGCGGTGCGTAGTCGCTCGGCGTCGGCGGGATCGTCGGGGACGGTGATCAGTACCTCGATCTCAGTGCCCTGCTGCGCGAAATGCGCATGGCGCCCGGTGCTTTCGTCGCGCACCTGAATGAATCGCGGATTCCACTCCAGGCCGAATCGATCGGCCGCTTCCTCGTCCTCCTCCAGGAAGGACGGCATCCATTTCAGCAGTACATCCCAGCCCTCTGCACCCATCTACGCCTCCCTCCAGGCTCCCGCCAACCTACCGGGCGGTTAGGTGCCGTGCCCGCGTATGGGTACCGAACCGTAGGCCCGGCGTGGTAGAACCTGTTCTAGTTTTACTACGAAGGACCGTGAATGAACTGGTATACCGGCAACACCGTTTACGACACCGTACTCACGATCGCGTTCGCATTCGCCGCGTTCGTGCTGGTGGGCGGGCTGTTCGGGCAGAGCCCCTACGGCCGATTCGCCACCGCCAAGCTCGGCCTGAACCTGAACCCGAAACTCGGGTGGTGGCTCATGGAGATTCCGGCCACCGTGGTGTTCGCGGTCGCGTACCTGACCGGGCCGCACCGGTTCGAGCCCACCTCACTGGTGCTGGCGGGGATCTGGATTCTGCACTACGCCAATCGCGGCTGGTTCTTCCCGCTGTCCATCCGCCAAGTGCCCGGCAAGACAAGCAGTTTCAATGTCTCGGTGCTCGGCATGGGCATGCTCGTGACCTGCATGCACGGGTACCTCAACGGTGCGCTGTTCAGCCATGACTACCTCGGGCAGTACGGCACCGGCTGGCTGACCGATCCGCGTTTCATCATCGGCCTGGTGGTGTACCTCTGCGGGTTCGGGCTGCTGGTCAGCTCCGAGTGGATCGTTCGCAATCTACGGGACAAGAACAACCCGGGCGCAACGGAATACAAGATCCCGTTCGGGTTGGGTTTCCGATTCGTCACCAGCCCCACCTATCTCGGTGAGCTGCTGGCCTGGGCGGGCTTCGCGCTGCTCACCTGGGCGCTGCCGGGTGTGGTCATCTTCCTGATCACCTTCGGCAATCTGGTGCCGCGCGCCTTCGCGACGCACAAGTGGTACCGGGAGAAGTTCAGCGAGTATCCGGGGGAGCGAAAAGCTTTGCTGCCCTTCGTGATCTAGCGGCCTTATCGCGGTACATGGCGGTGTCCACGGCATGCATGAGCTCGTCGATGGCGGTCGAATGGGTATCCACCAGCGCGGTGCCGATGCTCGCGCCGACCGTCACCGACAGGCCCGCCACATCGAACGGCTGGCGCAGCGCCCCGAGGATGCTGTCCGCCACTTCCGTCAATTCACTTCGGCCCGAGCAATGTTCGACCAGCACAATGAACTCGTCGCCGCCCAGCCGCGCCGCGACGGCCTTCTCCGGCAGGACGGCGCGCAATCGCTGCGCCACATCGCAGAGCACCCGGTCGCCCGCGGTATGGCCGCGACGATCGTTGATCTCCTTGAAGCCGTCCAGATCCAGATAGCAGACGCCGACCTGACCGTCGGCGGCCGCGAGCCGGTCGAAGAACAGCAGCCGGTTGGGCAGACCGGTGAGCGAATCGTGGTGCGCGTCGTACCAGAGCTGATCGGCCAGCTGTTTGCGCTCGGTGACATCGACGGTGACCCCGATCAGGAAGCGGGGGTTGCCGTCGCTGTCGCGCACCACGGACATGGACAGGTCGATGATCGTGATGGTGCCGTTCGGGCGGGTGTGCACCGACTCGATGCGGAAGCTGTCCACCTCACCGGAGAACAGCTGCTGGAAACGGGCGAAGGCGTCGCCGATATTCATCGGCCCGAGAATGTCGGCCACCGAGCGTCCCGGCATGGATTCGGCTGGGACGCCGAGCACTTCGGCCATCGCATTGTTCACATCGACGACCCGGCCGGTGGTGATGTCGATGGTGCCGATGCCCACCGACGCGCCCGCGAAAATAGCCTGGAACCGCGCCTCCGACAGCTGCCGCCGCGCCTCCGCCTCCCGGGCCGCGGTCAGGACGGCGGCCATGGTGCTCTCCTGCTCGGCCAGTGCGGCATAACGCAGGCCCGCGGTGAACGCGGCGGCGAATTCGGCGGCCACCTCGATGGCGCGGTCGCGGACGGCAACGAAATCCCGGCATTCGGGATCGGGGCAGACGGCGTCGACGAGGTCCTTGCAGAGCACCAGTACCGAGCGGTGCACTGCCAGTGGGTCACGGTAATTGGCCGCGACCAGCGCCGCGGCCGCCGCGGCCGCCACCGTTGTCGCACCGGTCCCGCGCACCGCCTCGATCAGTCCGGCGGCATAGGGATCCAGCAGCTCCTCGACCTGGGTGCGGTTGAGCGTCGGCGCGACAGCGCCGTCGAGCATGGCTGCCCACCGCACCGCCAGTTCGTGTGCCGCACCCACCGCTAACCCCCTGCCCCGAAAGTCCTACGCCTACTCAGCCTTTGCGCCCCACACCGGCCAAACCGAGTGAGTGGCCCGGTGCTTCGTGCTGATCGCGCTCGGATTCGGGCCGCCACACCGGCAGCTCGACCACTCCAGGCTCGACCAGCTCCCAGCCCTCGAAGAAGCTGCTGATCGCCTCGTGCGAACGGAAATGGATACCGACATTGCTCTTGCCGGCCGCATTCGCGCCGAGTTTGGCGGCGTCCTCGGGCCGGCTCGCCGACGTGAGGTGCGAAATGGCGACAAAGCTGCCGGAAGGCACCGCGGCGCGCAGCGTGGCGACGGTATCGGCCGGACGGTCCTCGTCGCCGAGCAGGTGCAGGACGGCGAACAGCAGCACGCCGACCGGCTGCTCGAAATCGATAATGCCGGTCTCGCGGGCCGCCGCGAGCAGATCGACCGGCTTGCGCAGATCGGCCTCGATGGCGGCGGCGCCGGTATTGCCCTGCAGGATGGCCCGGGCGTGCGCGACGGCCACCGGATCGATATCCGCGTACAGCACGCGGCAGGTCGGGTCGATCTCCTGGGCGATCTCGTGCACATTGCCCGCGGTCGGAATGCCGGAACCGATATCCAGGAACTGCCGGATCCCCGAATCCACCAGAAAGCGCACCGAGCGACGCAGGAACGCGCGATTGCTCAGGGCCAGCCGCGGCAGATCCGGTACGAGCGCCTTGCCCATTTCGGCGGCGCGGCGATCGATGTCGAAATTGTGCGAGCCACCCAGTAGCGCGTCGTACATGCGAGCGGGGCTCGCCTGCGCCATGTCCACGCCCTCCGGGGCCCATGCCGGTCTTTCCATCCCACACCCTCCTGCGATCACGATCGAACCCGGCCGGACGATCGATGAAGGGGTTTCGCCGTGTTCCCGATCACCCGGACGGTGCACCGCGAATGTTAGCCCGCATTCTCCAGAAATCTTGTAGCGGCATCGATCTCGTGATGTCGCACGAGGATCGTCACCGCTCGGCGGACACGGAACACGTGTTGTGAGTGAGCGGCGGCACACACACTCCGGTCACGTCGTTCAGCAACAGCCGGGCGCCCAGCACCAGCGAGCACAGGGCTACCGCTCCGAACGCCAATACCCACAGTAGTCCCGGTATGCGAGTGAGGCGCGCCAGTTGATCGGCATCGGAATTGGGTTCGTTCCGGCGATTACGCTGCAACTCGATGACCGGTCGCACCGCCGCCAGCAGCAGGAACCACGCCGCCAGATAGGCCACTGCCGCCTGAACGGCGTCGGTGCCGAACCAGGAGACCAGAAAGATCAGCCCGCCGGTCAGGAAGACCGTCAGGAGGCCGTATCCATTGCGCACCTTCAGCAGCAGGACGGCCAGCAGTGCGATCGTCAGCCACAGCATGAGCGTGATGCGATGTGCGCCCAGCAGTGCCGCATAGCCCAGACCCACCAGTGCGGGCGAAGGATAACCGGCGGCGCTGGTGAGAATCATGCCGAGCCCGTACGGCTTTCCGCTCGAGACGGTGAGTCCGGAAGTGTCCGAATGCAATCGGATGCTGTTGAGGCGCCGGCCCGTCAGCAGCGCCGTGAACGCATGCCCGCCCTCGTGTGCGATGGTCACCACATTGCGCAGAATCCGCCAGGTCGGGCGGAAGGCCACCAGCAGCAGCGCGACAACTCCGGTGCCGACCACCAATTGCCACGGCTGCGCGGACTGCGTGGACGTCACCCGGTCCATGATCGTGCTGCCGCGTTCGACGAACTCTGCGCTCTGCATCGCCGAACCATAGCGAGTGTCGCGGTCCGAGGCCAGATTACCGCTGGACATATGGCTTTTCGCGGAGTACGAGCGCCGGACCGATGCCCGCAATCACCGCACGAGGTACGGGGCTCGACGCGATAATCGGCGTGGGCCCGATTCCGGTGTGCCCGTCGAGAGGAGACCATCGTGTCGGACTCGCAGCAGAAATCATTCGCGGTAGGCACCCTAGCCGGTGTGAACCCGCCCTTGGCCGCCGCGCGCTTCGTGGTGCGGATGGCCCGGCTCGGGCGGCTGGATTCGGTACTGGCGCCGGATCATTTGATCGGTGTGTTCCCACGTTCGGTGTGGGACAGCGATTTCACCGCGCAGGCGAAGGCGATCAACAGTCCCGACGAGCAGTTCGATTACGCACCATTGCTGGCGCATCTGGCCGCGGGGGCGGGCCGGGTGCAGCTGGGGGTCGGCGTGACGGATCCGCATCGCAGACATCCGGTATTGCTGGCGCAGACGTTCCTCACGCTGGCGCATATGACGAAAGTGCCGCCCATCCTGGGCATCGGGTCCGGCGAGCGGGAGAACCTCGATCCGTACGGGTTCACCTGGAATCGTCCGGTGGATCGCCTGGAGGAGGCGCTGCAGGTGCTGCGCGCGGCGCTGACGGCGACGGAGCCCATCGAATTCTCCGGTCGCTACTACAAAATCGACAGGGCGCCAATGGATTTGACGGCGCCCGCCGACCGGATGCCGCAGATCTGGATCGGCGCGCACGGGCCGCGCATGCTGGAACTGACGGGGCGATATGCCGACGGGTGGTATCCGTGGGAGTCGATGTCGCCGGACGAGTACCAGCGGCGACTGGGTCTGGTCCGCACCTCGGCCCGCGAGGCCGGGCGCGATCCCGAGGCGATCGTTCCCGCGCTGATGCTCTCGATCGTCACCGCGCGCACGCAGTCGGGGATCCGGCGGCTGCTGCGCAATCCGTCGGTTCGCTATCTGGGTTTGATGGCTCCCGCTGCGGTGTGGACGCGCTGCGGCGCGAAACATCCTTTCGGAGAGGACTTTCGGGGTCTGATCGATCTGATGCCGCACCAGCTGACCAGAGCCGAGGTGCTGGAAGCGATCGAAGAGGTTCCGGACGAGGTGCTGTACGAATGGCTGGTGATCGGTACGCCCGCGGAGGTGCTGGCCCGCGTGCGCGCGCTGGCCGATGCCGGACTGCGGCACGCCATCGTCTTCCCGTCCTCCGCGCTGGTGTCGAATGCCGATGCGGCATTCGGTTACGGCGTGGTGCTCTGGCTGGCGGCCCGGCTGCGCCGGCCGGTGGAGTGACATGGATTACAGTCCATGCGGTTGCTGCATTATGGCTGAATAGACTGCATTACACGGCTGGAGCGGGGTGTCCGGCGGTGTGCAGGTCGTCAGTGCAGGAGGGTTCGTCCGGCGCCGAGGGGGCAGTACATGCGGGTTGGTCTGCGGTTGCTCCGAGATTGGTGGCGTGAGGACGTCGACTACGGGTGGGTGGTCGACGCGATCGCGTCCCGGTCGGCGCTCGGGGTGCTGAAGGTTGCTATCGG
>NZ_JAODNK010000239.1 GCF_025465275.1 Nocardia sp. | reverse complement strand
GGCGTCCGCGCCCGCATCCCCGAAAGTCAGGGTGGTGGCGAGGATTTCACCGGCGATCAGATCGCGGTGCGTCTGCGCCCACTCCTGACGGTCGGCCGGAACGTCCAGGACCACGGTGATGCGGTCGGAGACATCCAAGCCACTGGACTTGCGGGTCTCCTGCAGGTCGCGGATGAGGTCGCGGGCCCAGCCCTCGGCCTCCAGCTCCTCGGTGACCACCGAATTCAGCACCACCAGACCGGCATTGCCGGGCAGCGCGGTGGTGGATTCGGGTTCGGCGGCGACCAAGCGCTGGGTGTATTCCTCGGGCAGCAGCGTGATGCCGGCGGCGGTCACGGTGCCGTCGGCGGCCTCGCTCCACTCCCCCGCCTTGACCGCCTTGATGACCGCCTGCACCTGTTTGCCGATGCGCGGACCGGCGGCCCGGGCGTTCACCACCAGTTCGAAGCGGCCGTGCGCGGCCACATCGGTGGTGAGGTCGACCTTCTTGACATTGACCTCATCGGCGATCAGCTCGGCGAAGGGGCGCAGGCGTTCCGCATCCTCCGCGGCCACCGTCAGCTCCGAAAGCGGCAGGCGCACACGCAGATTCTGCGCCTTGCGCTGACCGAGCACCGTAGAGCAGACCGTGCGCACCTCGTCCATGGCGGAGACGAGCTCGGGATCGGCGGGCAGATCGCTCGCACTCGGCCAATCGGTCAGGTGCACCGACCGCTCACCGGTGAGGCCACGCCAGATGACCTCGGTGAGCAGCGGCAGCAGCGGAGCGGCCAGGCGCGTGGCGACCTCCAGCACGGTGTGCAGGGTGTCGATGGCGTCGCGGTCCTCTTCCCAGAAGCGCGAACGCGACCGGCGCACATACCAGTTCGTCAGCGCATCGGCGAAGGACCGGAATTCCTCTGCCGCGGCGGCGATGTCGTACCCCTCCAGCGCATCGGTCATGACCTCGCGGGTCTGCGCCAGCTTGGCCAGGATGTAGCGATCGAGCACATTCGCCGAATCCGTGCGCCACACACCGGGTGTCGAGGCGTACAGCTGCAGGAAGGTCCAGGCGTTCCACAGCGGTCGCAGCGCATGGCCGACACCCTCGCGGATACCGCGCTCGGTGACGATGAGATTGCCGCCGCGCAGGATCGGCGAGGCCATCAGGAACCAGCGCATGGCGTCGGCGCCGTCGCGATCGAAGACCTCGTTGACGTCCGGATAGTTGCCCTTGGACTTGGACATCTTCAGGCCGTCGTCGCCGAGCACGATGCCGTGCGCCACAACCGATTTGAACGCCGGACGATCAAAAAGCGCGGTGGACAGTACGTGCAGGAGGTAGAACCAGCCACGGGTCTGACCGTTGTATTCAACGATGAAATCGCCGGGGCTGTGGGCGGACTCGGTGTCGGTGCCCTCGAACCATTCCTTGTTCTCGAACGGGTAGTGCACCTGCGCGTACGGCATGGAGCCCGACTCGAACCAGCAGTCCAGCACCTCGGGGGTACGCCGCATCATCGACTTCCCGGTCGGGTCATCGGGATTCGGGCGCACCAACTCGTCGATCATGGGCCGGTGCAGATCGGTCGGCCGCACGCCGAAATCGCGCTCCAGCGCGTCCAGCGAACCGTACACGTCCACCCGCGGGTATTCCGGATTGTCAGACACCCACGCCGGGATCGGCGAGCCCCAGTAGCGGTTACGGCTGATGTTCCAGTCGCGCGCGTTCTCCAGCCACTTACCGAACTGACCGTCGCGCATGTGCTCGGGAGTCCAGCTGATCTCCTTGTTGAGCTCGACCATGCGGTCGCGGAACTTGGTAACCCCCACGAACCAGGACGGCACCGCCATGTAGATCAGCGGCTGACCGGAGCGCCAGCTGTGTGGGTAGGAGTGCTCGATAGTCTCGTGCCGCAACAGCTTTCCGGCCGCCTTGAGGTCCTTGATGATGACCGGGTTGGCGTCGAAGACCATGAGGCCTTGATACGGCGGCACCATCGAGGTGAACTTGCCGCCCGCATCGAGGGGCTGCACGATCTGGATGCCGTTGGCGGTGGCGACATCCATATCCTCCTCACCGAAGGCAGGCGCGAGATGCACGATGCCGGTGCCGGAGTCGGTTGTCACGTAGTCGGCATTGAGGACACGGTGCGCGTTCGGATGACCGACGAAGAAGTCGAACGGCGGGTGGTAGTTCAGGTCCGCGAGGGCAGCGCCGGAGTGCTCGGACAGCACCTCCGGTTCCTCGCCGAACTCGCGGGTGTAGTGCGAGACCCGTTCGGCGGCAAGCAGGTACCGCTTACCGTCCTTACCGCGCAGGTGCACGTAGGTGACGTCCGGGTGTACGGCGATGGCCAGGTTGGATGGCAGCGTCCACGGCGTGGTCGTCCAGATCAGTGCATTGGCGCCATCCAACGCATGTAGCGGGTGATCCGCCGGCACCTGCAGCACCATTGCAACGGTCACCGCCGGATCCTGGCGCATACGGTAGGCGTCGTCCATGCGCGCCTCCTGATGCGACAGCGGCGTCTGCTCGTACCAGCTGTAGGGCAGCACCCGGAAGCCCTGATAGATCAATCCCTTGTCGTGCAACGACTTGAACGCCCACATGACCGATTCCATGAAGTCGAGGTCGAGGGTTTTGTAGTCGTTGTCGAAGTCGACCCAACGTGCCTGACGCGTCACATAGGAGCGCCACTCGTTCGTGTAGCGAAGAACCGAAGATTTGCACGCGGCATTGAATTCCGCGAGACCCATAGCATCGATCTGTGATTTGTCCGTGATACCGAGCTGCTTCTCCGCTTCGATTTCCGCGGGCAACCCATGAGTGTCCCAGCCGAAGCGCCGTTCGACCTTCTTCCCGCGCATGGTCTGAAATCGTGGGATCAAATCCTTGACATATCCGGTCAGCAGATGACCGTAATGTGGCAACCCATTGGCGAAGGGGGGACCGTCGTAGAAGACGAATTCCTCTGCATCGGAACGATTCTGGATGCTGGCCCGGAAGGTGTCATCGGCGGCCCAGTAGTCCAGCACGCGCTGCTCGAGCTCGGGGAAGGACACCTGACCCGAGGATGCGCCCAGGTCGGCGCGGGGGTAGGCGGTGGGTGTGGGATTCTCGCCGGACATCTCGGCGTCAGCTCCTCGTGCCAGTGGGCCTGCGTGCAGACCCCGGTGGGCACGGGGGCGACGCCGGCGCTGTGCGCCGATACCGCGGTACCACCCCGCTTGTCCGGCCGCTCCGCGACATCGCGGCCGGGCCGAACCACTCATTGCGAGCTGTGACGGGCTCACCCGTTCGGTTCTACTGGGCGCGAACGCCGTTCTTCCGAAGACTCCCCGGTGATGGCCGGATCGACGCCGTGCAACTACTTCGAGTCTAGCCGGGCAGGTCCAGCGGATATTCCCTGGGCTCGCCCGTCAATGCCTTGCGTGCCGCCCACCCGGACGCGGCTGCGCGTCCTCGGGGTCCTCACGGAAGGAAAGTGCGCTGACCAGCAGCAGAACCGCGCCGAGCACGCACACGATAATGCAGCCCCACGCCCAGACCACCGAACCGGTGGTCAGTGCGGTCACCAGCAGGCCGAAACCGACGGCTGCCAGGGCCAGTGTCATCACGAGCATGGTCACCACCCCCTCGTATGGAAACGGTGGCGGCGCCGCACAACCCGATCAACGGGCAGCGCAGCACCAGTGGCCGTGCTGACGACTCTACTTGCCGCCCTTGAGGAGTGCTCCGTTGCCCGAGGCGTTGTCGCTGAACTCGCCACCATCGACCGGGACCGCGGAACCACGGTTCTCGAGCTCCTCCAGCTGCGACTCCAGGTAGGACTTCAGGCGCACACGGTATTCGCGCTCGAAGGTCTTGAGCTGCTCGATCCGGCTCTCCAGCACGCTGCGCTGCTGCGTGATGGTGGCCATGATCTCGGTGTGCTTGCGCTCGGCATCGGCCTGCAGGGCGTCGGCCTTCTCCTTGGCCTGGCGCAGCTGGCTGTCCGAACGGGTCTGTGCGTCCGACAGCATGGCTTCGGCCTTCTGACGGGCGTCGGCAACCATGGCCTCGGAACGGGTGCGGGCATCGCCGACCAGTCGCTCCGAATTCGCTCTGGCATTGGCGAGCAGCTGCTCTGCCTCGGTCTTCGCATCCGAGGTGAGGCGATCGGCCATCTCCTGCGCGAGCGAGAGCACCTTGGCGGCCTGCAGATTCGCGTCCGCACTGGGCGCGGCGGGCGGGGCGACCGGGGCGGCGACCGGCATGGGAGCGGGCGGCGGCGGCGCGGCCTTCACCGGCTCCGGCACGACCGGCGCCTTCACGGCATTGACCGGACCGCGATTCTTCTTGGCGTCAGCCAATTCCGCGTCCAACTCAGCAACACGCTGGCGAAGGTCCGCGTTCTCCTCGATGAGGCGTGAGAGCTCCTGCTCGATCAGGTCGAGGAAGGCATCAACTTCATCCTCGTTGTAGCCGCGCTTCCCGATCGGTGGTTTGCTGAACGCGACGTTGTGCACATCGGCAGGGGTCAGCGGCATGGAACGATCCCTTCACGCTTCGTTGGAGATCTAGCGGTAGATCTGGCAAGCATTAGTTCTTCCGGCCATTCTGTCACACCTGAGCTACCGACTGCCCGAGCTGGCCCGTGATCGACATCAAGATGAAGACGATGAAAAGCAGGACCATTATCGAGAGATCGAGCCTTATTCCCCCAAGATTCACTGGGGGTATCAAACGCCTCAGAAGTTTCACCGGAGGGTCCGTGATCGTGAAGATCGCCTCGAGGACGATCACAACGAACCCGGTGGGCCGCCAGTCCCGCGCGAAGCTGCGAATGAACTCGACGATGACTCGGCTGATCAGCAGGAGCCAGAAGAGGAACAGCAGTAGGTTCAACACCTGGAACAGGGCCACGACGTTCACTCTGCCTCAGAAAC
>NZ_JAODNK010000192.1 GCF_025465275.1 Nocardia sp. | reverse complement strand
TTCCGATGTTTCGCAAGAACACCGCCGCGTTCGTTCACGACCTGCCAGCCGACCGACTCTCCAACGTCGACGGAGACAGCGCCTACGTGCGCATCCAAGTCCTGACCAACGCCGGCGCACTGGACCGGGACAAACAACTCGCCGTGGTCCGCCAATTGACCGACCTCGTCGCCAAGGCCGCTGGGGACCCGTCCCTGATCGAACGGACCTGGGTGCAGCTCACCGAGGCCGTTTCCGGTGGCTGGGGACTCTCGGGGCACGCCAATACCAACGAGGACCTGGTCGCCGCCGCCCGCGCTCAGCTCACCGAGATAGCCGCCCACAAGGGGTGAATCCCACTCTCTCGCAGTAGAACACGCACAATCACGCGTCCGCAGAGGACGCGTGTCGGCGGCCCGAACAACGTCGGCGAATCGTGCTCCATCGCCCGCGCCAACAGGACCTCATCGAGCTCGTCCTTGCCGGCCGCCAGCTCAGATGCCGAGCTGGCGGCCGCACATGCTCGGTCGTGGTTTCGGCTCGCTTGTCGTACGAACGAAGCTCTGCCGCCCGTACTTCAGCTGTTCAGCCAACCGAAGCACTCCGCGGACCGCGCCCGACCCAACCATGAACCTGGCGTCAACCCCGCACACAGATCCGGCAAAGCAATCGCGCCCACCGAACACCAAAACCAGCCTCTACCAGCGAACTACGCCATATCCGTTGTTTTTTCGGCGATTACTACTGGAACCCCTCATGACGATCAGTATCGGGCGACCCGCCGACACTCTTCGGCGGAAGAGTGCTGGGCCAGGGGCTCATTCGTCGTCGGGGGCGTCCGGATCGCGCAGCGGTCGGTGTGTGCCGTCCAGATCGGGCAGGTGGAAGCTGTAGTGGCCGTCGATGCCGATGTGGGAGCGGATGAACGGCGAGAGCCGCGCGGCGTCGACCTCGAGAACCGGGTAGTGCTGGGCACGCAACTCGGCCAGGGCGCGGTCCATGTAGACGGTGTTCCACAGCACCACGCAGTTCAGGACCAGGCCGAGTGCTTCGAGCTGGTCTTCCATGCCGTTGTAGTAGGTGCGCGTCATCTCGCCCTTGCGGCCGTGGAAGATCCGCCGGGCCAGGTCGTGGCGGCCCTCGGTGAGGTTGGCCTGGGCTTTGATCTCACGGCGGTAGGGTTCGTCGTCGACCAGGCGCAGCACATGCAGGGATTTGAAGATCCGCCCGAAGTGCGCGACCGCGTGCCCGAGCGAACTCGGTTGCCCGTCACGGGAAATCATGCGGGTGACCTCATGAGCGGAGACTTCGCCGGTGTGGATCGAGACCGCGATCCGGCACATGTCCTCCCAATGCCGCTCGATTCGCTCGCAGTCGATACGCCCGCGCGCGGCCTTGTCCAGGGGCCCGTAGTCCGCGCCCGGGTCCATGCGCCACAACCGCTGATCGGGCAGATTCGCCAGCTGCGGGCGATATTGGCGTCCGAGCAGGTGCAGCAGCCCGAACACGATGTCACTGTAGGAACCGGTGTCGGTGATGATCGCCTCCGGCACCACACCGCCCTGCTGGCGCAACACCACATCGACGGCGTGCAGCGAATCACGAGGAGTGCCCGAAAGGACTTGCGCGGCAAGACCAGCGGCCTGGTCGTTGATCATGTTCAGCCAGGTGATGCCGCGTTTGCGGCCGAAGTACTTGGGGTTGGGGCGGGCGTGGATGGTGCGCACCGGCACCACGAACCGCAAACCGTCCACACTCGCGACCAGGCCACCGCCCCAGAGCTGGGCCAGCGGGATCCGGGCCTGGGCCTCGATCAGGGCGACATTGGCCGCGGCGAGGGTATCGAAGCGCAGGTAGGACTGATCGACATGGTGCAGCCGGTCACGGGTCAGCGCCTCGACCCCGGGGCTGATCACCGGCGCGAACCCGACGTTCATCGCGTGCGCGCACAGCACCGCCGCCACCGACAAACCCAGATCGGCGACCCGGGCCGGGTTGCCGGAGGCGTGAGTGAAAGCCTCGGTGAAACCGGGATGCCACGCCATCACTTCCAACACCAGCTCCGGCAGATCGATGCGCGGCAGCATCGCTTCCACCCGGCGGCGCAGATCGGTCAGGCTCGGTGGATCCGGGATCGCGACCAGCGCGGCGGCGTGCAGTTTCCCTTCGTCGTCGACCGTAGCCGGGGTGTCGGCGTCCAAACGGGCGGCGACCTCCCGGTAGGCGGCATCGAGGGCTTCGGCGTGCGCGGCGAGCATTCCCGCCGCCTCACCCGGCAGGTTCAGGGCGTTCAGGCCGGCCTCGCGTGCGCTCTCCCAGCTGGTTCCGGCCAGCAGGTGCGCACGCGGGTCGCGCCATTTCGAGGAGGACTCGGCGAAGATGTTGCGGTGCTTGAGATGTCGATGGAACTGTTCGAGCACGCAGAACGTGTAGGCGGCGCGGTCGACGGTCTCGGGTGGTCGCCCGGCCGGGTACACCAACCGGGTCCAGGCACCGCCGATCAGGTCGTGATCGACGGCGCGGGCATCGAGCCAGCGCGCCGGTCCCCGCCCGGATCTGACCGTGATCAACTCACCCAGGACGCGCATCGCGGCCAGCACCGGCGCACCGTCGGCGGTGGCACCGAAGGCGATGGTGCGCATCAATCGCGGCAGGAACGGGCGCACCGTGGCGAAGCGCCCGGCCAGCTCCTCGGCGGGTTGCCCGTCGAGTTCGGCGTCGCCGAGCGGGACGAGTTCGGTGATGATCGCGACCGCCGAGCGTAGTTCGGCGCCGGAGACTTTCGCCTCGATCAGGTCCCACACCACCGACAACTCGACCTGCTGGTCGATCTCCACCATCTCCAGCAGCACCGCCACCGCCTTGGCCAGGCGGCCCGCGTTACGCGAGACCCGCGGGTAGCGGCGCAGCTTCTCGTCCTTGGATTCGCGCTCGGCCTTGGACAGCAGCTCGGTAGTCATCAGCAGGTCGAACAACTCGAGCACGTCATCGGCAGCGCGCGTACCCAGCACCGACACCGTCGCGACCAGCACCGCGAGCCGGTGCTCGCGGGTCATCCGCCGCAAACCGGTCGCCTTGCCCGCCAGGCCGTGTTGGGCCAAACCCAGCAGCCGCCGCGGCGGCACCGCCGAGACATCCACTCGCGCCGACCCCGCCGCAGCGAGTTCGCCGACCCGCTCCAGGGCGGTGAGCATCCCTTTCGAGGACGGACGAAACACACCCTTGCGCAGCCGATCCAGCTCGCTGACCCGCTGCCTGGTCCCGGCCGGCACCTCCAGCAACCCCAGCAGCGCCGAGGCCTCCGTTGCACCGAGCTGCCCGGCCAGCTGGGTGCGCAGTCGAAGCTCGGCGGCCTCGCGGCCGGTGGCGACCAGCTTGTCCAGCGTGGTCACCCCGGGCAGCAGCACGCGCCGGGCCCGGCACCACGCCACCGCGCCGTCGAAGATCGCCTTCGGGCCATCGCCGGTGACCCAGGCCTGATCGGCGATCCAGGCCGCGAGTTCGGGTTCGGCCTCGGCGAAAGCGACAAGACCGTATTCGGTGACGATCTCGCCCTGGTGCTCGAAACGGGTGGTGCGGCGCACCATGTACTCGTCCAGGCAGCCCGGATCGTCGATGTCGAGTTGTTCGGCGAGGTAGGCCACCAATTCCGGTGGGACAGCGACCGGGTCGGCCAGGAACATTCCCAGGTAGCGCACGGTCACCACCTGCAGTCCGAACCCGAGCCGGTTGTAGTCGCGGCGCCGCGCCGCGATCAGCCTGCGGTCCTCGTCGTCGAGGTAGCAGAACCGTTCGAGCTCCACACGGGACAACGCACCGAAACGCCCGTAGCCGGGCAAACCCTCATCAGTCACGCTGCCATGAAATCACCAGCACAGCAACAGGATTCACCCCGTGTGCTTAGCGTGACTTTCCTCCTGGATGCTCCTCAACCCCCGATTCAGCGACTCCTGCGATACAGACCGGATGGGGCTCGCCGCCTTCGCCCCGCAACAGGTCGTCAGGTCAGTAGCAGGTGTAGTTGCACCTCGCCGATCAGCAGTCCGAGTAGCGCGCCGACGGCGATCAGCTTCCATTCGTCCTGTTTGAAGGCCGGGCGGAGCAGACCTTCGAACTCACTGTCGGTCATCAGCCGCATCTTTCCGGTGAGGAACTCCGGAAGGTTCATGGCTTCGGTGGCGTAGCCGGCGAACTGGTCGGTGCGATCCAGCATGTGGCGCACGGCCGTCTCGGAAACTATGCGTTCGAGGTCGAGATAGCGAACGCCCAGGGCGAGTTGGACCAGTGGCCTGGCGGGTCCGATGTGCGCTTCGACGGCACTGCGGATCTCGTGATCCACCATTGACAGGAAGCGATCGGAATTCGGGCCGGCGATGAGTTCGTCGAGCACATTCGCCGGGGTCAGAATCTCCTCGGCAACGAGTTTCGCGTAGTCCCTGGATACTTCGTCGCGGCGTTTGATGAACAGGCCCTGCCAGGTGAACAGGCCCAGGTATCGCCGGGGCCGCACCGGACGGAAGATCATCTGCAGGGCCAGCCAGTCGGTGGTGAGTCCGGTGACCGCTCCGAACAACGGCATGATCAGCGGTGAGTGGGTCAGCGCCCAGGCGCCGGCCTGGACGAAGCCGAGGACGAGGCCGAACGGGATACCCACTCGGACGATGAACCGCATCTCCTTGTTGCCGATCATCCGAATCATTTTGACCAGCAGCGCTTTATCGCGGATCAGCGCCTTGACGGCGAGCAGCCGGATGTCGAGCACCACATCGACATTGGCGCGCAGGTCAACGACATAGGTGTCCAGCATTCCGGGCACCGCTGCCTCGACCCGGCCGATGATTCGGTTCTGCACCACTTCCGGCAGTGCCTGCCACAGCGTCGGCTGCAGAGCGTTCATCAGTTCGCGGGTCATCTCGGCGACCATCGCATGCATGGGATCGGCGAGCCGCTGCATCAGATCGTCCAGGTCGATGCGCGCGATGATCTCCTGCGGGTCGACCAGCTTCCCCAGCATGAGATCGACTGCACCGGCACCCATCCGGGCGGCATTGCGTGGGATGACGCCCTGCCAGCCGAGATACGGTGGGATGCCGACAAATTCGATGGGCCGGAACATCATCTCCACCGCGGCGAGTTTGGTGATGTAGCCGATTGCCGCAGCTACGAGCGGCATCATGGCGTAAACAGGCCAGTGGGCAGCGATATCCTGCAGTATCGGCACCAGGTGCCCATCCGATCTATTCGGGACACCGGTTCAGCGCCCATTTCAGGGAAGTTCGCCGCCGGGGGTCGATCCGAGTCGCAGTCATGTTACTCACGGATCACTATCTGGCGGACACCTCATCGTTCCGCCGCCAACTACCACATCATAATGGCAGTTCGAAGCTATATACTACCGTTTCGCCCGACAACGACTCCGCTGCTAGTCAATTTCGACTAACATTGGCAGCAATGTCGGCCACACACCCCGAGAGGTTGATCATCAGCGAGCAAACCGCCCGCGAGGCCGGGCCACCAACTCGTGTCCGCGACCCCGCCCGTAAGGACCGAATTCTGAGTGCCGCCGCGGACTTGGTCGCCCGCAAGGGTTTTCATGCCGTGTCCATCTCCGATATCGGCCAGGCGTCGGGCATCACCGGGTCGGGAATCTACCGCCACTTCGACAGCAAGTCCGCGGTACTGGTGGCGCTGTTCGACCGCGCGATCGACAATCTGCTGAGCGACGAACATCAAATCGTGGAGTCGGTGGCAGATCTCCGGCTGGCCCTGAACCGGCTCATCGACGGCCAGGTCGAGTTCGTGGTGGCCGATCGCGAGCTGGCGCAGGTCTACCACAACGAAATCAACAACCTGCCCGACGAGGACAGCCGCCGACTGCGACGCAAGCAGCGCATGTACATCGAAGAATGGGTGCATCTGCTCGACGAGTTGCGCGAGGATCTGTCCGATGCGGACGCTCGAGCCGTCGTCCATGCCGCGATCGGCGCGATCCAGTCGACGCTGTTCCACAACACCGGTCTGCCCGAGGATCGCCTGCGCCGGCTCCTGGCCGACGCGGCCCGCGCGGTGCTGGGCGTGTGAGGAGTTCACCGCGGGCCCGCGCCGAGGAGCGGCAGCACCGCGCGACATTCCACCGCGCCCGCGTGCGCGGGATCGAGAGCATTGCGCACCAGGCGAATCACATTCTCGTCGTACGAGATTTCATTTGTGATCGGTCAGATCGGCAGCACAGCTATCCTGCACGACGGCATCGGTCACACCCGGCCCCGCAGGCAACTGTGATTCGCCAACGGCGACAATAAGATCCGTGCGCGAGCTGACCGTCAGGTAGGTGACGCCGGGCCTGGTCATCCCACTCATGCCCGTCTCCCGAACGAAGGCTGAACCCGAGGTTCCATCTGCCACAGCGGGAATCACGGCACCGACCGCATCACGCACGGCAGGGTTGGTGGCAATCGCGTTCAGCAGTCCGTAGGCACTGATCCCGTTGGTGATCGGGGCCAGCCCGACCATAGTGGCGACCTTGTCCGACCCGCCGAGCTGATTGATGAAGTACAAGCCCACCAGGCCGCCTTCGGAATGCGCGACAAGATCCACTTTGGCCGCCCCGGTCGCGCTCCGCACCCGATCCACGAATGCGCCCACTTCACGGGCGGATTCGCGCAATGGCCCGACTTGGTGCAGCCCACCGACGGTGCCGTAGTCGAGTCCGAACACGCAGTATCCCTCTGACCGCAGCAGTGGGGCGAGCATCGACCAGTTGACGTACATGCTCTCGAATGCCCCATTGACCAGCACGACCGGATTAGGATGCGCGACCGCCGGCGTGCACGAAAAGTCGTTGATCCCCTGGGGAACTGCCGCAGGATTCAGCACGGAGTACGCGAGCGCCGCCGACCAATTGTCCTGGACAGGTCCGATAGCCGGCTCGGCCGAGGCTGCCACCGGACCGAGTAGCGCCAGGCATACACACACAACGAACACCACCAGCGCGCCGCAATGTGAACGGACGGACATCTCTTCGCCTCCCGATTCGTCCGACGAACTCAGCTGGGCCGCAGTCGGTATCACCGCGCTCTGCGGACCACCTCGATATCCTTGCGAGCGAGCGCGCGGCCGAGCCAATCCACCAGGTCGGCCGTGACCTCGGCGCGATTGACCTCGTTGAACAATTCGTGCCGCGCATCCGGATAGACCCGCAACGTCACATCCTCTACACCGGCGTCTCGCAACCGCTGCACCAGCACCTCGACCAGGACCAACTCGGCGTTCACCGGATCCTTGGATCCGACCGCGATGTAGATCGGCAGGTCGAAGCGAATCTTCCCAACTTGCGCGGGATCGCCCAATCTGCGTGCGCCCGCGAACATCGCCTTGGTCGACGCACGATCGATTCCGAAGCCGCACAATGGATCTGCGAGATACGCGTCCACGGCCACATCATCGCGCGACAGCCAGTCGAAGTCGGTCCGGGCGGGTTCGAAAGGAACGTTGAACATCGCCAGATCGAGGTCCCGTTCCAGATCGAGGGCAGGTTCGAGCAGGTCGAGCGCCGCCGTTCCGGTCAGTGCGACAGCGTCGACGGACCAGCTGTTGTCGAGTAGAAACTGCTGGGACGCGAACGACCCCATACTATGGGCGATCAATACGATTGGAAGCCCGCGACTTTCGGCACGGACATGGTCAACGAACACTCCGATGTCCGCGACCAGGGCCGACCAGCCGCCGGGGCCCAGATCTCCCCGCGCGCCGGGATCCGCTGTCGCGCCGTGCCCGCGGTGGTCGTAACCGTAGACGACGTACCCCTGCCCGGTCAGCTTCGCAGCCAACTCGGCATATCGCAGACCATGCTCACCCATGCCGTGCACAAGCACGACCGCGGCAACCGCCTGCCCCTCCGGATTCCACCGATAGCCGGCCAGGCCGATGCCGTCGCTGGCGCGAAATACGAACTGGTGGTGTGACATTCGATTTCCTTTACTAGACATATTGCTCACGCAACTGGGCCTTCAGCAGCTTGCCGGTCGGGGTCCGCGGCAACTCGGTCACGAAGTCGATACTGCGCGGCACCTTGAAGTGCGCGATCCGCTCCCGCACGAACTCGATCAATTCGGCTTCGAGCTCCGGCCCCGGTTGCTCCCCCGGGGCGGGCTGTACGACGGCCTTCACCTGTTCACCGAATTCCGCGTCGGGAATGCCGATCACCGCGATGTCGAAGACCTTGGGGTGCAGGGTGAGAACATTCTCGATCTCCTGCGGGTAGATGTTCACCCCACCGGAGATGATCATGAACGCTTTGCGATCGGTGAGGTAGAGGTAACCGTCGTCGTCGACTCGACCGATGTCGCCGCTGGTCGTCCAGTTCGGGTGCGCGGGATGCTGCGCGGACTTCGTCTTCTCGGGGTCGTTGTGATAGGTGAACGGCAGGGTCTCGCGTTCGAAGTAGATGGTGCCGACCTCACCCACCGCGACTTCCTTGCCGGCGTCATCGCAGATACGCAGAATGCCCATGCCTGCCTTGCCCACCGATCCCGGTTTCGCCAGCCATTGCGGCGAATCGATCAGGGTGATGCCCATGCCCTCGGTGCTGGCGTAGTACTCGTGCAGGATCGGCCCCCACCAGTCGATCATTGCCTGCTTGACCTCGATCGGGCACGGCGCGGCGGCGTGAATGGCGACCTGCAGGCTCGATAGATCGAACCGCGAACGTTCCTCTTCGGGCATCTTGAGCATGCGCACGAACATGGTCGGCACCCACTGACTGTGCGTGACCCGGTACTGCTCGATCGTCCGCAAGGCCGCTATCGGATCGAAGCGCGGCATCACGACGACCGTGCCGCCGAGCGCATGCACCCAGCCACCGAACCGGAAGGGGGCCGCGTGGTAAAGCGGTGCGGGACAAAGGTATACGGTCTGTTCGTCGAAGCCGTACATCTTGCCGAAGACCGAGACGTAGGGATCACCCCGCTCAGCCAGGCGTCGCTCCGGCAGGGGCTGTTTGATGGCCTTGGGCAATCCGGTGGTTCCGGACGAGTACAGCATGTCGCCGCCGACTCGATCGTCCGGGACCGGAATCGCCTCGGTCCCTGCCAGTTCCGCCTCGAGGTCGGCGTAGCCCGGAATCGTGCCGTTGAACGCCAATCGTCCTTCGACGTGTGGGGTCAGCTCGACGATCGCCGTCGCTGCGGCCGACTTGTTTGCCGAAACGATCAAAACCCGCGCACCGCAATCATTCACGATGTAGGCAATTTCATCGGGGCTGAGATTGTGGTTGATCGCTGTGATGTACAGACCACTGCGCCTGGCCGCCCAGTAGGCCTCGTAGTAGCGCGGACCGTTCTCCGCGAGCAGTGCGAAATTGTCTCCCCGGCGCAGCCCCCGCTCGTGCAGGAGCCGGGCCAGCCGGATCGAGCGTTCCTCCAGTTCGGCGAAGGTCAGCGTTTCACCGGTATCGGACATGATCACCGCGGGCCGATCGGGTGTTCGCTCGGCATAGACGCCCGGATACATGGGACCTCCTCATGCACTTCCCAGCGCGTGCCTCATCGCCGCGCCGTGGATAGAGCGTGCCGCACATCACAGCAAGAGTCAATGCTGACTGTCGCTCAAGTCAGCGTTGACTGCAGAGCGCGGGAGGCCTACTCGCCCAGTAGCACACGCGCCATATCGCGCCACTGCGCCAGATGCGGATCACGCGAGGGGGTGCGCGGATCGAATCCGTAGGCCAGCGAAACCCCCCGCATGCTGGATAGCAGGATGTCAGCCATTTGCCGGTAGCGCGGGCGGGCCGCCCAGACCGACCCGAACATGACCTCCAAGGTTTCGTAGATCGCCCTTTGCAGATGATGTTCGGAGGGCCGCAACGCATCCCGGAGTGCTTCGTTGTGCCGCGCGGCGACCCAGAGTTCGATAGAGGCCCAGAAGAAGGGCTGATGGAAATTGGTCCACATCGCCCCGACCGCTTCATCGATGCGCGCCGGATCGTCGTCGGCCGCGACGATCGTCGCCCCTACCTCCTCCCGCAGTTCCGCCACCCGGGTGGATGCCAGGTGCTGCACCGCCCCGACCAGCAGTTCGTCTCGGGAGGGGAAGTGGTGCAGTAGCCGACCACGAGAGATGCCTGCCAACTCCTGGATCCGCAGCGTCGACGCCCCGGCATAGCCGTTCTCGACCAGGCACTGCACCGCCGCATCGAGGATCTGCTGACGGCTGGCTCGACTGCGCTTCTCCTGCAGTTGCAGATAGTTCTCGGCTCGTGAGGCGGTCATGCCCCGATCCTACGGCCCGCCGCCGATGTACAGTCAGAACTGACTGTTGTCTGTCGTAGAAGGAACGGTGCACATGCTGGTCGACGGAAACATCGGCGGCTCGATCGATGGAACGGGCGGTGGCGATCTGACCGTCATCAATGATCAGGTCGATTTCGCCGACCGCTTGGGATACGACGGACTCTGGTCGACGGAGGTTGCCCGGGACCCGTTCCTGCCACTGCTCGCTGCCGCGCAACGTTCGCCGCGGATCCAGGTGGGCACCGCCGTCGCGGTGGCCTTCGCGCGTAACCCCATGACGATGGCGATGGCGGCGAATGACCTGCACGCCTTCAGTTCCGGGCGTTTCATCCTCGGCTTGGGCTCGCAGATCGAGGCCCATATCGTGCGCCGGTTCAGTATGCCGTGGTCCGCGCCGGCGGACCGTATGCGCGAGTTCATCGGGGCGCTGCGTGCGATCTGGCGCAGTTGGGAGTTGGACGAGCGGCTGGACTTTCGTGGCGACTTCTACCAGCACACGCTGATGACTCCGATGTTCCGCCCCGAGCCCAACCCTTGGGGCACCCCGCCGATTCTTCTTGCCGCGGTGGGACCCAAGCTCACCCGCGTCGCTGCCGAAGCAGCCGATGGCCTGGTCCTGCACGGATTTACCACCGAGCGCTACCTGCGCGAGACCACACTGCCCATCATCGAATCGGGCCTGGCCGCCTCCGGACGCTCCCGCGCCGACTTCACCATCAGCTACCCGGGGTTGCTCGCCACAGGCACCGACGAGCAAGCCCTGCAGGAGGCTGTGGCCGCGGTCAAAGCCCAATTGGCCTTCTACGGAGCCACTCCCGCATATCGCGGCGTACTCGATCTGCATGGGTGGGAAGGTCTGCACACCGAACTCCATCGCCTCTCGAAGGCGGGCGACTGGTCCACCATGGCCGGCCTGATCGACGACGAGATGCTCGACACTTTCGCAGTCGTCGGCGAACCGGCGACCATCGGCCCCGCGATCGAACGCCGTTTCGGGGGCATCGTCGACCGATTCACCCTGTACACGCCCTACCCGTTGGAAGAGTCAGTGCGGCGCGTCATCATCGACGATCTGCATGCTTCGGGCTCACCGGCGCTTCGGCCGGAGTGACCGGCCCGGAAGCCAACGGCAGCAATGACGCGGCCGCGCGGATCAGCACCGCCGCCGCGACAATGCTGGCCACGGCGCCGAGCCTGATGAGAGTCTCCGAGACGTGATCCAGGTGTAGCGCAATGATTGTGGGCGCACCGGCTCCGAAGTTGGCCATGAAGAACGTGCAGGGGAAAAGCACGAACAGCCCGAGCAGCTGCCAGGGATTCGTTGCCCGCTTCCGCAGTAGCGCCGCCGCCACCGCGAAACAGATCACCTGCGCCGCCTCCAGCACACCGATCACGAGCGGGTACTTGAAAATCCGGAAAACATGCGGACCCCAGTAAGCGTATGCGCCGCCATTGATTCCGACCATCTCGAAGACCGAGGACATGACCAATTCGAGACCGGCGAAGGCGTACAGCCCACGGCTGGTCAGTGTGCCGCGGTGAATCGCCTGCGCGATAAACATCGCCGCACTCGCGTAGAGGACGGCATAGCCGCTGTGCGTCCAAATCGGCTGCGGCACACCGAAGGCAGTGAAATGCGTGTACATGCCGTCCGTCGAGTAGAAATACAGGACCAGCGCGGTGTCGTAGAGCGGCTCGGCGAATGCCGCCACCATCGCGGCCAGCACCATCAGCACGTAAAAGGGCGTTCGTTCGCGCAGCCCCATTCTGATCGCGAGAGCGATCAGTACGACGGTGATACCCCAACTGCCGTAGGTCAGAACGGCTTGCATCGTGAGATTGAGCGGGTGATCGATCGGTTGCATCGGCATGGGGGGTCTCCTATCGAACACGTCGAATGTGTTCGGCCCATCGGGTGATTCACTCATCGGTTCCGATACGGAACCGGCATGAGCTCGAACCTATGCCGGACGTCACAGCTGCGCGATCTCCCTCAGGGGGAAACCTGTCCCCCAGGAGGGGGACTCGGCCGGCACCTGCGGATGCGATCAGCCCCGGACTAATCCGCCAGTTCCAGCACCTCGTCGAATCCCGTCCGCAGGCAGTCCGCGAACCCGGGTACGTCCGATATCGCCTCTGGGTCGAGATTGACAGCTACGCAGCATGTTTCGCGATAGGACACCATCGTCACCATGGCGGCGACACCAGGGCGCGGACCGACCGGATAGATGTGGGACACCCGAGCACCGGCGAGATAGAGGGTCCGGCCGACCCCGCCCATATTCGATGCCTGCACATCCGTGCCCTCGGTCATGGTGGCGGCGATATCGGTGAGCAGGGCACCCGGCAGGCGGCTCAGCAGCGGTGCGATGAGGTCGGGGAATCCGATCGCGGGTTCGGCACGCGCACCGGCGATCACGTCATGGATAGCCATGATCCGGGCCCGCGGATCGGCCTCTCCAGCGGGCGCCGCGAAACGCGCACCAGCGAATCGGTTGCCCCCCAGCGGATCACGATCGGTGCGAAGACTCACGGGGATGGCCATCGGGATATCCCCGACCACTGCGCCGACGCGCTCGTGGTAGTGCCGAACGGCACCGAGCAGCGCAGCAAGGAAGGCATCGTTGACCGATCCTCCCGCAGCCCTCCCGGCAGCCTTCAGCCCACCCAACGGCACGTTGAGGGTGAGTACCCGGTATCCGATCCCCCGGTCGCGCCAGACCGCTGAGCCCGACGCGGGCGGAGTCGCCAGTATTCGGCGCAGGGAATCCGCGAACCGAAGTGCCCCGGCCGCTGCTCCAACCGGGTCGGCCCGGAAACGCGCAGCGGCGTCGACAGAAACGCGCAGCAATTCTCCTGGGGCGGAGGCCAATTGGTCACGAAGGCCCCGCACGAGCAGTCTTGCCGGATTATCGGTCGTACCCCGCGCAGGTACAGGCACGCGGCCGAGATCCCGTGATTGCGGGCCGTGCCCATGCGTGAGGTCCAGCAGCTGCAGCATCCCGAGTCCGTCGCACAGGCTGTGGTGCAGCTTGAGTAGATAGGCCGACTTTCCCCCAGCGATACCGCAGACCAGCACGGCCTCCCACGGCGGACGACGCGGATCCCGCGGCTGCGCCGCGAAGGCCGCCACCAATTCGTTCAACTCCTCGAGCGATCCAGCACCTGGCACACGCACCTGCTGCAGGTGATAGCTCAGGTCGAAGGCCGGGTCCGCCGCCCACACCGGCATCACCAGCGGCAGCAGTGGTTCCACCACGCGCTCCCCCAGCCGGGGGATCCTCCGGATCAGCTTCCAATGCGCGGCAACCAGCCGTTCCCACTCGGGTTCGGATTCGAGCAGCTCGACGACGACACCGGCCGAGCGGGTGCGCGGACTGCCTTCGGCACGCCACATGAGTGCTTCCCAAGCGCTCAACTGTGGCGCGCCACCCCAGTCCGAGAGGGCTCGGTCCGCCGTCGCCATCGAATCGTCTTGTCTCCCCGGAGCATCGCGCATGACCGAACTATAAGGTCACTTTGTTGGATATCCAACAGTATGTGACCAAAGCTTTGTGTTACCGTTTCTGCTGTACAGAGCCTGCATCGGCGCGGGACTTCATATGTTTTGGCGGAGAATAGGAGTCGCCGTGTCCACAGTCGATGAGGCGGTCGCAAGCATCAAATCCGGACCGCCCGGTCCTCATGTAGCCGCGTTCTTCGATTTCGACGGAACAGTGATCGATGGCTACTCGGCCGAGGCGCTATACGCCCACCGGGCCCGCAATCTCGAGATCGGTCCGGATGAACTCGTCCGGACAGCCCTTGCGGCACTTCGGGGTTCGCTCGACGAATCGGAATTCGCGGATCTGATCGAGCGCGGCGTTCGCGGCTGGGCGGGCCGTACCGAGACGGAGTTGCTCGAACTGGGCGAGAAGTTGTTCTCGAGGGATATCGGCGCCACTCTGTTCCACGGCGCCTGGCGACTGGTGCGCGCGCATCAGAACCGCGGCCACACGGTGGTGATCGCCTCGTCGGCTACGCGAATGCAGATCGCGCCGATGGCCCGGGAGCTGGGAATCGAGCACGTACTCTGCACCGAACTCGAGATCTCCGAAGGCATTGCGACCGGCCGCATCTCGGGACGTCCGCTCTGGGGCGAGGGCAAATCGGCGGCGGTGCGCGAATTCGCGGCGCGCCGGCGGATCGATCTCGACGCCAGCTTCGGCTATGCCAATGGAGACGAGGATGTCCCGTTCCTGTCCTCCGTCGGACAGCCCCGCACTATCAACCCGCAGTCGGAGCTTGCCCGCCAGGCGAGCGAGAAAGGTTGGCCTCGAATCACTTTCGCCACCAAGCCAGGAAGCCTCGACCCGCTTCCAGCGCTGCGCACCACAGCAATGTTCGGCACCCTGCTGGCCACCGCAGGGGTGGGTATCGCCGCAGGGTTGCTCACTCACAGCAGGCGCGGGGGCATGGATCTGGCCACCACACTGTTCGGCGATATCGCGAGCTGGGTAGGCGATATCAATATCGTGATCACCGGCGAGGAACACGTGTGGTCAGAGCGCCCGGCCGTGTTCCTGGTCAACCATCAGAGCACCCTCATCGACGCGCTCGTCACCGCACGGGTGCTGCGGCGCGGGTACACGATGGTGATGAAGGCGGAGGTACGCGACATGCCGTTGTTCGGGCCGATTTTCGACCTGGCCGGTGTCGCGTTCGTCGATCGCTCGAGCACCGCACGAGCAGTGGCCGCACTACAGCCCGCGGTGGCGATGCTGCGCTCCGGCACTTCGATCGCGATCGCGCCGGAGGGCACCCGATCGTTGAGCCCGAAGGTCGGCCCGTTCAAGAAGGGCGGGTTCCGCCTGGCCGTTGAGGCCGGTGTCCCGATCGTTCCCGTCGTGATCCGCAATGCCGGCGAAATCATGTGGCGCAATGCGCGGGTCGCGCGGCCTGGAACGGTCGAAGTGGTTGCACATCAGCCGGTTCCGACACTCGGCTGGACACACGCCGATATCGACGAGTGGCTTTCCCGTACACACCGGCTCTATGTGGACACCCTCGACGACTGGCCGGGCATCGAGGCCGGGCAGCAGTGGTCCAAGGCAATTGCGAATGCACCCGGAACAGGACTCTGATATGACTCGACTGCTACACACGGCACTGAACACCGGACTTGCCCTGCGGCGGTTCGGGTGGCGCGACGCCGGCAAAGCCGACATCGTAACGTCACGCCCCAGCTACCTCCCCGACGGAGCCCTGGTCCATCCCGCCGAATTCCACACTGCCACCGCACAATTGGCTCAACAACTCGGGCGCGACCCCGAAAGCGTCCGCGCCGAGGCCGCCGACTATCTACGCGAGATGGCCGCCACCCACCAACCGGCAGTCGTGAAGAGCTGGCACCGCATCGCCGAGTGGCTGGTGCGCGGTTACGACGTCACCACAGACGAAGAGGAGCTGGCCGAGCTGCGCCGGCTGGACCGCAGGCACACGCTGATCTTTCTGGTATCGCACCGTTCCTATCTCGACGAGTTCGCCCTGCCCCCAGCCCTGGTCAAGGCAGGCCTCTCACCCTGCTACGGAATGGCCGGCGCCAACCTCGACTTCTTTCCCTTGGGCACGCTCGCGCGGCGCAATGGAATCGTCCATGTCCGAAGAGCTTCCGGCGATATGCCGGTCTATCGGCTCGCGCTACGAGCGTTGGTCGGGCGAATGGTCACCGACGGGAAGAACCTCGTCTGGTCGATCGAAGGCGGACGCACCAGAACCGGCAAACTACGCCCGCCTCGGCACGGCCTGCTGCGCTATGTCACCGACGCAGTCGAATCATTCAGAGCCACGAACGCTCTCATTGTTCCGGTGTCGATCATGTACGACCAACTCCCCCTGCACGAGATTCAGCTGATGGCCTCGGAATCCCGCGGATCTCGCAAGCAGCCGGAAAACTTGCGCTGGCTGGTCGAATACGCCCGCGGACTCGAAAACCGGCTCGGGCGAATCTATCTCGATTTCGGCACGCCGATCCCGCTGTACGACCGGATGTCGCAGTTGCGCGCCGAGGGTGTGGACGACCGGCAGATCGTGGAGCGCATCGCACTCGAGGCCTGCCATCGGATCAATCGGGCGACTCCCGTATCCGCCACCGCGGCAGTGTGTGTCGCGATGCTCGGCGCCGATCGGGGCCTCACCCTCGAACAGGTCTGCGCGACCGTCGCGCCGCTCGCCCGCTATCTGTCGGCACGCAAGTGGCCGGTCGCGGGCGCAGCCGATCTCACCAACCGCGCCACGATCGCACGGACCCTCCAGGATCTCGTGCGGTCCGATGTACTGACCCGATACGACGGCGGTCCGGACACGGTGTGGGCCGTCGGTGACAACCAGCACCTGGTAGCGGCCGTATACCGCAATAGCGCGGTGCATGTTCTGCTGGTCCGGGCGATCACCGAGCTCGCGCTACTGGCGATCGTCCGCACACCGAATGGCGACGCCCGCACCGGCTGGACCGAGGCACTGGCGTTGCGGGAGCTGCTCAAGTTCGACTTCTTCTTCGCCGGCCGCGCCGACTTCGCCGACGAGATATGGGACGAGGTGGGGATCATGAGCGGCGTCGGCCGACCTGCTCAGGTACGCCGGTCAGATGCCGCGGCCTGGCTGGCCGGCAGTGCGCCGCTGGTGGCGCATCTGGTATTGCGGCCGTTCCTCGATGCCTACCGGGTGGTCGCCGAGGAATTGATGACCGGAGATGCCGACGACACGTTCGACGAGGGCCGGTTTCTCGATCGCTGCCTGCGGCTGGCCACCCAGTGGGCCTGGCAGCGCCGGATCGCCAGTGCCGAATCGATATCCAGGGAGATGTTCACGACCGCGTTGAAGATGGCGAGGCACCGCGGGCTGGTGCCGGATATACCCGGAGATGCCGGAATCTTCGACGGCCGTATAGAACTCACGCAGCAGCTGGACACGCTGCTCGAGTCGGTCGAGCTCCTCGCCAGCGGCACAATCGCCCCAGTACCGCACGCTGCGAGCAACGGCCATCCCGTCGCCGCGAAATGACCCGAGGAACACCTACAGTCAGTGTTGACTGTAGGTGCCCTGTTGCGATACGTTCGGCTGACCACCGCACCCGCGTGGATATCTGACAGCTGCCCGGAGCACACGATTCGTCGTTCCTCCTCCGGGCCGCCACCGCGGCCGATGTACGTCCATCGATCCGGCCGCAGGCTGCAACAAGGAGAGCCCGATGCCGAATCAGGCAATCGTGTACGAGGCGATTCGCACCCCCCGAGGTAAGGGAAAAGGCGGTGCGCTGCACAGCGTCAAACCGATCGATCTCATAGTGGGACTGATCCACGAGATGCGCACGCGCTTCCCCGATCTCGATCCCGCCGCCCTCGACGACCTGGTGCTCGGCGTGGTCACGCCGGTCGGCGACCAGGGCGGCAATATCGCCAAGGCCGCCGCACTGGCCGCTGGACTGCCGAATACCGTTGCAGGCGTTCAGGTCAACCGGTATTGCGCATCGGGGCTGGAGGCGACGAACCTTGCCGCACAAAAGGTTCGTTCGGGATTCGAGTCCCTGGTCTTCGCCGGTGGAGTGGAATCGATGTCGCGCGTTCCGATCGGCACTGACGGCGGACCCCTGTTCAACGACCCGGCCACCGCCTACGACCTGCACTTCGTGCCGCAGGGCATCGGAGCGGACCTCATCGCGACCATCGAGGGATTCACCCGCGAGGACGTCGACGCCTATGCGGTCCGATCGCAACGTCGCGCCGAAGCCGCTTGGAGCGGTGGGTATTTCACCAAGTCCGTGGTTCCGGTGAAGGACTTCAACGGAGCCACCGTGCTCGATTATGATGAACATCGGCGTCCGAGCACCACAGTCGAGTCGCTCGCCGGGTTGAAGCCCTCGTTCGCGACGCTCGGCGCAGCCGGCTTCGATGCTGTTGCACTACAGAAGTATCCGGCTGTCGAACGAATCAACCACGTCCACCACGGCGGCAACAGTTCCGGCATCGTCGACGGTGCGGCGCTGGTGCTCGTGGGAAACGAGCTGGCGGGCAAACAATTCGGGCTGACACCGCGTGCCCGCATCGTGGCCACCGCTGTCTCCGGCGCCGATCCGACGATCATGCTGACCGGGCCGCGCCCGGCCACGGAGAAGGTGCTCGGCGTCGCTGGGCTGACCCTCGACGACATCGACCTCTTCGAACTGAACGAGGCATTCGCCTCCGTGGTGCTGAAATTCCAGCAGGATCTGCACATCCCGGACGAGAAGCTGAACGTCAACGGCGGCGCGATCGCCATGGGTCACCCGCTCGGCGCTACCGGCGCCATGCTCGTCGGCACCGTGATCGACGAACTCGAGCGGCGCGGGGACCGCCGGGCATTGGTCACGCTGTGTGTCGGCGGCGGCATCGGCATCGCGACCATCATCGAACGACTCTGAGCGAAAACGGAATTCTGCAATGACGCACACAACAACCATCGGCTGGGACCGCGGCGAGGACGATATCGTCGTGCTCACCCTCGACGATCCTGCCGCCTCGGCGAACACCATGAACAACGAGTTCCTCGTGTCGCTCACCCTGACGCTGGATCGCCTTGTCGCAGAGCGCGACTCCCTGCGCGGAGTCGTCCTCACCTCTGCCAAGAGGACGTTCTTCGCCGGTGGCAATCTCGACGACCTGATCTCCACCACACCCGCTGACACCCGGCACTGGACCGACTTCTGCAACGGGCTCAAACAGCAATTGCGGCGGCTCGAGACGCTCGGCCGGCCCGTAGTAGCGGCCATCAACGGCGCCGCGCTCGGCGGCGGACTGGAGCTGGCCCTCGCCACCCATCACCGGATCGCCTGCGAGCGCGGAGTGGTCGTCGGCCTGCCGGAGGTGGGCCTGGGGCTGCTGCCTGCCGTCGGCGGCGTCACGCGCACCGTGCGACTGCTGGGCGTGCAGCGGGCGTTGGACGAGGTGCTGTTGAGCGGGAAACGGCTCCCGGCGCGAGAAGCACTGGCACTCGGCCTGATTCACCGGATCGTCGCCACCACCGAGGAACTCGTGCCCGCCGCCAAGGCATGGATCGAGCTGAACCCGGAGGCAGCTCAGCCCTGGGATGCCAAGGGCTACACCATTCCGCAGGGCACCCCGGCCGATCCCGCTCTGGCAACCCGGCTTCCAGCACTGGCCGCACACCTGCGCAGCCGGTCGAAGGGCGCCCCCGCGCCCGCTCCGCGTGCGATCCTGGCGGCCGCGGTCGAGGGCGCCCAGGTCGACTTCGACACGGCCGCACTCATCGAGACTCGCTACTTCATTCCCCTGGTCACCGGCCAGATCGCGAAGAACATGATTCAATCGGCGTTCTTCGACCTCCAGACCGTGAAGGGCGGCGCCAGCCGACCGACCGGCATACCGAAGTTCGCGGCCCGAAAGGTCGGCATCCTCGGCGCCGGGATGATGGGCGCGGCACTCGCCTACGTCTGCGCGCAGGCCGGGCTCGAAGTGATACTGAAGGACCTCACGCTCGCCTCCGCGATACGCGGCAAGGCATATGCCGAGACGCTCGAGGCCAAATCGGTGGTACGCGGGTCGACAACCGAGGCGGACGCACAGCAGTTGCTCGACCGCATCACGCCGACGGCATCTCCCGATGATCTCGCGGGGGTGGACTTCGTTGTAGAGGCCGTGTTCGAGGACGTCGAGGTCAAACAGCGTGTGTTCCAAGAGATTCAGGACATTGTCGAGCCCGATGCGGTTCTCGGGTCGAACACATCGACACTGCCGATCACCACGCTCGCCGAAGGCGTCCGGCGCCAACAGGATTTCATCGGCATCCACTTCTTCTCCCCCGTCGACAAGATGCCGCTGGTCGAAATAATCACCGGGAAGAACACTTCCAGGGAAACCCTGGCCAAAGTCTTCGACTTCACCCAGCAGATCGGCAAGGTGCCGATCGTGGTCGGCGACAGCCGGGGTTTCTTCACCAGCCGCGTGATCCTGACATTCCTTGGCGAGGCCGTTGCCGCGGTCGGCGAGGGCGTCGATCCGGCGGTGATCGAGCAAGCCGGAATGCAGGCCGGATACCCGGCGCCGCCGCTGCAGCTGATGGACGAACTGACCCTCACATTGCCGCGCAAGATCCGCCAGGAGCAGCGGGCCGCACTCGAGGCTGTCGGCGGCACCTGGATGCCACACGGCTCGGAGGCCGTGATCGACAGCATGATCGACGAATTCGCGCGCGAGGGCCGGTCCACCGGTAGAGGCTTCTACGACTACGACAAGTCCGGCAAGCGCACCGGCTTGTGGTCCGGGATGTGCAATGCCTTCGGGTCCGGCACCACCGCGATTCCGTTTCGGGATATGCAGGAACGCATGCTGTTCGCGGAGGCGATCGAAACCGTGCGGTGCTTCGACGAAGGCGTGCTGACTTCGGTCGCGGACGCGAATATCGGTTCGCTGTACGGAATCGGCTTCCCCGCCTGGACCGGCGGTGTGCTGCAATACATCAACGGCTATGACGGCGGCCTGCCCGGCTTCGTGGCACGGGCACACGAGCTCGCCCAACGCTATGGCGACCGTTTCACTCCCCCGGACTCCCTGGTGGCCAAAGCCGCTCGTGCCGAGTCCTACCGCTAACGCAGTACCTCGGTCACGAATGCCTCCGGCAGTCCCCTGCCGGAGGCATTGTCACGTGCGACGGCCGCCAGAATCTCGAGCACCGCGGGGCCGCCGTGTCGGAGCAGTCCGCTCAGGGAGTGCTCAGCGCACTGGCGGGCGACCGGGGCCAGCGTCGCCATCGCCCGGTCATTGTCGCCGAGTGCGGCCAGGCACGTGGTCACCAACAGGGTTGCTTCCAAAAGCGCTCTCGGGCGGCCCTGCCCGGCAATGCGGTGCATTCGCGCCGTGGCTCGCTCATATGCCTTGGACGCCGCAGCAATGGATTGCCCGGCAAGAAGTTCCCGGATTGCCGAATCCTCCTCGAGCTCGGCGGTGGCAACTTCGATGCCGTTCGCCCCAGCGGCCGGGTCGAGTTGCACATAGAAGGCCGGATCTCGCTCCCCCGGTACCGGAATTCCGATCCGGATGCCCGCGTTCCGAATTCCGGCCGCGAGGCGCGGCAGTGACAGTGTGGTCGCGATACGCCAGCCCTCGTCCAATCGCTGCCGTGCCGTTTCCAGATCACCACGCAAGGCTTTGATGCGCGCGCCGGTTCCGTAGATGGCGAGCATGGGATCCACGGTGCCGCCCTCGCTGCCGAGTTGGTACCCGTCATCGAGCAAACCTTCGGCCGCATCCAGATCGCCTTTGTCGAACAGCAGGTCGCCCAGCAGCGCGCTCGCGATGCGTGCGGCATGGGCGCGGCCACCGCCGGTCTGCTCGGCGACTTGCACCGCTTTGCGGAAATCCGCTTCGGCGGTCGCGATGTCGAGTTCCTGGTTCGCGGCAAGGCCGTCGAAGCAGTATCCGTACATAACACTGAACGGACCGTGCGCGCGATGGTGATACTCGGTCGCCCACTGCTGCCAGCGGTGCGCCGACGCGAAGTCGAACCGGTGGAGGGCCACCAAGGTGGCCATGTCGGCGGCTGTGGTGACCACCCAGGGGTGCAGCTGTTCGGGATGGGCCAGTGCGCCGGACACCAACTCGTCGACACCGTCGATACGGTCGGCCGATACCCGCATGGCGGCATCGACCACCGCAGCCTCGATTTCGACCGCATCGGACGACTCATCGCCTGGGCGATCGGGGGACTCGTCGCCGCGCCTTCGGAGCAGTGAACGCACTTGAGCCAGAGCGGAGTTCGCCGGCGCGGGCCGCTGCAGTAGTAGATTCGCCCACACCGTAGCGAGCTGCAGTCGCAGACTCGACATCACCGCGGCCGGTGGGAGTTTCGCGATCAGCGCCAGCAAGGTGGACATCTGCGACTGTTCGAGCAGTCGCGTGCCGTCGGTCTCGACCAGATCGACTGCCCGTGCGGGATCCCCCGCCGCCAAGGCATGATCGACCGCCTCACTCACGTAGTGGTGGTCGGCGAACCATTGAGACGCCGTTCGCTGCAGATCCGGAACCCGCTCTGGGTGTTCGCGTTCCAGTCGGCGGCGCAGGAATTCGGCGAACAGGTGGTGGTAGCGGAACCACTCGCCATCGGCATCGATCCGGCTCAAGAACAGATCGCGCGCCTCGACCTCATCCAATAACGCTGTGCCATTGGGTATCTCGGCCAGTACCGAGGCGAGACCGCCACACAGCCGTTCGGTGACCGACGTCCGCAGCAGAAAGTCGAGCAGTCGCGGCTCCAGTCCGTCCAGCACGTTCTCGGCCAGAAAGTCGCCGATCGGCTGATGCCGCCCGGACAGATGGTCGATCAGGTAGCTCGGATCGCCGGAACCGCGCAGCGATAGCGAAGCCAGTTGCAGTGCGGCTGCCCAGCCTTCCGTCGACGCGGTCAGTCGGGCGATGTCGTCGGGAGCGAGCTCCGGACCGCCCCCGGCGAAGAACGAGCGCGCCTCGGAAACATCGAAACGTAGTGCGTCGGCGTCGATGTCGACAAGTTCGCCGTGCACTCGCAGCTTGCCGAGCGGCAGTCCGGCCCGACTGCGGCTGGTCACGATCACCTGCAGGTGGTGACAACCGTGATCGAGCAGATAACTCAGCGCGGCGATGGAGGCGGCATCGGTGACCCGATGCCAATCGTCGATCACGACAGCGACTTGCTCACCACCGGAATGGATCTCGTTGATCAAAGCTGAGAGCACATAGACGTCCGGCTCCGCATCGTGTAGCTCGAGCTGCTGGCTCAGCGTCTCGGCCAGAGTGGGTAGCGCCGTCCGCAGTGCCTCGATCAAATGGGCGAGAAACCACACCACATTGTTGTCGTCACCGTCGACGCTGAGCCATACGACCCGGGCGCCTTCCGCAACGCGGATGTCGCGCCATTGGGCGGCCAGGGTGCTCTTGCCGAAGCCGGCCGGGGCGTGGAGCACGACCAGTCGCCGATGTTTCCCGGCACGCAGCATCTCCAGCAGCCGATCGCGCACGACCAGCGGGCGCGCGGGCGTCGGCGGGCGGTACTTCGTCGATGCGGTCGGCGGAGTCCGCACGGCAGTCAGGCGTGAGGGCCGATCGGCGGTGCGGGGTGCCGTGAACGGCGTATCCGTGGCCACAATCGCGGAATCCTGCTGTTTGTCCGATTCCTCGCCGGACGGCAACATCATCCGATCGACAGGAATACCGTGCCGCCGCTGGATCTCGCACAGCTCCCGGCCGAAGGTCGCGGCAGAGGCGTGGCGGTCACCGGGGTGCTCGGACATCGCGCCTTCGATGGTCCGGCTCAGATCGTCGGGAATATCGTGAACGCGAAGGTCAGGGACCGGCTCGGAGGTAATGCGCAGGAACTGTGACACGACCTTCTCGCCGGTACGGCGTTCGAAGGCAGCGTGCCCGGTGATCAGGCAGAACAGCGTGGACCCCAGGCTGTAGATGTCCGAGGCGGCGGTCGGCGGACGCCCCCTCAGGACCTCCGGCGCGGTGAAGGCGGGCGATCCGGTTATGACTCCAGAGGTGGTGACGAAACCGCCGGAGACATGCGCGATTCCGAAGTCCGTCAGCTCGGGCTCACCGTATTCGCTCACCAGGATGTTGCCGGGCTTGACATCCCGATGCAGCACACCTGCTCGGTGGGCTGCCTCCAGCGCACCGGCCAACTTGACCCCGATCCGCACGGCGTCGCGCCACGGTAGCGGCCCCTCACGCTCGATCATGTCCTGCAACGACTTTCGCGGATGATAGGGCATGACGATGTAGGGTCGCCCGGCCGAGATCACACCGCTGAACAGAATGCTGATGATGTTCGGGTGCCCCGAAAGTTTGCCCATCGCACGCTGTTCCCGCAGGAAGCGTTCGAGGTTCTCCCGATCGAGGTCGGCGGTCAGCACCTTGACCGCCACGGTGCGGTCCAATTCCGGCTGCTGACAGCGGTACACCACCCCGAACCCGCCCTGGCCGATCTCGACGGCGCTGTCGAATCCGGCCGCCTTCAGTTCCGACGCAATGCTCGACGCGAGATCACGTTGCGTCTGCTTCGGGTCGAAGCTGACCATCGACCGGCCCAATCTCCCGGCATCCACCTCCGCAGCCCGGGGTGGGGACTCTGCTGATACCTGGCCGGGCAATCCGCTCGCCTGCCAGCTTATGGCCAGCATACCGCGCCGCATCGGCTCAAATCGGGCGATCGGGACGACTAGGGAACGGTGACGCGGCGCGAACATGGTGTACTCCGAACAACTATCCGTCCAGCGGGATGGCGGCAGCGTAGGTGCCCCTGTGGTACACCAGCGGCGCGTGCGGCGGCTCGCCGTCCTCGTCCTGGTGTATGCGTACCACCTCGCAGATCACCAGCACCGAGTCGCCGGCCGGGATCAATTGCTGTACACGGCCGTGCACCCAGGTCGGGGTTCCGTGCAGCACCGGTTCCCCGGTGTCGAGCGCGGACCACAGCGATTCGTCGGAGAACCGCTCTTCCGCACTGCGCGAAAACCGTTGCGCCAGCGGCAGTTGATGGGCACCGAGCAGGTGAACGACGACCGATTCCGCCGCCTGCAGCGCACCGATGCTCGACGAGGTGCACGTGATATTGAACGAGACGAGCGGTGGATCCAGCGACAGCGAGGCAAAAGATGTGGCGGTGAATCCGACCGGTCCGGTGCGGGCATTCAGTGTCACGATCGTGACGCCCGCCGGATGACGCCGCAATGCGGCGCGGTAGTCGGCGGCCGTCACGCTACCGAAGCCTGCTGGCAGAGGCGAGCGACCGTCGGGTTTCTCGAGCGAGCTCGACATCAATTCCTCCTGATGATTGTGTCCGAGAAGGTGGTTGGTCCGGAGAGTCGGCTGCCGGGTCACGCCCGATTTCCCCGCGGCGACGGACGGATCGGCGCGACATTGAAGCGCCTTCCCCAGAACTGCCGCCACCTGCCCCGGCGACAGCCGCGCACCAAGGGCTTCCATGAAGGGCAGTGTCTGAAAAGCGATGTGCCCGAGTACATCCGGGTTGGACAGCGGCAGCAGAGTGACGCCATCGGCACACTGCACGGCGTAGATATCGGAAATCAATACGGCCAGCTGTTCGGGTGTCCCGACATACCGTATCGACGTCGCGGGCGGGGGCTCTTCGGTGCGACTGTCCAGCTGCGCCAGGATCCGGCGAGCGGTCGGCGCGTCGTCCGCGATCATCACCTCTACGTCGACGAGGACGAGAACGTCAGCCGGATCGTGCCCAGCCCGAATTGCGCTGTCCTTGATGCCGGCGGTCCGCCGTTTGGCGGCGAGCATATCCGGGGCCTGGATGCGCACAACCTTGCGTGACCGTGAATCGATCGGGTCCGGGGCGGTCAGGTTCCACCACACGTCGAGACCGGCGGTTCGCTCGTCGCTCTCCGTAGCGGCGTGGTGACCGGCACCGGCCAGCTCGATTGCGACACTCAGTGGGGGTCTTTCCCCAACTATCAACCCGGACATAGTGATTCCTCTTCCTGTGTCGCGCGATCCCGCGCTCCCGCCCCGGATGCGGTGGTCTCCGAACTCCCTCCGGAGACCACCGCTCGCTGCCGGAGCCAGGCAGCGGCTAGCGGGCGATCGGATCGATGACGAGCGCGAACGCCTTGTTCTCGATTCCGCCCGACCGATCGAGCGAGATGAACTTCTGCTCGGTGTACTCGTCGAGCGCATCCGGGCCGCCTTCGCGCCCCAGACCGCTCTCCTTGAAACCGCCGAACGGATATGCGGGGTGGATGACGTGCCAGTCATTGACCCACACCATGCCGGCGTCCAATTGCCGGGCGACATCCAGTGCGCGATCCTCAGTGCCCCAAACTCCGGCCGACAGACCATAATTGGTGTCATTAGCGATCTTGATCGCCTCGTCGACCGAGTCATATTTGAGCACCGTCAGCACCGGCCCGAAGACCTCCTCGCGAACAATCCGCATGTCATTGGTGACGTCGACGAAGATGGTCGGCTCGACCCAATAGCCATTGTCGAACTCGGCACCCGACGGTGCGCGACCGCCCACTATCGCAGTGGCGCCCTCTTCGGCCGCGATCCGGAAGTAGTCGAAGATGCGGTCACGCTGCACCCGTGAAGCGATCGGCCCGATGTGGGTCGCCGGGTCGAGCGGGTTGCCGACCTTCAGCGTCGAAGCACGCACGATCAGCCGTTGCACAACATCGTCGTAGGTGCTCGCCGGAACCAGCAGCCGGGTACCGGCCTCGCAGGCTTGGCCATTGTTGGCCATGCAGGCGAAAAGCGCACCGTCGATGGCGATATCGAGGTCAGCGTCATCGAGCAGAATGTTCGCGCCCTTGCCGCCGAGCTCGAGGGTGACCCGCCGGATCGTCTGAGCTGATTGGCGCAGAATGCTCTTGCCGACCGCCGTGGAACCGGTGAAGGCAACCTTGCGAACATCGGGATGCCCCGCGAGACAGGCGCCGACCGGATCACCGTCACCGGTGATGACATTGAGCACTCCGGCCGGCAGTCCGGCAGCCTCGAACTCCTTGGCCAGTTCCAATGCCAGCAGCGGCGCGTGCTCATCAGGCTTGAGTACCACGGTATTTCCGGCCACCAGGGCGGGCGCGATCTTCCACACCGTGGTCAGTAGCGGGATGTTCCAGGGCACGATGGCCGCGACCACGCCGATCGGCTCGCGCCGCACAATGCCGACTGCGGGGATCGGGCCGATCTCGGGTCCCTTGCTCTCCCACTCGTAGTTCTCCGCGAGTGAGGCCAGGTACTGCATCTGCGCCACCGACAGCCCGACATGGAGCGCGCCGGTGATGCGGATGGTGGCGCCGTTCTCCTGAGTCTGCAGTACCGCGAGCTCGTCGATGCGTCCGGCGAGCCGGGTGGCGACCTCGTTGAGCAGGGCCGCCCGCTCGGCCGGCGGGGTACGACGCCAGGTGCCGTCCTCGTGCGCGGCTTTGGCGGCGGCTACGGCCTGATCGACCTCGGCGATACCGCCCTTCGCGACTGTCGCGACGAGCTCTTCGGTTGCGGGACTGCGGATTTCGTAGAGATCGTCGGTGTCGAGCCATTTACCGTCGATGAACAGTGAGTAATGGGGTGTACTCATCGGTTACTCCTTGTGCTGTGAACCGCGAGGAAGGCGCGGCCGCCTCATCCGATTTGTCGTGCTCGCCCTTGCCAATACGGCGCACGAATCGATTTCTTGTCGACCTTGCCCGCCGGATTGACCGGCACGCTGTCGGCGAATTCGATCGTCTTCGGGGCGGGAACACTGCCGAGCTCGGCCTTCACATGGTCGATCAGTTCGCGCTCACTAACTCGCGCATCCGGTTTCGTCACCACGACGGCGTGCACGGCTTCGCCCCACTTCTGGTGTGGCACACCGATCACCACCGCTTGCGCGACCGCCGGATGACCCGAGAGCACATCCTCGACCTGTCGTGGGAAGACATTGAAACCGCCGCTGACGACCATGTCCTTCTTGCGGTCGAGAATGTAAAGGAACCCGTCCTCGTCCAGTCGGCCGATGTCGCCGGTGTGCACCCAGCCCTCCCGCAGCGCCTCGTGGTTGCGCGACGAATCCAGATAGCCGAGCATCTGGCCGAGCTGCCGCGAGCAGATCTCGCCGACCTCGCCGACCGGCAGCAGACGGTCATCGTCGTCCTGAATGCTCACCCGTACCGGGAACATCGGCCGGCCCGCGGAGGCGAGACGCTTGACCCAGTCCAGCGAGTCGACCCGATGCTCGTTCTTACGCAGGCACGAGATGTATCCCTGCTCGGTGCCGGCGTAGGTCTGGATGAAGATCGGTCCCAGCACCTCCAGCGCCTCACGCAACCGTTCCGGCGCGATCGGCGACCCGGCGTACACCATGGTCCGCAGCGTCGACAGGTTGTAATCGCTGCGATGCGGATGATCCAGCAACAGGTAGACAATGGTCGGGACGACCGCAGTCGCCGTCACGCCATGGCGCTCGATGCTGGTCAGCAACCCATCGACGTCCAGTCCGGGCAGCATGACATTGGTGCCGCCGCGCACGAACGTGGGCATGACGAAGATCTGTGTGAAATGCGTCAGGGGCGCGCCGTGTGCGAACACCTCGCCGAATCGGATATCGCCGATCTCGAGTCCGGCTGAAATGCTGTACTGCGCCCAGGTGAAGTGGGAATTGACCACACCCTTCGGCTCGCCCGTGCTGCCCGAGGTGAACAAGACGTACGCCTCGTCATCCTCGAACAGATCGACCTCCGGACGTGTGTCCGGCTGAGGGTCGAAGGTCTCCGAATAGTCCTGGGCAGCATTGGGATTCGACTCCGGGGTACCGCCGAGCCGGATCAGGTTCTGCAATTTCGGCAGCCGGTCCCGAATCTCGGCGATCTTGTCGTCGAACTGCGCGTGGTAGATCAGTGTGGTGGCATCGCTCTGCGCAAGATTCGATCGGAAACCGTCCGCAGACGACCGGGTCGGCAGCTGAACGAGGACGCCGCCGGCCGCCCAGATCCCGTGCTGAGTCGGGATGAACTCCAGGCAGTTCGGCAGCAGCAGCCCGACCCGCTCGCCCTTCTGCAGACCGAGACCGACCAGGCCATTGGCCACGCGGTTTCGCCATTCCTGCAGCTCACGGTATGCGATGGAGCGTTCGCCATCGATGATCGCAATAGCGGTGGAGTAGTAGGTGCACGCCCTGTCCAGGACGTCCGGCAACGTACCCCACATGGTCAGGAACCGACGAGAGTCGACGGGTCGAAGCCTTCAACCCAGTATTCGGGGGTGATGATCGGCAGACCCAGCCCCTGCAGGATCGGGGTGTCGTTCCAGTAGGTGGTCTCGCGCGCGACCTTGCCCTCTGCGTCGAGCTGGTGCCACGTAATACCCTGGGTGGTAAGGTTTTTGCCGCCCGTAGGCACGCCGCGATAGGTGTCGAGGCCTTCGCCCGTCCAGTACCAGCGGATCACTACGGCCGGATTGCCACCGACGCCGGCCACCGTGAAGCTTTCGAAGACCTCGAAGCGGTGGATGCCGACGCCATTGCCCGCATCGGTATTCGCGAACGGCGCCAGCCGGGGCGCCAGATCGGCCTTGGTGATCGCGGTGGACAGCACGTGATCGCGATCGGCGTGGTCGTCGTAGACCAGATCATCGGCGTACAGGTCGACAGCGGCATCGGTGTCGGTGGTCAGCGCCTTGACCCAGCGCTCAGCGTGCTCGTCGTGCGTGCTCATGATTCGGAATTCCCTTCGGAGAGTGCGCGTTTCAGGCGTTGACAAACGACTTGGCGACCGAGTGCGGCTCGATCGGCAGGCCGAGCTCGGCGACCGCGGTGGCCACGTCCCAGAGACTGGCCTCCTTCACGATCAGGCCCTCGTCGTTGTAGACATGGAAGGTGATGCCGCGGGATCCGGGCACCTTGCCGTTCGTGGGTACACCCACGAAGGCGGTCGCCGTCGGCGCCTCCCAGGTCCACCGGTAGATCGCTGACTTCTCGTCGCCGACGACCTCGTCGATGCGGAAGTTGTTGATACCGATGCCGTTTTCGGGGTCCTTGTTCGCGTACGGCGCGAAAACGCGAAGCAGATCTGCCTTGTCGGTGATCGTCTGACCGAGAATGGGGTCTTCGAAAACGAAATCGTCGGCATAGAGCGCGACAACTGCCTCGGGGCTTTCCCGGAAGGCCTTCAGCCACTTGATCGCAAAAGTATGACTCATGGAACTTCGCTTTCCTCGGTTCGTCAGGAACGCATTCAAGGTATGGCCGAACGACGGGGCGAATCGCCTTCCTCTCGGAGGAAATGCACCGCTCTAAGGGGGGATACCGGGGGTAGGCGGGCGCTGGCTAGACTCTCGGGAGCCGCGCGAAGGAGGAGGATCGTGACCGACCGCGAAACGCAGGAACCGACCCTCGACTCCGATCCGATCGAGTTCGTTCGGCGAAACTGGGAACGGACCGGGCAGCGCCGGCCGGAGCAATTCGCCGCCGCCGTATCGATTCTTCGGCTGCACGAGCTCGTCTCCGCGGAGTTCATCCGTGTCTTGAGGCCCTTCGGGCTCAACCGCACCGCCTATCACGTGCTATCGGCGCTGCTCATGTCCGACGACAACACCCGTCCGCTGGGACAGTTGGGCAAGGCCTTGATGGTGCATCCGGCGACACTGACGCTGGTGGTCGATCAGTTGGAGAAACGCAACCTACTGCACCGCTCGCCACACCCGACCTCCCGACGCACCACACTCGCGATCCTGACCCCGGCGGGCATCCGCATGGTCACCGAGGCCTCCGCCGCACTCGCTGACGCCAACTTCGGTTTGGCATCCACAACCGACGAGACGGCGCGCAGGCTCAACGACTCCCTGCGCCGCGTCCGTAAGCCCCTCGGCGACGCGGTCGAGTAACGCCGGGACCGCTTTCTCCCCCTTCGTTGGTCTTAAATCCCTCTTCCGGGAGGTGTGGCGGCACTGTGCCCATTGCCAGACTGGCTGCACACGCACCCAGAGGCAAAGGGTTGATTCATGAGCACATTCAGAAATGCCGACGAGGTCTACACCTATATCGGCGGAATTTTCGAAATCGCCACCAAGGAGCAGTCGTTCATCGATGCGACCGCTGGCACCGGACTGGTCGTCAAACTGATCCAGACCGATCCCGACGCCGTACTGGTGATCGATTTCCCCGGGCAACAGGTCACCACGGGTGACGCCGCACGGGACCTGGATTCCACTGTGCAGCTACGGATGTCGTCGGACAACAGCAACCTGTTCTGGCAGGGCAGGCTCAACTTCACGCTGGCCATGGCGCAGCGGAAAGTGAAGCTGGAAGGCAAGCGCTCGGTCGCACTGAAGCTGCTTCCGCTCACCAATGGATTGTTCGGCGTCTACAAGAAGCTGCTCGTCGACAACGGTCGTGTCGATCTGCTGATCCCTTAGAAATCCCCTCTATCCCAATACATTCCACCAACGCGCTAGGAGCAGACATGCTGGTTCCGGACATGACCGACGAGGAATTCCGGCCGTACTTCGAAAAAGCACAGCAGGTGTCGGAGTTCTTCCGGGAAATCGGCCCGAAATACGATCGCGAGAACACCTTCGCCACCCCTACCATCAAGGTGTTCAAGGAGTCCGGGCTCGGCGCGTTGCCGGTGCCGAAGGCCTTCGGCGGACCCGGCGGCAATCTGCTGCAGGCCTCGAAGGTGATCAGCGAACTGTCCAGGGGCGATTCCGCCATCTCCCTCGCCTACAACATGCACTACATCATGGTCGGCATCGCCGGCAATCTGATGAGCGAGGAGCAGAACAAGTACTGGCTGGGCCGGGTCACCGAAGGTGAACTCATGTTCGGCCCGTTCTCCGAGCAGCGCGCCGGATTCAGCGGCCTGGCCGACATGAAAGCGATTCCGCAGCCCGAGGGCGGCTGGCGCCTGTACGGCAAGAAGGTCTGGGGCACGCTCTGCGAAGCCGCGGACATCGTCACCACCAATGCGACCATTACCGACGCCGACGGCAACCTGCCCGAGGACTTCCAGGAGCGGGTCAACGCCGAGAGCTTCTTCATCGGTGAATTCAAACTCGACGAGAACGGTCAGGGCGACGGCGTCCGGATCGAAAAGACTTGGGACGCTTTGGGAATGCATGCCACCGGCACACAGACCGTCCATTTCGAGGGCTATTACGTCCCTGCGGACGGGTTCATCTGCGAGTGGCGAACCGGCGCCTTCGGCGTGCTGGAGTGGGCCTCACTGATGTTCGCCAGCATCTACCTCGGCATGCAGTACCGCGTGCTCGAGGAATCGCGCGCCGTGCTGTCGAAGAAGACCCTCGGCGCCACCTTCGGTGCCATCGTCGCCGCCGACACCAAGGTCTCCGGTGTCGGCCACATCATCGACGGCATCGGCGATATGGCCTCTCGTGTCGAGCTCAGCCGCCGGGTGCTGTATCAGACCTGTCAGGAGCTCATCGATGGCAAGGACGACGACTGGCCGATCGAGCTGCGCTTCCCATACATCGGGCTGGCCAAGACGTTCATCGCCGACAATGTCATGCATATGACCCGGCATGCGATGAGCATGGTCGGCGGCGGTTCCTTCAAAAAGGGCGCTATCTTCGAACGCCTCTACCGCGACTCCGCGGCCTCGATGTTCCAGCCCCTCAATGGCGACCAGTCCCGCACCTACATCGGTGAGCAGCTGCTGCAGCCGGAACAACTCAACGACTGACCTGGTCCGCGCGCAAAAGAACCGTTCCTGATCAGTGTCCAGGAGTGCGTCTTTCGAACTCATATCCTGGTACTGCGCGGATCCCGAACAGTATTGGACGCGATGCCCGTACCCATCGCTCCGGTGGGTACGGGCATATCTCCGGTTCGCGACATCGTCGCCCGGGACTGGGCGCCGGGTGCCAGGAGTGAGCTCAGGAGCACGACCGGGTCATGAGGTCCTGGACTGCCACATAGCTGAGTGCGGTGCCGGTGCCTCGACCGTCCCGCACCGCCTCCGCCGCCTGCACCGTCGCTTCGAGGGCTGTGCGAAACAGCAATGACCCTGTGCTGATCCGTCGCACGCCGATGTCGTCCAACGTTTGAATGTCACGCTGTGCCAGGGCATTGACAAGCACGGGAACGGCCCGCACCAGCGCTTCGATTTCGCGAGCCGTGCTCAGTCCCGGAACGAAGATCCCGTCCGCACCGGCGGCGGTGTACCGCGACGCGCGATCGATGGTGCTCTCCGGGGCGACGCCGAGCCACTAGGTGTCGATGCGGGCGTAGACGAACAGGCCCGGCGCGCCATCCTTCAACGCTCCGACAATCCGTTCGTGTGTCGCCGTATCTCCAGCCGTGTCCTCCACATTGACCCCGGCAACACCGATTTCCCACAGCTCGGCGGCCAGTTCCCGTGGGTCGGCACCGAATCCGGCCTCGATGTCGACTGTGATCGGCACGGGAAGGCGGACCAGCTTGCGAACCAGGTCTAAAGTTTCGATCATTGTCGTTCCCGCCGCGTCGATCAGCCCGTGTGCCGCGGCGACGCCGAGACTGGTAGTACCGATCGCCGGGAATCCGGCTTCGACCAGCGCCGAGGCCGAGGCGAAATCCCAGGCATTGGGCAACACCAATGGCTGATCCCCGTAGTGCATGCGATGGAACTCTCCGACCGCCAACGCCAATGCGTGCGTGCGCCCGGGGCAGGCATGCCGGCCTTCGCCGAATGGTCTGCCGGTGAGGTCGACTTCGAGAACTTCGCCCGAGGGGGCGAGGCGGCCGGTGGTGGGCACCGGCGGGTTTCGTCCCTCGATCAACGCCGTGGTGGCAGCGTGGGCTTGGACGAGGACGACGATCCGGTTGGCGGTGACTTCATCAGCGACCCCGCCACACACGGCCACCAGACGAGCCACCGCGCGATCCGCCTCCGCGGTGATATCTGGTGTGTGGTTGATAGCACGCAGCAACAACGGCGACGTCCACGCCGACAGCTACCGGAAGCCCCAGTGCCGCCGCCAACTTCGCCACCGGCGTTCCCGCACCGACCCGCAATACCTCGACGTCCGCCCTCCGCAACTCGACTTCGACGATCGCTCGCCTGCGAGTGTGGGTCTCGCCCTCGCTGAAACGCACGACGTTCGCCCGCAGCCAGGCGACACCGTCCATCGCGGCGGGAACCGTGGGAACCGGATAGTTCAACATGCCCACGACACTATGTCGCGGACACTTCGGCGCTCACCGAAGTGTGCTCGACACACAATGATGATGCGATCGACCCGCTGCTCACCGAAGACACCCGGGCATACAAGCCGACAACTACACGTTCGGACCGGAAGACCCGCCGTGGTTACTGCCAAAACCTCCGCCGAAACACCCAGCTGAGCAACGACCTGTAGCACCGACTGGCGGGGCCCGGCGGTGGAACAGATGGGTGCAGGTCTACTGGCGGGGCGTTTACCGCTCATGGTTGGGCGCGGTATCGGGGCCCTGCCTGAGGCAGGGATAAGGCAGTGTGGGAACCCGGGGAGGGGTACCCGGCGTTGGCTCCCCCATCAGGCGGGAGGGTGCGGCCCCCTGACGGGGAGACTGGTTGTGGTCCGGTTTCAGAGACTGCCGAAAAGACAAAGACTCGAAACCCAAGAACCCGAAAGACCCACCCGGACAACGACCTGTAGCACCGACAGGCAGGGCCCGGCGGTGGAACAGGTGGGTGGAGATCTACTGGCGTATGCGTTTGCGTTCGCGTTCGTTGCGGGCTCGGATGCGGGCCAGGGCAGCGGCTTTCCGCTCGCCGGGGTGGTGCAGGTGGTTCACCTGCGGTGTCCCGGTCGGGTTGATGTGCGGGGGCCCGATCCACCCGGTACGCCCCGGGAATTCCGAGTCCGGTCCCATGACAACGGTTTTCCACCCGCCGGGTCCGTCGTGGACTTGGGCGTGGCAGTGGTCGCACGCCAGGGTGAGGTTGTCGATATCGGTGCACCCACCCTGGGCCCACTCATCGATGTGGTGTACTGCGCACATGGTGGCCGGGGCGTCGCAGCCGGGGCGGGTGCAGCCTTTCTCCGACGCGATGAGCGCCAATCGTTGTGCGGGGCTGGCCAACCGGGGAACCCGGTCGGCATCGACCGCACGCGGACCGTATGCGGGACCGGTGGACCGGGTGTCGTCGTCGAGGGTCGCCGACCCGGAGTCACACTCGGTGCTCGAGGAGCGGGAACCACGGTCGGGACCGGTCGAACGCGGACCACGCTCAGGACCGGCTGACTGAGCGCTGTGGCCCAGGGTCGCGGACCGGGACTCGCGCTCGGTGTTCAAGGAGTGCAGGCCCTGATCGAGGGTGGCCGAGTGGTGGCCGCGCCCCAGATACAACGGCAAACCGGCCGGGTTCAGTACCGCGAGGTAGGGGTGGGAATTCCCGGCCAACTCCACCGCGTCCGGGATCGACACGATCCCACCGGACGCGGTGGTCGCGACTCCGGCGGCGGCTTCGAGGTCGGCCAGGGGCATGGTGAGGATGGTGGAGACCGGCAGTCCGCGGTGCTTACCGAGTTTGGTCGGGCCACCGAAGTCCGGGCGCAGGAACGCCAGCAGCGCATCATGATTGCGTTGCGCGGGGGTGCGGGTATCGCGTTCGGCACACGCCGCCAACAGCTCGGGCTTGATCTTGTCGTGCGCGACCCACGGGCTTTCCGGATCTTTCGGGTTGCACATGCCCGGGCGGGCCAGTTTCGCGAACATCGGGTCCAGGACCGCCCGCAGCTTCCGGTCGATCTCACCGACCAGCGGGGACATCCCGTCCGCGCGTTCGGCACCCAGGGTGAGCCCGCGCATCCGCTCCCGATCGGTGTCGGTGCTCAACGTGCCGTCCGGGTCCAGGCCCGCCAACAACACCTCACCCATCACCGGCACCCCTTCCGGGTACCCGGTGGGGGCGAGCTCGGTCAACTGCAGTTCGGTGGCTTCACGCACGTCGAGGTCGAGGCTGCCGGGCAACCGGTTCATCACCGTCATGATCCGCCGCACGTGATCGACACCGATCACCCCTACACGATGCGCGGCGGCGACATGCGCCAAAGTGGGTTCGAGCTCCACACCGGACACGATGCGCGGCCCGGTCTCGACAGCGATATTGACCCGAGATGCCGCATCAGCGCGGGAGAGACCCAATGCTTGGCGCAGAAACACTTTCGGGCTGGCGACCCCGGCACGTTGGGCCAGACCACGGGTGGTGGTTTCGATCACGAACCGGGTCTGCACGGCCTCGATCTTGCGCTTACATGTTTCCACTTCCCGCATCACCGCAATGAATTCATCATCCTGCAACGGAATCAGGGACGCGTTCAGGAGGTGATCGACCGCCGCTGTCAGTGCGTGCGCACTGACAGCGGTTGCGGTTTCTCCCCCCGGATTCATGCTTCTATTCTACCGCCGCAGGACAGGCCCGGAAAGGCGAATCATGTTGTGATATAAGGTTGTTCAGACTGGCGGACCGTCCAGCCTCTTTCCCGTTGTTGCTCTTCTCTTGTCTTGTTCTCTTGCTCTTGTTCTTTGTCGTTTTCTCTCTTCTTGTCCGGGCGTCTTTAATCTTTTGTTCTTTGTTCCTTTTGCTCTCTATAACGGGACCACAGCCGGTCTTCCCGCTGGGGGCCTGGTCCCGGCTCCCAGGCCGGCGGCAGCGTAAGCCGGGTACGTCTCCCAGGGTTCCCACACCTCTTCTTGTCCTGCACGACACCGGCGGAGGAAACCCGAACTCGAACCACGACCCCGCAACCCCGGCGTACCGGCGTACCGGCCGGAGGTTTTCCATTAACGCTGCCAGGCTAAGCCGGGGGCAGATGACCGCGCATGAGCAGCCAGGCGATGGCGCTGACCAAGCGCTGGATGGGATCAACCAAATCTATTGTCATCGGATCTCCTTGCGGGACTTGGTATCAGGCGGACAGTTCGGCGGCCGAGACCGGCTCGAGAACTTCCTCGATGGCGAGCCGGGCTTGACGCGGGAGGGTGTGCAGAATACGGCGGACGCGCTCCTGGCGGCGAGCAGCGGCCTGGCGGAACGGCATTCCCGGTGTGGGCCGCATCTGCGGGATGATGCCCTCGATGTCCTCGGCGCCACCGGCGTGGTGGCCGGCGTCGACCATCGCCTGCTCTTGCGCCATCTGAGCCTCGTCCTTTTCTTCGCTCATGCCGATCGGGCCGACGATGCGGCCGTTGAGGAACTGCCTGACGACCGGTTCGTCGCTGGTCAGCAGGACTTCGCGCGGACCGAACATGACCAGTTCACGGCGGAACAGCATCCCGATATTGTCGGGGACCGTGCGGGCCAGATTGATGTTGTGCGTGACGATCAGGAACGTGGCATCGATCTGGGCGTTGATATCGAGAAACAGCTGACTGATGTAGGTCGTGCGGACCGGATCCAGACCGGAGTCGGGCTCGTCGACCAGGATGATCTGCGGGTCGAGCACCAGGGCGCGGGCCAGCCCGGCGCGCTTGCGCATACCGCCCGAAATCTCGCCCGGCAGTTTGTCTTCCGCGCCGGTCAGCCCGACCAGGTCGAGCTTGTCCATGACGATCTTGCGGATTTCGGACTCGGACTTCCGGGTGTGCTCGCGCAGCGGGAAGGCCGTGTTGTCGAACAGCGTCATCGACCCGAACAACGCGCCGTCCTGGAACAGCACGCCGAACAGTTTGCGGATCTCGTAGAGCTCCTTTTCCGAGCACTCCAGGATGTTCGTACCGTCCACCACAATGGAGCCGTATTCGGGCCGCAGCAGCCCGATGAGCGACTTGAGGAATACGGATTTGCCGGTGCCCGAGGGGCCCAGCAGCACACTGACTTCCCCAGCCGGCAGGGTCAGCGACACATCACGCCAAATCGTCTGGGAACCGAACGATTTCGTCAGTCCTTCGACCTGGACTTCGACACCACTCATGATGAATTCTCCTTCTGCCACGCTGTCCTGACGGTCAGAACAGCGGTTCGAATCGGTTGATCAACCAGCGACCGTCCACCTTCGCCAGGCCTACCCGCAGCGCGTTCTGTGACTGCGACGGCGAGGGATTACCTGCGACAGTGGTGATCTGGTCGATGTAGACGATGACCGTCGCCTGGTCCCGCGAGACGGACTCGACCGCCGAGCCGGTCGGTGTGGCCTGCATGGTCACCCGCTTCTCCTTTGCGGTGGGACCGACGACCGTGTCCGCCAACTTCCCGTAGGTGTCGAGAAAGTCACCGGTCAGGCGCGTTTTCGCGGCGGCGAGATCCTGGTCGACGGTCTCCGGTTTATAGGACAGGATCGACGTCGCGCCGTCGGAGGCGGTTTGGGCGACAGTAGTGCGGGCGGAGGCGAGGTCGTGGTCGGCCGGGCGCTGCACGAGCATTTGCAGCGAAACCAGCACTGCGAGAGCCACTATCGCCGGCGCAGCGGCGAACAGCAGCCGGCGGGACCTGCGCTGCCGGTGCTCCACGCGATTCCACAGCGCAAATCCGAGGGTGGCGACGATGACCAGACCACAGCCCGCCTCCGTCCACACCTGTGCACCCAGCACGAGGACGGCGGCGATCGCTGCTGCGGCGACAATGGCCGGGGGCAGTAGATCGACAGCGGCCGAGCCGATTTCGCGGCCGTATCTTCCGAAATTCTGTTTGCTGATCATTGGACGAATACCACCTTCGAAAGCTTGAACTTCCCACCGACCTCGGCGACATCGACCCGCAGCTGGTACTGCTTGGGCTCGGTCTTCACCTGCATGCCACCGGGCGAGGCCTCGGCAGGCGCCGAATTCCCTTGCGGTACTGGCACAGACGATTCACCGGTGGCTACTACCAGCACTGTTACGCTCTGGTCGTCGTTGCGGCGCTCGATACCCGCTGCGATGCCGTGGCCGGTGGTGATCCCACCGGAGGCCTGCATGGTGTCGACGACCGAACGTTTGCGAGCGTCGAACTCGTCGTGCCACTGCCCTGTCGCGTTCGCCAGCACCCGGTCGACGTATCCGTTGGGGTCGGCGGAGTTGGTCGAAATCAGCTGGGCCACCGCGTCCATCGAGAACTGCAGCATCCCCTGGTCGTGGCCGGTGCTGCGGTCGACGGCGTGGTGCTTGTCCATCGACCACGCGCCCACCGCCGCGCCGAGCACGATGATGATCGAGAGAAGCGCGATGCAGAGTCGAGACACCTTGTCCTTGAGTGTCTTCCGCACAACTTCTGCGCTGACTGCCGCGCCCTCCGGGTCATCGGATTCGATTGCGAGCGGTGCTTCGACTTCCGAAACTTCAGTGGCGCTCACAGCGGCTCCATCCGGTCGATCAGCCATTGGCCGTGCGGTTTAACGACGTGCACCCGGACGCTGCTGACCAGGTAGGTCGGATCCGGTTTTGTACTGTTGGTGGTTATCCCGCGCAGCAGAACCAGGACGACCGCAGAATCCTGGGCGGCCGAGACCAGCGACGTTCCGCTGACCTCCCACCGGGCGTCGACGTGCGATTGCCGCGCCTGCGGGATGATGGTGTCGGTCGTCAGCTTGGTATACGAGTTCAGGAAATCGCCGGTGGCATGGGTCTTGGACTGCTGGACATCGGCGTCGACAGTGTCGGCCTTATAGGTCAGTACGCCCGCTGTCAGCGGGCCCACCTGCGCGGCGACACTGCGCCGGACCTCGGCCGTGCGCTGATCGGCCGCCGCGTAATGGAAGTGCCCGACGGCCGCGCATGCCGTCGCTGAAACGGCAAGCAGGGCAAGAACACTCAGTCGCCATACCTGGTGGCACGGATGCTGCACGACGGCCGCGAGCCTGCGTATGCGGTCGAATACCCGCGCGATCACGGCACGACCTCGACCTTCGACAGCTTGTAGCCGCCGCCTGCCCGGACCACATCGATCCGCAACCTCCAGGTCCGCGGATCGTCCTTGGCCCCGGACGCATTCGTCACCTTGGAGACCGCGGTAACCAGAACCGTCGCGCCACCGTCGGCATTGTGCCGCTCGATACCGGCCCCGAGGATCTCACCGACCGACTCGGTCTTGGAATCGTTGATGGCCCCGACAAATTTGTCCTTGGTGCCCTGGAATTCAGTGAGCCACTGCCCGGTTGCGTCCTTGGCGATCCGGTCCGCGCTCCCCGCGGGATCTTTGACGCTCGGCGAGATGAGGTTGACCACCTCCTGCCGCACTGCCCCGAGCAGCGCAAGATCGTGGTCTCCCGCCCTGCCACTGTCACGATGCGCAATCGCGAGCAGCACGGCCGCCACCGACAGCCCCGCGATCGCGAGCGCTGTCAGCGCCGCGGTCACCGTGCGAAAGCGGGGACGACCGAGCGATCGCACCGCCGGGAAACGGATACGCCAGTTGCGAGCATCACCGGAATCCGATGCAGCTTCGTCGTTTTCACCATCGACCGCCGTCGGTTCGAGCTCCTCGACGGCTTCGGACGTCGAGGCGTCGGATCCTGGGGCTTCCGTCTCCGGCATATCGTCGCCGATTGCCGCGGCGCCGACGTCCTCCTCTGCCTGCACATTCGCGGTGTCCGGATGCATTGCGGTTCGGCCGATCATCAGTGACCTCCTGTCAGCAGGGATTGCAGAGTCGGTGTGCCGGTGTGGAATTCGTAGGTAGAGGGGGCTGCCGGCGGCGGGGCAATCGGCACGGGCGGGGCCGCATTGGAATCCCCGATCCACGGGTTGTTGCCCCCCGGGACGTACTGCTGGTCGCTCTTACACAGATCGACCGTCGGTGCGCGTTTGCCCGGGTTGTCCATGCAGGGCAGGTTGCGCGCGCCACGAACCGCATTGGCGTCGTCCTGCGGAATCGCGCAATAGATCGGTGCGGAGGTGCGGACCGGGGCATCGGTGGACGAACCGTCCCTGCGTTCGGATTCGGGCAGGAATCCGGTCGTGCACGGGGGCGGCGCATTGAGGTTCAATTTGAAGTCGAGGAAGTCCCGATTGGTACCGCCGGAATCCGGCACGTTAATAGTCTTCAGGGCACTCACGCTCGCGGGCAGCAGGACCAGCAATTGCTCGATCGACGCGTTGTAGGTGACCGCGACCTGGCCGAGGCTGCTGAGATTGGCGACCAGCAACGGTGCGGTCAGGTGCAATTGCCCGAACAACTCGCTCGCCTTGCGGGCGGCCCCCGGACCGGTCTGGAAGATGTCGCGGACCTGCTGATCGTTGGCCTGCGCCTGTTGCACCGAATTCGCCAGGTGCTGCGTCCATTCCCGGATTGCCGCGCTGCTGACCTGCTGAGAGTCGAGGAATGGCGCGGAATCGTTGATCAGCGTTGTCACCGCGTCCGAGTCGGTGTGCGCCTGGTCGAGTACCCGATCGGTGCCGTTCAACAAGCGCTGCAATGCGTCTCCGGTGCCGCCGAATGCCTTCTGCGTCTCGTCGATCAGCGTGGCCAGCCGGTCCTGCGGAATGGAGGTGAGGCTGGTGTTGAGCGTGTCGATCAGGGGGGCGATGTCCTGCGGCACCGTCGTCCGCTGCACCGGGATCACGTCACCGTTCTTCAAGAACGGCCCGTCCTGCGACGCGGGCACAAAATCCAGGTACAGCTCACCGATGGCGGAACGGCTGTGCACATTCGCCGTGGCGGACAACGGAATTCGCACCGCACTGTCCAGATCGAGGGTGGCCACGGCGCCGTTCACATTCGGCGCCACTCCGGTGACGATGCCGACAGTCTTGCCGCGGTACGTGACATTGGCACTGGTATAGAGCCCGCCACTAGTGGCCAGTTGCACTGTCACCCCATAGCGGCCGACACCCGCCATCGCGGGCAGCCGCATGTAGACCACGCCCATCACGGCCAGCGCGACAACGGTCACGACGGCGAAGATGATCAGCTGAATCCGGACGAATCGCGACAGAATCATTTCCCACCTCGAACAACGACGGAATCGAGACCCGCGGTCAGCGGATTCTTCGTGGACAGAGCAGGTATGCGGTCGACGGTGCGCCCCAGTGCTGTTTCGGCGTTTTCCAGCACACCTTCCAGCGGCGTGCCCTGCAGCAGTCCTCGACCCAGTCGCCCGAGCGTCAAGTCGACTGTGCCGCTCAGGTTTCCAGCGTCACCTTTGAAGAACTTGGGGATATTGGCCAGCGGCCACGGGTAGGTCGGTAATAGCCCCAGCGCCCTGGGGAGATCCGGTCCCGCATTGGCAAGTTCGCGCATGACCGGCTCGATATCGCGCAGATTCTGCTGCACATCCGCACTGCTGGCGGTGACGACGCGATCGGCCGAATCGGCGAACCCGCCGAGCGACTGCACCGTATCGGTGAGTTGCTGCCGCTGCTTCGCCAGGATCGACAGCGCTGGCGGGATGCGATCGAGGGCCCCTGCGAGCACGTCGTTCTGCTGCCCTACGGTCGCGGCCAGTCGGTCGAGTCCCGTTGCGGCGGTGATGATGTCGTCGCTCTGGGCATTGAGGTCCGCACTGAAGGTGTTGGTTTGCGACAACAGGTCGCGCACCTCGGCCTCGTGACCGGACAGACTCGCATTCAGCTGGGTGCTGATCTCCTGGACGCGAGCGAGGCCACCGCCATTGAGCACCGTCGACAGCGAGGCCAGCGTCTGTTCGGTCGTCGGGTAGGAGCCGGCCTGCTCGAGGGGAATCACGCTGCCGTTCTTCAACTCTCCGACCGGAGGGTCGTTCAGCGGCGGGGCCAGCTCGATGTGCAGCGAGCCCAGCAGGCTGGTCTGGCCGATCTTGGCGGTGGCATTCGCAGGCAGGTGCACGTCCCGGTTCAGCGTCACCGTGACCAGCGCATGCCAATCCTTCAGCTGTACGTCGGCGACATTGCCGACCGTCACATCGTTGACGCGAACCCGCGAATTGCGTTGGATGGCCATCACATTCGGCATCTCGATCTGGACCGAGTACGAGCCGGGGCCGCCGCCCTTGGTTCCGGGCAGCGCTAACGAGTTCGGGCCCTGCCAGTCACACCCGGACAGTGCCAGGGCCAGACCGCATGCCATTGCGACACCCGCCACCTGCTTCTTGCCGCGCATCAGTGTCCTCCTCCGGTATTCGCGGGGTTCGGGATTCCCAGCAACCCGGCCAGGCCACGTGCCGCATCCACCGATTCCGTGGTCGGCGGGGTCGGAGCAGTGCCGCGCAGCCACTGCTCGCTGTAGTCGATCTGCTCGGGCCGGACCGATAGACCCGACACGGCGTTGACACCGACGGGCGGGTAGTTCATCTGCAGCAGCCGTAGCACCGGAGCCAGCTGCGAGACACACAGCTTCGCGGCCTCCGCGGCACCCAGCTGACCGGCCGATTGAATTGCACCGCAGATGAATTGCACCGGATTGCTGAATTGGGTGACCGCCAGCGCGCCGGTGAACGAGCCCTGCGCCGGGTTGTAGATGTTGTAGAAGTTCTGAATCGCGGTCGGCGCCACGTGCAGCAACTGCTCGATATTGGGCCGAACATCATTGAGCGACTTGGTGACCGCCGCAAGGTCCGATACCGACTTGGTAGCCCCGTCCTTATTGTCCGCGACGAATTTCTCGAGCCGGCTCGACATCGCGTCGACACCCTGCAGTGCCTGGGCGAGCGCCTGGTCGGTCCCGTCGAGCGCGCCGGACACCGATGCGACGTTCTGGTTCAGCCGGACGATCTCGCTGTCACTGGCCGACAATGCGGTCATGAATGCCTGCAGATTGCGAATCGTGGCGAACAGGTCGTCGCGACCGTCGGACATTGTCGTCATGGCGTTCGACAGCTTCGTGAGCGTGTCATTGATCTGATCGCCCTTGCCGCTCAGCGCATTTGCCGCGGAGTTCACGAAGTCGCCCAGCGCCCCCGCCTTATTGTCCGGTGTGGGGTTGATCGACTCGGCCAACGACTGCAATTGCTTGCGCAGGTCGTCCCATTCGACCGGCACCGCGGTCCGTTCCAGCGGAATCTCGCCGCCGTCGGCCAGTTCCGCTCCCCCGGTATAGGCCGGGGTGAGCTGGATTGCGCGCGCCGAGATCAGGCTCTGCGACAGGATCACCGCCTTCGCCCCGGCGGGCAGCCGGTACTGCGAGTCGTAGTGGAACTTCACCCGCATCCGGTCACCGTGCGGATCGATCGAGTCGATCGTGCCGACGTCTACGCCCAGTATCTTCACCCGGTCTCCGGCGAACAGACCGTTGGTGTTCTCGAAATAAGCGACCGCGTTCTTCGTGGTGGCCCGCTGGTAGAGCTGCCAGCACACACCGGCTGCCACTACCCCGACGATCAGGCAGACGATGGCGAGCCGACCGCGCATCGACCGGATTTTCGGCATGGATCGCAACACGTTCATCCTCCTAATCCAGGAAGCGGGGGTAGGCCCGGCAGCGACGGCAATCCGGGCAGCGCGGGAGCTGGCGACGGTTCCGGCGCGGGCGCTGAAACGGCCGGCGCAGGCTGGGTCAGCGCGCTCGGATCAAGTCCGGCATCCTTGAAGGCCGCGTCGATGAACGGCTGCAGGTACTGTCCCGGCACCAGATTCATGATGTAGGCCTTGAAGAACGGGCCGGAGGCCACCGATTCGCCGAGCGAGGTGATGTATTGGCTGGCCGGCAGCATGGCTTTCGCGAGATCGTCTTTGCGCTGGTTCAGCATGTCGGTGACGCTGTTGAGCTGTTTCAACACCGGCTGCAACTGCTGCTGGTTGTCATCGATGACCGCGGCGATATTCGACGTGACCGAGGACAGGTTGGTCAGCAGCGTCTGGATCGCCTGACGGCGGTCGTTCAGAGCCGAGAACAGCGTATTGCCGTCCACCAGTAGCTTGTTGATCTGATCGCTGCGGCTACCGAGCACCTTCGTCAGTGACTCGGCATTGTGGAACAGGTCCTGCACCATCTTGTCGCGTGAGGCCACCGAATCCGACAAGCGCGCAACACCGCTCAGTGCAGCGCCCAGATTCGGAGCGGTCTGGTCCAGGGTGTGGCTGAGCGTGCCCAGCGCGTCGGTCACCCGCCCCAGGTCGAGGTTGCTTACCGTCGTCGACAGATCGCCGAGGGCATCGGTGAGCAGATACGGCGTTCGGGTGTGTTCGATCGGAATGGGCCGCGACGGTGGCAGCTTCTTATCGCCGTGGTTGGTGACGTCGAGGAACTTCCGGCCCAAGACGGTCAGGGTCTTGATCGAAACCTCGGTATCGACCCCCAGCGCGGGACCGTCGACCCCGAATTTCAGCAGGACCTTATCGCCTTCCAGAGAGATCTTCTCCACTTTTCCGACCTGGACGCCTGAAAGAAACACCTTGTCGCCCAGCACGATTCCGCCGGAATCTCCGAAATACGCTGAGTAGGTGGTGGTCGAGCCGAACCAGGAAGCGATGGTGTCGAAACCAACCGCGACCACTACGAGCACGACGACAACCAGAATGCCGATGAGGCCGGTGCGGGCAGTGTGAGTCTTCTTTATGTTGCTCTTCTGCGGGTTGCTCATCAGGGTGTGCACCTTCCTGCCCTCTGCCCGATGATCGGGATGTAGACCGGATTGCCGTCAGGGCCGTTCACCTTGAGCTGCACGTCGCACAGATAGAAGGTGAAGAAATCGCCGTAGAGGCCCAAGCGGGAGAGACGGTTGTAGGCATCGGGCAGACTGCCCAGCGCCTGGTTGACGTAGTCCTTGTCGTTGTTGATCACGCCGGCGAGCCGTCCGGCCTCGGTGATATCGGACTTGATGGTGGGCCGGGCATTGGTCAGCAGCTCGGCCACCGACCGTGACGCGTTGTTCACGTGCACGAGCGCGTCGCCGATCGGATCCGACTGTGCGGCCAGCCCGCTGATCAGCTGTTGCAATTTGTCGATGCCGTCGTCGAATTGCTGCTTGCGCTGATCCACAGTGCCGAGCACGGTGTTCAGATTGGTGATGACCGAGCCGATGAGCTGATCCCGGTCGGCCAGCGTCGAGGTCAGCTGCCCGGCCTGCTGCAGCAGATCCGATATGGTGCCGCCCTGCCCCTGCAGCACAGCGACCAGCGAATTCGACAGCCGGTTGACCTGATCGGGTTGCAGCGCCTTGAAGAGCGGCCGGAATCCGTTGATCAGCGCATCTAGATCGAGGGCGGGCACGGTGCGACTGCGCGGAATGATGGATTTCAAGGGCTGCGGAGCCGTTGAGCCCGGACTGTCCAGCAGCTCCAGATAGTGTGCGCCGACCAGATTCTCGTAGCGGACCGCCAGCTTGGTCGACTCGGTGAGCGGAACGTCGCGGGTGAGCGCGAATTCGACCACCGCGGTGCTCGTACCGCTCAGATGGACCGACTTCACCTTGCCGACCTCGACGCCGGCGACCCGCACGAACTCCGCGGTCTTCAATCCGGAGGCGTCGGTGAACTCCGCGCGGTATACCCGCTCGGATCCGAATCGCATCTGAGAGAAGACGATGATCACCGCGGTCGTGAAAAACAGCATGGTCACCGTGAATATGGCGAGCTTGATGATGGTTCCGGAAATCTTCATCGGCGCGGACCTCCCAGAATGTTTCCGAACAAGTAGTCCACGAAGTACGGCGAGGCGAGGCGGGGAGCCGTCGCGTCCGTGATGTTCGCTCCGGTATCGGTGACCAGCACCGGTGACGGGTACATGTCCTTCGTGATCATCGGATAGCACCCGGGCGCCCCGCCGGGCCCGCCCGTAGCCGCCACCTTCGGCAGGTTCTCCGGGTATCGATACGGATCCGCACCACCGAGTAAGCCGATATCGAGGTCGAGCGAGTATCCGGTGTTGTCACCGAACGAATGCGACAGCACGTTGTTCGTATCGACGGTCTGATGCAGCAGGCAGGTGAGCTCCGGACTGTATTTCGCCAGCAGCCCCGCAGTCGGGACCAGCAGTCGCATGGAATCGACCAGACCGTGTTCGAGATCGTTGGTCAGGCCGGCGCCCTCATTGCCGAAGGTCACCGCGGCCTGCAGCATCGACACCAGTTCGGATTGCTGCGCGACAACGGAATCCGCGGTCGTCGAGGCGTACGCGAGCATATCGAGCAGCCGTGGTGCGGCATCGGCGTAGACATTGGTGACGGTCGCCGCGTCGTGCAGGTCCCGCTGCAGCTGGGGCATCACCGGATGTAGTTGCGCCAGCGTGGAATCCGTCTTGGTCAGGGTCTCACCGAGCTGCTGTCCGCGACCGCGCATGCCGTCGGCGACGGCGGACAGGGCGGAGTTGAGCTTGGCTGGATCCACGTGCCGCATTACTGCCTCGAGGTTTTCGAAGACAGTGTTCACCTCGGTGGTGACATTCTTCGATCGCACCTGGGATCCGGCCCGCAATCTGGTGTGCGTGGGATCCGCGGAGGTCTGCAGCGCAACGTATTTCGAGCCGAAGGCGGTCGTGGCCTTGATCTCCGCACTGGTGTCGGCCGACAGCAGCGCGAACCGGCCGGCGTCGATGTCGAGATTCAACCGCGCCTGCCCGGCGCCCTGCGCGACATTGCGCACGTGGCCTATCACGACGCCGTTCAGCTTGACCTTGGCGCCCGGTTCCATCACCAGTCCGGCGCGGTCGGCGACCACTGTGAGCGGCACCGTCCGTGTCAGGTCTCCGTGAAAGGACAACGTACAGAACAGGACTGCTGATACCACACCGGCGGTCAGCGCCAGCCCGGCACGCACCAGCGGCGGCTTGTGGTAGTGATTCTTATCCGCACTCATGACTCGCCTATCCCGCCAGATCGAAGTTGCCGGAAATGCCGTAGATGGCCAGTGAGGCGAACAGCACCACCATCACCACTGCGGCCAGTGAGGTGCGTACCGCGCGGCCGACCGCCTCCCCCACTCCGGCCGGGCCACCCGCCGCGTTGTAGCCGTAATAGCAGTGGATCAGCATGACGACACTCGCCATGATCAGCGCCTGCAGGAAGGACCAGGCAAGATCGCTCGGCCGCAGGAAGGTGAAGAAATAGTGGAAGTAAACGCCCGCTGACTGGCCATACACGTTCACCGTGATCACTTGCGCCGCAAGGAAAGACATGATGACCGCGACGGAGTAGATCGGCACGATCGCTACCATGCCCGCCACCACCCGCGTCGACACCAGATACGACATCGATCGAATTCCGGTGACTTCCAGCGCGTCGATCTCCTCGCTGATGCGCATCGCACCCAATTGCGCGGTCGAGCCCGCACCGATGGTGGCCGACAATGCGATCCCGGCGGTGATGGGCGCCATGATCCGGACATTGCAGAATGCCGCGAAGAATCCGGTCAGCGCGTCGACACCGATATTGCCGAGCGAATTGAAGCCCTGGATGGCGGCCAGGGTGCCGCCGGCGAAGGTCATGAAGCCGACGATCACGAGGGTACCGCCGATGACAGCGAGATTGCCTGTGCCCATGCCGATTTCGGCAATCAGGCGAAGCGTCTCCCGCTTGTAGGCGCGCAGCGCATGCGGCGCATAGCGCACGGCTTTCCAGTAGAAGAGTGCCTGATCTCCCAGGGACTCCAGGATTCTGCGTGGGGCAGCGGCAACTGTCGATACCGTGGTCATTTCTACTTTCCCGTTCCGTATTTCACGCCGACGGCGGTGGCGATGACATTCACCGCGAACAGCGCCATGAAGGCATAGACGACCGTTTCGTTCACCGCGTCGCCGACGCTTTTCGCGCCGCCCTTCACCGTCAGTCCGCGGTGACAGGCAACAAGTCCCGCGATAAGTCCGAAGATGCAGCCTTTGGCTTCGGAGATGACGACCTCGGGCGTGCCGGTGACGAAGGTCAGCGACGACACGTAGGCGCCAGGTGTGACGTTCTGGAAGAACACCGAGAACAGGAAACCCCCGACGATGCCGATCGTGATGACAAGTCCGTTCAGCAGCAGCGCGATCAGTGTCGAGGCCAGCACCCGCGGCACCACCAGCCGATGGATCGGATCGATGCCGAGCACCCGCATCGCGTCGATTTCCTCGCGAATAGTGCGAGCTCCGAGATCCGCGCAGATCGCTGTCGCGCCGGCGCCAGCCACCACGAGAACGGTGACCAGTGGCCCGATTTGAGTGACAGCACCCAGAGCGGCACCCGCGCCGGAAAGATCTGCGGCGCCGAATTCCACCAGCAGCACATTCAGCGTGAACACCACCAGCACCGTGAACGGCACCGCGACCATCAGTGTCGGAACCAGCGACACCCGCACGATGAACCACGACTGCAGCACGAATTCTCGCCACTGGAACGGCCGCTTGGCCATCGCCCGGAATGTCGCCGCACACATCTCGAAAAAGGCTCCGATCGCGCGCAGGCCGTTGTCGACCAACTTCGGCGTCCGCGCAGACCCCGACGATTTCGGTATAGCCGGTGGAGATTCCGCGGAAGTTGTCATAGTTCTTCTCCTCTGTGCTGCCCGATAACACTCACGCCATAGAGAACCCACCCAACGTATGGCGCGAATCACGTGGTGCGCGATGTACCCCGGGGGGAAGCGGGTCATCCGATCGGGGGAGATTCCGATTCGCAAATAATCTCCGGTCACCGCACTGACGTCGGATTTTCCGTTGAATACCACGCGGATTCGCGTGCCGGATATCGATCTGCTCCGGCTGCCACGCTCTGAGGGCTCCCACCATCCCCCCATAGGGAGGGGATATCGACTCTCACCGGAGGATGTGGTGAAAGCGGCTGCTCAGCAAGATTGGTTTACGGGTAGCTATCTCTGCGGCGTATCGCCGACCCGAAGAATCCGATCCAGAAAGGGTGTGCCACTATGCCTGATCCGATTTCAGTGATCGCCACCATCGTGATGGCCGCGACGGGCGCGATCGACAACTCCGATCTTCCGAACGACGCCAAGGTGTCGGCACAGGCCGCGGTCGAATCCGGTGGTGAGGCAGCGAAGTCACTGGTAGTCCAGCTGGACAATGCCGTCGCACAGTTCGCGCCGTTGACAGCGCCGAGTGCACCTGCAACGCAACCCGATACAGAAGCTCCGGCAAGCACGCCACCGCAACACGACGAGCATGCCTCATCGCCGCAACCCGCACAGGACACCCGCGCCCCAAAGTCCCACGGCGACGAATACGCGGTCAGCCCAACCCGTTTCGACTCCTTGCCGGTGACCGAGGCGGCCGCGGTACCGGCGGTGAACAGCGGGAACATCGCAGCGTTCGTGCCGTGGTTCCAGAAGGCCGGTGCGCTGTGCTCCGGTATCAAGGCACCGACACTGGCGGCCCTCTATGCCGCCGAGAACGGATTTCATTACGGACCGAACGCTCCGGTATCACCGGCCGGCGCCCTGGGACCGGGACAGTTCATGCCGGGCACCTGGGCGGTCTATGGCAAGGATGTGCACGGCACCGGCGTCGCGGACGTGTTCGACATCGGGGATTCGGTCATGGCCTCCGGGCATCTGCTGTGCGACAGCTACCAGCAGATCGAATCGTGGAAGGCTCAAGGCCTGGTCACCGGCGATACTGTCGATCTGACCATCGCCGCGTATAACGCCGGTGCGGGAGCCGTCCTCCGCTCTGGCGGAATGCCTTCCGGCAGCCCCGATTACGAGAACCAGACCAAACCCTATGTCACCCGCATCCGCGCTACCGAAGGACGCTACGACTGGATCGATGCGGCAGCGGACATGCTTCGACCCGCGACGGCCACCGGCGCTCGCATTGTCGCAAGGGCGGTCGAATACCTTGACACTCCCTATGTTTGGGGTGGCGGCGGCAGCGACGGGCCCAGCGGCGGCGGTTTCGACTGCTCGGGGCTCACTGCCTTCGCGATACACGCGGCGACGGGTGGCGCGGTAACCTTGCCGCGCACCTCGCAGGGCCAATGGCAGATCGGCACCGAGATTCCGTTCTCGGACGCGGCACCGGGCGATCTACTGTTCGGTAACTGGGGTCCCGACGGTCCCGGGCATGTCGCGATCTATCTCGGCGACGGGCGGATGATCCACGCACCCACCCCCGGTGACGTGGTTCGCATCAGCCCCGTCATGACGGGCATGCTCGCCCGGCGCATCAGCTGAACGTTTGGACGTCGCGGCACCACCGGGAAGAATCATCCGGGGGTGCTGCGACATATCAATGAAAGCATTTGGCGGACAGTACTTACGCCATACCACGGTGGGATATCGATAGCTCGGAAGAGGTAATTGCCACTACTCGCCGCGCAACGACCACGCAATGGCCTGAGCTCGGTTGGCCGCACCGAATTTCCGCAAAATATGCTTCACATGCGATTTCACGGTGCCTTCGGTAATGACCAACTGTTCGGCGATGGCGCGATTGGTGGCGCCCGCGACCATCAGTTGAAAGACATCCGACTCACGCTCGGTGAGATCGCCCACGCTCCCATAGGCGGAAGAAACGAGAATCGGTGCGGATTCACGATTTTCGGCATGCCCCAGCCTGGCCATCTCGATTCCCGACTCGCAGAGGTCGTCCATCCGATCGACTGCGACCGCGACGAGATCCCGGACCTGATCACGCTGCCGCCTCAACCTTTCCAGCAGCACCGTGCGCTCGTAGATATGGCTGAAACCATCGGTGAAGGCCCACAGCACATCCCGGTCGCCTTCATCGGTGCGCCTGGTCAGTGGAAAGTGATCGGCGTGCACGAAACCGACGACCGCCTCACCATGCACGATCGGCGCGACGACGTACGAGCTCGACCGCCCGGCATCGACGATAATCGGCCGGTACACCGGCGCGTCGGAGGTGTCGTACACCAGCGATGGGCGGCGCTTGGTCAGCAGCTGTGCCTCGGGGGCACGGGAATCGAGCGGAATGCTCTGGTTGATCCAGTCGACGAACCACGATTCCGATTCCTGCTCAGTCGAGAAGTGCGCCAGCCACGGACGCCATGACTGTCCTTCCACCCGCGACAGAACAGCGCGCTGAAAACCACACCGCACAACAATTTCCTCACATGCGACATCCAGCAGCGCGGTGGTGTCCGGAATAGCACGCAATCGGCTGAGACCGGCAGCGCACTCCGCCAGCCGCTGACTGCGCTGACCCGTGTCGTGAAGGTAGAGATCCATGGCGAGATGCTGAAGCTCCATGATCAACCCGCACAGCCGCTCGGCGGTCTCGGTGTCTGTCCCCCTGACGTTTTGCAGGCGGGCAATGCAGAAATGGATCAAGGTGGCCACGACCTCCGCCGACCGCCAGGGGCCGTCCCACTCCACGCGAGGCAGCGGTGTGGCCGCACCGGCCGTGTCGAACACCGCGTCGCGCAGGATCGTCAGCCGCACAACAAGATCACCCTCGCGTCGCCGCCACCCCTGACGAATGCGGCCCGCAGGGCTACAGGCGGTGATATCGCTCGCCATTGCTATCGCCATGGTTAAACCCGCCGTTCGTTGTTCCTGGCTCGCAGGTAGCGCGTAATGGCACCGGCCCGGTTGGGTGCGCCCATCTTGTGCAGAATGTGTTTGACGTGGGATTTCACAGTGCTCTCGGCTACGGTGAGCCGGTCTGCCACTTGCGCATTGGTCGCCCCGCTGGCCAGCAGCGCCAGCACCTCCCGCTCACGGGCGGTCAGCTGGGCCAGGCCTTCGGGCTGGTCCCGCGCGGCACTCTCGGACCCGGGCAGTATTCCGGTCTCGCACGACCGGACCAGCACGGCGGTGCGAATCGCCGGACCGGGCAACTGAACTGGCAGATCGGCGGGAACGTCCAGGATCTGCTCGGCCGCCCGGAACGCCTCGGACATCCAGTCGTGCTGGCGAATCAGGCGCGATTCGAGCACGGCCCGTTCGTAGATCAAGCCGACACCTTCGGCGAAGGTGCGCAGGCTGTCTCGATCCGCCACACCGAGCGGGCGCTGGGAAAGATGGGTATCGGCATGCAGCAGGCCGATCACCGAACCTCCGGCCATGATCGGCGCAACGACGTATTCCTTGGTGAACGAGGCCTCCATGAGGGGACGGAAGGTCCGCGGCTCCCGCTGTGCATCAGAGACGAGGGCAGGCAACCGTCGCCGCACGATTTCCGCTTCCACCATCGGCGACGCCAATGGGATCTCCAGTTCGGAGATGAATTCGCTCAGTTCACGATTGAAGCCGCTGTCGTTGCCATCGGAGAGAAACAACAGCCGCGGCGCCCACACCGAACCGCGTATGCCTGAGATCATGGCGCGATCGAAGCCGCCTGCGGTACATAGTTCCGCAGGCGCGACGTCGAGCACATCCTCAGCAGTCGTTCTTCTGCGGAGACGCGCCAGCGCCTCGAAGATTCGCCCGGGCGCGTAGCTCGGCTGAGTCAGGGAGTGCTTGCGCAATGTCGACTGCACCGCACTGACATCGGTCAGCAGCTCACACAGGTCCGCGGTATCGGCCGTTCCTGCGTGCACGGCGGCCAGCCGGCGGTTCATACGCTCCAGGGTCGCGTCCAGCAACTGCAGATACGGCCGGTTCGCGCCACCGCCCGCGGCGTGCGCAGCCAGCTCGCTCACCCGCGCGTTGAGCTCCGAGATCCGTGACACCGACTCGGCGAATGTTTGCCCTGGTGCTGCTGTCGATGCCTTCATAGAACCTCACGCTGATGTAAACAATGTGTTTCTAGATTTACTTACGACCACATGATCGGTGATCCACATCACCATGTCAAGCAGGGGCTATGAGCGAACTGTGTAGCTTTCAGTTCATAGCTGCAGGCCGTGGGGGATGTTCACCTAGGGCAAACGACTCACTGTCAGCACCTATGTGACTCGTGATTTACTTTTGTGATGGCATTGCCCGAAACTCTCGCGAACCGACTGACCATCCCCGCTATCGCCGCGCCCATGACGGGCGTGTCCGGGCCCGAGCTGGTTATCGCGGCCTGCCGCAACGGCGTGATCGGATCCTTCCCCACCCACAACGCCGCCACCACCGGCGAACTCGACTCCTGGCTACGCGACATCAACTCAGCCCTCGAGAGTGCTGACCATACGGGGCCGCTCGCACCCGTAGCCCCGAATCTGGTGGTCCACAAGACGAATGACCGGCTCCGCGATGATCTCGACTGCCTCGTCCGGCACGGCGCCGAATTGGTGATCACCAGCGTGGGATCGCCGAAACCAGTGATCGCCCCGCTACATGACATCGGCTGCCGGGTCTTCGCGGACGTATCGAGCATGGCGCACGTGCGGCGCGCACTCGACGCCGGCGTCGACGGTCTGGTGCTGCTCTCCGCAGGCGCCGGCGGACAGACCGGGTGGGCCAACCCGCTGGCGTTCGTACGGACGGTCCGGCCACACTTCGACGGGCCGATTGTGCTGGCAGGTGGCATCTGTGACGGCATCTCCATGCTCGCCGCCCAGGTTCTCGGGGCCGATCTGGTGTATCTCGGCACCAAGTTCATCGCGACCGACGAGAGCATGGCAGACGACGCCTATCAGACCGCGCTGATCGAATCGACGATCGACGACGTGAAACTGTCCACCAGAGTCGGCGGCATTCCGGCCAGCCTGCTCGCCAGTTGGCTGGCGCTCGACGGCGCGTCCGCAGTCGGCACGGCGAGTTCGGACGGATTCCGACAGGACCGATTGCTGAGCAATCGCACCGCCTGGAGCGCGGGACACAGCGTCGCCGGCGTCGATGCCATCACCTCGGTCGCCGAAGTGATCGATGCGATCGCCCAGCAGTACGAGCGCGCACAGGAGCAGATGTTCGGGCAACTCGCCACTTCTCGCTCGCGCCGACGAGCCGCCGGTACCGAACCAAATCCGCAGATAGTTACTCGTTGATCACTTGATCTGAGCGGACATGAGAGCCCACCGGCGAGGAAGCATGTTCTATTGCAACTTCTCAGGTCTTCCATCGGCGGTTTGCGTGAGTTAGTGTATGGCCATTCACTAACTCGGCCGGTGGACTGAACCCGCGGGGAGTGATCGCGACATTCGAATCGAAAGGCGTACGGATGCCCGTACTCAAGTCCGAGGTCGACACCGCATCGTCGACATATCTGGAGAATCAACGCGTGCAGTCGGCTGCTGTGGCCGCCCTGGACAGGCAGTTGACGCAAGCCGCGGCGGGCGGTGGGGAGCGGTACGCCCAGCGCCACCACGATCGCGGCAAGAAGCTGGCCCGGGAGCGAATCGAGCTACTCATCGATCGTGACGCCCCACTCCTGGAGCTGTCGGCGCTGGCCGCCTGGGGCACCGAGTTCAATGTCGGGGCCGCTATCGTCACCGGCGTCGGTGTGGTTTCGGGTATCGAGTGCATGATCATCGCGCACGATCCCACCGTGCGCGGCGGCACGATGAACCCGTATACGCTGCGAAAGAACTTGCGCGCGTTGGAGATTGCCCGCATCAATCGGCTGCCGGTGGTCTATCTCGTCGAATCCGGCGGCGCCGACCTGCCGACCCAGGCCGAACTGTTCGTGCCTGCGGGCCGGATCTTCCACGAGCTGACCGAGATGTCATCGATGGGCATACCCACCATCGCGCTGGTATTCGGCAACTCGACCGCCGGCGGGGCCTATGTGCCGGGTATGTGCGACTACGCGGTGCTGGTCGACAATGCGGCGAAGGTCTTCCTCGGTGGCCCGCCGCTGGTGAAGATGGCCACCGGCGAGGACGCCGACGACGAGGCGCTCGGCGGTGCGGACATGCATTCGCGGGTATCGGGTCTGGCCGACTACTTCGCGGTCGACGAGACCGATGCGATCCGCATCGGCCGGGATATCGTCGCTCACCTCAACTGGCGCAAGCTCGGCCCGGGGCCCACCGTCCCGGCTGACGAACCACTGTTCGATACCGACGAATTGCTCGGCATCGCTTCCGGCGATTCGCGCATTCCGTTCGACCCGCGTGAGGTCATTGCCCGCATCGCGGACGGTTCGCGCTTCTCCGAGTACAAGCCGCGGTGGGGCACCAGCATAACGACCGGCTGGGCCTCGATCCACGGCTTCCCGGTCGGAATCCTCGCCAATACTCGCGGCGTGCTGTTCAGCGACGAGGCCAAGAAGGCAACGGAATTCATCCTGCTGGCGAATCAGTCGGACACTCCGTTGATCTTCCTGCACAACGTCACCGGATTCATGGTCGGCACCGAATACGAGCAGGGCGGGATCATCAAGGACGGGGCGAAGATGATCAATGCCGTCACCAATAGCGACGTCCCGCACATCAGCATCAATATGGGCGGTTCGTTCGGCGCGGGAAACTACGGAATGTCCGGCCGCGCATACGATCCCCGCTTCATGTTCACCTGGGCCAATGCCAAGTTGGCCGTGATGGGCGCGCAGCAGTTGGCCGGCGTGATGTCTATTGTCGGCAAGGCAGCCGCAGCCGCCTCGGGACGCGAGTTCGATACCGAAGCCGATGTGCAGCGCACCGCCTCCATCGAACGGCAGATCGAGGCCGAGTCGCATCCATTCTTCATTTCGGCGCGCCTCTACGACGACGGTGTGATCGATCCGCGCGACACCCGTTCGGTACTCGGCATGTCGCTGTCCGCTGCCCATTCCGCCAAGGTCGCCGGCCGTCGCGGCTTCGGCGTCTTCAGGATGTGAGTCCCTCGATGATCACCAAACTCCTCATCGCCAACCGCGGCGAGATCGCGTCGCGGATCATCCGCACCGCGCGGCAGATGGACATCGCCACGGTGGCGCTGTACTCGGACGCCGATCGCAACGCACCGTACGTCCTACAGGCGGACGAGTCCGTCCATCTGCCCGGCACCGCGCCCGCCGACACCTACCTGCGGGCTGATCTCGTCCTCGGCGCGGCCCTGCGCACCAGCGCGGACGCGGTCCATCCCGGATACGGATTCCTCTCGGAGAACGAACAATTCGCACGGGAGTGCGCCCGGGCGGGGATAGTCTTCGTCGGCCCGAGCCCGGAGGCGATTGCCGCGATGGGCTCGAAGATCGAAGCGAAACGGATGATGGCCGCCGCCGGAGTACCGGTGTTGCCGGGCGTGACGGTGGCGAACGAGTCGGACATCGACGCCGATCGCCTGGGTAAGGCAGCGGAGAAAATCGGATTTCCGATTCTCGTGAAGGCGGCATTCGGCGGGGGCGGGCGCGGCATGCGCATCGTGTCCGAGCAGGTCGAACTGATCGAAGCGGTGCGCAGCGCGCAGCGGGAGGCAGCCTCCGCGTTCGGTGACGGCACTGTGTTCCTGGAGAAGTTCGTGCAATCGCCGCGGCACATCGAGGTCCAAATCTTCGGTGACCGCTACGGGACAGTCGTTCACCTCGGTGAGCGCGAATGCTCCATTCAGCGGCGGTATCAGAAGATCATCGAGGAGTCGCCGTCGACTGCCGTCGATGACGCACTGCGCGACGAACTCGGTCGCGCTGCGGTCGCGGCCGGAAAAGCGCTGTCCTACGAGGGCGCCGGTACGGTGGAATTCGTTATGGCGCAGGATGGTTCGTTCTACTTCCTAGAGGTCAACACGCGGCTGCAGGTGGAACATCCGGTCACCGAGCTCGTCACCGGAATCGATCTGGTACGCGGCCAGCTACTTGTCGCCTCGGGCGCCCCGCTCCCGGAGGAAATGCTGGATGTGTCGCCGCGAGGCCATGCGGTAGAGGTGCGCCTCTACGCTGAAGACGTTGCGGCAGGCTTCATTCCGGTCTCGGGCACGCTGACGACCCTGGAGTTCCCTGAGCTGGAAGGCGTCCGTGTCGATGCCGGATTCGGATCCGGCTCACTGGTGAGCACCTACTACGATCCGATGCTTGCCAAGGTGATCGGCTTCGGCGCCGACCGCGATGCTGCCTGCGACCTGGTGTCCCGAGCGTTGCAGGAGACCCGCATACACGGTGTAACCACGAACCGCGACCTGCTCATCGGCATCCTGCGGGAGCCTGAGTTTCGCTCCGGCGCAATCGATACCGGCTACCTCGAGCGCCACGATCCGGCAGCACTCATGGTGCGCCGCGGGGACACCGCAGCGACGGTGCCGACACACGCGCTCGCCGCCGCGCTGGCCGCCCAAGCCGATCGGCGCGGTCGTTCTACGATCCTGCCGGGTCTGCCGTCCGGCTTCCGAACACTGCACAGTGCCCCCCAAACAGTGTCGTTCCTGCATGGCGACGAGCAGATCGATGTCGAATATCGCTTCGATCGGGCCGTCCTCACCGCCCGGGCCGGTACGTGGCAGCCTCACTCCGTCGAGCTGAACGAGGCGACCGGCGAACTTGTCGATGCCGTCATCGACGGTGTCCGGCGGCGGTATCGGATCACCCGCGCTGGGGCGCTGTACTTCGTCGACAGCGCCCTCGGCTCGACCGAACTGCGCGAAACCGAGCGCTTCTCGGACCCCACCGATCTGCAGGAGGCTGGGTCACTGCTGGCGCCCATGCCAGGAACCGTGGTGCGCATCGAAGTCTCCGAGGGCCAATCCGTTTCGGCCGGTGCGGCGGTAGTCGTCCTGGAGGCCATGAAGATGGAGCACACAATCCGCACCCCCGCCGCGGGCGTGGTCATCAAGATCCCCGTCTCGGTGGCGACACAGGTCGACTCCGGCCAGGTGCTGGCGATCGTTCAGGACGGGGACGCCTCGTGAATGACGCAGTGCTGTACGAGGTTCGCGACAATATCGCCTGGCTGACCATCAACCGTCCCACCGCGCGCAACAGCCTCAACAAGGCGGTCCGCGAAGGTCTCTTCGCAGGAGTGCGGAGGTTCAACGAGGACGACCGAGCGGCGGTGCTCGTGCTGACCGGTGCAGGCAACAAGGCGTTCTGCGCCGGCGGCGATCTCAAGGAGATGGCTGCCGAGCAGCTGGCGATTCCGCCGATCGATTTCGTGCCGCAGTTCGGACGCAATATCGAGGTGTCGAAACCTACGATCGCGGCGGTCAATGGCGCAGCCATGGCCGGTGGCTTCCTGCTCGCCCAGACCTGCGACCTCTGCATCGCCTCGACGACCGCGACCTTCGCCATTTCGGAGGTGAAGGTAGGGCGTGGATCACCCTGGGCCGCACCACTTCCGCTGATGATTCCCCGCCGAGTGGCGATGGAGATCGTACTCACCGGCGCTCCGATGACCGCCGCGCGCGCCCACGAGATCGGGTTCGTCAACCAGTTGGCCGAACCCACCGAGTTGCACGCGCGTGCACAGGCGCTGGCCCAGCAGGTCGCGGCGAACGCGCCGCTGTCGGTACTGGCGGGCAAGCGGACCATGGCACTCACCGCGGAACTTCCGCTGGGCGAGGCCTACGAACACGCCGAGAAGATCTGGGCGCCAGTGTATTCGAGCGAAGACGCGCAGGAGGGCATGCTGTCCTTCGCCGAGCGGCGCGCACCGAAATGGCAGGGAAAGTAATGGCACTCGACTACCCCGCGCTGCTGCACGATCTCGAGGTTGAGACCGACTTGCTGATCGACCTGCTGTTCTCTTCGTCCGAAGAGGTGTGGGAGACACCGACACCCGCTGCCGGATGGTCGATCCGGGACCAGGTGTCGCATCTGGCCTATTTCGATGATTTCGCCCATCTGGCACTGACCGATACCGAGCAGTTCCGAATCGATGCTGATCGACTGACGGCACGTGGTCCGAATTTCCCCGACCATGTGGCCGCGGCTCATCGGCACCTCGCTCCGGTCGAGTTGATGAACTGGTTCTCCGAATCCCGCACAAAGCTGCTGGCTGCCTTCACTGCCGACGATCCGCGCCGACGGCTGCCCTGGTTCGGCCCGGATATGAGCGTGGCCTCGTCGGTCACCGCACGACTGATGGAGACCTGGGCCCACGGCCAAGACGTCTACGACGCCCTGGGCCTCGGTCATCCACTGACCCCGGCATTGCGCAGCATCGCCCACCTCGGAGTGAGCACCTTCGCATTCGCCTATCGGCTCAACGATCTGGTGGTCCCCACCGAGCCCGTGCGCGTCGAGCTGGATGCGCCGGATGCCGACGAACAGTGGACCTGGGGGCCCGAGGACGCGGCCCACCGGGTAGCCGGGCCTGCGGAGGATTTCGTGCTGGTGGTCACCCAGCGCCGCAATGTGGCCGACACCGAGTTGGCCGTCACGGGCGACGTCGCCTCCTCGTGGATGGCCATCGCGCAGGCCTTCGCCGGTGCGCCCGGCCGTGGGCGAAACAGCCGAACCGTCTCTCGTTGAAGGGGATCGACCGATGACAGACACAACGACTCCGCGTCGGCCGGTGCGTATCGGCAATGCCTCGGCCTTCTACGGCGACCGGCTCGGGTCCTTGAAGGCAATGGTGGAGGGTGGACCGGTGGACGTGGTGACCGGCGACTACCTCGCCGAGTTGACCATGCTGATCCTCTGGAAGGCCAAGCAGAAGGATCCTGAAACCGGTTATGCGCGAACATTTCTCACGCAGTTCGCACAGGTCGCCCGGACCTGCGCCGAGCGCGGTATCAAGATCGTCGTCAATGCCGGCGGACTCGAGCCCGCCGGTCTTGCCGATCAGGTCCGCGCCATCGCCCACGCGGCCGAGGTGGAGCTGTCGGTCGCGCACATCGAGGGCGACGACCTCGTGCAACGGCTACCGCAATTGCAAGCCGCAGGCAACTGGTTCCGTCACCTCGACACGGGTGTGACTCTCAAAGACTCCGGCGCCCAGCCGATTTCGGCAAATGCGTACATGGGCGGCTGGGGCATCGCCGCCGCACTGACCCGTGGTGCCGATGTGGTGATCACACCCCGCGTGACCGACGCGGCCCTCGTACTGGGCGTCGGCGCCTGGTGGCACGGCTGGGAGCGCACCGACTTCGATGCCCTCGCCGGGGCGGTGGCCGTGGGCCACATCATCGAATGCGGGCCTCAGGCAACCGGCGGAAACTACTCCCAGATCCACGAGGTCACCGACCGCCGGTACCCCGGTTCACCGATTGCCGAACTCGCCCATGACGGCAGCTTCGTCATTACCAAGCATGACGGCACCGGCGGACTGGTGTCTCCCGGAACGGTCACCGCACAGCTGCTCTATGAGGTCGACTCTCCGGTGTATCTGAATCCCGATGTCGTCGCCCATTTCGACACGCTGCAGCTGACTCAGGAGGGCGTCGACCGGGTCCGCGTGACCGGCGCCACGGGGTCTCCCCCACCCCCGAACCTCAAAGTGGCGATGAACTACATCGGCGGCTATCGGAACACCATGACGCTCGTGCTGACCGGACTCGATATCGAGGAGAAGGCACGGTGGGCAACCGATCAGCTGTTCGAAATACTCGGCGGGCGTGCGTCTTTCGATGATGTGGACGTGCAATTGCTGCGCTACGACCGGACCGCGCCGGCCCGTTTGAGCGAGGCGAGCGCCCACCTGCGGATCACCGTCAAGGACCGCGACAGAAAGAAGGTAGACCGAGCCTTCTCGAACGCGGTACAGGAGCTGGCGGTCGCAGGTTACGCGGGCTTTCACACGACGACCCCGCCGTCGTCCGCATCCGAGTTCGGCGTGTACTGGCCGACCGTCATTCCAGCCACGGTCATCGAACAGGTGGTCGTGTACGAGGATGGCTCCCGCGAAACGATCGCGGACTGTCCGTGGACCGACGACCGTTACTTCGGCGTGATTCCGAGCGTGGAACCAACCTCTTCCAACGATGATTTCGGTCCGACTACGCGGCGGCCTCTGGGAGCGGTGGTGGCAGCGCGGTCGGGCGACAAGGGCGGCAAAGCGAACGTCGGTGTCTGGACCGATACCGAGGAACGCTGGGATTGGCTGCGGAAGCACCTGACGAGTGAGAAGTTCACCGAATTGGTCTCCGACGCAGCAGGACTCGAAGTTCGCCGATACGAGTTCCCGAACCTGCGCGCGTTGAATTTCGTCGTCGTCGGGTTCTTGGGCGAGGGTGTGGCGTCGTGCACTCGGACCGATCCGCAGGCAAAAGGACTCGGCGAGTTCCTGCGCGCCACTTACACCGACATACCAGACAAGCTCACAGGGGCGTTCTGATGGACTTCACCGAATCGGCCGAACAGCAAGAACTCCGGAGAGCGGTCGGCGCGATCTCCGACAAGTACGGACCGGCCTATTACGCCGAGCGTGCAGTTGCGCACGAGCCGACCAGCGAACTCTGGCAAGACCTGGCCGATCACGGCTTCATCGGGATCAACCTGCCCGAGCAGTACGGTGGTGGGGGCGCCGGCATGAGCGAACTGGCGATCGTCTGCGAGGAATCCGCTGCGCACGGATGCCCGCAATTGCTGCTTCTGGTCTCCAGCGCGATCTCGGGTGAACTGCTGACAAAGTACGGCACCGAGCAGCAACGCCAGGAATGGTTGCCGCGCATGGCAACCGGCACCAAGGTGGTCTTCGCCATCACCGAACCGGATGCCGGATCCAACAGTCACCGGATATCAACCACCGCGGCCCGCACGGGCAGCGACTACGTACTGAATGGGACCAAGTACTACATCTCCGGCGTCGACGAAGCCGCCGCTTTGATCGTAGTGGCTCGGACCGGACGTGATGAATCCACTGGGGCGGCACAGATGTCGCTGTTCGTGGTACCGGCCGATGCACCCGGTCTCATCAAACATCCACTGCCCGTGGGTATCAGCCTCCCCGAGAAACAGTTCACTCTCCACTTCGACAATGTGCGACTGCCGGCCGACAGCCTCCTCGGCGTCGAGGGCGAGGGCTTCCGGCAGGTATTCGACGGCCTCAATCCCGAACGGATCACCGGTGCGGCGGTATGCGTCGGCATCGGTCGCTTCGCCATCGATCGCGGCGCTGCCTACGCACGAACCCGATCGGTGTGGGGATCGGCAATCGGCGGGTACCAAGGGATCTCGCATCCGCTGGCCAAGGCCAAAATCGAAGTCGAGCTCGCAGCGATGATGACGGCAAAGGCCGCATGGTTGTACGAGAACGGAATGCCGGCCGGTGAAGCGGCCAATATGGCGAAGTATGCGGCGGCGGAAGCGGCCGTGGCCGCCGCTGATCAGACCATTCAGATCCACGGTGGCAACGGGCTCAGCGCCGAATACGGGCTTCTCCCGCAATGGGGACTGGCGCGACTTCTCCGGATTGCCCCGGTGAGCCGCGAGATGATCCTCAATTACGTCGCGCAGCACAGCCTTCGGCTTCCGAAGTCCTACTGATGGAGGCGAAGATGACCGAAACCGCCGCCGACCATCCGGATGCGTATCCACCGAGCGCTGACTTCGCCGCCTCCGCCAACGCCGACGCCTCTCTCTACGAACGAGCCGCCGCGGATCGCGAGGGATTCTGGGCCGAGCAGGCGCAAAGGCTGCACTGGGAACAGCCGTGGACCCGCGTCCTGGACTGGGACAACGCGCCCTTCGCCCGCTGGTTCACAGGCGGCAAGCTGAACGTCGCCTACAACTGCGTCGACCGGCACGTGCTCGACGGATACGGCGACCAGGTCGCCATCCACTGGGAGGGCGAACCCGGCGATTCCCGCAATATCACGTATCGGGAGCTGCTTTCCGAAACAAGCCGTGCCGCAAACTATTTCACCGCTCTGGGCCTTCGGGCGGGCGATCGGGTGGCCATCTACCTGCCCATGGTGCCCGAGGCCATCGTATCCATGCTGGCCTGCGCACGTTTGGGGCTGACGCATTCGGTGGTGTTCGCGGGCTTCTCGCCGGGTGCCTTGCGGCAGAGGGTGGATGACGCGTCGGCACGCCTGGTCATCACCACCGACGGGCAGTGGCGGCGCGGGAAACCTGCACCACTCAAGGACGCGGTGGATGCCGCCCTCGCAGACGGCGATTCGAGCGTCGAGCATGTTCTAGTGGTCAACCGCACCGGGCTGAATGTGTCGTGGACCGCATGCCGGGATCTGTGGTGGCACGAGACCGTCGCGCACGCCTCACCCGAGCACGAGGCCCAGGCCTTCGATGCCGAGCACCCGCTGTTCATCCTCTACACCTCCGGCACCACCGGCAAACCCAAGGGCAT
>NZ_JAODNK010000191.1 GCF_025465275.1 Nocardia sp. | reverse complement strand
TGTCCAGATCCTTCATGATCCGCACCACGCCCGAGGACGAGGTGGAGGACCCGTAGGACGAGACCGCCATGAACTCCATCTGGGTGGGCACGGTCAGCTTCTTGGCCAGATCCGTCATGAAGAAGATGGCGCCCTTGAGCACGCCCACCAGCAGCAGATCACCCTCGGGGGAATCGGCGGGATAACGCTTGGCGACCAAGGCGGCCAGCTCGTCGATCTTCTCCGCGATCTGGTCTTCGCTGATCAGCACTGACGCGATGTCATCCCCGTACACGTCTGCTGGTTTCCCTTCAGTGATGATGTCGACCCCGATCAGATTCGCCGTGGTCCGAGCCCAGTATGAGCCTGCCATGTTCACGCGCGGCAACCAACCTGGTCCCGGTGACCGAACCCGCGACCGCGACCCCGCCCTGCCCATGCCAGTCGGTGATCAGCGACTCCACCGCCCGTAAATTGCTGTCGGTCAATGATTTTGCGCCGCCGCCGAGCAACCATGCGCGAATGACGCGCCGCCGCAGCGCGGGCTCGGCAGTGGTGAGCGTCTCGAGCACGAGCCCGTTGCCATCACGAGCCTCCTCCAGCAAATTATCGGCGACTGCATCGAGAGCCGCGCCGTCCTCCCGTAACTGGGCCGCGGTGCGCGCCAGCGCGGCCGCCACTCCCCCGCCGAGCACCTCCTCCAGCAGCGGCAGCACCTCGCTGCGCAGCCGCACCCGGGTGAACTCCGGCGCGCTGTTGTGCGGGTCCTCCCAGGGCGTCAGCCCGAGATCCGCGCACAACTGCCGGGTCACCGCGCGCCGCACTCCCAGCAGCGGTCGCCCCCACGGTTCGGCGAACTCCGTCATGCCCTGAATCGATCGGCCACCGGACCCGCGCGCCAATCCGAGCAGCACGGTTTCGGCTTGATCGTCGAGGGTGTGCCCGAGCAGCACCGGCAGCCCGTCCCGAGCCTCGTCCAGCGCCGCATAGCGGGCGCGCCGGGCCGCTGCCTCCATGCCGCCGGCCCTCCCGACCTCGACGGTCAGTACGCGGGCCGTCCGGCACCCCGATCGCATCGCGACCGCGGCAGCCTCCGCCGCCACAGCTGCGGACCCGTCCTGCAATCGGTGATCCACGACAAGGGCATCCACCGCATCGGCCTCGGCGACAGCGGCAGCGGTCAGCGCCAGCGAGTCCGCCCCGCCGGACAGTCCGATCGCCACCACTCCGAGCGGCGCATACCTGCCCAGCCAATCCCGCACGGCATGACGCATTTCCAGCGCGGCACGGGTCTCAGGTAGCCGGGGACGAGAGTTCACGCCCCGATCGTCGCACGCCCGCGGCGCAATACAACCTGCTCGTCCCAAGCAATCGAGATCGCGAAGTCCGTCCCGTCATTCCGGCATGCTTTTGGCCGGAATCTACAAACCATGGTGAAGGGCGGACTGTGTGGATCCCGGGCCAAAAGCGTGCCGGGATGACGAGGGGGTCAGCCCAGGACGCGTGTTACCCAGCGCTGCGGCTCGCTGATCTCGTCGATGCGCGGGAGGGTTTCGGCGTCGGTCCAGATGGTGTTGAAGTGCTCCATGCCGACGGTGTCCACCACTTCGTCGACGAAGGCCTTGCCCCGAACGTATTGCGCCACTTTGGCATCCATGCCCAGTAGCGCGCGGAGTAGTCGCTGCAGCGGATTGCCGGGCCGTTTGCGGCGCTGGTCGAAGGCCGAGCGAATGCGGGTGACCGACGGGACCACGGCCGGTCCGACGGCATCCATGATGTGGTCGGCGTGCCCCTCCAGCAGGGTGCCGAGCATGAGCAGCCGGTCCAGGGCCTCGCGCTGCGGTGCGGCCTGGGTGGCGCGCAGCAGTCCGACCATGCCGCCGGCCGGATCCACGACACCCCGGCGGCGCTCCCGGACGGCCTCGGTCAGGCGGCCGAGCACATCGGCCATGGGTTCGTCCCCGGCCTCGCCGAGCAGTTCGACATTGCGCTGCATGTATTCGGCCAGCCAGGGCGCGGAAGAGAACTGCACGCGGTGCGTGACCTCGTGCAGGCACACCCAGAGCCGGAAGTCGCTGGGCGGCACACCGAGTGCGCGTTCCACGGCCATGATGTTGGGCGCGACCAGCAGCAGGGTGCCGTCGGGCCCGCTGAACGGGTCGTACTGGCCGAGGATGGCGGTGGACAGGAAGGCCAGCATGGCCCCGGCCTGCATCCCCGCCGGTTTACCGACAAATTTGCCCTTTTCACCGGACTCGAGACCGGTGCCGGTGAGCTGCGCCATGGATTCGGCGGCGGCGGCGATCCAGCCCGGCCGGTCCACGATGCGGGCCTCGGGCACGGCGGAACCGTCGATCAACCGGCTCACCTCCCGCACCGGGCCCTCGGCCCGGCGGGAGGCCTCGGCCAGCTCGACGACCGCCTGTTCGGCGGAGTAGCGGGAGGTCTTCGGCCCCGCCGGCACCAGCAAGGCGCCGGTGCGGGCGGCCAGACTCCAATCGACGGAACCGGCCAGCCCGGATTTGGCGGGGCGGGACAGTTCGCGAATTCCGGTGCTCACCAACGCCTCTCCACGATCATCAGCGCCCGGCCGGGCGGCAGGGAGTTCGGGTCCGGTCATAATCATCCACCCGTCAGGAGCAGCCACAATTGCGCAGTGTGGTCGCGATGGCGTCCAATGCCGGGCGGCTCTGTTCGGGCAGCCGCTGGTTCGACATCAACGCGAAAGTGAGTACGCGCCCATCGTGGTCCAGCACATACCCCACCAACGCGCTTGCCACGTCCAGAGTTCCGGTCTTGGCGCGCACCCAGCCCGCGCCCACCCGGTCGCGCCCGGTGTAGCGGTCCGACAGCGAGCCGGTGGCGCCGGCGACGGGCAGGTAGTCGAGCAGGGTCGCGAGCGGGTCGTCGACCGTGCCCGCGGTGCTGACTCCGGATGAATTCCCTTGGCTGCCAACACTGTTCGGCAGCGCTGCGACGGTGACGATGCGGTCCAGCAGGCGCGGCGGCACCGTATCGTCCACCGAGAGCCCACTGGCATCGAGCAGCGTGAGGCCGGTGGTATCGAATCCGGCGGCGCGCAAAGTCGTGGCCATGGCGTTCACCACACCCGTGAACGAGGCCTCCGAACCGGTGGCGGTGGCGATTTCACGGCCGATGGTCTCGGCGAGCACATCGTCAGAGTGAACCATCATGTCGCGCAACCGGTCTCGCAGCGGCGCGGACTGCACGGAGGCGAGCTTCGCCGCACCCGCGGGCGCCGTGCCCAGGCGCACCTTGCCCGGGTCGATACCGAGTGCGGCGCCGAGTTGCCGTCCGGCGTCCAGACCGGGCGTGGCACTGCGCGGGGAGTACTCCACCAGCGGGTTCTGCCGGCCGCCGTCGATCATCACCGCATCGATGGGCGCGATGGAACCGCCCGCGATATCCGCCGGATCCCAGCCCTGCGCCATCGAGGATCCGGTGAAGGCCGAGGTGTCGACCACGATGTTGTCGGCCCGATGGCCGGAACTCTTGATCTGCGACACCAGATCCGACAGTCGCGGCCCGTTCGGGTAGTAGCCCCTACCGTCCGGCTGCGCCGTCAGCGTGGGGTCGCCGCCGCCGACGAGCACGATCTCACCGGGCGCCGTACCGGCGACGACCTGCGTGGTCACCCGGTGATCGGGCGGCAGCGCCAGCAGCGCCGCGGCGGTGGTGAGCACCTTGGCGGTGGAGGCCGGGATCATCGGCTTGTCGGGATCGGCGGTCCACAGCACGTTCCCGCTGTCGGCATCGGAGACCGATCCGGCGAAGGCGCCCAGATCCGGATTCCCGATCACCGGCGCGAGGGCCGCGGCCAGGCCTTTCGCGGTCGGCGCCGGTGCGGTGGCGGGCGCCGGAGCGACCTGCGGCAACGGCTTGACCGGCGAGGGCGGTGCGGCGATCGTCAAGCCTCCGTGCCGGAACTCGTCCGTCCACGGTTTCAGCGTCACGATCACCCCGGCAGCCACGCCCACCACAACGACCAGGGCGGATGCCACTACGATCCAGGTTCTGCGACGCCGCTTGGCCTCCAGCCCACCGATGTTCTGCTTGTTCCGAGCCACCTGCCGCTGTCTCCCTGATACCTGTGATGGGGATAGGCCCGAGCGTCCCTGCCGGACCCACGTACCCGGGCACCACACTATCCTCGTTGCGCAGTCGTTCCCCCGAACGAGCTGGCGAGTCGGCAGCCATACCCGCACCGAAGAAGGAGATGACGTGGAGTTCGACGTCCTCATCGAGATCCCCCGGGGTCAGCGCAATAAGTACGAGGTAGACCACAAGACCGGTCGGATTCGTTTGGATCGCTATCTGTACACCCCGATGATGTACCCGGCCGACTACGGCTACATCGAGAACACCCTCGGCTCCGACGGTGATCCGCTGGACTGCATGGTGCTGCTGCCCGAGCCCGTGTTCCCGGGTGTTCTCGTGGAGTCCCGCCCGGTCGGCGTGCTGATCATGAGCGACGAGGCCGGCGGCGACGAGAAGGTCGTCGCGGTGCCCGCCGGCGACAAGCGCTGGGACCACATCCAGGACGTCGAGGACATCCCGGAGTTCCAGCGCAAGGAGATCGCGCACTTCTTCGAGCACTACAAGGACCTCGAGCCCGGCAAGTGGGTCAAGGTCGAGGGCTGGGAGAACCGCGCCAAGGCGGAGACTCTGGTCGTCGAGGCGATCCAGCGGCTGAAGGACCAGGGCGAGCACTGATTTCGCCCGATGTACCCGGTGGGTGGCGCGGAAACGCGCCACCCACCGCTGTTTTCGGGTGATCAGCCGATGCCGGCAGCCGGTTCGGCCGGGGCGTCGCCCACGGTGGTGCGCAGCGGCACCTCTTTCCAGAACACGACCAGCACCAGCGCCACCAGCGCCACCGCGGAGGTGGTCAGGAAGACCGTGGACAGCGATTCCGCGAAGCCGACCTGGAAAGGCCTGGCCAGCACCGGATTCAAGCGCTGAATCACCGAGCTGTCGGCGAGCACGTGCTGTGCGGCCGAGGTGTCGTGATTCAGCAAGCCTTGCGACAGCGCCATATCCGCCGGATTGCCGTCGGTTCTGCCATTGAGCAGCGCCTGCTGGAACTTCTGATCATGGCCTGCCGCAACGAGTTCGGTGCGGATATTCGGCGCCAGCCGGGTGAACAGCACGGACAGGAATACCGCCGCGCCCAGCGTGCCGCCGATCTGCCGGAAGAAGGTGGCCGCGGCCGTCGAGACGCCCATATCCTTGGGCGGCAACGCATTCTGCAGCGCGATGATGAGCGGCTGCATGAGATTGCCCAGCCCGAACCCCACGCACAGCATGAACAGCACCACGATCCAGTACGCGGTATCGGCGCGCAGGAAGTGCAGCAGGAACAGGCCGAGGGTGATCATGCCCGCGCCGATCAGCGTGTACGCGCGGTAGCGGCCGGTCCGCGAGATCAGCTGCCCCGAGATCACCGAGCCGACCATCATGCCCAGCACCATGGGCATCATTTGCAGGCCGCCGATCATCGGACTGGCCCCGCGCACCGCCTGCAGATACTGCGGCAGCAGCAGAATTCCGCCGAACATGCCCGCGCCCACTACGAACGAGATCACCACCCCGAGCGCGAAGGTGCGGTTCCGGAAGATGCGCAGCGGGATCAACGCCGCATCCCCGAGCATCCGCTCCACCCACACGAAGACGATTACGCCGACCACTCCGACCACATAGCAGAGCACCGATCGCACACTGCCCCAACCCCATTCGCGCCCCTGCTGAGCCACGATCAGCAGTGGCGTGAGGGCGATGGCCAGCACCGCCGCACCCCAGTAGTCCACCCGGTCCCGCGAGCGCTCCCGCACCGGCAGATGCAGTGCGCGGGTCACCACCACCAGGGTGAACAGCCCGATCGGCACATTCACCAGGAACACCCAGCGCCAGCCCGCAATGCCGAGAATGCTGTCCTGCCCGGCGAACAGCCCGCCGAGGACCGGCCCGACGACACTGGAGGTGCCGAACACGGCCAGGAAATAGCCCTGATACTTGGCTCTTTCGCGGGGACTGACAATATCGCCGACGATGGTGAGCGCCAGCGACATCAGCCCGCCCGCGCCCAGCCCCTGCAGCGCCCGGAACACGGCCAGTTCGTACATCGACTGCGAGAACGCGCTCAGCAGCGAGCCGATCAGGAAGATGGTGATGGCGGCGAGATAGAAGGGCTTGCGCCCGTACATATCCGAGAGCTTGCCGTACAGCGGCGTGGCCAGCGTGGCCGTGATCAGGTACGCGGTGGTCGCCCAGGCCTGCAGCGAATAGCCGTTCAGATCATCGGCGATGGTGCGGATCGCCGTGGAAACAATGGTCTGGTCGAGCGCGGCCAGCAATATGCCGAGTAGCAGCCCGCTCAGAATCACCAGAATCTGCCGGTGGGTGAAGCCACCCTCCCCGGTCGATTCGGTCACCTCGGATGTCGCCATGCTCAACCTCCCGGTCCCTCGCACCACGATAGGCGTCGAACCGGAGGTTGGCAGTCCTTTTTCGGCCCCGCGTCCGGGCTCGAAAGCCACTCGAGACCGCTTGCGTCGCAAGCGGTCTCGAGGTCATGCATTAGCACCATGTTTGCCGATCCCGGAGGGCGTCGCCGGACTTCGGACGGGGTTTCAGCGGCGGAGCACCGGCGCAGAGAGGTGGAGCCGCGAGTCCCGAGAGTTGGGAGTACCTACTTCCCCTGGAAGCGCGGATCGCGCTTCTCGAAAACCGCCTGGATGGCCTCGGTCAGATCCTCCGAGGGCAGGAATGCGGCATTCCAGGCGGAGACGTAGCGCAGGCCGTCGGCGACCTTGCCCGCCCTGGGCTGATCCAGCACATCCTTGATGCCCTGCACCACCAGCGGCGGGTTCTCGGCGATCTCCCGCGCCAGCGCGTAGGCCGCGTCCAGCGTGGCCTCCCGATCGGCGTAGACGTCGTTGATCAGGCCGATCTTCTCGGCGCGCGCGGCATCGATGTCCTTGCCGGTGTAGGCGAGTTCGCGCAGGTGCCCCTCGCCGATAATGCCCGGCAGCCGGTGCAGCGACCCGATATCGGCGACGATCGCCACCTTCGCCTCGCGCAGGCTGAATTTCGCGTCCGCGCTGGCCAACCGGATATCCGCGGCCGCGATCAGATCCAGCCCGCCGCCGATGCACCAGCCGGCGACCGCCGCGATGACCGGCTTGTGGGAATCGGCGACCGCGGTGACCGCAGCCTGCATGGCACGCACCTCACGCAGGAAACCGGTGCGCGGCCCGGCCAGCGCGCGATCGGCAAGCAGTGCGCCGAACGTCGGAGCCATAGCGGGCAGGTCCAGTCCGTAGGAGAAATGCTTGCCCGCGCCGGTGATGACAATGGCCCGCACCTCGGGGTCGGCGTCGAGTTCGCCGAAGATGAGCGGCAACTCGCGCCAGAAGTCCGGGCCCATGGCATTGCCCTTGCCGGGACCGGTCAGCGTCACGGTCGCGATGTGGTCCTTGCTTTCGACCTCGAAAGCCTTCCAATCGGTCATCGGTCCAGCGTATCGGGGGTGCCGGCGGTTCGGGAGGGCGGTGTAAACCCTGTGCTAAATCTGCTGGGCTGCACTGGTTTCCAAGCGCTCTAGAACGGGACGATTGAAACGTCCGCAAGCTGCACTCCCGAGTGTGGAGATCCCGATGTTGATGCATCATGGAATCGGTCTCGACCGCTTCAATACGTTTTCCCGGCACCGCGCGGTGCACGCCCTGTACGAATGCTGCTGCAGCCTCACCTGGGCTGCCAAGATCGCCGACGGCCGGCCCTACCCCGGCTACGACGCCCTGTTCACCGCTGCCGACGGGGAACTGCACGCCCTCTCCCCCGCCGAACTCGACAGCGCCTTCGATTCATGTGTGCACGAAACCATTTCGGAGCGCACCGTCACGGAACTCGTGCGCATCACCCGCGCTCGCCTCACGCGGATGCTCGGTCCCGAAGAGGGCTACCCCGAATACTGATCCCCCGCACATCCACCGCAATCGCTCTACTCTGGTGCCATGCGCAGGTCCCTGCCGCCGGTCGCTTCCAAAGTCTCCGACACGCTCATCGCCCGCGGCCATCACGGGGTGATTCTCACTCAGCCGCAAGCCACCCATACCGCGGCGGATGCCGCCCAGGCCCTCGGCGTGGAGATCGGGGCCATCACCAAATCCCTGGTTTTCCTGCTCGACGACGATCCGGTGCTGCTGCTGGTCTCCGGCGCACACCAGGTCGACCTCGATCACACCGGTCAGCGCCTGGAAGGCAGGCTCACCCGCGCACCCGCCGCCATGGTGCGGCAGGTGACCGGGCAGCCGGTCGGCGGCGTCGCCCCGGTCGGGCACCCGATCAATCTGCCCACCTTCATCGACACCGCACTGTCCCGGCATTCGGAACTGTGGGCTGCCGGCGGGCATCCGAACACAATGTTCCGCACGACTTTTGGAGAATTGGTACGAATCACCGCAGGTCTCGCCATAGACGTGGACTGATCCCCTACCCACCCCCCTAGCGTCGTTTCGGGGGATCCCGAACCCGCGCAACTTCTCGCACCCCACCCCGCGATATTTCGCACAGCGCGGAATAACGGGCGCCCGGAAGACGTAGGTTCGGAAGGTGACCGATTCTCCGACGCCCGGCGCCGAGCTCCACGTGCCCGACGACCTGAGCGGCATCACCGCACAGCAGTATCGCGCCGCCATGCGGCACTATCCCGCGGGCGTCACCATCGTCACGCTGGACTCCGGGGCCGGTCCGGTCGGTTTCACCGCCACCTCGTTCGCATCCCTGTCGGCGCAGCCCCCGCTCATCTCGTTCAATATCGCCGAGACCTCCTCCAGCCTCACCGCCCTGTCGAAGGCCGATTCGGTGGTCGTGCACTTCCTCGGCGAACACCAGAAGCATTTGGCCCAGCGATTCAGCCGGACTGCCGACGAGCGCTTCACCGACCGGTCGCTGTGGACCACACTGCCCAGCGGCGAGCCGGTACTGCACGGCACGCCGATCTGGGTGCGGGCCACCGTGCACCAGCTCATCCCCATCGGCGATCACACGCTGGTGGTCGGGTTGGTCACCCACGTGCACGACAACACCGAGGACGCGCCCGCTGTCGGGCCGCTGGTCTATTACAACGGCGTCTACCACCGCGCCGAGATCGCCGACTGAGCTCGCGGCGAGCCGCTCAGGCCGCCGACGCCACCGTGCCGAGGCCCAGCGCCGCCAGGATGGCCGCGCTCACCTGTTCCAGCCGATCCCGCACCTTCGGCTTCCGCAGCAGTGCCACCGCACGCGAGGCCGCGACCGCCAGCAGCACCATTTCGATTGCGGCAATGGTGCATTCGATGGCGCCGAGGCCGAGCGTGTTCGCGAAGGTCACCTGGGACAGGAACTGCGGTAGCACCGCGAGATAGAACAACCCGACCTTCGGGTTGAAAATGCAGGACAGCAATCCCGCAGCGAACGCCGAGCGAACGGATACCCGCTGCGCCTGCACCCCGTCCGCGGTGAGGTCCGGGGCGCCCGCCGCGTGGCCGCGCCGGTGCTCGAGCAGGGCGCGAACGCCCAAGTACAGCAGGTAGATTCCACCGATCACCTTCAAGCTGCGATAGGCCGTCGCCGACTGCTCCAGCAGCGCCGCGACACCCGCCGCGACCACCACCGCCCAGACGAGCCCGCCGAAGGACGATCCGACCGCCGCGGCGATACCGGGGCGCCGCCCGGCCATCGTGAAGCGCAGCACCAGAAAGGTATCCGGGCCGGGAGTGAGGGCCAGCAGTACACACAGCCCGATAAAGCTCAGCAGCAGAGGGAAACTCACACGTCCATGGCAGCGCACCACAGTGCTCCGGCGCAAGACCGGGGCGTGCTCCGGTACGAAACCGGGTACAGATAGAAAGCCGCCGACCCTATCCGGAGGGAACGGCCGGCGGCTCCCCCGAGCAGCAGAGATTCAGTTCCGCGCGCTGAATTCCGAGCCCAGTTCGCGGAACACGTCGGTGTTCATCGAGAATGCGAGACGAGCTTCGTCGAGCACCCGCTCGACATCCGGACCGGCGATCGGCAGCCCGTCCAGGTTCTCCCGGTACTCGCGCTTGAACGCGGCCGGGTTGGAGATGTCGTCGAAGACGTAGAAGCGGACGCCGTCGCCCTTCTTGGGCAGGTCCCACAGCTTCTCGGCGGTGCCGCGAATGACCTGTCCGCCGGACAGATCGCCCAGGTAGCGGGTGTAGTGGTGCACCACGTAACCGGCCGGCCAGGTCTGCGCGCACTCTTCGATGCGGGCGGCGTAGGCGGCGGTGGACGGCAGGGCCGTCAGCTCGTCGCGCCAGTTCGCGCCACCGAGGTAGGCGAGGTCGATTTCGAGGGCGGCCAGGCGATTCAGCTCCGGCTTGACGAACGGCCCTGCGGCGGGGTCGGAAGCCAGTGTGGCGGAATGCTTTTCGAGGGCGTCGTAGACGAACCACAGCTGCGAGGTGTAGCGGTAGAAGGCCTCGACGCCGAGCTTCCCGTGCAGCAGGTCGCTCATGAAGGTGGAGTGTTCGGCCTCGGCATGCTGCTGCTCGGTCGCGGAGCGAATGAGCGTCGAGAACGGCGCGGTGTCCAACATGGTCGAGCTCCTCGTGATCGAACCGGGGGCGCCCGCCTTTGGCTACCCTAACTTCCCTTTGACCATACGCTTCAGCAACGATCTCGCGATTCGAACTTTGCGGTCCTGCCTCTCCAACTTTCGGATGATTTTCAGGAAGGGGTTGACAAGACCGCGGCCAATCTGCAAGCCTTCCAAATCAGGTCATGAGTACCAGCGTCAAGCCCTGGCTAGCTGGTCGGCAACCCTCCTCCGCGGTGGGGTGCTCCAGGTGACGACCGGGCCGCCGCCCGACCGGGCGCGGCAAGCGCGGACTCTCGATCACTCTTTTTCTGATCGCGCGTCCCTTGCCCGAATGGGATTTCGTGATGACTGCTTTTGCCGACCAGTCCTGCGCCGCTCTCGCCACCGTCTCCGGTTGTGATCTCCAGGTACCCCTCGTGCAGGGTGGGACCACCACCTACGCCAACTTCGACTATGCCGCCAGCGCACCGGCATTGACGCAGGTCACCGACCGGGTGCAGCAGCTGCTGCCGTACTACGCCAGCGTGCACCGCGGCGCCGGTTACGCCTCCCGCGTCTCCACCGACTGCTACGAAGCCGCCCGTGGTTCGGTCGCCCGCTTCCTGAATGCCGCCGATGACCAGGTCGTGGTCTTCACCCGCAACACCACCGATTCGCTGAACCTGCTCGCGGCCTGCGTGCCCGGCGACACCGTGGTCCTCGATGTGGAACACCACGCCAACTTCCTGCCGTGGACCCGCAATGGTCGCCGGGTTGTGCCGGTCGCGGACACCATCGAGGAGACCATCCAGCGCGTGGTGGCCGAACTGTGCACCAAACCCGCTGCGCTGCTTGCCATTACGGGAGCCTCGAACGTCACCGGCGAACTGCTCCCGCTGGAGCGGCTGGCCTGGATCGCGCACCAGTGCGGCACCCGGATCCTGGTGGACGCCGCCCAGCTGGCTCCGCACCGCCGCATCGACCTGCAGACCAGCGGCATCGACTACCTGGCCTTCTCCGGGCACAAGGCGTACGCGCCGTTCGGTGCGGGCGTGCTGGTCGGCCGGCGCGACTGGCTCGATGCCGCCGAGCCGTACCTCGCGGGCGGCGGCGCGGTCCGCTCGGTGACCGCCGACGGCGTCGAATGGGCGCCCGCCCCGCAGCGGCACGAAGCCGGTTCCCCCAATGTGCTGGGCGTGGCCGCGCTGGCCGCCGCCTGTGACGCCCTCGCCGAACTCGACGAGACCACCGTCCGCGAGCACGAGCAGTACCTCACGCACCGCCTGCGCTACGGCCTGAAAACCGTTCCGGGCGTGAACTTCCTGCGCATCTGGCGGGACAGCACCGACGCCGTCGGCATTGTCGCTTTCACCGTCGACGGTTTCGAACCCGGCCAGGTCGCCGCATACCTCTCCGCCGAACACGGCATCGGCGTCCGCGACGGCCGCTTCTGCGCCCACCCCCTGCTGGCCCGCCTCGGCGTCGACGCCGCCCTGCGCGCCAGCATCGGCCTCGGCAGCACCGCCGCCGCCGTAGACCGCCTGATCGACGCCCTCTCAACCCTCGTCGAAAACGGTCCCACCTGGACCTACGCCAAAACCGAAGGCCACTGGAACCCCGCCCCCGAAACCCGCCCCTTCGGCAGCAGTACAGAGGGCGGAGCACCCTGCGCGATCTGATCAGTGGCGGTAGATCGATAGCCTCGAACCCCACCGAGCTTCGGGCCAATCCGGCTGGCCTGGGGGTTCTGGGGCGTAGCCCCGGCGCAGAGAGGTGGAGCCGCGAGTCCCCAGAGTTGGGTCAGGGCACCAGGTAGCGCTCGGCGAGTTCCTCTACGAACGGGTCATCGTCGGTGACGGCGTTCAGCAGATCCAGGTCGTCCTGGACCGAAAGCTGGCGTCCGTCATCGCGTTCCGGGTCCGGCCCGTCCTCCGCGAGCTGGCGGATCAGCTTCGCTCGCACGCGGTCCTTCAGAGAATCACTCATATCGAGAGCATGCCCGCATTGTCGGGAATTACGCGAACAGGCACGCCGGACCTAGCGAGCAGGCCGGACACCGACAGGTCGGCGCGGCGGATTACACCGGGGCCAGCCACGTTCCCCACGGTGTATTGCGGAACACGGTATATAGGAGAGCCAGCGCCAGCATCACCCAGAGCGCGGGCTTCGGCAGCACCTTCGGCAACCGCGGTATCGGCTTCCCCTGCCAGCCGTACACCAGCGAAGCGGCCATCCAGCCGACAAAAGCCAGCAGCAGCGGCAGAATCAGCACATTGCTGTGCAGGGCATCGACCACATGCCCCTCGGTGAGATTGTGCAGCCCGCGCAACCCGCCACACCCGGGGCACCAGTACCCGGTCAATTCCTTGAACGGGCAGAACCCGTACGCCCCCTGCACATGCGGATCCCGAAAGTGCAGCAGCGCCAGTCCCCCCGCCACCGCACCCCCCGCGAGCAACGGCAAACCCACGCCCAGCCATCTGGGGCGAGCGGCGGATTCGACCTCGGTCGCGGGAGCGGTGTACACCCGAACAACGGTAGTCGCGGCCACCGCAACCTGCCAGATCACAACCAACTTCGCACCCCCGCGAGGCGTCAGCAGACAGCATCGCCGACAGCTCCGGACAGCATTGTCCGATATGTCCGATGGCGCGGTGAGCTGGCCGAACAGTCATGCACACTCGTCCAGAACCGTGGGTATGCTCCCCCCGCAACAGTTTTCGATCGGGGGAGTTCCACCTCATGAGCCAAGATCAAACCGGCGGAAGCAAGATCGCCCGCGCCTCCGCAGCCGTCGGCGCACTCGCCATCATCATCCTCGCCAAGGTAGGCGGCCGAATCATCGGCAATATGTTCGGCCTACTGGGCGTCCTCGTCCTAGTCCTCATCGCCGCAGCCATCTACTTCATCTTCAAGAAGAAGGACACCACCCCACAGCCCGAACAGTTCGACCCGAACCTCCCACCCCAGGGCTACCCACCCCACCCAGCCCTGCCAGACTTCTCAGCCCAGCCCGCCCAACCCGGCTTCCCCACCCAGCCGGCCCAGCCTAGCTATGCCATCACGTATGCCCCGCAAGACTTCTCGGGCCAACCAGCCAAGCCGAGCGCCGCCGGTCAGCCCGCCCAGTCCGCGCAGCCGGCCTACAACACCCCGTTTGCCCCGCAAGAATTCTCGGGCCAACCAGCCAAGCCGAGCGTCACCGGTCAGCCCGCCCAGTCCGCGCAGCCGGCCTACAACACCCCGTTTGCCCCACAAGACTTCTCGAGCCAACCAGCCAAGCCGAGCGCCGCCGGTCAGCCCGCCCAGTCCAACTTCTCGAGCCAGCCCGGCTCGTCCGCACAGCCCGTGTACCAGGGCTACTCCCCATCGCCTCCCCCGCAAGACTTTGCGGGCCAACCCGCGGCCGCAGGCTTCTCGAGCCAGCCCGGCCAATCCGCGCAGCCAGGCTATGCCGCCGCCCCGCCTGTGCAGCAGGGCTATTCCGCTGCGCCTTCCCAGGGGTTCTCGGGGCAACCCGCGCTGCAGGGCTATGCAGGGCAGTATGCACCGCAAGGTTTCTCGGGGCAGGTGGCACAGAACGATTACCAGGGCTCGCAGGGTTTCGCAGGTCAGGCCGCCCAGGCGGGATTCTCTGGGCAAGGGGCGCCGCAGGGTTATTCTGCGCCGCAGGGCTACTCCGATACGCCCGCCCAGCAGGGTTACCCAGGACAGCCGGGTGGTTATGCGCCGCAGTCGAATTACGCGGCGCCGGTGGCGCACACTCAGGTGCCGTCGACGCCACCTGTGCAGCAGGGGTACTCGGGTCAGGGCGGCGGGTACCAGGAGTCGCCGGAGTACTCCCAGCCGCAGCAGGGGTTTCCGCCGCCTGCGCGGCAGAGCTATCCGCCGTCCGGGTATCAGCAGTAGGAACAGCGGTTTTCGGCGATCAGCCCGGCTCGGACATCCTTCGAGCTGGGCCGATCGTGTTATGCCGGAGTGGCTTTCAGCGGATCGGGGCGCGCTCGCTGGCGGGTGCGGTGAGAGCGCCGGCGAGCATGTCGATGGTCTCCGCCCAGGCGCTGACCTCACCGGCGGCGACGCGGCCCGCTTCCACGGCGCGCTCGTGATCGGCCAGGAGCGCGAAAAGCATGGTGGGGAGCGCCCGTAGCCGGTGCACGCGCAGGCGGGGCGGCAGTTCGGTCATTTCGTCGTCGAGGCGCTGCATGATCACCCGGACCGAGGTGCGCTGTTCGCTGTCCAGATTGGAGGCGTCGGTGACGGCCGGATGGGTGTGGATCTGTTCGAGGAATCGCGCGTAGTGGTTGCTGCCGTGCCGTTCACTGAGTTCGAACATGGGCACCACCAGTGCCTCCACCAGCGCGTGCACGCCTGCGCCCGCTCCCACCTGTTCGGCGAGCAATTCCAGCCGCCGCACCTCGAGAGTCGCCATCCGCAGCTCGACCACGGCTTCGATGAGCCCGTCGCGCGATCCGAAGTGGTACTGGATGGCCGAATTGTTCCGCTGCCCGGCGGCGGCCGCGATATCGCGCAGCGGCACCGCCTGCCCGCGCTCGGCGATCAGGCGCTCGGCCGCCAGGATGATCCGCTCCCGCGCCTCGGTCACCGCCACGCGAATCCCTCCCTCGGTCCCACCGCACACGCCGTCACAGGTGCAGAGTAGCCGTCCACCAGCCCGTAAAGAACTCGTCCTTGACAGTTAAGCATGATTTCTTAAAGCTCTGAGTGACTGCCATCACTAATAAGGGACTGCACCCGATGATCCTGGATACCTTCCGACTGGACGGCCGCGTTGCCGTCGTCACCGGCGCCGGCCGCGGCATCGGCGCCGCCACCGCACTGGCGCTGGCCGAAGCGGGCGCCGATGTCGCCCTCGCCGCCCGCACCCCCGAACAACTCGAAGAGGTCGCCGGCAAGATCCGCGCCCTGGGCCGCCGCGCCGTCACGGTCCCCTGCGACCTGTCGGACCTCTCCACCGTCACCGCCTTCGCCGAAACCGCCGCGGCCGAACTCGGCCGCATCGATATCGTCGTCAACAATGTCGGCGGCACTATGCCCAATACCTTCACCACCACATCCCCCGAATTCCTCGAGGACGCCTTCCGCTTCAATGTGTCCACCGCACACGCACTTACCCAAGCCGCGGTCCCGCACATGTTGAAGACCGGCGGCGGCTCCGTGGTCAGCATCTCCTCGATGATGGGCCGCTCGCCCGGTCGCGGTTTCCTCGCCTACGGCACCGCCAAAGCGGCGCTCGCGCACTGGACCCGCATGGCCGCCACCGACCTGTCCCCGCGCATTCGGGTCAATGCCATCGCGGTCGGCTCGGTCCTCACCTCCGCGCTGGAAATCGTTGCACAGCAACCGGAGATCAAGGCCCGCATGGAGGGCGCCACCCCGCTGCGCCGCCTCGGCGAGCCGTGGGAAATCGCCGCCGCCATCGTCTTCCTCTGCTCACCGGCCGGCGGCTACATCACCGGCAAGATCCTCGAGGTCGACGGCGGCATCGAAGCGCCCAACCTCGAACTCGGCCTCCCCGACCTGTGAACCGGAGTCTCCTGTGAAGTATCGCGTAGTCCAGTGGAGCACAGGCAATGTCGGGCACCGTGCCCTGCGTTCCATCATCGCCCGGCCGGAGCTCGAACTTGTCGGCGTCTGGGTGTCCAGCGACGCCAAAGCCGGTAAGGATGCCGGCGAACTCGCGGGCCTCGACCACGAAACCGGTGTTCTCGCAACCAATGACGCCCAGGCCCTCATCGACCTGAAGCCGGACTGCATCATCCACACCGCCATGGCCGACGACCGGCTGATGGAGGCGGTGGAAGACCTGAAAACCTTCCTCCGCGCCGGCATCAATGTGGTCTCCAGCAGCCCCGTCTTCCTGCAATTCCCTTACGGCACACTGCCGGACGAGGCCATCAACCCGATCATCGAAGCCGCGATCGAGGGCAATGCCTCCCTGTGGGTGAACGGCATAGACCCCGGCTGGGCCAATGATTGGCTGCCGCTACTGCTTTCGAGTGGCTCCGAGCGCATCGACAAGGTCATCTGCTCGGAGATCATGGACTACTCGACCTATGACAACCCCAAGGTCGTGTTCGACATCATGGGCTTCGGCAGCGCGCTCGACGAGCTGCCCATGCTGCTGCAGCCGGGCATTCTCACGCTCGCCTGGGGCAGTGTCATCCGCCAGCTCGCGGACGCACTGGATATCGAACTGGATTCCGTCACACAGCATTTCGAGCGGCTTCCCGCCACCGAAGAGCTCCTTGTCGGCAAGCGCACCATTGCCGTCGGCACCGCTGCCGCCCTGCGATTCCAGGTGCACGGCGTCCGTGGGGACCGCGAGATCCTCACTCTCGAACACGTCACCCGGCTGCACCCCGATCTCGCCCCCGACTGGCCCCAACCCGCCGGAAAGGGTTGCTACCGAGTCGAAATCGAGGGCGAACCCGATTACCTGCTCGACCTGCAGCTCTACAGCAATGGTGACCACGCCGAAGCAGGCGTTGTGGGTACCGCGGCCCGCCTGGTCAGCGCCGTCCCCGCGGTGGTCCAGGCCCGCCCCGGCCTGCTGACCGCCACCGATCTGCCCCTGACCACCGGCCGCGGCCTGGTCTCCTGATCGCGCCTGCCGTCACCACACCCGATAGGGCAAGGTGGCGGCATAGGCGTTCGTCCGATCCACAGCCACAGTGAGCCGCAACTGCCAATCGCCGGCGAGTGGAACCTGAACAGGCTGGGAGACAAAGTAATCCGGTCCCAGCTCGACAGGCTCCACACGCCGGAAAGGCACCTCGATAGAGCCGATCCGGCCGTCGCCGCGCACCAGGCGGGCACTCAGTTCCAGCGCACCGGCCGGAACGCCCTGCGAATCCCGCAGGTGCACAGTGAATTCCTGCCGCCCGGTATGCGCGCCATCCACCGCCACCGCGGCGCTCAGGGGGCCCAGCTGCGCATTCAGAGCGGTCGCCGGATCGTAGGTCTCCCGAGCCGGTGCCACCCCGGTCAACAACGCGCTCACCACGAGCACGGCCACCTGTACGCCGAATTCGATCCGAAGCAGCGCCCCGGATCTCTTGTGCCGCCGCATATCAGAGGACGCCGGTACTTCAGACCGGCTGACCCGCCGAGCCACCAGCGCAGTACCGGCCGCTGCTCCCACCAACGCCAGTTTCAGCAACAGCAGCAACCCCCACGACGTACTCCACAGCGCCGCAAGCGGACTCACCGCCCGCCACGACTGGAATATGCCCGTGACCACTACCAGCGCAACAGCCCCCGCAGCCACCGGGCCGAACCGACGCACCACCGCCGCACGGCCGGGCGTCCGCCACACCAGCAGCACGATCGCTACTCCACCGACCCACACCGACATTCCGACCAGGTGCAATACCGTCGAACCCACCGCAGCCCAGCGATACTCCCCCGCCACCGCATGCCCGGACACCGCCGTCGCAGCCACCACAGCTCCAGCGGCCACCGCGATGACCGGGGGCCACTGCCCCCACCCTGCCGGCACCCACCCACTGACCTTGTACGCGCGATATCGCCCTCCGTCATCCCGGCATGCTTTTGGCCGGGATCCACACTGACCGCGCTCCACCTGGTTTCGCCGGATTCCGGACAGCGGCGCACCGGAATCGTGCGATGACTGCGCCCAGTACCACCAGCCGATCGCCAGCAGCACCGCGGCGGCGGCGCGGACGAGCGCGGCCGTGCCGAGTATCGAGGTCGCCGACTGCACCCAGACGTGCGGCTCACCCCATCCGGCCGCTCCGGCGAGCCGTCCTGGGGTGGCGGCGAAGATCAGCAATGACGCCACCACCACGGCGACCGCGCCGATTCGGGTGAGTTGCAGAATCCCACGGCCCCGTAATCCCTCCCGCCAGACCAGCCGGGCCGCCAGCGGAACCCCCACGGCCAGTGCGACTCCCGTGTAACCCAGCCCAGTGAGCAGCCGAACCACTGTGTCCAGCGCCGCCACCAGCGGATCCGGCGGCGCGGCGGTCAGCGACAGGTCCGGCGGCGTCCCGATGCCGAAGACGATCGACCCCGCCACCACATGCCCGTCCGCCGACAGCAGCGACCAGCCCAGCAAATAGGTCCCGTCGGGCAGCCCGGAGCGCAGCGGCACGACCACCGTGCGCCCGCCGTCGGCGGTCGTCACCCCGCCGGTATCGGCCCGCACGCCATCTCGATCGGCGACCGTCACCGCATGCTGCGCCGCTGTCACCGGCTCGTCGAAAGTCAGCGAAACCCATTCTGGCGCATGCTGCACCGTCGCCCCGTACGCCGGATCGGAACCCACCAGCACCGCATGCGCGGCAGCCGACGCCACCCCGACCCACAGCGCGGTGACAACAACACCGAGCACGCACAGCGCTCGGCCGATGATCTTCACCCTCTGCGGGGCCACCGGAGCCGCGGTGCGGCAGCCAGTGCGACAGCAAGGCCGGAGGCCACCAGGGCGGTCACCGAGATTCGCCCGGCTGCGCCAGAATCATGCTGTGGCACAGATTGTTCCGATACGGCGGCGGGATCACCGTGGTCGTGTGCGGCCGCCAATCGCAGGGTGGGTGCGGGCTTGTCGGGTGTGGTCCCGTCGGCGGACCGTTCGATCCACGAGACCACGGTGCCGTCGCTGTAGGTCTGGATGGCAGGGAACACCAGTTCGCTCACATGCGGGAGCGGGCCGACCAGCAGCTTGAACTCACCGAACTCACCGGGGCCGATCGACGCTCCGTCGCGGGCGGTGAAGGTGACACTCGCGACGTAATCGGAGACCTTGCCGCCGTGCCCGTTGTCGACCGGCGTCGCGAGAGTGGCGCGGTGCTGCTCGACCTGCCAGCCCGGCACCTGCTCGCTCCGCACCACGGCCAGCGGATTGTCCTTCGGCAGTGTGAGTTCCACCTTCACGGTGCCCGCTGTCGCCGACTCCGTGGGCACCCGCACGGTCAGGACCGCCATCCCGCCCGGCGCGGCATCGGGCGCACTCACCTCGACATGCGCGGACGCCACTCCCGAACCCGCCAGCACCAGCATCCCGGCCGCCGCGGCGATCACGGTCCAACGTACGTATCTCACACTCCACCTTCATTTTCGACGTTCTCATCCACGATCTGCGCCGCGTCCAGCAGTGCAATGACCCGGCCCTCCCGGACCACCAGCACCGGCCCGGTGTGCCCGGCGATCCGTGCCGCGGCCCCGGCCAGCGACTCGGTGGTGCCGACAGTCGGAAGCGGCGCGCCGAGATGCCCACTCACCAGGTCGTCCTCGGGTGCGCCCGAAAGGGTCTCAGCGGTAATGGAACCGAGCACCTCGGCTACGACGGCCGGTCCGGATGCCTTGCGCTGCAAGACCACCGGCAGCGCCGTACCCGAACCGAGGAGCTGCTTCGCCACGGCCACGGTCGCGCCGGACGGAACCGCCACCGCGGTATTCGCCGTATCGGTGAGCCCGGCAAGATCCCCGACCGTCCGTCCTTCGACAGCGGATGTCAGCGGAAACCCCAAGGCCCCCAACCATTCATCGCTGTAGTACTTGGACAGATAGGCGCGACCCGAGTCCGGTGCGATAACAACCACCACATCCTCGGGCCCGAGTTCCCGGGCAATGCGCAGCGCCGCCACAATGGCCGTCCCGGACGAACCTCCCAGCAGCAGGCCCTCCTCCCGGGCCAGCCGGTGCAGCACCCGAATCGCATCGATATCGGGAATCCGCTCGATCCGATCGACTACGTCCCGGTTGTAGGAATCCGGCCACAGATCGGTTTCCGTCGCCGGATGCACAAAATGCCCGACCGCTTCGACGTACCAGATACGACCGTCGCCGCCGCCGTACACCGAGCTCTCCGGATCGGCCCCGATCACTCGCACCGCACCGCCGGATGCCTCCTTCAGATATTCGCCGGTCCCGGAGATGGTGCCGCCGGTCCCGATACCTGCCACGAAATGCGTTACCCGCCCCTCGGTTTGGGTCCAGATCTCCGGACCCGTGGTCGCGCGGTGGGCGGCCGGATTGGCAGGATTGTCGTACTGCCCGGCGAACCACGCGCCCGGAATCTCCGAGACCAGCCGCAAGGCGACAGTGCGCAGATGCTCTGGATGATCCACCGGCCGCAGCCCGGGCGTCAGATGCACCTCCGCACCGTGTGCACGCAGCAACTGGACCTTCTCGCCGCTCACCCGGTCCGGCACCACCACAATCGTCCGGTACCCGCGAGAGGCGGCGACCGCGGCCAGCCCCAGCCCGGTATTGCCCGAACTGGCCTCCACCACGGTCCCGCCGGGGCGCAGCTCACCGGACTCCTCGGCGGCCAGCAGCATGGCGCGCGCGGCCCGATCCTTCACACTGCCGCCGGGATTCAGATACTCGAGCTTCACATAGACGGTGGCGGTTATATCGCCGGTCACACGGTTGAGCCGCACCAGCGGCGTATTGCCGATGGCGTCGGCAAAGGAGTCGTACACGCCCGCGGCGCGTGGGGAGACGGTGGTCATGCGGCGGCCCTGCCTGTCTCGCCGAGTGCGATGAACAGCTCCCGGCGCAATCGAAGATATTCCGAATGTTCGTTATCGCGCGGGCGCGGCAGCTCTATTGCCAAGTCCCGCACCACTTTTCCTGGACGCGGCGTGAACACCACCACACGGTCGGCCAGGCGCAGCGCCTCGTCGACATCGTGGGTGACCAGCACCGCGGTGAATCGATCACGCTGCCACAATCGGGCGATCTCGGCCTGCAGGGTCGCGCGCGTCAGCGCGTCCAATTTGCCGAGCGGTTCGTCCAGTAGGAACAGGCGCGGCCGATTCACCAGTGCCCGCGCCAAGGCCGCGCGCTGCGCCATACCGCCGGACAGTTGCGCCGGATAGGAATCGCGGAACCCGTGCAGCCCGACCAGCTCCAATGCCTCCGTCACCCGATCCCGGTCGGCGGCCGAAGTGCCGCGCGCCTGCGGACCGAGCGCCACATTCTGCTCGACGGTGCGCCACGGGAACAGCATCGGATCCTGAAACATCAAGGCGCGATGCGGATCCGGGCCCGCAATGGCGGACCCGTCGGCGCATACCGTGCCCCGCGACGGCCGGTCCAGCCCCGCCAGCAGCCGCAACAGCGTCGACTTCCCGCACCCGGACGGCCCGAGCAGAGCCACGAACTGACCCGGCTCGATCCGCAAGGACACGTCGGTGAGCACCCGCAGCCGCCCCAATTCCTGTGCCCGCGTCGGTGTCGGCGCGGGCCGCCCGAACACCCGGTCCAGCAGCGTCCGGCCGCGCGGCCCGGCCACCGCGAACTGGTGCGACACTCCCTCGATATCGACCGCGATACCGTCGTTCACCATCGCACCAGATCCTTCTGCCAGGCCAGTGCGCGATTGCGCAGCCGGAACAGTCCGAGAATCGCGGTACTCGCCACCACGATCATGATCAGAATCGCCGCGTACATGCGCGGATACGCGGCCCAGCCCTTCGTCCACTGGATGTACCAGCCGAGACCGTTCTTCACACCCAGCAACTCCGCCACCGCCAGCGCCGCCAGTGAGGCATACAAACCCATGAACACCCCGGTGAAAATGCTCGGCAGCGCACCGGGCACGGCCACTCGCCAAATCAGAAACCGATTCGACGCACCGAGCGTCTGTGCCACATCGAAGTACCCGCGCACCACACCCGCGATCCCGACGCGAGTCAGGAACGCCACCGGGAACCACACCCCCAGCGACACCATGAACACACTGCCCAGATAGGTACTCGGCGACAGAATGAACACCAGCGGCAGCAGCGTCGCCGGCGGCACCGGACCGATTGTCTGGAGCAGCGGATTCGCCCAGTAGGCAACGGCTTTCGACCAACCGGTGGCGATGCCGGTGATCAACCCGCCGACCACGCCGATGGCAAAACCCGTCAGCAACAGCACCAGTGAATGCCACGTGCAGGAAATCAGCAGCCCGCCGTCCTCATAAAACACCAGGAGCATGTGTTGCGGCGACGCGAAATGCGGAGGAATCAACCATCCGGTCTTGGCAGTGCTCCACTCCCACAACAGCATCCACGCGGCCAGTACCCCGATCCACGGCGTCCAATGCCGTAGTAGCACGGTCACACCACGACGCCCATACGCGACAATGCCCCAGACACCGAACGCGAAAGTCCATGCCGCGAAACCGATTCCGACCGCCTGCGGCGATGCCGCATCCAGCCGATCCGGCACCGCCAGCGTCACTGCGGCAGTAAGCGCCCACAGCGACCAGGACAGCACGAACCCCAGCGTCGGCGGATACCGCCGCGCAGCGCTCGGCGACGGGACGCTGGTAGCGACGGTGTTCGGTGAGGCGGCGCTCGGTGAGGCGGCAGCGGCGTCCGGTGTTTCGGCGGCACTCACCGGAGCTGTTGTCACCATGTCAGTCCCAGGTCGGCGTAGACCTTATCGGCGAGCACTCGTGCATCCGTCTTCCGATCCAGATATCCAGTCTTGGCGAACTTTTCGATCCCGGGAGTGATCTCGGGTTTGAACTTCACCGCGGACGGGTTGTACCCGTAGGTTGTCAGCGTCTTCTCCACCACCGTCCGGTCGGCCGCCACATACTTGTTGTCCGCCTCGATGGCGGCGGTCTGCGCCAGGTTCGCCCCCACCCAGCGGCTCCCCTCCGCCCATGCCGTCACCAGCGCCCGCGCCGTATTCGGATCCTCGCGCAGCAGTCGGCCATTGATGGCGGTCGCGCAGCAGAACAACTCCCGGTTCGCGCCCGACTGATTATTGGTGAGCTCGCGAGCCTTCCCATTCAGCCTGGGCAGCAGCGCATTCGGGTCACTGCCCGCGACCGCGGCGATCTCGCCCCGGGTCAGCGCATCCCCCAGTTGATCTCCGGGAAACACCCGCCACTCCACATCCTCGCTGGGATTGATCCCCGCATCCAGCAGATCCAGCGAAAAGAACGACATGGCCGAATCCCCGATGGCCGCCACGCCGATCGTCTTGTTCCGCAGCTCCGCAATCGATGTGATCGGACTGTCCGGCGGCACGATGATCCGCAGGCACCCCTCGTGCAACCCCGCCGCCAGCTTGGCGTCGATCCCCTGCTCGATCGGCTTCAACCAGGAGAAGAAGATCCCCGGCGCGGCATCCAACTTCCCGGCGCCCACCGCATCCTTGATCTCATCCGACCCGGTCTTGACGACCTCCACCTCGAGCCCGTGCTTATCGAAGATCCCCTGATGCAGGGCCGCGAACAGCGGCGCCTCACACACTCCGCCGCCGTATCCGATCTTCAACGCCCGATTCACCGGCCCCGACCCCGGCGTCCGCCGCGTCGTCAGCCAAGCCGTCACACCGCCGCCTGCCACGACCGCCGCGGCAATCCCCACGCCGGCGAACAGCTTTCGCCGCGACAAGCCCGGCACCTCCAGCTCCGCCGGCGTCGCCAGATCCTCGGATTCGTCATCCACCGTGTGGCCGGCCGCAGAAGTCTCCGCCGCGACCTCGGCCGGTGACTCGCGCGAATCCCGCTGCCCGGCGCTCTCGTTGGCAGGGTTGTCGTGTGCTGGTGCGTTGTCGTTATCGTTGGCCATGGCTGGGGTCCTCCTCATCTCGGCGACCTCCCCACACCGTTGTTCGATGCCCGGACGCCACCCGCTCCGACGGATCGCCGGAGCACAGCTTTGGTCAGAGTCGCAAAACCCGGCTGCCGCGAACAGATTTCGAGTCACCGCGAGCACAAGTCGGCCATCCCGCCCCGCGCTCCCCACCGCGGCGCAGATCGTCCCGAAACGGCAACAGGCCCGGCGTATGCCGGGCCTGTTCTCATTGCGAGGCAGCGGTGACGCCGCCGGGTGCGGGATGAATTCCCCTCACACATGGGCCAGTTCGTCGGCCAGTCTGGCGGTGATGGTGACCAGCACCCGCGCCGCGATGGCGCGATCCTCGGCCGAAACGGTGCTGTAGGCCCGCTCGACAATGGCACCGGTTTCGCCGCGGACCTGGGCGACCAGCGCCCGGCCGGCATCGGGGACCTCGATTCGAGCACCGGGCAGCTCGGCCACCAGACCGGCGCCGACCAACGCGACCAGCGCGGTCTCGACCGATGCGGGCGGCCACTGGGTCATCCCGGCAACACGGGCGATGTGCGCGGTCCGCTCGACGGGGGCATCGGCGGCCAGCGCCTGATTCAGAGTGATCCACTGCTTCTCGTCGACGGAGGTGCCCGCCAGCGCGCGGGTCAGGATGGCGGTGTGGTGCTTCTCGACCTGGCCGATGATCGAGGGGTTCAGGGTGGTGGTCATGTCGAGCTCCTTCATCAGGCGGGGCGTTCGTGGTGATTCATATTCTGACACTGAGTTCCATTCGTGCGCAAGTCTCAATCAGAACTAAGTTTTTTTCGTGCCCGAGAACCGATTCCGCTACGATCCCTGCCATGGCAACCGTCGACCGCTCCCTCCCCCTGCGCGAACGCAAGCGGCTCCGCACCCGCCGCGCCCTCGCCGATGCGGCGCTGCGCCTGTTCACCGCGAAAGGCTTCGACGCGACCACCATCGAAGAACTGGTCGACGAGGCCGAGGTCTCACGCAGCACCTTCTTCCGCGCCTTCCCCTCGAAAGAAGCGGTGGCCGTCGAATCCGAGACCGAACTCTGGTCCAATTACCTTGCGACACTGGGAGATCGGGACTACACAGGGCTGGTCATCGACGACCTTCGCGACGCCCTGATCACCACAGCCGAAGCCCTCGACCCGGACTGGGATCACCGCTACCTCACCACCCGCCGGTTGATCCTCACCGCACCGGCCCTGCAGGCCAATGTGGAGTACTACCGCTCCGGCGTCCGCATCGACATGATCGCCTGTCTCGCAAGCAAACTCGGCCTCGACCCCGACGACCTCCGCCTGCACGTCCTGGCCGAACTGACCACCGCCGCCTGGAGCGTGGCAGGCCGCCAGTGGGTCCACACCGACGGCGCCGGCGGCCGCGCCACCCTCACCGTCCGCCTGCGCGACGCCTTCACCGCCATCCCCGCCGGCCTCGACCTCACCGCACCCCCCGGCCGCTGACCCCCGGCGAACACACGAAAAGGCCCCCGATGCTGCTACATCGAGGGCCTTTTCCTGGAGCCGCCTGCGAGAATCGAACTCGCGACCTTTTCATTACGAGTGAGCCCGGAAGCGTATTCCGGCGTCCATTGAGGTCCGGCAGATCCAGGTCAGAGGCTCTTTCACGTCCGGCCAGTACCGACCAGTCCAGCCCGCGCGTGCCTGTCTTGGCACACTCTCGGCACGCTAGACATATCCCCTGACCTGGTAATTTCAGGGGCCACGGCAGGTAGTCCAATCCGTGACAGCGGAAGACCCCCGGTACCGAGCAAGGACCGAGGGTCTGTATCCGAAGGGTTAGGTCGACTGGCACCACCCCTTCCCGTCGCCCAATCTAGGCAGGGCCGCCGCTGACACCGAGGGCTCATCCTTGCTCGGAATCCAGCGCACAGCGTCACCAGCGCTGAACTCCGCCGCAACAGTCACTGCCTGCCCCTCGGACAGGTCCACCCCGAACGCATCGGGTGTCACGCCTACGACATCCGCGACCATCAGGCAGACGGTGGATCTGATCTGACGTTTGTCCCGGATCAGGGTCCAGCAGTCGAGTGCGGGTACGTGAGCGATCCAATGCGCGCCGCAGCAATGAACTTTCACCAGGTACTGCATCGTCTCACCCCCGACCCTGCGGAACGATGCAATCGACCCGCGGACTCGAGTACCAGCAACGCTGCGTCCTTCTGCCTGCACCGAACCGATTCGTTGTGCAGGTGGATCTGCGAAATTCGGTGTGCCGCTTCGACGGTGAGCGGACCAGGATCGAAACCGCAGTGGTCGTAGTACGGATAGTCGTTTGGTTCGTCAGAGCCGTTCTCAAACCGGATCGCAACCCGAACGGTGGCGTAGTCCACGTTCACGACGCCACCCCCAAAGCATCGGGAGCCAAAAAGCCGGACGGTATGGCGAACTCGGGATGAGGATTCAAGCTCAGGCGGTACATCACCCGTTCGCCCGTGAACGCCGACCGGCCGTGCAACCACCTGTGGTTGTGCAGCACATACCCGTGTCCCGGTTCCAAAGTGAATTGGCACGCGTGGCGGTCGATAGCCGCGTCGAGCATGGGGAGCCACCGCGAGATTTCCGGCGAGTACTTCGCCAAGCCGTCCCGCCGGTATCGGACCCGGATCCGGCCGCCCTGAGCGCGCTCGAAGATCGAGCCCAGGTGACCGGAAGCTCCACCGAACAAGACGGTCCGAGGCTGGGACAGCGCCCGCAGGGCTTCCGGCTCATTCCGGGCGAGATCGCCGTACACGGCGCAGCCGTCGATCGCGACGCATTCACCTCCGGTTGTGCTCTTGCGACCACACACGACGAGCAGCAGCGCTGGAGGCTCCGGGACCCCGGACCGGTCGGTGTGCGGAGCTAAGGCACCAATTCCGAAGCCCTCGAATCCAAGCCGCTGCGCGAGCCCTGCCCGATGCTCCAGCGTGGTTACCCCGTCGCCGTCGCTGTCGCGGTGCGGAACGATCCGCCCGAGAGACGCCCCCAACGTGACCAGTTGCGCCCGTGTACGAATTCTGTCGAACCTGGCGAGCCCATCAGCAGCGAGCCCAGCCGCCACCCCTGCCGCCCAATCCTGCTGTAAGTCAACGAACATGGCTCAAACCGTGCGCTCGGCACGTTGGCCGTGTCCACTGACAAACTGTCAACGCCAACCCCACAGCCACCCGGCCGGCGCGGTGCTAGCGTCGCGAACATGACCTCCGGATACGTGCCGCACCTGTACTCGATCTCGATCAAAGGCGTAGTCGTTCGTGATGGACAAGTGCTGCTACTGAAGAACGAACGCGACGAGTGGGAGCTGCCGGGCGGCCGGATCGAACCGGACGAGACGCCAGAAGAATGCGTGGCGCGAGAGATCACTGAAGAGACACAGTGGCCCGTGACCACCGGCCCGATTCTCGATACCTGGATGTACTACATCAACGAGGCGGAGAAGAACGTCTTCATCGTGACCTACGGCTGCTATCCGGACACTGACGCTGAGCCCGTTCTCTCTCATGAGCACAAGGAAGTTGGACTCTTTCGTGAGGACGAGATCTCCGGACTGAACATGCCCGACGGCTACAAGCGGTCGATCATGACGTGGTTCGCCCAGTTGAGGGCAGCAGAAAGCGTCTAGGACAGACGATGGCCGATAGTAGGTGCCGGGCGTGCGGGGTGGCGATAGGGCGCTACGCGGAAGCCTCCGTGTGCCCCACATGCGCTACCAATAGCCAGACTGGCAGGTCTGTCGTCGTTCGTACCGCGCCCATCGCGTCGGCTGTCTGGCTGTGGTCCACACCGGAAGCCGCTACCGCAATCGCAACTCGTGACCTCCCCACGATCCTCCGGGCATATCGACGCATCAACGGCACCAGTCAGGCAGCACTGGCCGAACTACTCGGCTACGACAACTCGTATGTGTCGATGCTCGAAACAGGTCGCAGGGTCATCAGCGACGTAGGAACCCGCAGACACATAGCCACACGGCTCTGCCTCCCTCCGCATGTCCTGGGCGTGACCGACGTCGACGACATCGAATACCGGGCGATGCTCCAATTCGGGGACAGCACAGTACGTCTCGCCGAGATTGCCAGGCAGGCTGGGCATGCTGTGGAAGCCGTCAACGAGTTGTGGCCGCTGGTCGCTCGCCTGGAGGCCAGAGCGTCTGAGGGCCGCATGGAACGTGACAGCCTGATCCTGTTGGCCCAAGCGCGCGTAGCACTCGGCGTTTCACTCGGCACTGTCCTACCCGAGGAAAGACTATCGGCGGCCGCCCGCTGGACCGGCCAGGCGGTGAAAATTGCCGCCTATCTCGATGATTCACACTTCTACGCCCATACGCTCAGGATGCACGGGAACGAGCTGCGCAAGGCCGGACATCCTGGGGCGGCAGTCGCGCGACTCGACCACTCTCTTCAGCTGTCCAGCGATCCAGCCGACCAGGGCGGTTCGCTCGCCTTCCTGTGCAGAGCCGCCGGGGAGCTCGGCGACGCTGACCGGTTCGACACAGCACTCAGCGCCTACCGTGGTCTGCTCGACCGGAACACAGGCAGCGGCTTACTGTTCCAGCCCTTCACATTGCGGGAGATCGAGTTGCGGGGGCTCATGGGCACCGGAAGGGTGCCTGATGCCTGTCGGCTGGTCAGTCGTCAGGCCGGCACTCCGGCGGCCCCTCAGTGGTTCATCATCGAGCGCGTCACGACGGGCGAAGTCCTCATCGCCAGTCAGGAAATCGTCAGTGCTGCACAGGCATTCACCGATGCGATCGAATCTGCGGAACGTCATCGACTGCCGCACCAAATTCAGCGGGTGATTCGAGCAACCACGGCAGCAGGGATGCTTAGCTTGGCCGACGAAGCGGGAGCCGCTCTCCATCGCATTCGAGCCATGCTCGCGGCGCGATAGGTAACCCGATCAACCAGCGGTTTCAGCAGTAGCGCGGCGGCTCACAGGTTGTCGCCGCGCACAGATACGTTGATCACATGACTGAGCGAGCTTGGGTCACCTACGACGACAACGCGAACGAGACGGTAATTGATTGGCTGCGCAGAGGATCAGGCTGGGCATCAAGGGCTTTCTTGATCCCGCAGAAGCGTTGGAGCGATCCAATCTTGGATGACTACGCCAAGAACGGCAATGTCGGCAGTGACAAGGGCAACCAGGCACAATCTGGTGGGCCGGTCTTCTGCCTCGGCCCAACACTGAAACTGCTTGAGCAGGCCGTCCACGTAGCTGGCGAAAACCGACTGGGCATTGTGGAATGGTCCGCACCTCTTATTCGTGGGTGGGCCGCCGCGACCGGTGCGGTTAATCTCGCCACCGGAGCGATCGAGCCCACTCCAAACGATGAGGCACAAGCCGCGCTTGAAGAACTGGCCAGGATCGGGTTCCTGCGTCCGGAGCCATTCTACAAAGCGAAGCGGGTCGAACCGGTTGCAACCTTGAAAAACGCAGGATGCGACCTGTATTACGTACAGACCTATCTGATCGCTCAGGGCCTGACCCACACCGACGTCGCAGGGGCAGCCAAGTACTTCGATAGGCCGCCGACCAACTGGGATGTCTGACGCAACTGAGCCCCAGTATCATCACTGAATCAACGTCCTGAGATACCACAACTAGCCGAATGTCGGACGTATGTACGCGCCTCGGTATGCGGGTTAGTACTGCCCCTAAGGTCTGGGTGCCTCTCGCAAAAATGGCGCACGAGAGGGTGGTTCGTGCGTAGTCTCCGAGATTCCAGGCCTGAAGCAGAGTTGAGCGATCTGATCACTCAACTCCGCTTCTCGCTCAACAGGCATCCGCTCGACTATCTCGACAATCTCGGCCTGTTCGATCGGGAAGTCCTGGTCGTCGATCACCGTTACGCCGCCTTCCGACAGCCCAATCGCAGAGGCACCGAACCGAACACGTGGAAAGCCATCTAGCACAACAACGGTCCCGACCCGCAGACAACGAGACACAAAATCGCAGGTCAGCCTGTTGAGATGGGCAATGCCATGGTCAAGGCTGGGGTCCTCCGCAAGGTACCCCCCGATCGCTCCATAAGCCGCGAAGAACTGTTCGACAAGCAGCAGTTGCTTGAGCGGCACTCGCATCAGAGCGGGTTGCTTCGCATGAGTCGGCGACTCAGGGCTTTCGTCAGGTCCAGCCGACGTCGTGCCCTCCCTGCCAGATCCAAGGTCATAGAGAAGCAGATGGACCTCGCGAAACGGCGTGGCACGCAACGCCTCTCGAACACGCTCGTTGAACAGTGCATCTGTTGAATAGTCGCTGGCGTTGAAATCCATCCGAAACCAGTCGAGAACAACAAGATTGGCATGCGAGAAGCCGGTGAAGTCGTATCGCTTACCCGATTTGTCCTCAATAACTTCTGCCAGCCGCATATGGAAATCTTCGCGGGAATGCGGCTTGGCGATTATGGCCGGCAGACCCTCGTACTTTGTCTTCCCATCCTGATCCCTAACGACTACATCTTGGACATCGAGTATGGCGGCGTCCTCCTTGATCGGCGAACGAGTCTTGTCCCACAACGACTCCATGTAACCCGGCATCGCGTGGAGCCGCGCGTATGTCTCATTCGGGAACAGCTGGGTAATCTCGACACCGAACGGCTCGCGCACCTCATGACCGTGGAGCGCAAAGTCGGGACGTTCCCGCTCTTCGATCAGAACGAAATCGCCTGGCCGATAGACAAACTCAAGTGTGATGCGCTCCTGTATGCGCTTACGCTGCTCGTTGGTCATGTCGGCAAAGGGATCGGCCGCGGGTGTCATAACCGCGCACGATAGTGCAAACACGCCTCCATGGCCATCCGATTATTGAGGGATACTTGTACGGCTTCCGAGCACCCGAATCGGCGATGCGGCAGCGGAGCCAAGGCGGCCAAAGTCTTTGACATGCCCTACCGGGCGCGGATCCTGACCACCGATAAGCCTCACTTATCGGGGGTCAGGATTCGGCTTCCCCGGAGGTCAGATCGGCCGGTCATCGAGCCCTGACGAGCGGCGTCAAGTTAGTGCTTCGCCATCCTTCCGGTACCCGACATCTGCAAGGCGTAGCGTCCGATCTCCACGAGCGCGTCCGTGATGCTGTCCAGGCCGTATGTGACATCGTCGATGGTCACAGCCGGTAGCCGATCATGACCATGGGTCGAGTCATCGATGCCCTCACGTGCGTTGTCGTACCACGATCGTTCGACCACGCCGCCGTCGCGGAGAACAGCCTTCGCGGCTTCGATTCGGTCCCGGTGGGCGGCACGCAGTACGTCCACCCGTCCGATTGCCATCTCGGCGGCGTCGACTGCTGCGGCAATCTCGGCGAGAGGGGGAATCGGAAGGTCTTTGCGCACAGCCGATTTCGCTGATTCCTGACGCTTGCTCAGTTCGCGCCCGGCCTTGGCGCGCGCCTTCGTGCCTTCGGCAGCCAACTCGTCGCGTTTGGCCTCTGCGCTGGCCTCTGCCTGTGCGGCGGCCAGTTCGGCGGCCGACACATGAGCACCCGCACGAATGGCCTCCTCAAGGGCAGCCAGCGTGCGGGCGGCCTGCGTTCGTTCCTCGTCCGCGCAGCGAGCCGCTTCGGCGTCGACTTCGGCGCGTTGCTGCGCGAGATGCGCTGGGATTGCATTTAGCACCTGACGCAGTTCGTTGGCGGTGGGGTATTCGTCGGCAGAGATGTACTTGCCGGTTACCTGGGCGATCAGGTGGTAACGGTCGCCGCGATCCGGGAGCGCACGGTTTACTGCTGCGGCGAAGTGGCGGCGTTCGTCGCGCTCGGCGTGGTCAGCAGCGATGGCAGAGGGCTGGGACATGGTGAATCTCCTTGCAGTGGTGGGCTATTCGGATGGGCTGGCGATCGCTGGCTTGTCGCCGAGCATCGCTGTGAGCCATCCGTCGACCGCGCTGAGAGCGGCGTCGGTCTGTTCGTGGGATTCGAGCTTGAGGGACTTGTCGATCGCGACGCCTGCCACGATGGCGAGGTCGCGCAGTTCCCTAGGCGAGGCCTCGGGCCGGTCGAGCGCATCGGAGGCCACTTCGAGCAGTCGCCCAACCAGCAGGGTGCGCCGCTGCTGTGCCGTGGCCTTGCATACCTCGGTGGCGGCGGCAGTCGCGCTCGCGTCGAACGAGATGCCCGCCAGCTCTGCGGCGTTCGACACGGTGCCAGCCGACGCACCAAGCGTTCGCGCGATCTCGTTTCGGCCCAGTCCCTGCGCACGCAGTCGCGCCACCTCCGGCGCGATCTCCTGCGCGCGCGTACGTTTTGGGCCGTGACCGGTCACAGCGGCGGCCATGGCTTCTCCTGAGCGAGGGCGGTGTGGTCGCTTCCGATTTCGAATCCTTCGAGTGCGTCGGCAATTCGGCCGGCGAGGCTCCGTGCGGCGGTGGGGTGCATGTCCAGGCGCAGGCCGGGGCCGCTGATCACAAGGGTGTTGCCTCGTGCGGAACGGTGGACCGTGAAGACTTCGGCACCGAAAAGGCTGCGGCGGGTGCGCAGTTCGGATCTCGGAGCGGACGGGTCGGTGGTCATTCGGGTTCTCCTGATAGGTGTTCCGGCAGAACTCGTGTGTCCCAGAGGTGTTGGCGCTGGACCAGACGCAGGGCACAAGCACCGGCAAGGCATCGGACGGTTCCCAGATCGCCCCGGAGAGCGGCTGCACGGAGGGCGCGGGTGTCTCGCAGGTCGGCGACGAGGTGCGCCCGGTGTAGTCCCAGGTACGCGCTGGCGGCGTCATTGGGCATGATTCGGATTCCTTGCGCTAGGCGGGCAAGCGCACCCTCGGCGCTCCAGATCACGGACGCGCACCCGCAGACTCGCGTTCTCCCGGCGTAGGGCGCGGACGTAGCGCTGTTCCCACTCGGGGAGCTGTTCCACCGAATCCGCGGAAGCATTGCAGTGTTCAAATCGGGGTCGCCTCACGCCGCCATCGCCCCGCCCTCGTTCTTCGCGACGTACTCGAGATGGATGCGCATGGCCTTCTCCTGGCTTGTCTCGATGCGAAAGAACTTGGCTGTCTGAGCCATCACTGCTTTTCGTGTGGCCTCGGACGCGGGCTGTGATCGTTCGGCGCTGGTACCAAGAGCCGCAGGACTACCGCCGAGCAATCGCGCCAGCCGCCCATCACGTTCGGCGTCGCGCTGATCCCGATACACCGGCGACGCGCTGGCACGCTCGATGCGATCGTTGGACGCACGCCGCGCGAGGTCGAGCACGTGCACCGGCCGGATGCGGTCGGTGCTGGTCTTGTGATGCTCGACGACAGCGTCACGCGCCTCTCGGTAATGCATCTCACCGAGCGCAGCGAACCAAGCTTCGACGTCGGCTTCACCGATCGTCCGCTGGTCATACGTCGCGATCACAGACAACAGGTCTGCGGTCTCGTTGCGGTTCATCGTGTAATCGCTTTCTGTGCAATGAATCTGGCAGCAAGACCGACTGCCGGGCGATCGAGTGCAGGGTCGTAGTCGTCCCACTCGGGCCGTTTGAGCGCCTGTGCCTGCGCGACCCGGTCATTCGTCGTCGACTTGGGTGACGGCATGGTGCGGGCTTTGACGGCATCGCCGACGAGGTATGGCAGTAAGCCGGGACCGACCCCTGGGCGTGATTGCCAAATCTGTAGCCCAGCCTCGATGTCGCCGGACGACTTTCCCTCGGCAAGTAGCTCGGCGGCCTTTCTGGCGAGGCCGGTCCGTACGCCCGAAGGAAACTCTTGGCCGATGACGTTGTCAACGAGCGTCCAGGCTCCGGCGGGGATGCTCGAATCCTGTGCTGCGCTGCGCTTTTGTGGTTCAGGACGGTTCGGGACGGTTACTACGCCACGGCTGGCATGATTCTCGACCACCAGTGGCAGGTTTCCCGACCTTGAGTGGCACGTTTGGTCACCCCTGACGTAGTCGTTGCCGTCAGGTTCAGTCACCGGTGACATGTATTCCGATGTGGTTTCAGCGTGGTTGCGAACTCGGTCTAGCCGAAGATTCCAGACGATCGGTGGCCGGTGGCCAGTGCTGTAGCGACGAGCGAGTCGCTGATCGCCACGCTCGATGAGCCCTTTTTCCTCCAGCGATTCGATCGCACGCGCGACAGTGCGCAAACTGCATCGGGCATACCCGGCAAGGGTGGCCTGCGAGGGAAAGGCAACCGTGCCATCAGCATTGGCGTGCTCGCCGAGACCGATCAGCACGACCTGTTCGCGCCCGCTCACGCCGGACGCGCTTTTGAGTGCCCAGACAATCGCTTCAATACTCAAGGAAATGCTCGGATTCTCTTGCAGCGCTTGCATTTACCTGTTCAGCGCGGGCGTGTGCGAATGAGGTTCGGGCGACACACAAGACGTTCTCAGGCAGCGACACTCTCCGCACTCAGAAGGCGACGCAGATCGGCCGTGACGACTCGGTACCGCGTACCAACTCGCACCACCTTGCAAGGAAAGTCACCTGCTCGGGCGAGCTGGTACGCCGTCGATCGTGCGATACCGAGCGCAGCCGCAGCATCCCCCACGGCCATGGTGGGGGTCGTGATGTGAGCGAAGTCGTAGAGCATGACGCACCTTTCGAGCATTTGCCGGTTTCAGTGGACGGTCCTTGCGCGCCGCAGACTTGGCGCGGCAACAGCATCTGGAACTGGACCCCGGGTCGCGGGGAGAAACTACCGCCGCTCTGACTGGATTGCAGAATTGGAGTCGCTTGGATTCCGCGCAATATTGGCAGTATCCTCTCGAAAATGACGCAATCGACGTGGAAGGACTCCACCGTCCGAAGGATCGCCGAACAGATCAGACGCCATCGGGGCGACCGCTCTGCGCAGTGGTTGTCCGATCGCACCGCTGAGCTGGGGTACCGAGTCACCCGCGCAACGATTTCCGATCTCGAAGTCGGACGACGAACCCGACTCGAGGTGACACAGCTGTTAGTACTCGCGCGCGCCCTCGACGTCCCGCCGATATTGCTGCTGTTCCCGGATGTTCCCGATGGTCCCGTCGCGTACCTCCCGGGCGAAATCGACCAGTCGATAAGGGCTATCGAGTGGTTCGTCGGCGAGAATCTGCCGCCCTCCGCACCGGGCAACACTCTGCCTATGCAGTTGGTGCGTGAAGAACGTGACCTGAGGAGACGGCGGACCGAGCTCGAGGCCAGCCACGTCGCCACCAACCGACGCATCGCAGAGTTGCCACCGGGACAGCGCGACCCGTATCTCGACACCGTTGCGGCCCAACTACTTCGGGCAATCGCTGAGGCCGATCTTGGCATCGACAGCGTCAAGGGACGACAGCATGATGCGGGCCTCACCGTGGACGGATTCGGCAACCGGTTGACCGATTCGACGTCAGCTCAGATCTCAGGAGTGGAGAGTGCGAATGAATGAACCACGGATGTAACCCCGAAAACTCCAGCAGCACAGAAGGATTCGAGATATATGGCCATAGCAGAAGACCTCGACGACAGCAAGGACAAGAAGGGCCGCCGAGCCGAACCGATCGACAAGCGCACCGCCAAGAACGGACAGACCAGCTACACGTTCCAGGTGGACGTGGGGACCAAGCCGGACGGCACCCGCGACCGCCAGCGGTTCACCTACCGGACCCAGACCGAAGCGCGGCGCGAATACCGCCGGATCACTTCGGAAGTGGCGGCTGGGACCTTCATCCGGCCCCTGGACCTCACCCTTGACGAAGCGTGCGACGAGTGGCTCGCGGGCCGCCGCCTGCGCCGCCAGGTCACCCGCAACAACTACGTTCAGCATCTTCTGCCCGCCCGCCGCTATATGGGTGGTCGCAAGCTCTCACAGCTCACAAAGGCGGACGGGGACGCCCTCGTCACGTGGATGTTGACCCAGGGCCGCGTGGACCAGCGCCGCGCGATCAACCCAGACTCCCTATCCTCGCGGGTCGCGGCCTTCGTGGCGCTGCACACCGATGGCGTGACAACCGGCGCGATTCAGGCGGAGTTTCCAGGCCAGGAGATTCACACCCCGTTGTCGGCCCTGGTGCGCACCGGCCGTGTAACCCGAACGGGAAGGGCTGTCTATAAGGCGACCGAGTTGGCCACCGTGGAGCGCGGGGTAAAGCCCGTCACAGTACGCAGCACCTTGACGGCCTTGTCCATGATGATCCAGTCCTACGTGGACCAGGGCCGCCTGCCGCGCAACGTGATTGCGCTCGTGGAGCGTCCGGCCGATGAGATCCCGGAGGATGACGACGCCGTGGAGGCGGCGAAGTCCTGGACCGTGGCGGAGGTCCAGCGGTTCCGGGAGGCTGCGGCGGGGCACCGCCTCCACGCGTGCTGGTTGCTGTCCACGTACGGATGCGGCGGTCGGAGGTGCTGGGACTGCGTTGGACGCGCCTGGAGGCGGAGGTCAAGGTCCGGCGCGGCCGGGTCGCGGTCGGCACCGAGACGGAGGAGAACCTGCCCAAGTCCCGGCGCAGCCGTCGCGATCTCCCGCCACCCGCCGAACTGGCCGAAGCACTGCGCAGCCTGAAGACCGTGCAGCGTGCCGAGTGCCTGGCGCTGGGTATCCCGTGGTCCGACGATCGCCTGATCGCGGTGCACGCGGACGGGACTCCGCTGCGGCCTGAGTGGTACACCGATGAGTTCCAGCGGATCGCGAAAGCGGCTGGGCTGCGGCGTATCCAACTGAAGGGGCTGCGGAACACGTCGGTGTCTCTCATGCTCACGCTCGGGATTCCGGTGCATATCGTGGCGGCCTGGCATGGACACGATCCGTCCATGTCCCTGTCGGTCTACTCCGACACGCACGCAGAGGATTTGAAGGCGGCGGGGGCCGCGCTGTTCGGGTGAATTGACGGGGAGACTCCCCCGTGCGTTGGCACACTGTTGGCACATTGAGCCGACAAAGGCCCTCCCCCGAAAACGGGAAAGGGCCTCTGACTTGGAGCCGCCTGCGAGAATCGAACTCGCGACCTTTTCATTACGAGTGAAGCGCTCTACCGACTGAGCTAAGGCGGCGTGCCTTCCGGCGCTGCGAGTCTATCGTCTCGGTGCCGGATCACGAAAATCGGTGGTGACGGTCACGCGGAGCGGGCCGCGATCAGCCCGGCGACCATGGCGGCGACCGCGAAGCGGGGCTTCACATTCGTTTCCAGGGCCTCGCGGCAGTCGAGCACCGCCTGGATCGAGCGCAGCAGGCCCTCCGGGCGGACATCGGTCGCCAATTCTCGAATCTGGTCGGCCATATCGGGATGTGTGAGCGTGACACCGGTTTTCGAGATAGGCACCGTCGCCGCGCCGAATCCCACGGCGAGCGCATCCCGATACAGTCCGGCCACATCGATGAGGGCCCGATCCAGCGCGTCACGCCCGGTCCGGGTGGCACGCGACTTCTGCCGCTTCTCCAAATCCTTGAGTGCACCGGCCGACCCGCGGGTCGCCCCGGCCGCACCCTTACCGGTACCGCCGGCGCCGAGCGCCATCGCGAGCGCGTCTCGCTCCTTGTCGTCCCGGACCGCGCTCATCTGCTTGGCCTCGTCATCGGCGGACTTCACCAATTCGTCGGCGGCGGAGTAGGCCACGCCCGGACGGGTGGTCGCAGCGACCAGTGCCAGGGCCCGTTTGCGCTGGGCTCGGGCCTGATCGTCGGTGGCCAATCGGCGCGCCCGGCCGACATGACCGCCACTGACCGAGGCCGCCCAGGCCGCGGTATCGGTGGCGAGCCCATCCCGCTCACGCAGCACCTTCGCAATCGAATCGACCGACGGCGTCGCCAAATGCACGTGCCGGCACCGGGAACGCAGCGTGATCGAAATATCCTCCGGATCCACCGAAGGCGCGCACAGCAGGAAGACGGTGCGGGCCGGCGGCTCCTCCACCACCTTGAGCAGCACGTTTCCGGCCGCTTCGGTCAAACGGTCGGCATCCTCGACCACCACTACCTGCCACCGGCCGGTACTGGGCCGCCGCGACGCCACCTGCACGATCTCGCGCATCTCCTTGGTACCGATACTCAACCCCTCGGGCACCACGCGGCGCACATCGCCATGCGTTCCGGCCATGGTGGTCGTGCACGCATGACACCGCCCGCACCCCGGGCTCCCCGCATCGGTGCATTGCAGTGCCGCCGCGAAACACAGCGCCGCCACCGAACGCCCCGATCCCGGCGGCCCGGTGAACAACCACGAATGCGTCATGGCCGACGACGACACCACCGCGCCACCCCGCGCGGCCACCGCCGCAGTCGTCAACGCTGACTCGACCGTATCCTGTCCCACCAGTCGATCGAAGACTCCAGCCACGCGCTACAGACTACTGTCGCCCTCCGACACGACGGCCGGGCCGGTCCCCGAGACCGCTGCTCGCCCAGCGCCACAGCCGATTCCCCCAATACCCGGCCGCGCAACAGGAGCGCACCTCGACGACCTCCGCGTCGCATATCGAACGGCCGCAGCGCGGGTCGACCGATAGCAGCGGGCGCTCGACGCCCACGCGCTCGCCACAGGGTATGACTCGCGAGTGCGCACTACGCAAGGCACGCACGCTCAACCGGTGGGACGCACCCGATCGTCGCCGGCGCGGCTACCGGACGGAACCCGCCGAAGATCAGACCGCGCGCTGGTGGGTGGTGCTCGCGCCGTCGAAGGATTCGCGAATGATGTCGGCATGGCCGGAGTGATGGGCGATCTCGCGCAGAATGTGCAGCACGATGTAGCGCGCCGACAGCCATTCCCGCTCGGGCGCCCACGGCGCGGTCGGGGCGGGGATCGAATCGTCCAGGTTGGGCAGCTCGCGAATCAGCTTCGCGGTCTGCTCGGCGAGCACTTCCCACTCGGCGAGCAGCCCCTCGACCGTCTCGTCCGGACCCAGCTTGTACTCGGAATCCATTCCGGAGACATCGAATTCGGAGTTCGGGTCGCGCTCGACGAGGATGGTGGTCCAGTGCCGCTCGGTATTGATCACGTGATGTAGCAGACCGCCTAGCGTGAGCTCGCTGACCGTGCTCCGCTCCCGCGCCTCATCCTCTTCGATCCCGCGCAGGGTGATCCGGAAGATATCCCGCTGGCTCGCCAGGATACTGATCAGCTGTTCACGCTCGTGGTCGACCGTCATCGAATGTCCCTCCGCTGGTGCGTATTCGGGACACACGCTACGGCAGGGCACCGACAATCGGGTTGGTTGACGAGAACCCTTGACAGCGGAAATCACCCGCACGAAGCGGGTGATTTCCGGTCGGAACTATTGGGGCGCGGACTACTTGGAAACGGCAGCCTTCTTCGCCGCAGCCTTCTTGGTGGTGACCCCGTCGGCGGTCTTGGCAGCAGCCTTCTTCGCCGCAGCCTTCTTCACCACCGTGGTCTTCGATGCCGTGGCCTTCGCCGCGGTCTTCTTAGCGGCAGCCTTCTTCGCGGGCGCCTTCTTGGCCGCAGTCTTCTTCGCAACCTTCTTCACCGGCCCGCGCGCCCGCCGATCCGCCAGCAACTCCGAGGCTCGCGCATCGGTGATGGACTCCACCGCATCGTCCTTGCGCAGGCTGGCATTGGTCTCACCGTCGGTGACGTACGGACCGAATCGGCCGTCCTTGATCACCATCGGCTTCTCCGAGACCGGATCCACACCCAGCTCACGCAGCGGCGGCGCACTGGCCGACTGCCCGCCGCGCCGCTTGGGCTCGGCGTAGATCTTGAGCGCATCCTCCAGCGAGACCGTGAAGATCTGGTCCTCACCGGTCAGCGACCGCGAATCGGTGCCCTTCTTCAGATACGGCCCGTAGCGGCCGTTCTGCGCGGTGATCTCCTCATTCGAGGTCGGATCGACACCCACCACACGCGGCAGCGACAACAACTTCAAGGCGTCGTCGAGCGTAATGCTTTCCAAATCCATGGATTTGAACAGCGATCCGGTGCGCGGCTTCGGCGCGACCGCCTTCTTCGCGCCCTTCTTGGCCTCGGGCTCCTCCGCCGGTTCGGGCAGCACCTCGGTCACGTACGGACCGAAACGCCCTTCCTTGGCGACGATTTCGTGCTGGGTGTTCGGATCGACGCCCAGCGAGCGCCCCTCCTGCGGAGTCGAGAACAGCTTCTCCGTGACATCCAGCGTCAACTCGTCCGGCGGCAGATCATCGGGCAGGTTGGCGCGCTGCGAGATCGGATCACCGTCCGGGTCATCAGGATTGATGATCATGCGCTCCAGATACGGCCCGAACTTGCCGACCCGGACGACCACATCGCGGCCCTCGTCGTCGGCGAAGAGCCGGATCGAGTTGACCTCGCGCGCATCGATACCGTCGAGCCGCTCGCTCACCATCTTCTTCAGGCCGCCGGACCGCGCCACCGAACCGTCGGCGCCGTCGTCACCACCGAAGTAGAAGCTGGACAACCAGTTTCCGCGCTGCGCCCGACCACCGGCGATGGCGTCGAGATCGTCCTCCATGGCCGCGGTGAAGTCGAAGTCCACCAGCCGGCCGAAATGCGCCTCCAGCAGACCGATTACCGCGAACGCCACCCACGACGGCACCAGCGCACTACCGCGCTTGTACACATACCCGCGATCGAGAATCGTCTTGATGATCGACGCGTAGGTGGAAGGACGCCCGATACCGAGCTCTTCCAACGTCTTGATCAGCGAGGCTTCCGTGAAACGCGGCGGCGGATTGGTGGTGTGCCCGTCCGGCGCCAGCTCGATGGCTGTCACCGCCTGGCCCTCGGTCAGCGCGGGCAGCCGGGATTCGGCGTCATCGGACTGGCCGCCCGCCTCCTCGTCAACACTCTCCACGTACGCCTTGAGGAAGCCCGCGAAGGTGAGCGTCCGGCCGGACGACGAAAACACGCACTCCTCACCGGTATTCGCGACACCGGTGATGCGAACGGTCAGCGTGGTGCCGCGCGCATCGACCATCTGCGAGGCCACCGTGCGCTGCCAGATCAGCTCGTAGAGCCGGAATTCGTCATTGTCGACCCGCGCGTGCAACTGCCCCGGCGTGATGAACACATCACCGGAGGGGCGAATCGCCTCGTGTGCCTCCTGCGCGTTCTTGACCTTGCGGGTGTACTGCCGCGGCGTCGGGCTCACATACTCCGCGCCGTACAGCTGCGTGGCCTGCGCCCGCGCCGACTGGATGGCCGACTCCGACAGCGTGGTCGAGTCGGTACGCATGTAGGTGATGTAGCCGTTTTCATACAGTCGCTGCGCGACCCGCATCGTGCGCTCGGAAGTGAAGCGCAACTTGCGCGCGGCCTCCTGCTGCAGCGTCGAGGTCATGAACGGCGCATACGGTTTCCGCGTGTACGGCTTGGACTCGACCGAGCTGACCGTCAGCGCCTCGCCCTGCAGCGATTCCGCCAGCCGCTGCGCGTAGCCTGCGTCCAGCACGGTGACACCCGACGACTTCAACTGACCGTCGGCGCCGAAATCGCGACCGGTCGCCACCCGCGAACCCGCGACGGTGACAAGACGCGCGCCGAAGACCCGCGGATTCCCCTCGCCCTGATCGCCCGCGTCCAGCTTGGCCGCGATATCCCAGTACTCGGCGGAACGGAACGCCATGCGCTCCCGCTCCCGCTGCACGATGACGCGCGTCGCCACGGACTGCACCCGGCCCGCCGACAGCCGCGGCATGACCTTCTTCCACAGCACCGGCGAAACTTCGTAACCGTAGAGCCGATCGAGGATGCGGCGCGTCTCCTGAGCGTCGACCAAATCCTTATCGAGCTCGCGCGTGTCGGCGGCTGCGGCGAGGATGGCCGGCTCGGTGATCTCGTGGAACACCATGCGTCTGACCGGGACCTTGGGCTTCAGGGTCTCCAGCAGATGCCACGCGATGGCTTCGCCCTCGCGGTCGGGGTCAGTGGCGAGATAAAGTTCGTCGGCGTCGGCGAGCAGGCTTTTCAGCTCTGCGACCTTGGCCTTCTTATCCGGGCTGACCACATAGATGGCCTCGAAATCATGGTCGACGTCGACGCCGAGCCGAGCCCATTGCTCGCCCTTGTATTTGGCAGGCACATCCGCCGCACCTCGCGGCAGGTCCCGAATATGCCCCACCGACGCCTCGACCACATAGCCGCGGCCCAGGTAGGGGGCAATTTTCCGGGCCTTGGTCGGCGACTCGACGATGACGAGACGACGCAGGGGCCGACCCTGGTCGGGCGCTGCCTTGGAGTTCGGCGCTGCACCGCGGTCTCGTGTTGCCACCGGCGAACACACCTTTCCTGTCGATCCGCGCTGCGTCGTTTACATGTCACGGCGCGCGATACGCGGCTGGGGCAAGCGGCTGCGATTACTGATTATCGCTGCCAGCAACGTTTATACCGTGTTCAGAGGCTCGGCCTCGGTCGCAGCGACGATATGGCCCCGGGTTGTGATCGAGTGTAGTGGGTCCGGATATGGCTCGTCCCCCACCGCCGCGTGGCGATGGGGGACGGATACCTAGATGGGTGAGCCCGCTCAGGCGAGCGCGCGAACACCGGTGGCCTGCGGGCCCTTGGTGCCCTGGCCGACCTCGAACTCGACCTTCTGGTTCTCTTCGAGGGTGCGGAAGCCCGAACCCTGGATCTCGGAGTAGTGGACGAAGACGTCAGCGGACCCGTCCTCGGGCGCGATGAAGCCGAACCCCTTCTCCGCGTTGAACCACTTCACAGTTCCCTGTGCCATTCTGTTCCTTCTCTTTCCATACCGGAACGGTAGACAAGTAGGTTCGTCCACCGGGTCCGTTGAGACCGCTGTACTCTGTTCCCCCTGCAGGAAAGCCATCAGTACACCGTTCGCAACATCGATCCTGCTTGATGGTTTGGACTTTAGATCCGTTCCCTCGAACACAGAAGCTTGCGACCAGGAACCAGTGAACCATGTCCGCGAGCAATTCAACAGCTGAGTTACCCACAATTTGCAAAAAAGATGATCTTGCGAATGCGCAGGTGAGGGGCATAATGCCCAAATCCGTACTCGAAGTAGGTTTGCTTCCGGATAACAGAGCGAGCATCCGGCAAACCCCCTGCGACACAGGTCGCTACTCTGTAGTGAAATGGCAGGTAGAGGACCAGACATACACACGTTTCGCACCCCACTCGCCCAGCAAGGCGGCCTGACCATGATTCCGGCAGACCCGGCGAGCGTTCTGGGAAGCCCCCGCGACACCAGCTATGGCCAATCGTTGCTGAATCGTGTCCTTACCGGGGCAGGAGCCGGCGACACCCGTCTCACCCACGTCGCGGAGTTGCCGCCACGTGCGGCTCAGGTCACGAATTGGCCCGAATGGGCGTCCTCCGACGTAATAGCCGCAGTGCGTGCTGTGGGGGTGGAAGCACCTTGGATTCATCAGACGCAGGCCGCCGACCTGGCCGCGGAGGGGCGGCACGTCGTCGTTTCCACAGGCACCGCCTCCGGGAAATCGCTCGCCTACCAGCTGCCTGTACTTACCGCGCTGCAGCAGGACCCCCGGGCCACCGCCCTTTATCTGGCTCCCACCAAAGCGCTCGGGGCCGATCAACTGCGGATGGCAACCGAGCTGACCAGCCAAGATCCGCTGCGCGGCATTCATCCCGCGCCTTATGACGGCGATACGCCCACCGAGATAAGGCAGTGGGTACGGGCCAACTCCCGCTGGGTCTTCACCAATCCGGACATGCTGCACGTCGGGATGCTGCGGTCGCATCAGCGCTGGGCCCGGCTGCTGCGGCAGTTGAAGTACGTGGTGGTCGACGAATGCCACACCTACCGGGGCGTTTTCGGGTCGCACGTGGCGCTGGTGCTGCGTCGGCTGCGGCGGCTGGCAGCGCGATACGGCGCCGATCCGGTATTCGTACTGTGCTCGGCCACCACCGCTGAACCGGCGGCCACGGCCTCGCGGCTCATCGGCGCACCCTGCGTCGCGGTCACCGAGGACGGGTCGCCGCAGGGGGCGCGGACAGTCGCGCTGTGGGAGCCGCCGCTCATCGGCGGCGGCGTGACCGGGGAAAATGGTGCGGCCGTGCGTAGATCGGCAGGGGCGGAGGCCGCCAAGATCATGGCCGATCTGGTGACCGAGGGGGCGCGCACGCTCACCTTCGTCAGGTCCCGGCGTGGGGCCGAGGCCATTGCCATGGATACCCGGCGGCTGCTCGCCGACATCGATGTCACGCTGCCCGAACGGGTCGCGGCCTACCGGGCCGGTTATCTGGCGGAAGATCGGCGGGCGCTCGAAGCAGCACTGTCAGAGGGGTCTCTGCTGGGTGTGGCCACCACCAATGCCCTCGAGCTGGGCCTGGATATCGCCGGGCTGGATGCCGTTGTAGTGGCCGGATATCCGGGCACGGTCGCCTCGTTCTGGCAGCAGGCCGGGCGGGCCGGACGGCGGACGCAAGGGTCATTGGTGCTGCTCATCGCCCGTGACGACCCGCTGGACACCTACCTGGTCCATCACCCGGAGGCGCTGCTCGGACGGCCCGTCGAGGCCACCATCACCGATCCGCACAATCCGTATGTGCTCGGTCCGCACCTGCTGTGCGCGGCCATGGAACAGCCGCTCACCGATGCCGAGGTGCTCGAGTACCGGGCCTGGGAATTGCTGTCCGACCTGGCCCGACAGGGTTTGATCCGGCGGCGGGCAGGAGCCGGCAGGGACGGGACCGCACGCTGGTTCGTCACCGCCGACGCCCACCCGCACGATGCGGTGGACGTGCGCGGCGGCATCGGCAGCGCGATCGCGGTGGTCGACGGGGAGAGCGGGCGCATGCTCGGCACCACGGACGCCGGACGGGCGCCGGCCACCCTGCACGAAGGGGCCGTGCACCTGCATCAGGGCGAGAGCTATGTGGTCGATGAACTGGACCTGGAGGAAGGCGTCGCGCTGGTGCACGCCGAGACTCCGGGGTGGACCACCAGCGCCCGGGCGGTGACCTCCATCGAGGTCGAGGAGATGACCGAACACGAGACATATGGCCCGGTCACCATTGCTTTGGCGCAGGTGCTGGTGACCCGGCAGGTGATCGGATACCTGCGACGGCTGCCCAGCGGCGAAGTTCTGGACATGGTGCCGCTGGAGCTGCCGGCGCAGATCCTGCCGACCCGGGCTGTCCTCTATACCGTCACGCCGGACCTGCTGTCGCGGGCCGGAATCGACCCCCGACAGGCGGCGGGAGCGCTGCACGCCGCCGAACACGCCGCCATCGGCATGCTGCCGCTGGTCGCGACCTGCGATCGCTGGGATATCGGTGGGGTGTCGACCGCAGAACATCCCGATACCGGGCTGCCCACGGTGTTCGTCTACGACGGGCATCCCGGGGGCGCGGGCTTCGCCGAACGCGGGTTCGCACGGCTGCGGCAGTGGCTGACTGCGACGCTGGCGGCCATCGAATCCTGTGGCTGCGGTAGCGGCTGCCCGTCCTGCGTACAGTCTCCGAAGTGCGGAAATGGCAATAATCCGCTGGACAAGACGGGCGCGGCGCGGCTGCTGACCGCAGTACTGGCAGCCCTCGGCAATGGTGACGGGGACCACACCGAACCGTGATCGAGGCGTCGCCGAAGCGAGGCCGGAACGCCATCCGACCAGCTGGTCACGGTCCGGCGGTGGGCAGCACCGACGGCGTGGCGCAAGACTCGGTACGAGTCATGCACAGCGGGCCTGATAGCCGAATAAAGAGGGATGTGATCCGGTTAACTGAGCAGTTGCCCCGTTCGATAATGTCGATCATGCATTTACCAGTGCATTTAGTCGATTCCAAGTTTCGGATCGAATAGGAAAGAGTCGGCGGCCAAACTATTCGCCTACCACTTTCATCCAATATCGACATTGATCGACACGCAGTGTGGTGCGCGCCATCCATTCTCTAACCAACCGCTCAGTACGAGATAGTTGCATTGGGCAAGTAGTCCTATCTATTACGAGTACTACTACTGCCGCGAGTACTACACGTCATCTCCGATCGGCCCGGCCCGAGCCATAGCGCGCACCGATCGCACACCCAGTGGACCGAGCGTCATTCGTCCTTCGACTGTGATCGTCACATCCCACTCGGCCACGGTGCACCCGACAATCCGCACTCCCATTCGGCGCGCAATCTCCTCGGCTCGCGCGCAACCGGCCGCGGTGCCACGGTCCAATCCGGCCGCTGCGGCCAGCGCGGCCAGGTCCGCCGCGGACTGCGCGCGGTGACGGCCCACCACCGCCACCCCGACCTGCGCCACCAGCACCGTGAGGGTCAGTAAAGCGAGCAACGCCACACATGCGACCACCGTCACTCCCCCTGCCTCGCCGCCCGAATCCCGAGCGCGGGCCGCGCCGGAACGATCACCTCCCCTCATCGCGGCTCGCCGGGTTCCCGCGCCGATACCGCCTCCGCGCGGAGGGTCAGCGGTAGCAGCGGCGACCGGACGCTCACCGAGGCCACCACCAACTCGCCGTCCGTGCGGACCGTGATCACGGCATGCGGGGGCGCCATGCGCTGTGCGGCGGGTACCGCCCTGGCGCCGTCACCGCGGGCCGCCAGACGGGCTGCCTCGCGCGCGGCATCAACACAGCGCACCTGTGCCGATACCGCGAGCAGTGCGCCGATGCAGAGGACCAGCACGGCGACCAGGGCTGCCAGCGCGATAGCGGCCTCGACGGTCGCCATGCCATGGTCACCGCCGCGACCAGGCGGCCGGCCCGGCGCGACGAGCGGGCCATCGCTCATCCGACCGAGGTCGTCAATGCCCTGTCGATGATCTTGGTCAGGGCATTGACGATGCTGTCGCCGGTCACCACCGCGTACAACACGGCCCCGAAGGCGGCCGCCGCAATGGTCCCGATGGCGTATTCGGCCGTACTCATGCCCTCCTCGCCGACCGCGACGAGGAGCAGTCGCTCTCGCAGGCCCCAGTTCAGGCTTCGCACCGAAGATCGCACGATCTCTCCTCTCCTCGCTCCGATGCGGCCGATCCGCATCGGCACAGTTGCCGTTCACAGCAGGCCTCCGCCCAGGACGTGGCCCGCCAGGCCGATCACCACCGGCACAATCCCCAGGCATACGAAGGCGGGTAGAAAGCAGAGGCCGAGGGGCCCGCCGATCAGGACACCGGCCCGTTCTGCCCGGGCGGCGGCCGCATCCTCCACCGCTCCCCTGCGCTGTTCGGCCAATTCGGTTACCGCCGAGGCCAACCCGGCACCGGAACGCGCCGACCGACGAGCCATTCGCGCCAGTGCCGCCATCCCGTCGTCGCCGCACCCGGCGGTGGCCTGCTCCCACGCCGTCACCGGATCCGCCCCCAGCGCAAGCAGGTCCGCTGCTCTCCGCAGTACGGAGGTCAGTGGTTCCGGCGCACCCGGCGCCACCGCGCCCGCCGCAGCCGCGGCGGGCAATCCTGCGCGCAGACAGGCCGCGAACAGATCCAAGGTCCCTGCAGCACCCAGCGGATCAGCCGCTGCCCGAACAGACTTCGCCCGTCTCTCGAGATCCGGGTGCCGCGCTCGCAGGCCGCGTAATCGCCGCGCCGCGGCAATACGGCCCGGCAACATCACCAGAGCCAGCGCGACGAGCAGCAGGGACCACGAAAGGCCGTTCATCGCAGCACCTTTACGGTGATGGCGTCGGTCCAGAGCAGACCGGCACAGGTCAGGGCCGCGCCGAGAGGCAGGAGGTAGGTGCCGGCCGGAGATAAGAAGAGGACGTGCACCGGAGCAGCTCCCATCAGTTGACCGAGCGCGATACCGAGCAGGGGTAGCAGGGCGAGCACAGCGGCGGTCGCCCGGGCACCCGCGAGCGCAGCTCGGGTGCGGTCACGGAAGCGCTTGCGGCCCAGCAGGTCCAGCCGAGTGGCCGTGAGCAACTCCGCGAGCGCCAGCCCGTGCCGATCGGCGACCTGCCAGGCTTCGGCAATGCGGGCCAGCTCCTGCGGGATCGCGGTCTCCGAACGACGAAAGGCCTCGGCCCCAGATCCCCCCAGACGACTGCGCGCGGCGCTCACCGCAAACGCGTGCGCCACCGGACCAACGGTCTCGTACGCGGCAACTTCCGCGGCCGCACTCGGATGCGCACCGATCCGCAGCTCGCCGATCACCGTCTCCAACCCCTCCAGCAGCTGCGCACTCTCCTCCCCTCTCATACGTTCCCGCCCCGCCCGCCGCCAGCGCAGTCCCAGCGTCCCCACAACCAAGATCGCGGCAAACAGCGGACCCACACCAATCACGAGCGCCACGGGCAAGCCCGCCACGACCGTCAGCCGACCCACCCCGCCCACCCGTGGTGTCCGAATCTTCTTCGCGCACCGAAACAGTCGAGCGAACCTGCGACGGCCCGCCGGATCCGGAACCACCACCAGCGCAAGCGCGAGACAGCCGAGTATCGAACCCCAGTGCCCGACAATCGAAGTCATCGGTCACCGCTCCCAGCCTGCTGCGGCGGATCCTCCCGCCGCGAGACACAACCACTCCGCCACCCACGACGTAGCCCTGGCGGCTGACTGTGACGCCACTGAAACAACTTGCCGCACCGCTGATCCCGACCGGAACACTGATCCTCGGCACAACAACCCGACGTCCTCACCACCGGCGCAGCCGGCCGAGGCTCCGGACCCGGCGACGCAGTCATCGATTGCTCCCCTCACTGAGCGGTCGGCCGCAGGTGGCGCCTATCGGACAAACACAGACCAGCCCGCTGGGCGAAGCGCTTGACCGACCCTGCTGACAGGGAGTGAAAACATGCAGCGTCAGTGAGTCATCGAGCTGTCCGCCATCGGGCCGAACCGGCAGCGGCGGGAGACCGTCATCGGGTCGTGCCTCCCCCGTGGCGGCGAGCGGACGGTGAGTCGCCTCCGCCGAAGCGGAGTCAGCTGGGAATTCGGCAGTCATCAAGGTGTCCTTTCGTCGAAGAGTGAGCACAGGCTGCGACCGACGCGGCGATCATCAGTCCTGGAATCAGGCGGTCGCTCGACTGTCTTCGCCAAAGCCATAGCAACTTCGGACGCAGCGACCATGAGATCTCCTCCAGCAAGGAGGCAGGTAGGGGGACTCGGCGGACGCGACGATCATCGAGTCGGCCCTCAGTCGTGGAAACAGGCGGCCGCTCAACTGCTTTCGCCGAGACAGTAGGAACTTCGGACGTGGCGACCGTGAGCCCTCCTTTCGTCATGGCGGCGGGTAGGGAGGCTGCGGCGAACGCGGCAGTCGCTGAACTGCCCGTTCGTCGAGAAGACGGACGAGCGAGACGGCGGCACACGTAGCGCCATCGGGTCGCCCTTCATCGAGGAGACCGGTGAGCGAGGCGGGGCAGAGGTCGCGCCATCGGGTCGCCTTTCGCCGGGGAGGTCGGTGAGCAAGGCGGCGGACGTCAGTGGTCATTGGGTTGTCCCTTCATCGAGGAGACCGGTGAGCGAGGCGGGGCGGAGGTCGCGCCATCGGGTCGCCTTTCGCCGGGGAGGTCGGTGAGCAAGGCGGCGGACGTCAGTGGTCATTGGGTTGTCCTTTCGTCGAGGAGCTCGGTCAGGGAGGAGGACGCGGGGGTGGGGCGGGGGTCGGCGGTCCAGGCGGGGGTGATGTGGACTCGGCCGGCGGTGGAGGTGACCAGACCTATTTCACGGAGGGTGCGGGAGCCGTCGGGGCGGCGGTGGACGTGCAGGACCACCTGGATGGCGGCGGCTAGTTGGCTGTGCAGCGCATCGCGGCTCATACCGCCGAGGGCGGCAAGGGCTTCGAGGCGGGCGGGGACTTCGCGGGGTGAGTTCGCGTGCACGGTGCCGGCGCCGCCATCGTGACCGGTGTTCAGTGCGGTCAGGAGGTCTGCGACTTCGGCGCCGCGCACTTCGCCTACGACTATTCGGTCGGGGCGCATGCGGAGGGCTTGGCGGACCAGGTCGCGGACCGTCACCTCGCCTGCGCCTTCGACATTGGCGGGGCGGGCGACCAGACGGACCACGTGCGGGTGGGGTGGGGCCAGTTCTGCGGCGTCCTCCACGCAGATGATGCGTTCGGCGGGGTCGACCTTGGCAAGCAGGCCGGAGAGCAGGGTGGTCTTGCCCGCACCGGTGCCTCCGACCACCAGGAAGGCGAGTCGGGCGCGAATTATGCGCTCCAGCAAGGCCTTCGCCTCGGCGGTGACCGCGCCTGCGGCGGCCAGCGCGTCCAAACCCTGCGACGCTGGGCGCAGCACGCGCAGTGAGAGGCAGGTGCCGCCGTGCGCGATGGGCGACAGCACCGCATGCAATCGGACCCCGAACGAATTACCCAGGGCCGCTTCCGTTCCGGTCAGCCGGCCGTCCACCCACGGTTGCGCGTCATCGAGCCGTCGCCCGGCCGACAGGGCCAGCCGCTGCGCCAGACGCCGCACCGCCGCCTCGTCGGGGAATCGCACCGGCGCCCGGCGCAGCCCGTGCCCCCGATCCACCCACACCGCATCCGGTGCGGTGACCAGCACATCGGCCACCTCCGGATCGTGCAGCAGCGGCTCCAGCACCCCCGCCCCGGTCATCTCCGTCTGCAGCAACCGAAGCGCTCGCAGCAGATCCGTATCCCCCAGCACCCCACCGGCTTCGGCCCGAATAGCCGCCGCCACCTGCGCCGGATCCGGATCGACAGCCCCCTCCGCCAGCCTCTCCCGCACCCGATCCAGCAGATCCGCCGTCACCAGCGCACTCATCGAGACACCCCCGTATACCCACTGATCGGCATACGCCGCGCCCGAGCCACCCGCGCACACCTGCCAACCGGCAACCGCCGCACCTGTGACCTACCAGCACGCTCCCCAATCGGCGACCGCCACACTTGCGGCCCACCTACGGGTGGCCCGACCGGCGACCGGCCGACCCGGGACCTACCGGCACGCGGCCGACTCGGCGACGGTGACACCGGCCCACCCGAACGCGGCCCGACAGACAAGCGCTGTGCCCAGAGCACATCCGCATGCTCGCCGCGCGGCAACCGCTGTTCCGGCTGCTGGCAGCGCATTCGGGGGCAATTCGCACGTTCTTCGACCGGCGATCGCCACACCCAGGACCCACCCGCACACTGCCCGACCAGCGACCACATCTCGGGCACATTCGCATGTCCGCCGCGCGAGAAGCGCTGTGTCCGAGGAACATTCATATACTGCCCGGACGGCGACCACATCCCGGGCAAGTTCGTACCTTCGCCGCGCGAGAAGCGCTGTGTCCGAGGAGTATTCACATGCTGCCCGGACGGCGCCCGCCGCGCTCGGCGGCCAGCCGAACACTCCCCGACCTGTGCACATGGCATCTGGGATGGACTCTGATGCACACCGACCGGCGGACGCTGCATGGGCGGTCGAGAGCAGCGGGGCATGTGGTCCGAGCGCTGGGCTGCTGGTGCGGGCGTCGTCCGGGTCATCGCCGCGTCCCGGTGAGGGTGGTTGGGCTGCTGATTCGCATGGGCCGCAGGGGGTCGGGGATGCGGGTGCGGTGTGGGCGCTGGGGGGTGAGTGGGCGAATTGGGGGGTTGGGGTTTGTGACCAGGGCTGTGAGGACGGCTTCGGCGGCGGTGCGGAGGGGGCCGCGGCGCGGGAGGGTGAGGGGGCCGCGTTCGAGAATTTGGGGGAGGGCGGGGTGGGGTGGGACTGCGGCGAGGAGGGGGAGAGCGAGGGTTTCGGAGATTTCTCGGGGGCGGAGGCCGCCTGGGGACGGGCCTCGGATGATCAAGCGCACGTTCGGGTTTCGGTGGGCGAGGTGGGCTGCTACCGATTCGGCGGCGGCGGTGGCGCGCAGGCGGGCGGGGGTGATGAGGACTATCAGGTCGGCGGCGGCGAGGAGGCGGTCGGTGTGCGGGCCGCGTTCGGTGGACAGGTCGCAGACCACCAGATCGCCGGCGGAGCGGCCCGCCTCGACTACTGCGTGCAGGGCGATGGGGCTGAGTTCTGTTGCGGCAGGACCTCTTCCGCAGGAGAGCACGGCTACGCCCGCGGCGGCGGGGAGGGCGTCGTGCAGGGCTGCGGCGGAGACGCGGCCGTCTTCGATGACCAAATCGGGCCAGCGCAGACCGGCGGTCTTCTCGAGCCCGAGCAGCAGATCGAGGCCGCCGCCGTGGGGGGCGGCATCCACCAGCAGCGTGTGATCGCGGAAGCGTTTGGCGGCGGCGAGGGCCACGGCGGTTGCCAGGGTGGACGCGCCCGCTCCGCCGACGGCGCCGACTACGGCGACCACCGCACCGTCGCCGCTGCCGCGCTGGTCGTGGGCGGCGAAGGCCGCGATCAGGGCATCCGCCTCGGCCGGCAGTGGAAGCACCTGCTCGGCACCGATTTCGGTGGCTGCCCGCCAGTCGAGCAAACCCGGCTCCCCGTCGGTCACCAGCAGAATTCCCCCGCGGCGGGGGGAGTCGGCGGATGCGCAGCTACGTGCGGCGGCGGAGTCGAGCACGATAACCGAGGCGGCGGTCCACGCATGGCGGCCGAGCGGCGGAGTGCGTTCGTCCAGCGGACGGTCGGCGGCAGCCGCGATGCGCCGGACCTCGTCTCGCAGTCTGTGATCCGACACCAGGGCGAGGGCTCGTAATGAAGCATCGACGTGAGAGTTCATGCAGGTCAGCGTCACCCAAATGAACGAGCGCCGAAAGAGCCTCAATAGCGATTGTGGATAACACGCGGCCTGTGGATAAAAGCCGGGTGATCCAGTGGGACATAACAGTCCATAGATAGAGGACGACCCCAGCCGGGGGGGGAGGAGGCTGGGGTCGTCGGGTTCAGCCCCGGGGGGTCGGGCTGAACGCTGCCTGGACTAAGTCCAGGCACCGCCAATACTACACCCAAGGCCTGGACCGTTTGCAAGTCCGCCGGGCGAGTCTTTTTCCGGCCGCCATCGGCCCCGCTTCCGACTGGCTAACTCCGGCAAACACCGCAAAATACCGCACCGAACGCACCGCGCCGCCCGCCCGGCGCCACCGAACCATAAGCTGGTCGCTGTGACAGCCGAGCGCGGACGAGTCGCCGCCTTCTTCGATCTCGACAAGACGGTGATCGCGAGGTCGAGTGCCTTCGTGTTCAGCAAGCCGTTCCTGGACCAGGGCCTGCTCAGCCGACGAGCAGTACTGGAGAGCAGCTATGCGCACTTCCTGTTCCTGCTCTCCGGCGCCGACCACGACCAGATGGAGCGCATGCGGGAGAACCTGACCCGCATGTGCGCGGGCTGGGATGTGGATCAGGTGCGCTCGATCGTCGCCGAGACCCTGCACGACATCGTGGACCCGCTCATCTACGCGGAGGCGGCGGATCTCATTGCCGACCACCGCATTCGGGGCCACGACGTGGTCATCGTGTCGGCCTCCGGCGAGGAGGTGGTCGCGCCGATCGCGGCCGCACTGGGCGCCGACCACTACGCCGCGACGCGCATGGTGGTCGAAAACAACAAGTACACAGGCGAAGTCGAGTTCTACTGCTACGGCGAGGGCAAGGTCGAGGCCATCGAAAGGCTTTCCGCCACACAGGGATACGACCTGTCGCGGTGTTATGCCTATTCCGATTCGGTGACCGACCTGCCGATGCTCAGCGTGGTCGGGCATCCCACCGCGGCGAATCCGGATCGCGGTCTGCGCAAGGAGGCGGTCGCCCGCGGCTGGCCGATCCTCACCTTCTCCAACCCGGTGTCGCTGTGGGCGCGCATTCCGCAACCGTCGACGACCACCGTGGCGGCCAGTGCCGTGGTCGCCTTGAGCGCGGTGGCCGCGGGCGCGGTGAGCTATCGGCTGCTTCGCCGGCGGCGATGAGATCGCACCCAGACACGCCCCAGCACAAACCTGCCGGACACGCGGGGTATTTGAAAGTTTCCCCACCACTTGATGTGAGAGCCGTCACAGGGTAACAATGGACGCACGGAAGTAAGGAAGGCCAAGATCGGAATCGGAAGAGAAGATTCGGTCTCCCGTCCCATCCTTCCCAGCACGGACACCAGGCACCCACGCGGAGCACGCCGCGAGAGGGCATGAGTGTTGTGGGCCTGCGTTATCTGCGGTCCGATCGGTAATGGCCTCGCAATTCCGCGGGGATGATCCGCATCGGAGCCCGGAGAGCTCGCCGAGGCCGAAACACAACCCGAGAAGCACGCTTGGTAACCAGGTGATCCGTGCTAGCGGGCGGTGAAGTCGCGACAGCGGCGACGCCGCCCGCATTGATGTGCGGGGGCTATCCGCCCGCCGCGTCCGCGATCGAACGAGCCTCGCGCGCGCCGTCTTCGAGTGCACCACAGGTGAAGAGCACCCAGCCGCCGACGCCGTCCGCGGTGCCCATGCCGAATCCGGCGGCCGCATCCAGGTAGGCCTGTCGCCGCCGTAGCCAGAAGACCTCGGGCACGCCGAGGCTGTGCGGGTCCAGCCCACTGGACACCGCGACCAGTCGCGAGGCCGCCCGTGCGACGATCCCGTCACCGGTGCCGAAGGGCCGCAGGGACAGCAGTTCGCCGTGCACGATGGCGGCGATGACGGGGGCGGGGGCTTTGCTGGTGAGTACGGTCTGCGCGAGCAGATCGAGTCGTTCGGCCACGCCCGGGACATTGCGCGGCCGGCCCAGCTGCTGTTCGTTCTCGACCATATCGGCGGCCGCCAGCAGATGCAGTCGCGCCAGCGCCTGCAGCGGCGCACGTTCCCACACCCCGACGAGGGTCCGCAGCGCGTCCCCGTCCAAGGCCTGTCCGACGCGCAGTGCCCCGGCGAGGATCGGGTCCTCGACATTTCCGTCCGCGGGCAGCTCGATGCTGCCGCCCTCGATGGCTGCCGACGAGCGCGCCGCCCGCACCGCGGCCTCGGCGGCAGTGGTCGGCCAGCCGCGCCGATTCGCTTGGTGGCGATGCACTCCGGCGAGCGCGTCCCGGGCCTTGTCTGCGGCTTCGCGCACACCGGGCAGTTCGACGAGTGGCTCCAGCGGATCGGTCACGAATGACCAGGTTACTGGCGGCCGATATGTGACCGGCCGCAGCCTCGGAGGTCGCGACCAGCCCTCGGCGGACTGCACTTGCCTGAGTGGATCAGCCTGCGAGGAGGTCGCGGCCGGGGATGGCTTCGAGGAGGCGCTGGGTGTACGGGGATTGCGGGTTGTCGAAGACCTCCGTGGCGGAGGCAGCTTCGACCACCGTGCCGTCCTGCATGACCAGGACGTTGTCGGCAATCTGGCGGACGACGGCCAGGTCGTGGGTGATGAACAGGTAGGACAGACCCATGTCGGCTTGGAGTTCGTTGAGTAGTTGCAGGATCTGTGCCTGCACCAGCACGTCGAGGGCGGAGACAGCCTCGTCGCAGACGACCAGTTCCGGGGACAGCGCCAGAGCGCGGGCGACAGCTACGCGCTGACGCTGGCCGCCGGACAGCTCGTTGGGGTAGCGACGCATGACCGAGGCCGGTAGCGAAACCTTGTCGAGGAGGTCGCGGACGGTGGCCTCGCGTTCCTTCGGGGTACCGATGTGGTGGGTGCGCAGCGGCTCCTCGATGGTGCGGTAGATCGAGTACATGGGGTCCAGGGACCCGTAGGGATCTTGGAACACTGGTTGAACGCGGCGGCGAAATGCGAAGGCGGCCTTACTGTCCAGGGTCGCGACTTCGCGGCCGTCGAAGGTGACCCGGCCCGCGGTCGGCGCGAGCAGTCCGAGAACCATTTGCGCCACAGTCGATTTGCCGGATCCGGACTCTCCGACAATGGCGGTGGTGGTGCCGCGGCGCAGCCGGAACGATACGTCGTCCACGGCGACGAGGTTCGTCGATTTCCACGGTGTGTCGCCCCGGATCTTGTACACCTTCGTGAGGTGCTCCGCGATCACCACATCGTCGGGCGCACTGGCGAATTCGGCGTCTGTCTCGGCTCGCTTCCCGGCCACCTGCACGGCCTGCTCACGCACCTCGGCGCGTTCGCGGACCGACGACAGCCGCTGCGAGGCCAGCGATGGCGCCGAGTTCACCAGCTTCTTGGTGTACAGGTGCTGGGGATCGTGCAGGATCTGTTGTGCCGGGCCGGATTCCACCACCTTGCCGCGATACATCACGACCAGGTGTTCGGCCCGCTCGGCGGCCAAACCCAGATCGTGGGTGATGAGCAGGACCGCGGTGCCCAGTTCGCCGGTGAGCACGTCGAGGTGGTCGAGGATCTGCCGCTGCACGGTGACATCCAGGGCGGAGGTCGGTTCGTCGGCGATGAGCAGTTTGGGCCGGCAGGAGAGCCCGATGGCGATGAGCGCACGCTGGCGCATGCCACCGGAGAATTCGTGCGGGTACTGATTGACCCGCCGTTCGGCATCGGGCATGCCCGCCTCGGTCAGCAGCTCGATCGACCGCTGCTTCGCCGCCTTGCCCTTGACTATCCCGTTGGCCTCCAAGGTTTCCCGGATCTGGAACCCGACCTTCCACACGGGGTTCAGATTCGACATGGGGTCCTGCGGTACGAATCCGATGCCGCGGCCGCGCACCCCGACGATTTCGCGCTTGGAGGCCTTGGTCAGATCCTTGCCGTCGAATGTGATGGAGCCGGCGGTGATCTCGCCGGTGCCGGGCAGCAGGTCGATGATCGCGTGCGCGGTCGTCGACTTGCCCGATCCGGATTCGCCGACGATGGCGACCGTCTGCCCCGGATACACCGACAGGCTCACCCCCCGCACCGCCGGAATCCGCTTGCCCTCCGAGGTGAAGCAGACATTCAGGTCGTGGACCTCGAGCAGTGGTTTGTCCATGGTCGTCACCTCTTCCGGGCCTTGGGGTCCAGTGCGTCGCGCACCGCGTCGCCGAGCATGATGAAGCTGAGCACCGTGAGCGCCAGCGCGGTGGCCGGGTAGAACAGGATGGCCGAGGTGCGGATCTCCTTCTGGTTCGCGGCGATATCCGAACCCCAGGACACGATCTGGCGCGACAGCCCGACACCGAGGTAGGACAGCGTCGCTTCGGTGACGATGAAAACACCCAGCGAGATGGTGCTGACCACGATCAGCGGGCTGACCGCGTTCGGCAGCACGTGGCGCAGCAGCGTCCGGAATCTGGACACGCCCAAGGCCTTTGCCGCCGTGACATATTCGGTATTGCGGGCCTGAATCACCGCACCTCGCGCGATGCGTGCCGCCTGCGGCCAGCTGAACGAGGCCAGTGTCAGCATGACCGTGAACACGGTGCGGGTGGCGAGCAGCTGCATGAGCACGATCGCGGCCAGCGTCAGCGGCAGCGCGAAGAAGATCTCCGCGATGCGCGAGATCACCGCATCCAGCAGGCCGCCGTAATATCCGGCGAGGGCGCCGAGCGTGCCGCCGATCAGCACGAACAGCACGGTCGCGCCGAGTCCGGTCTCCACCGACGCCCGCGCGCCATAGAGGGTCCGGGCGTAGATGTCGCAGCCCTGCTTGTCGAAGCCGAACGGATGGCCGTCGGCCGGGGGGTGCATGCTGAAATCGCCGCTGCAGTAGCGCGGATCCACGCTGGTGAACAGCTGCGGCCAGACCGCGACCAGCAGGACGAACAGGATCAGCAGCGCCGCCACGAGGAAGATCGGATTGCGCCGCAGTTGTTTCCACGCCTCGAGCCATACGCTGGTCGGCGCCGCGGTTTCGTCCAGCCGGTCGGTGGCCAGCACCTCCACCTCGTCCGGTGGCGCGACGAAATGCTCTTGGCCGGGCCGGATCTCCCGTATCCCGGTCTGTCGGTCAGGCATAGCGGATCCTCGGATCGAGTGCGGCATAGAGCAGGTCGACGATCAGATTGGTCAGCAACAGGATGATGATCAACACGGTCACGAAGGCCACCACCGTGGGCGGTTCGCCGCGGGTGATCGCCTGGTAGAGCGTCCCGCCCACGCCCGGAATATTGAAGATGCCTTCGGTGACGACCGCTCCGCCCATCAGGAAGCCGAGGTCGGTGCCGACGAAGGTGATCACCGGGATGAGCGAGTTGCGCAGGATGTGCACCACGATCACCCGCCGCCGGCTCAGGCCCTTGGCGGTCGCGGTGCGCACGTAGTCGGCGGACATGTTCTCCGCCACCGAGTTCCGGGTCAGCCGCAGCACGTAGGCGAACGACAGCGATCCCAGCACGAACGCCGGTACCAGCAGGTCGGAGAAGCTCGCCTTCGCGCCGACGGTCACCGGCGCGATACCCCATTTGACGCCGAGCAGGTACTGCGCCAGAAAGCCGACCACGAAGATCGGCACCGCGATGATGATGAGGCTGAGCACCAGCATGGTGGAATCGAACAGCTTGCCCTTGCGCAGCCCGGCGATCAGGCCGAAGACTACGCCGAAGACGAACTCGATGCCGACGGCCATGACGGCCAGCCGGAAAGTGATCGGGAAGGCACGGACCAGTTCGTCGCGCACCGGCCGACCGGAGAACGAGGTCCCGAAGTCCAGCGTGACAATGCCTTTCAGGAATTCTAGGTACTGCACGAAGAACGGCTGATCCAGGTGGTAGCGCGCCCGCAGCGATGCCTCCACGGCCGGGGTCATCTGCTTTTGCCCGGCGAGCGCCTGGATCGGATCGCCGGGGATCAGGAAGACCATCGCGTAAATGAGCAGCGTCGCTCCGAGGAAGACCGGAATCATCTGAAGCAGCCGCCGCACGACATACCAAGCCATGTTTCACTCCAATGAGCAGCGGGGGTCGCGCGCAATCGGCTCGCCGCGTACGGCTTTCGCGCGCGACCCCCAGGTGGCGGTTACTTCTCGATGTTCTCGAAGTCGAACAGACCCGACCAGGTGACCACGGCATTCTTGACCCTGTCCGAGCGCCCGGCCGCGACGTCGTAGTCGAAGATCGGGATATCGGGCAGGTCCTTGAACAGCACCGTCTGCGCCTGAGCCAGGATGTCGTAGGCGGCTTCCGGGGTGGCGGCCGCCTGGGCCTGGGTCAGCAGTCGATCGAATTCCGGGTTGGTGTACTGCGTGTTGTTGGACCCGGATCCGGTGTAGTAGAGCTGGGTCAGGAATTCGAACATCGACGGGTAGTCGCCCTGCCAGCCGTACCGGAACGCCTTACCGATGGTCTTATTGTTGATCTCGTCACGGATGCTCTTGAACGTCGGGTACGGCACGCCGACCGAGTCGATGCCGAGCGTGTTCTTGACGCTGTTGGCCACCGCTTCGATCCAGGCCTGATGTCCACCGTCGGCGTTGTAGCTGATCTGGAAGTTGCCCGACCACGGCGAGAGCGCATTCGCCTGCGCCCATAGCTTTTTGGCCTCGTCCGGGTTGAACTTCAACACCTCGGAACCGGGCAGGCCGCCGCGGAAGCCGGGCAGGGTGAACGCCGTGAAGTCCTGGCAGGCCACACGGGTGCCGTGGAAGATGTTGTCCGCGATCTGATCCCGGTTGATGGCCATCGAAATCGCCTTACGCCGCAGCACGCCTTCCGCACCGCCGAAGTGCGCCACTGTCGGCTGGATGCCGATGTGCTGGCTGTAGGCGATCGGGTGCTGGATGGCGCGGTCGCCGAGATCCTGCTTGTAGGTGGCCAGTGCGCTGTCCGGAATGATGTCGAGCGCGTCGAGGTTGCCCGCCTGCAGATCAGCGTAGGCGGTGTCGTAGGACTGATACATCACGAACCGCAGGCCCTTGTTCTTGGCCGGACGGCCGCCGTGATAGTCCGCATTGGGCAGCACCTCGATCTTGACGTTGTGCTCCCAGTCCGAGAACTTGTAGGGGCCGTTGCCGATCGGGTGTTCGCCGAATCCCTTGGTGTCCTTGAAGAAAGCGTCCGGCATCGGATAGAACGGCGCGTAACCGAGCTCCAGCTCGAAGTCGATCGAGGGCTCTTTCAGATCGATGGTGAAGGTGTGGTCGTCGAGTACCTTCAGCCCCGATAGCGTCTGCGCCTTGGGCGGATCTGCCGAAACATCGTCGTAGCCTGCGATTTCCGCGAAGGCCGCGTTCTGCAACTGCCCGTTGGTACCGAGGGCGCCGTAGTTCCAGGCATCGACGAACGACTTCGCCGTCACCGCAGTGCCATCGGTGAACTTCCAGTCCTTCAGCGTGATCTTGTAATGCTGCCGGTCGGTGGTGTCGATCGATTGCGCCACTTCGTTATACGCCTTGCCGCTGGCGTCGTAGTACTTCAGCCCGGCCCACAGCCGGTCCACAACACGGCCACCCATGTTCTCGTTGACATCGGTGGGCACCAACGGTTTCTGCGGTTCACCGCCATTGACCGTAACGAGGTCGGTGCTGTCACCGCCGCCGGAAGAGCAGCCGGTCAGTGCGAGGCTGGTAGCCAATAGAGCGGCCGCGGCCAGCGCGGTCATCGTCTTGATTCTCAACGCGTATCTCCCGAGTCCAGGAAAAGCGAAGGAGGGACAGCGGTGCACGCCGGGGTCCGCCAGCGACATCGATGACCCGCCTTGGGTAAATCGGACACTAACGACCCGGAACGGTCTTGTCAGCGGTTCGAAACGGGATTGTTCGCTGTGTTAGCAATCCGGCAACATGACCGACCCAAACAGGGGTTCGGACGTGACACAGTGCACAACCCCGCGCGAGGGTGGTTCACGGTTCGGTCATACGCGGACTGGGAACGTTCCCGGCGTGGCCCCACCGATCGGGACAGCCGAACGCGGCCCAGGTCACAGTCGGTTAGGGTCGAACGTGGCCGCGGTCACCCCGTGACCTGTACGCGCGAGAGAAGAAGAGAGAGATGACCGAAACCACCGCCGACCATCCGGATGCGTATCCACCGAGCGCTGACTTCGCCGCGTCCGCGAACGCCGACGCCTCTCTTTATGCTCGAGCCGAAGCCGATCGCGAGGGCTTCTGGGCCGAGCAGGCGCAGCGACTGCACTGGGAACAGCCGTGGACCCGCGTGCTGGACTGGGACGACGCGCCCTTCGCCCGCTGGTTCACAGGCGGCAAGCTGAATGTCGCCTACAACTGCGTCGACCGGCACGTCCTGGATGGGTACGGCGACCAGGTCGCCATCCACTGGGAAGGCGAGCCCGGCGATTCCCGCGACCTCACCTACGCCGACCTGCTGGCCGAGGTGTCCCGCGCCGCCAACTACCTGACCTCGCTGGGCCTGGTAGCCGGTGACCGCGTCGCCATCTACATGCCGATGGTCCCCGAGGCCATCGTGTCCATGCTGGCCTGCGCCCGCCTGGGCCTGACCCATTCGGTGGTCTTCGCCGGCTTCTCCCCCACCGCACTGCGCCAGCGCGCCGACGACGCCGCGGCCCGGCTGATCATCACCACCGACGGCCAGTGGCGGCGCGGTAAGCCCGCCCCGCTCAAGGACGCCGTGGACGCGGCTCTCGCAGGCGGTGATTCGAGCGTCGAGCACGTGCTGGTCGTGAACCGCACCGGCATCGACACCCCGATGGTGGCGGGCCGGGATCTGTGGTGGCACGAGACCGTCGCGCACGCCTCACCCGAGCACGAGGCCCAGGCCTTCGATGCCGAGCACCCGCTGTTCATCCTCTACACCTCCGGCACCACCGGCAAACCCAAGGGCAT
>NZ_JAODNK010000162.1 GCF_025465275.1 Nocardia sp. | reverse complement strand
GCTTCGGGGCTCCGGGAATACCGGCCTTGGTCTGGGTGGAGACTGCCAAGATGCGTCCTTCCAGCACCTCACGCGCGTCGCGTGGTGGTCCGCGACCGTCGCTTGTCTGCTACGAATTCCGCTGGTAGCACCCGAACGAAACCCGAACAGCAGACAACGGAAGTAACACCGGAAGGTGGAACTTTCGACGATGCGATCAAGGTATGGACAGGAGGCAGCCAGCGCAACGTCCAAAACTACACCCAAACCTACGGGGGTGTCAAAGTACCACCCGTGGTGAACCCCGGAGGGCTAACGCGCCGAAGCGTGTCGTGGCGGTAACCACACCGCCCTGCGGTGAGCCAGGTCACCGCACAGCGGCCGATCCAGCACCGCACGGCGGTGAGATCGGGTACCGCTCAGCGACGCTGTCACGCCGTCTGCCGACTGGCTTCGCTTCCCGCTGGCTGCGTTCCTCGAGGGCCTAGTCGGCGTCTGGTTCCCCTGTGACAGCCGCCGCTGTTGTGAATAGCGTGACGGGTCGGACGAAACTCGTCAAGTGGCGCGAGAAGTTGACAAACCCCGAGTTCGCCTGCCACGCCACAAGATCAGCGGCATTTTCTGCCTCCGCTTCGCTCCGGCGGGTTCGCGGCCCTGGGAGTCTCGTTCTTCCCTCCCTCCGCTCCTCCGCTTCGCTCCCCCGCTCCACTCAGTCCAGAACGAGACGGGCCACGAACTTGGGGTGTGCGCCTCGACGGGGAGCGGCCCCGCTCAAAGCGACACGAGGCACGTTGAACACCGCTTATTTGTCGGCGATCTCCGAGGCCAGCCAGTGGCCGTCGACCTTCTGCATACGCAGCACGACCGGACCGGAGGCCAGCGGCTGCGGCTTACCGTCCTTGGTGGCGGTGATATTGAGGTTGACCAGCAGTTCCGCCCGGTCGCCGGAGAGCAGGGTCACACCGATCGGGTCGGTGGTGGCCTTGGTATCGGTCTGGGTCTGCTTGATCGCGTCGATACCGGTGTCGACGCCCTTGTCCTTGTCGAACTCTGCCAGCATCTTGCCGGTCAGGACCGTGCGGGCGGTAGCGCGGAACTTGTCGATGTCCTTGGCGTTGTAGCCGTAGATCGTGGCCAGGGCGTGCGCGCCCGCGGCCTTCACCTCATCGGTGGTCTTGTTGTCGACGAAGGCATGATTGCCGTCGTCCACACCGGGACGCAGCGCACCCACGACGGCGACGGCCGCGAGCAGCACCGCCACACCCCCGCACAGGATGGCGGTGCGCCAGGTACGCCAGAATTCGCCCGGTCCGCGCTGGGGCTTCGCGGGCGGGGTCTTCGACAGGCTGGGACCGCGCTGGGCCGCGCCGGAGCGCGTCCGGTCGCCGCGGGTACGCGCGGAAGTGCTACTGCCACGCGGGGTTTCGGTGCTGCGGACGTCAGCGGCGGTGGTGCGGGTGCCGGAGCTGCGCTGGGCGGCCGGGCGGCGCTTCGGGCTGACGCGATTGACGGGGCGTTTGTTGGCCATGATCGCGATCTCCTAGTTGCCCGGCTGCGGCGGCGTGGACGGCTGCGGCGCGGTGGTGGACGGCGGGGCGGCGGCGGGCTGGCCGGAGTTCAGCTGCACGGGTTCGCCGAGGTTCTGCGCCTTCTCCGCCTTCCAGGTGTCACCCACCTTCACCATGTCCAGCGTCCAGGACTGCAGGAAGGTCGCGGGCTGCGTGCCGGGCCAGCTGCGGGTGATCTTGAGGACCACGAAGGCGCCGGCGTGATCGCGCTCGGAGTTCAGCGAGGTGAGCGAGGAGCCCTCGACGGTCGACTCCATGCGGGTCTTGGCATCGGTGACCTGCTGCTTGAGCGAATCCAGATCCTTGGTCTGCTCATCGTGCAGATCACCGGTGGTGGAGGAGATCATGTTCTTCAGCGAACCGTCGACATCGTCGGGATTGAACGACATGAGGTTCATCGCGGCCTGCCGGGCATCGGTGAGCGCGGCATCGCGGGCCTCGGCGCGCGGCCGGTCGTGCATATAGCCACCCACGATCCAGGTGCCGCCGAACCAGGCGGCGGCGACAGCGGCGACCACCAGCAGCGCGATCGAACTCAGGGTGACGGCCTTGCGGGTGTCGAAACCAGCGGCCGCCTCGGATTCGCCTGCGGCAGAATCGGATTCAGCGGTAGCGCCGCGGCCGCCCGGCTTACCGGATACGGTAGTCACAGCGTCGGAATCGATGACCTCGGTGTCGGACCCGTCCGTCGCGATGACCTCGGTATCGGACTCGCCGACAGCCTCGGAATCATCCGCGGCGGCGTCGGACTTCGTTTCGGTGACGGTGCCGGACTCGCCGGAAACAGCGGTCTCGGGCGTCCCGCCAGCATCGGAGCTCGACTCCGGGTGGCCCTCGTCGGCCGACACGTCGGTCGGCTTGTCGAGATCGACCCCCTGGTTGCTGTCCTTTTGCTGGCTCACGCCGACACCATACTTTCCTCTCCGCGCCGAACCACGTCGGCTGTGCGCATTACCACGCTTCGGACGAGCGCCACCGGGGCTTCGGTGGTGCTCGTTTCCGTGCTCGGCGCCGCGCCAGGCCGGATTCCGGCCGTGCGCGTCATCGCTTGGGTGTCACGCCCATCAGGGTGGCCAGCTGGGTCGCGACGGGGTTCAGATTGAGCTTCTCCGGGTCGGTCTTGGGCTTGTCGTCCCACGGCTGCGCCACACTCGGATCGGCCAGTTCGGCCCGCGCCCCGCCGCGCACCGCGGTGTCACTGCCTTGGGGCGCAGTGCATTTCGCGTCGGTGTTGAACGGGAAGTCGTCGCGGGTGTCGTCGAACTTGGGGTTCTGCGCCTTCATCTGGTCGATGATCGCCTGGGTGCCCTCGTAGCCGACGGTACAGGCGGACGGGTTGTTGGTTTCCAGCACCAGGCCGAAGTGGGTGGTGCCGTCACCGGGAGCCGTCGCCGAAGCTCCGATCGAGAGCAGCGGCAGCATCTGCAGCACCGGGCCGAGCGCGTAGAACTTCGGCGAGATGGCCACCAGCAGTGTGCGCAGATTGGTGAGGTCCTGGGTGAGCGCGGGACCGCTCTCCTTGAGCAGACTGGAGATCTGGCTGCCCGCATCGGTGCCGGTGCCGATGAGCCGGCGAATATCCGGATCACTGGATTTGAGCTGTGCGGTGAGCTTGTCCAGGCCGTCACTGAAGTTCAGGATGGCCGGACCCTGCTCGGCCTGGGTGGCCAGCACGCTGCGGGCATCCCGGATCAGGGCGAGGGTCTGCGGCAGTGATTCCACGCCGGTGGCGGTGAACTTGTTGAGCGAGTCGATCAGCACCCGCAGATCATTTCCCTTGCCGTCGAACGCCTTGCCCAGTTCCGTCACGGTGGTGCTGAGCGCCGCCAGATCGGTGGTCTTCGCGAAGTTGTCGACGCTGGCGAGCAGGTCCTCGACGTGAATGGGCAGCGTCGCGCCGACGATGACCGAACCGTCCTTCAGATACGGCGAACCATTGCTGGTCGGCTGCAGGTCCACGTACTGCTCGCCGATGGCGGAGCGGTCGGCGACCACGGCCTTGGCGCTCGCGGGCACCTTCGGCTTACCGGAATCCATTTCGAGCGTGACCACCACACCGTCGGGCGTGATGTCGAGATTGCCGACCCGGCCGACGGGCACACCCCGGTAGGAGACCTCGGCGCCCTTGGACAGGTTGCCGGTCTCCGGCATCTGCAGGGTGACCTTGTAGAGGCCGAAGCCGAGCAGATTGTTCAGTCGCACGTACTTGGCGCCGACGAAGCTGACGCCCAGTACCGCGATGATCACGAACAGAATCAGCTGGTTGCGTACCAGACGGCTCATCGCGGACCACCCACTCCCAGCTGTTGCAGGATCGATCCCAGCGGATCGGTCGGTCCGGGCTGGTCCGTGGGACGCGCCACGGTGGGCGGCAGCGGCAGCAGCGAGATGGTGGGCCAGCCGCCGCGCGGGCCGTTGCCGTTGTAGTACGGGTTGGTCGGATCGACGTTCACCTGCCGGCCGTTCGGCGGCAGGTACACCGGATCCGGTTTGCCCACACCGAGATTCGACAGCAGCGTGCCGACCTGGAGATCGACCGACAGGAAGGTGTTGACCTGACCGCCGAAGGAGGACTTGATGGCCTCGTCCGGGAACGGATAGGTCGGGATGAGCGGGAAGGCGGTCACCAGATCGTCCGCGGACGCACCGAGCGCCTGCAAGGTGGGCCGCAGCGAGCTGAGGTCCTGGATCAGGTTGTCCTTGGAGTGATCGAGCACGTCGAATCCGGCCTGGCCCACCCGATCCAGCTGACCGAGCAACTGAATCAGTTGCGGCCGTTGCTCGTTCAGGATCTTGATGCCCTGCGGCAGTTCGTCGAGGACCTTGCTGATCTGCTCGGTCTGGGCGCCGACCCGGGTGCTGAGGGTGTCGAGCTTGTCCAGCGCGCGGGTGATGTCGTCGACCTGATCGTTGAGGCCGCTGATCAGTGTGTTCGCCTGCTCGAGCAGCGAGCGCACCTTGTTGTCGCGGCCGTCGAGCGCCTTGTTCAGCTCCGAGACGATGGGCTGCAGCTGCGCCACGCCACCGCCGTTGAGCAGCAGCGAGAGTGCGCCGAGCACCTGCTCGACCTCGGTGGCCGTGCGGGTGTTCTCGACCTTGATGGTCGAGCCGTCCTTCAGCCGTTCGGCGTCGGGAGCGGTTGCCGGTGCGGACAATTCGATGAACTTCTCACCGAGCAGATTGGTCTGCTTCACCTCGGCCCGGGCATTGAGGGGCAGGTTCACGGAGGAATTGACCACGGCCTTGATGCTGGCGGTCCAGCCGTCCGGCGCGAGTTCGATCTTGTCCACCCGGCCCACGGCCACACCGTCGACCTTGACGCTCGACTGCGGCACCAGATCCAGCACATCGGAGAAGCGGATATCCAGGTGCATGGGGTGATCGCCCACACTGGCGCCACCGGGCAGCGGCACGCCGTACACGCCGGTGCCACAACCGCTCACCAGCAGCGTCACCGCGCCGATGCTCGTGGCCAGCACACCGATTCGAGAGGCTTTCATCGCTGTCCACCTCCCTGCGACGGCGGCTGCTGATCGGACGGGACACCGGGGACGGTTCCGGGCGCCACATTGCGCTGCTCGTTGTCACCGCTGAGGATGCCGAACGGCAGGATCAGCGACGGCGTCTTGACACCCGCCGCGAGCTGATCGGTGATGATGCCGCAATTGTCGAGAATCGGCTTGAGCTGCTGCGAGATGGCGTCGAACTTCGGATCGCCCGGCCGCAGCTTGCCCAGATCCAGCAGCTTGCAGATGGTCCCGAACGGGTTCTGCAGATCGGTGAAGTTGGGCCGCATATCGAGCGTGCCGGTCTCACCGTTGTGCACATTGATCAGGTTGCTCAGCGCGGTCGGAATGAGCGGCAGCGCCTTCGCCAGATCGTCGCGCTGATCGGCGAGGGTCTTGGTCAGCGAGGTCAGCGCATCCGCGTTGTTCTGCACCAGTTCTCGATTGTTGTCGATGAACCGGGCCACATCACCGAGCGCGACCGACAGCAGATTCAGCGCGTCACCGAGATCGCGGCGCTCGTCGGACAGGAATCCGGCCAGCGAGGACAGCTGCGTATTGAAAGTCCGCACCTGCGAGTCGTTGTCGGCCAGCATCTGCACGAACTTCTGCAGATTCTTCACGGTGTCGAAGATGTCCGTGCGCGAATCCGACAGGGTGGCAGCGGCTTTGGACAGCTGCGTGAAGCTGTTGCCGAGCGCGTCACCATTGCCCGCGAGGTTCTGCGAGGCGGTGCGGGCCAGATCGTTCACCGCGCCGTCCTTGTTGGCGCCGTTGGGGCCCAAGGCATCCGAGAGCTGGGTGATGCTCTTGTAGAGCCGGTCCACCTCCACCGGGGTGGCGGTGCGGTCCTTCGGGATGGTGGCATTGCGCCCCATCTTCGGACCGCTCTTGTAGGCGGGCGCGAGCTGGATGTACCGGTCCGAGACGACCGACGGCGTGATCTGCGCGGCCTTGGCCTCGGCGGGGACGTCGTACTTGCGGTCCACCGACATGACGACCTTGACCTGCTCGCCCTCCGGCGTCACCGAATCGACCGAACCCACCGGCACGCCGAGGATGCGGACGTCCGACCCCTCGTAGATGCCGACGGACTTGTCGAAGTACGCGGTGATGGTGGTGGTGTTGAGCTTGTCGATCCCCCACCACGCCACGCCGGCCAGCAGGACCGCCGCGACGGCCACTCCGGCGATGATCTTGCTCTTGGTGCTGGTCGCAGCCAGAGACTTCAGCGGATTCGCCATTGCTAGCCTCCCATCTTTCGGATCGGCGGACGGTCGCCCGGAATATCGGGCAGGGCGGGCGGAATCAGGTTGGTGATCACCGCGTCGAACCAGCGGCCGGTGCCCAGCACGTTCGCGTACAAGCCGTAGAACGGGGCGGCCAGGGTGAGCGTCTTGGAGATGTTCGCCTGGTTGGCATTGAGCATGTCGATCGTCTTTTTGAGATTCGTCAGCGCCGGGCCGATCTGCTCCTCGTTGTCGTGCACCAGCGCTGTCAGTTCGGCCGCAATGGTTTTCGCACCGGTGAGCAATTGCGCGATGGACTGCTGACGCACATTCAACTCGGCGAGCAACTGCCCGCCATTGCCGATCAACCGCTCGAATTCGGCATTGCGATCGGCCAGCACCTGGGAGGTCTTCTTGGTCGCGCCGAACAGCTTCTTCAGCTGATCGTCACGCTTGGCCAGCGACTCCGACAGGCGCGCGACGCCGTCGATGGAGCCGCGAATATCCCCAGGCGTTTCCGAGAAGGCATCCGACAGCACCCGGAAACTCTGGGCCAGCTGCGCGGTATCGGTGTTCTCGATATCGGAGGCGGCATCACTGAAAGCATCCACCACGTCGTACGGAGACACCGTGCGCGCCAAGGGAATCGTCTTGCCCGGATCGGCGGCGCCGGAACCCTTGGGATCCAGCGACAGGTACTTCTGCCCGAGCAGCGTCTTGATCTGGATGGATGCGGTGGTCTCGTCGCCGATCCACGCATCCTGGGTGCGGAATTCCACCAGCACCTTGTCGCCCTCCAGGCCGACATCCTGCACCTGACCGACCTTCACGCCGGCGATACGCACCTCATCACCCTTGCGCAGGCCGGCGGCCTCGGAGAATTCGGCGCTGTATTTGGTGCCGGCCGCCAGAATCGGCAGTTTGTCGAGGCCGAATGCGGCCACCGTCACCAAAAGCACCAGGAGCAGGCCCAATCCGCCCATGAACGCCGGACTGCGTTTACCGAGTACTGCCCGATCGTCCATCAGCGATCCCCGCCCTTCCCGTGGCAGCGCGGAGCCGGATTCGTGTAGATCGGCTGATTGACCGTCGGCAAACCGGTAATCGCCGGGGGCAGATTGAGCTGCGGCGCATCGGCCGTGCCCGGTCCCGCGACGATATCGATCCCGCAGAGGTAGAACTGGAACCAGGAGCCGTAACTGGCGGCCCGGCCCAGCTTGTCCATCTTGATGGGCAGATTGGCCAGACCCTCGTTGACCTCGTCGGACCGGCTGTTCAGCGTGCCGGTCAACTGGTTCAGGCCCGCGATGGCGCCCTGCAGATTCGGCCGCACCGGCACCAGCAGGTCGGAGGTGGCCTCCGCCAGATTGCCGAGCGAGCTGATGGCCGAGCCGATGGTGCCGCGATCGGCATTGAGGCCGGTGACCAGCGCCTCGGTATTGACGATCAGCGCGTCCAGCTGGCCGTCGTGCTGATTGACGGCGTCCAGCACGGCATTCAGGTTCTTGACCACCGCACCGATGACCGCATCCTTGTCGGCGATCTTGTTGGTGAGCGAGGCGGTAGTGGAGACCAGATCCCTGATCGTCCCCTTCTCGCCCTGGAAGACCTGAATGATGTTGTAGGACAGCTTGTTCACATCATCGGCGGTGAGCGTCTGGAACAGCGGCCGGAAGCCGTTGAACAGCTCGGTCAGATTCAGCGCCGGCTTGGTGCGCTCCAGCGGGATGGTGGCGCCCTTGTTGATCTTGCGCCCCTGCTCGCCGGTGCCCTGCTCCAGCGCGATGTAGCGCTGCCCCACCAGGTTCCGGTACTTGATGGCCGCGGTGGTGGAGGCCGGCAGCGACGAGCGATCGGTCAGCTCGAACTCCACGTTCGCCAGCCGCTTGTCCACGATCGTCACATTGGTGACCTTGCCGACGCGCACACCGGCGATCCGAATCTCGTCACCCTTGTTCAGGGAGGTCACATCGGTGAAGCGGGCATTGAACTTGGTGCCGCCGCCGCTGTAGTTGGCGATGGTCAGCGCCAGGATGCCGGTGGCCAGCACCGTCACCACGATGAAGACCACCAGTTTCGTCAGCGTCCCGCCGAGGCCGCGCAGGGTATCCCTCATCGGATCGCCACCTCACTGCCGCGGAAGGCCGGGGCCGCGATGCGGGAAATCCAGCCGGGCACCTGGTCCGGCGAAACACCCTGGGCGGCACCGTAGATCGTGTTCAGCGTCTGCTGCTCCTGCGGAGATCCGGCAGTGGTCGGCGTCTGCGGGCCGAACACCTTGTACTGCGGCGCGGGCATGATGCCGATGCCCTGGTCACCCGGGGTGCGACTCGGCGGCTGGTAGGAGCCGTCGTTCGCGGAACCGTCGGTGTACTGGCCCGGGTCCGTACCCAGCGGGTACTCCGGAATGCACAGTGCGCCACGGGGATCGAACCAGCGCGGCTCGTCCTGATTGGGGACATAGCGGCCGCGATCGTTGACGATCTCGATCGTCACGCGCGAACCCGGCAGGTCGGTGCCCTTACCGAAGATGTCGTCGATGCGCGGCTTCATCTGCGCGAAGTTCTTCAGTGCGCAGGTGTAGCCGGGCGAGTACTTCGCGAGCGCCTCGAGGGCGGGCCGCGAATCGGCCGCCACATCGATGATGTTGTCGCGGTTGGCCACCAGGAAGTCGGCCAGCGCCGACGAGCTCGGGGTCAGCGTCGCGAGCAAGGTGTCGATCTGCGAACGCTTCTGCACGATGGTCGCATTGGTGGTGCGCAGATTGTCCAGCGCGTCCACCAGCTGCGGGGCCGCATCGGAGTAGACGGTAGCCACATCGGCGAAGCTCTTCAGATCCTGCTGCAGCGTGGGCAGTTCGGTATTGACCTGGGTGAAGATGTCATCGAGACGATCGATGGTCTTGCCCAGCTCCTCGCCTTGGCCCTGCAGCGCCTGCGAGACCGCGCCCAGCGTGGACGAGAGGTACTGCGGCGGAACGGCTTGCAGCAGCGGCAGCAGATGATCCAGCAGCTGGCTCACCTCGATGGCGTGACCGCTGGTGTCCTGGTGCAGGGTCATACCGGCGGTCAGGTGCTGACTGTCGGGCTGCTCCGGCCACATCAGATCGACGTAGCGCTCACCGAAAAGCGTCTTCGGGAGCAGCCGCGCGGTCACATTGGCCGGAATCTTGTCGGCCTTCGCCGGATCGATGGCCAGGTCCAGTTTGACCTGATGCCCGTCGTAGGAGCTGGAGCGCACCTCGCCGACCAGGACGCCGCGCACCTTCACATCCGCATTGCGGGTCAAGGCGTTTCCGACGGTATCGGTCAGCAGATTCACCCGCACCGTCTCGACGAACTGCTTGTTGTAGATGGCGATGGTGGTCCACAGGAACAGCGCCACCACGACGAAGAACAGCACACCCAGGGTGCGGGAGCGCAGCTTCTCCGTCGAGCGCCAGAACTCCACCCGCTGCGGATTGCTCATGCTGTCTCCATCCGGGATGAGCGGGCGCCCTGCGTGGTTACGCAAGCTGCCGCCTCCGGGCGCTGACCGCTCATCCCGCCACCCGCACCGTCGTGGTCGTGCCCCAAATCGCAAGGCTGAGGAAGAAATCGAGCACATTGATCAGCACGATCGCGGCACGCACCGCGCGGCCCACGGCCACACCGACACCCGCCGGACCGCCGGTGGCATTGAAGCCGTAGTAGCAGTGCACCAGGATGATGACGAACGCGAAGACGAGCACCTTCAGGAACGAATAGATGACGTCTTCGGGTGGCAGGAACAGGCTGAAGTAGTGGTCATACGATCCACTCGATTGCCCGTTGAAATAGATGCTGATCAACCGCGAGGCCACATACGTGCCGAGCAGGCCGACGATGTACAGCGGGATAACCGCCACGAAGCCCGCGATTACGCGCGTGGTGACCAGGAACGGCACACCCGGCACCGCCATCACCTCGAGCGCGTCGATCTCCTCGGAGATGCGCATGGCGCCCAGCTGCGCGGTGAAACCACAACCGACCGTTGCCGAGAGTGCCAGCGCCGCAACCAGGGGCGCGAGTTCACGCGTATTGATGTAGCCGGTCAGGAAGCCGGTGAGCACACCACTGCCGAGCGAGTCGAGAGCCTTGAAGCCCTGCAGGCCGACCACCACACCCACCGAGGCGGACATGAAGACGATGACGCCGATGGTGCCGCCGATGACCGCCAGCGCACCCGAACCGAAGGTCACCTCGGCCAGCAGCCGCATGACCTCCTTGCGGTAGTGCACAACGGTTCTCGGGATCCACGCGATCGCTCTCGCGTAGAAGGACATCTGATCGCCGGCCCGGTCGACCAGGTTCACCGGCGCTTTGAGCACACCGGTCACCCGGCGCGCCGACCGGGAGAAAACGGTGGAGCGCGTGGAAACGACCATGGATCACGCGCCCTTGGCCGGGACGACCTGAAGATAAATCAGGGTCAGCACCAAGTTCAGGAAGAACAACACCAGGAACGTGATCACCACGGACTGGTTCACCGCGTCACCTACACCTTTCGGGCCACCCTTGGGATGCAAACCCTTGTACGCGGCGATGACGCCCGCGACGAGTCCGAAGATCAGGGCCTTGATCTCACCGATCCAGAGGTCCGGGAGCTGCGCCAGCGCGGAGAACGAAGCCAGATAGGCGCCGGGCGTACCGCCCTGCAGGCCCACATTGAAGAAGTAACCGCCGCAGATGCCGACCACCGCGACCAAGCCGTTCATCAGCAGCGCGACCAGCATCATGCCGAGCACACGCGGAACCACAAGGCGCTGAATGGGATCGATGCCGAGGACCTCCATGGCGTCGATCTCCTCGCGAATGGTGCGCGAGCCGAGATCGGCGGCCACGGCCGAACCGGCGGCGCCCGCGATGATCAGGGCGGTCACCACCGGGGCGGCTTGCTGGACCGTTGCGAGCACGCTGGTGGCGCCGGTGAAGGACTCCGCGCCGAGCTGCTTGATGAGTGAGCCGGTCTGCAGTGCGACTACAGCGCCGAAGGGAATCGCGACCAGTGCGGCGGGGAGGATCGAGACAGACGCGATGAACCACGACTGCTCGATGAACTCCCGCACCTGGAACGGCCGGCGGAACGTCTTGCGCATAACGTCCAGAAGAAGCGCAAAAATGTTGCCGGCCTGCGCAAGACCCGACTCGACCGGGGTGCGCAGCCGTGTCAGGGTTTGATTCACGGGCGGTATGTTACCCGTTAGTCACGTTGTGTCGAGCTGTGGTGTCGAACGCACCCTGATACGCGGGCATCACCTGCGTGTCGGCGTCACCGTCCTGCTCCAGAGAGTTCCGGATCGCCTCCTGCGCGGAGGGCGGCAGGGTGTGCAGAATCTGGCGCACCCGCTCGCGACGACGGGCCACCGCCTGGCGCACCGGCATACCCGGCTGCGCCCGCATCTGCGGGATGATGCCCTCGACTTCCTCGGTGCCGCCCGCGTGGTGACCGGCGTCGACCATGGCCTGCTCGCGGGCCATCTGCGACTCGTCCTTCTCCTCGGACATGCCGATCGGACCGATCATGCGGCCGTTGAGGAACTGCTTCACCACCGGCTCGTCCGAGGTGAGCAGCACCTCGCGCGGGCCGAACATGACCAGCTGCCGGCGGAACAGCATGCCGATATTGTCGGGCACGATGCGAGCCAGGTTGATGTTGTGCGTGACGATCAGAATCGTCGCGTCGATCTGCGCATTGATATCGATGAGCAGCTGCGACAGATAGGTGGTACGCACCGGGTCCAGACCGGAGTCCGGCTCGTCGACCAGGATGATCTGCGGGTCGAGCACCAGCGCGCGAGCCAGGCCGGCACGCTTGCGCATACCACCCGAGATCTCGCCCGGCAGTTTGCCTTCCGCGCCGAGCAGGCCCGTCAGCTCGAGCTTCTCCATGACAACTTTTTTGATGTCGGATTCGCTCTTCTTGGTGTGCTCACGCAGCGGGAAAGCCACGTTGTCATACAGATTCATCGAGCCGAAGAGCGCGCCGTCCTGGAACAGGACACCGAACAGCTTGCGAATCTCGTACAGCTCCTTGTTGGAGCAGGTGGTGATATCGGTGCCATCGATGTAGATGGAGCCGCGCTCAGGGCGCAGCAAACCGATCAGAGACTTCAGAAAGACCGACTTACCGGTACCCGAGGGGCCGAGCAACGCGCTGACTTCCCCCGTCGGCAGCGTCAGTGAGACGTCCTGCCAAATACGTTGCGAACCGAATGACTTCGTGATGCCTTCGGTCCTGACCTCGACGCCCACGCCAACCTCCACAATTCTCAGAACGAGCGCCCTACTGCGGCGACTCACGAATATACGTGCGCGGTGTGGCGCATCACAGTAGGTCCGGTCACTGTATCGCATAGTGTCCGTCTCGGACACCGGTCCTGACTCGCCAGTAGAGACAATAACGAGTCAATCACAAGTAACGACATACAAAAGAGCGGCCCCCACAGGGGACCGCTCTTTCGCAGTAAGACCGGGACGGAGGCAATGCCCCCGACCGCTCCTGGGGTTTCAGGGGCGAAGCCCCTGAGAGTCCCGAGAGTTGGGAATTCTTACTTGACGGAGATCTTGGCGCCGGCCTCTTCGAGCTTGGCCTTGGCAGCCTCGGCCGCGTCCTTGTTGACCTTCTCCAGGATGGCCTTCGGAGCGCTCTCGACGAGGTCCTTGGCTTCCTTCAGGCCCAGGCCGGAGACGATCTCGCGAACGACCTTGATGACCTGGATCTTCTTGTCGCCGGCCGACTCGATGATGACATCGAACTCGTCCTGCTCTTCGGCGGCCTCGACCGGGGCAGCGCCCGCGGCGGCGACGGCGACCGGAGCGGCAGCGGTGACCTCGAACTTGTCCTCGAACGCCTTCACGAACTCGGAGAGCTCGAGCAGGGTCATGCCACTGAAGGTTTCGAGCAGCTCTTCGACGTTAGCCATGGTGGTTCCTTTCGATGGTGTTCATCGCCGCGTGAGCGGCAACGAATAGCTTTGGGGTAGTGACTTATTCAGCGTCGGCCGCGGGAGCGTCGGCAACCGGAGCGGCGGCAGCGCCACCCTCGTTCGCCTTCTTCTCCTCGAGGGCCGCGAACAGACGAGCAACCTGGTTGCCGGGGGCGGCGAACAGAGCCGCAGCCTTCGACAGGTTGCCCTTCATGGCGCCGGCCAGCTTGGCCAGCAGGACCTCGCGGGACTCCAGGTCGGCGATCCGCTCAACTTCGGCCACGGACAGCGCAACGCCGTCCATGTAGCCGCCCTTGATGATCAGCGCCTTGTTGTCCTTGGCGAAAGCCTTGAGCGCCTTCGCGGCATCGACCGGCTCACCCTTGATGAAGGTGATGGCGGTCGGACCGACGAACAAGTCATCCAGGCCTTCGATGCCCGCCTCAGCGGCGGCACGCTTGACCAGGGTGTTCTTGGCGACGGAGTAAGTGGTGCCCGCGCCGAGCGCACGACGCAGCTCGGTGATCTTGCTGACCGACAGGCCACGGTATTCCGTGACAACAGTGGCCGTCGAGGTCTTGAACTGCTCCGTGATCTCCGCTACCGCGGTGACCTTCTCGGGGTTTGCCATACTTCGCCTCCTCTCTGGATGGTCGGTTCATATATGAACTACCGATTTGCGCCAGGGGCCAGCGAAAAAGCAAACGCCCCGCGGACGCAGAGGTCCCGGGGCGTAAAAGAAACACAGCGCGAGCGAACTCGCAGTGGTTTCCCAACCTCGGCTCTCCCTGCGTGGGCCGCCAGCAATAACGCTGGACCTTCGACTGCCTCACGGCAGCAACCAACGGTCTTCGGTAGAACGATTGGGTGATCCCCGAACAAGTCGGCGACCGTGGACCAGGCTACCAGGTTGGGTAACGTTACCCAAATCGACACCCCTGTGACCTGCAACAACATCCAAAAGCGAAGGGCCGCTACAGGTTTCCCTGTAGCGGCCCTTGGTATTTCGCAAGGATCGGGGTAACTCCTGGGGTACCCCCAGAATTGTTCCCTCACCTAACCGCCCCCACGCGTGCATGAGTCCCCACGGCTCTCAGCCGTGCGCCAAAGTTCCGGGGAGGCGGCGGAGCTCAATCCTCTTCGGCGAAGTTGCGGGTGCGGTTCGGGTCCACCGGGATGCCCGGTCCGGTGTTCGTCGAGAACGTCACCTTCTTGAGGTAGCGGCCCTTCGCAGTGGAGGGCTTGACGCGCAGGATCTCGTCGAGCGCGGCGCCGTAGTTCTCCGCCAGCTTCTTGTCGTCGAAGGACGCCTTGCCGATGACGAAGTGCAGGTTGGCCTGCTTGTCGACGCGGAAGTTGATCTTGCCGCCCTTGATCTCGTTGACAGCCTTCGCCACATCGGGGGTGACGGTGCCGGTCTTCGGGTTCGGCATCAGGCCACGCGGGCCCAGCACGCGAGCGATACGACCGACCTTGGCCATCTGATCCGGGGTGGCGATGGCGGCGTCGAAGTCCAGCCAGCCGCCCTGGATGCGCTCGATCAGGTCCTCGGCGCCCACGGCGTCCGCACCGGCGGCCTCGGCCTCGGCGGCCTTGTCGCCGACGGCGAACACGATGACGCGGGCGGTCTTACCGGTGCCGTGCGGCAGGTTGACCGTGCCGCGGACCATCTGATCGGCCTTACGGGGATCGACGCCCAGACGGACGGCGACCTCGACGGTCGCGTCGGTCTTGGTGGTGGCGGTGTCCTTCGCGAGCCGCACGGCGGCCAGCGGGAGGTACAGCGCGTCGCGGTCGACCTTGGCGGCCGCCTCGAGATAAGCCTTGCTTCGTTTTGCCATGTTGTTCTGTCCTTGTCCTGGTTCAGACGTGGTTTCCGGGCCTGGCCGGCCCTCCCACGGAATGCAGCCCGCGGGCTACTTAGACGACGGTGATACCCATCGAGCGAGCGGTACCGGCGATGATCTTCGCGGCCTGCTCGATATCGTTGGCGTTCAGATCCTCGGCCTTGGTCTTCGCGATCTCACGGAGTTGGTCCTGAGTGACCGTCGCAACCTTCAGGCGATGCGGCTCAGCGGAGCCCTTCTGCACACCGGCAGCCTTGAGCAGCAGCTGCGAGGCAGGCGGCGTCTTCAGCTTGAAATCGAAAGTACGGTCTTCGTAGACCGTGATCTCGACCGGAATGATGCTGCCACGCTGCGACTCGGTCGCCGCGTTGTAGGCCTTGCAGAATTCCATGATGTTGACGCCGTGCTGACCCAGCGCGGGGCCGACGGGCGGAGCCGGATTGGCCGCACCGGCCTTGATCTGGAGCTTGATAAGCCCAGAGACCTTCTTCTTCTTCGGGGGCATCTTTCTTCCTTGGTT
>NZ_JAODNK010000156.1 GCF_025465275.1 Nocardia sp. | reverse complement strand
CGGGCGCAGGCGGCTCCGGAGCGGGTGGCGGCGGTGGCGCGACGGCGGGTGCCGGGGCGGGCGGGGGCGGCGGTCCGGCGCTCGCGGGCTGCTGCTTCGAGGTGGAGCCGGGGGTAACCGGACTGTCGGCGCCGTCGCCGCTGCCGCCGAACCCGGCGCGCAGACTGCCGCCGACCAGGAGGTAGACCAGGCCGAGCGACAGCACCAGCATCAATACCAATGTGCGCGCGGACATTACGCCGGTCTCCACCACGCCGGGTGTGCCGTCCTCGTCTGTCGCTGGGGGTTTCTCACGCACGGCGCCGGGCGCCACCGAAGGCTCCTTCGATTCCGAAGCAGTTGACCTGCCAATCCGAAATGCTGATCTTCCAGGACGCTACACAGATTTGCTATGAACATTAACCGGCTACATGGCACCGTAATATTGCAGCTCAGTATCTATTTCTTTAGATAGCTAAAAGATCGCTGTTGGATCGCCGGTGAACCAGGCGTTCTCGATGCGCACCCGGCTCATGAGCCACCGCCCGCCGTCGCGCACCAGTTCGACGTCGTACCGGTTCTTCAGCAGGGCGAAGGTGCCGTGATCGGCGGTGAGCAGGTGCTGCGCCTCCACGAGGGCGGTCAGTCGCGCGGTGTCGCCCGTGATCGCTATGCGGGTGTTGGTCACCTGATGTGTGGTGTCGACGCGTCCGGCGAAGCCGCCGAGGATGGTGTCGACAATGACATCGCGGCCGGTCATGAGCGGGGCGGTACCACCCCACTTCGCGGCTGTGGGCTGGAAGTCGAGTTCGGCATCGGCGGTGAAGGACGAGGCGAACAGCTCCTTGTCCCGCAGGTCCTGGCCCAGCGCGAAGCGGTACATGGCATCGCTGATCTCGGCGCGGTCGCGCAATTCCCGCACTACCGCGGCGGTATCGGTGGCCGGGGCGGACAGGGCGTGGGACTCGGTGACGAACACGGTGACTCCTGAGGTTGTGCGGACCACTTCACCCTCTGCCCGCGCACCGGCCGCAGCAATGGGGATGTGTGCAACGATCGTCAAGCTCTACTTAACGATCCAGGCGGAGGTGGCACATGCTGGAGCGGTACGAAATCGAGGTCTTCCTCACCCTCGTGGAGGAACTGCACTTCGGCCGGACGGCGGAACGGCTGCGCATCTCGACCGCCCGGGTCAGCCAAACCGTCGCGAAACTCGAACGACGGCTGGGTGTTCCGCTCTTCGATCGCAGCAGCCGGCGGGTGACGGCAACACCGGCGGGGCGCGAGCTGTACGCGGAACTGCGCCCGGCCTGGGATCGCATCGGTGCGGCCGTACAGCACACCATCGATACCGGGCGGGGTCGCGGCGGGACGCTGGAGGTCGCTTTCGTGGATGCCGCCACCAGCCAATTGCTCAGCCGCGCAAAGGAACTGTTCCAGCTACAGTTGCCCGACTGTGCGGTGCGAATTCGTGAAGCCCAACCCGCGCAGGTGATTCCGTGGTTGCGTGCGGGCGAGATCGATATCGCGCTCGATATGGTCACGACGGCCGAACCGGATATCACCCGCGGACCGGTGCTGGTCTCCGAAGCCCGGATAGTGGCGGTGCCAACGAATCACCCTTTGGCGCAACGCCGTTCGGTCACGCTCGCGGACCTGGAGCACACCACGGTGCTGCAAGGACCGGCCACCGCCACCGAACTACTCACGCTTGTCGGCGCAGGACAGGGCGTGCTGCCGATCGGCGCGCATGCGCAGCGCTATCACCCGCGCCCCGATGTGGCCTATCTTCCGCTGCGCGACGCCCCACCGGTGCGGTGGGCGCTGCGCTGGCGGTCCGCCGACGACAGCGTGCGCATTCGCGAATTCGTCCGCGCCGCAATAGTCGCGGCGGAACCGGGTTAGCCGACCGGCAGGAAATCCGGGCCCTCGGCATCGGTGAGTTCATACAGTCCAGAAACCAGGTCGAGGGCGCGGGCGGTGCGGGCGGCGGCCTCCTCGAGGTGGATGCGGGGCGGCTCGGGCGGGGCATCCGGGTAGTACGTGCCCGGGCCGTAGAACTGCCCGTAGCGCAGCACCACACCCCCTGCCTCGAGCACCGACTTCTCCAGGAATTCCTTGGCGGCCTGACCTTCTCCGGTCATCTCCCAGGCCACGCTCTGGGCAATAATCCGGGAGGCTCCGGCCGCCTCCGCCGCCGCCAGCAGATTCGCGGTGCCCTCCTGGCGGATGCGGGCATTGGCGGCGCGCCCCTCGGGCAGGCGGGCCGCATCGTCGGGCAGATCGGTGAGCTGGTGCATGACCAGCTCCGGGGCGTAGTCGGTGACAGCGGCGGTGAGGGCCGCCGCATCGAAGACATCGCACACCACCGGTTCCGCGCCGGCGGCGGCCAGCAGCCGCGCCTTGTCCGGGGAGCGGGTCATACCCGCCACATCGTGTCCCGCCGCAATGAGCAGCGGGACAAGCCTAGAGCCAAGGACGCCGCTGGCGCCCGCCAGAAAGATCCGCATATTTCCGACACTAAGCGATCGTGATCACAACCTTGCCGAAAGGGTCGCCCTCATTGAAGTACCGGTAGGCGTCGACCGCCTGCTCGAACGGGAAGACCCGATCGATGACCGGCCGCATGCGGTGCTCGGCAATGGCGCGGTTCATGCCCTCGAAATCGGCGCGGCTGCCGACCGCAATGCGGCGCAGGGTCAGGAACTTACCGCCCAGCGGGTCGCCGGGCTGCTCCCCCGCCGGCGCCGGGAAGGCGCCGATCAGCGTGACCTGTGCGCCATTGGCCGCTGCGGCAAGGGATTTGGACAGGGTCAGCCGACCCACCGCATCGACCACATGCCGCACGCCCGCGCCGCCCGTGAGGTCGTTCACCGCATGCTCCCAGTCCGGCGTCACCTTACGATCGATGGCCTCATCCGCGCCGAGTTTGCGTAGCCGCTCCGCCCTATCCGGCGAAGAGGTGATCGAAATGACCCGCGCGCCCAGCATTTTGGCGTGCTGCACCGCGAAGAGACCGACCGGACCGGTGCCGACGGTCAGCACGGTCTCCCCGGGTGCGGCCGGGATCGGCTTGGTGAGCGCCGCCCAGGCGACCAGCCCAGCGCAGGTGAGCGCGGCAGCCTCGGCATCAGTCAGGTGCGGGGGCACCTGCATGACCGAATCTTCTTCCAGCACCACATAGTTGGCCAACCAGCCGTCGTGGTTCGCGCCGTACTGCTGGCCGGTCAGCTCAGTCCGCTGCGGGCCGTCGTTCCAGGCGACGAAGTAGGTACCCATGACCCGATCCCCGAGGGCGGCGCGAGTCACACCGTCGCCCAGCGCGATGACCTCGCCGACGCCGTCCACCAGCGGCACCGTATCGGGCGTGAAGGGCACCGGGTACGTACCGTCCATCAGCATGGTGTCGCGGCGATTGAGCGAGGTGGCCCGCACCCGCACCACTACCTGATGCGGTCCGGCCACCGGGATCGGCTGTGCGCGGGTGCTGAGCCCGTCGAGTCCGCGCAGCGGGTCGAGGTGGTAGGCAATGGCATTCATATTGGTCTCCTGAAATCAGCCGAGGCAGTTGTATCGAAGTTGTGTGTTATGCGGGGCCGATGTACTGGTGGTCGGCGTGGATCCGGCCGTCCTCGTCCAGCGCGAGCACGTCGTAGCCCGAGCCGCCCACCGAACCGTCGGCGGCGACCATGTCCCAGCCGATCCCGACCAGCCCCTCCGCCAGCCGCTGTGCTTCGCCTCGGCCCTGGAAGACGAATTTGCCGGAGCCGACGAACATTTCGTAGGCCCGGGTGATCCGCGCATCGAGCTCGCGGTGACCGCGCACTGCCAGGTAGGGAGTCGGGAAGTTCAGGGCGGCAGCGGTTTCCCGGATCACCTGCGGCGGATCGACCAGCACGTGGATGCCCTCGGCAGTCCACAGCTCGGCGATGCGCTTGGTGCGGGCCTGCTGATCGGCCTCGTTCCAGACGGCGATGTACTGCTCGGTCAGGGTGGCCAGGCTGTTGTTGTCGACTCGATTGCTCATGGCACAAAGTTTGTTCGGCGGCGGCGAGCGGCGCGATTCCCTGCAGGGAATGATCATGCGGCCGCGCTTGTCATTCCCTGCAGGGAATCGCACGGCAGCGCACGGGTGCACACAGTAGAGGGATGACGATCATGGCGGTGGCGACGACGGCGACCCCGTTCGCGCAGCAGTTGCGGCACTGGCGAACCCGGCGGCGGATCAGCCAGCTGGATCTCGCGATCAGCGCGGAGACCAGTCAGCGCTATCTGAGCTTCCTGGAACAGGGGCGCTCACATCCGGGGCGGACCATGGTGGTCCGGCTGGCGGAGTCGCTGGGACTGTCGCTGCGCGAGCGCAACGGTCTGCTGCTGGCCGCCGGGTACGCGCCCGCCTTCCCCGAATCTGCTTTGGACGCACCGGAACTCGGTGCGGTGCGACATGCGCTGGACACCATCCTGCACGGCCATCTCCCCTATCCTGCGGTTGTCACCCGGCCGTTCGGCGTCATGGTGGCGGCGAATGCGGCCTTCGAGATGCTCGCCGAGGGTGCGGCGCCGGAGCTGCTGCAAGCGCCGCTCAATGTGCTGCGGCTGGCCCTGCACCCGGACGGCTTGGCACGGCGGGTGGTGAATCTGCCCGAATGGGGTCGTCATGTGACCGACAGCCTGCGCAATCGTGCGGCCCGTAGTCCGGACCCGGATCTCAGTGCGCTCCTCACCGAACTGGAGAGCTATCTGCCGCCGGTCGATCCGGGCCCGAATCACCTGGGCTTCGCGGTACCCCTGCGATTGCGCAGCGAGGCCGGTGAGCTGGGGTTGATCACCACCGTCACCTCGTTCGCCACGGCCACCGACATCACCCTGGCCGAGCTGCATCTCGAGGCCTTCCTGCCCGCCGATCAGGCCACCTCCGACTATCTGCACTCGCGCTTCGCGACCGGCTGACGACATCCGCTCATCCGCACCCCTTGCCGTACGCACGGCAAGGGGTGCGTTTTCTTTGCGCGAAGTACTTGTAGACGAATACTCGTGGACGTATATTCGTAGACGAGTAACGAGGAGGTGGGCAGAATGGCTCGCAAGCGCAAGGTAGGGAATCTGATGGCACTGGCGGTGCTGTCGGTGCTCGCCATCCAGCCGATGCACCGCTACGAGATCGCTGGCAAGTTGCGGGAATTCGGCAAGGACCATGACATGGGCGTCAAATGGGGCTCGCTGTACACGGTTGTGGACAACCTCACCAAGCACGGTTTTCTCGAGATCACCGGCAGTGAACGCGACGGCGCCCGCCCCGAACGCACCATCTACCGGATCACCGACGCCGGTCGCGCCGAATTGGCCGACTGGACAAGGGAACTCATCGCCAATCCGGAACCCGAGCAGCGGCCGTTCATGGCCGGCCTGTCCGTGGTCTCGGTGCTCCCGCCCGATGACGTGATCGAACTGCTCACCGCACGAATCACCAAGCTGGAGGAGCGGATCACCGCCGGCCGTACCGCCCTGGCTGCTCTGAAAGGTGCAGTGCCGCACCTTTTCCTGGTCGAAGAAGACTATGAGCTGACCATGCTGGAGGCCGAGACCACCTGGGCGCGAGCCCTGCGCGATTCGCTCGTCGACGGCAGCTTCCCCGAGGTCGAACTCTGGCGAAACTTCCATCGCGACGGCATCACGCCCGCCGAAGCGGTCGAACAAGTGAAGGGGGGAACGCCCGGCGCGCAGCCGCCGCCGGACTGAACACCGACCGGAAATAGAACCGGGCCCCGACGAAGGTGCTGCAACACCACCGCCGAGACCCGGGTACACACCTTCCCGATCCGCGCCCGTGCAGGCGAACTCGTACCGAGTTTGGCAACTACAGGATAACTGGGTTCTCCGCACGCGCTCCGATTCGGGGTTATCCGACCAGCGAATTCGAAGCACCAAGGGAGACAACCCATGTCTGAAACAAGCCCGGCTATTCGTACCGCCCTCGTCATCGGCGGCGGCATCTCCGGACCCGTCACCGCGACCGCACTGCGCAAGGCGGGCATCGAAGCCCGCGTCTTCGAGGCCTACCCCGGTCCCGCCTACGGCGTCGGCTCCAACCTCGCACTGGCTCCCAATGGGGTGGCCGCCCTCGAGATCATCGGCGCCGCGGATGCGGTGCGCGCCATTGCCGCACCGATCACCTCGCAATCGATGGCCGTCAACAACAAGCAGCTGCCACTGCCCGGCCTGTCCGGGGTGGAGCCGCTGCAACTGGTCGACCGGCCTGACCTGCACAAAGTCCTGCACGATGTGGCGGTCGAGAATGGCGTCCAGTTCGAGTACGGCAAGCGCCTGATCGATGTCGAGGAGCGTGCCGACGGCATTACCGCGCACTTCGCCGACGGCAGCAGCGCCACGGGCGATGTGCTCATCGGCGCGGACGGCATCCGCTCCACCGTACGCACGCTCATCGACCCGGATGCGCCGGAGGCGCAGTACCTGCGCATGCTCGGCTTCGGTGCGTATACCGAGGGCTCGCTGGACGTCCCGCCGGGGAATATGACCTTCGCCTTCGGCAAGCGTGCCTACTACCTGTACTGGACCATGCCCGACGGCCGCGTCGCGTGGGGCGCGAATCTGCCGCACGAGCAGTACCTTTCGCTGAGCGAGGCCCGCACCGTCTCCAATGAGGAGTGGTTGCGCATCCTCCGCGACGTCTACGCCGATGACACCCCCGGCGCCGAACTGGCCCGCAATACTCGGCCGGAGGATCTGGTGGTGGTGGGTGCGCTGCAGATCATGCCGCCGGTACCGCACTGGTACCGCGGCCGCATGGTGCTCACCGGTGATGCCGTGCACGCGCCGAGCAACACCTCCGGGCAGGGTGGTTCCATGGCCATCGAGAGTGCCATCGAGCTGGCGCGCTGCCTGCGCGATATCGAGGATCCGACAGCGGCTTTCGCCACCTACGAGGCGCTGCGGCGGCCGCGGGTGGAGGCCGTCGCCAATCGGGTGAAGCGGATGAACCACACCAAGGCCGCGGGTCCGGTCACCCGCGCCGTCATGGGAGTGGTCATGCCGCTGGCCTTCAAGCGCATGAACCCGGAGAAGATGATGGGCCCGGAGCAGCGCTTCCGGATCGATTGGGAGGCGCCGGTGCAGCCGGTCCGCGTCAACGCCTGAGGCTCCGAGACTCCGAGACTCCGAAACACAGTGCCCCGCTGCGATTGTCCGCAGCGGGGCACTGTGTGGTTCGGGTGCGGTGCCTCAGCGGCGGGTCGCGGTCTCGGGGCGGTCGGCCTCGTCGAGCAGTTTGGTGGCGATATTGTCGATGGCCTGGTCCATCAGCGCGCGGTCCTTCGGATCGGTGAGATCCCAATCGTCCAACTGGGTTTCGATCCAGTGCTTCCACGCGATCTGCACCCGGTCGATCTCCTGCACGCCGCGATCGGTGAGGGTCAGGACCTCACCGTCACGATGCAGCAGCCCGTCCTGCTGCGCCTTGGCGTAGGTCGGTTCGATGATTTCCTCAGGCACCCAATGGGTTCGGGCGATGACGCCGACGGTCGCCGAACCACGCAGCCGCTGGTACATGCGCACCTGGCCGAGCGCCCACGCTTCGTCGCGGGTCAGCGAACTGCCCGCCGCCGCAAGGATTCCCGAATCCGGCACCGCATTGTCACGCAGCTTGCGCAGCACCGGGGTGATGGCCCGCTCCAGCTGCACCACGCGGTCCCCGGAATCCGGGACCGAGAACCCCTCTCCCACATCGGAAGCGACGCCGCGTGAACTGTCGCGCAGCGGCACCTCCTTCAGGAACCACGCGATCGCGAAGCCGAGCACCGCGACCGGCACCACCCAGCGGAAGACGTAGTCGATGGAGGTGGCGTACGCGTTGATGATGGGCAGGGCCTGCGACCGCGGCAGGTCACGCAAGGCCTGCGGATTCTGGGCGACCTCCGGCGGCACCTTCGCTTCCATCAGTGCCGCGGTGAGATTCGGGCCGATCTTGTTCGCGTACAGCGTCCCGAAGATGGTGGTGCCGAACGCACTGCCGATGGTGCGGAAGAAGGTCACCCCGGAGGTTGCGGTGCCCAGATCCGAGTAGGGCACGCTGTTCTGCACCGCGATGGTCAGCACCTGCATGGCCAGACCGATGCCCAGACCCAGCACCAGCATGTACAGCGACTGCAACCAGAAGCTGGTATCCGCGTCCATGGTGGACATGAGGAACAGGCCGAGCGCCATGATCGCCGTGCCCGCGATGGGGAAGAGCTTGTAGCGCCCGGTCCGGCCGACGATGGTGCCGGAGATGATCGAGGTGGTGAACAACCCGACCACCAGCGGCAGCGTCTGCAGTCCGGAGGCGGTCGCCGACACCCCCTTCACGTACTGCAGGAAGGCGGGCAGGTACGTCATCGCACCGAGCATGGCGAAGCCGACGATAAAGCTGAGGATCGAGCAGACGGTGAAGACATTGCTGCGGAACAGGCGCATCGGCAGCATGGGCTCCTCGGCTCGCAGCTCCACCGCGACAAACGCCGCGAGCGCGAGCGCCGAGGCCGCGAACAGGCCGAGGATCGTGGCCGAGCCCCAGGCGTATTCCTGTCCGCCCCACTCCAATCCCAGAATCAGGCAGGTGACGCCGATCGAGATGAGGGCGATGCCCAGGTAGTCGACAATCGGCTTCATCGCATTGCGCACGACCGGAATCGTCCGTGCGGCAACAAGAATCATGATGATCGCGATGGGCACGTTCACGTAGAAGCACCAGCGCCAGCTGAGGTGGTCGGTGAACAGGCCGCCCAGCGTCGGGCCGATCACCGTGGTCACGCCGAAGACCGCGCCCAGCGCACCCTGGTACTGGCCGCGTTCGCGCAGCGGAATCACATCGGCGATCAACGCCATCGAAGTGACCATGAGCCCGCCCGCGCCCAGGCCCTGCACCGCGCGGGCCGCGATCAGCAGGTCCATGCCGTGCGCCAGGCCGGCGACGATCGAGCCGAGAATGAAGATGAAGCCGCTGAGCTGGAAGACCAGTTTGCGGCCGAAGAGGTCACCGAATTTTCCGGCCAGGGCCGTGGCGATCGCCTCGGCCACCAGGTAGGCGGTGACCACCCACGCCATATGCCCCGCGCCGCCGAGATCGGCGACGATGGTCGGCAGCGCCGTGGCGACAATGGTGGAATCGAGTGCCGCCATGAGCATCCCGAGCACCACGGTCGCGAAGATGATATTGATTCGAGCCCGGCTCAAAGGCTGGGGCACGGAGGGGGCAACGGCCGCGCTGGCACCGGTCATCGGCTCAGTATGTGGCGCTCACCAGCGAGTACGCAGCAACGACACGGCAAACAGGGCGATCAGTTTGCTCGGACCGCATAGCCGCCGAGCGACGGCTCGAGGGTGTCGAAGGCGCTGCTGATGTAGCCGGTCAGGGCATCTGCGATGACATCGTTGAATTCGCCGTCCACGGTGCGGCGGACGGTCTCCTCGAAAAGGGCGCGATGTACGCCGCCGAGCAGGGCCGCGGCGATATTCGGAGTGAAATCGTCTGCCGCAGCGCCGGTTTCCTCGGCCAGCGTCCGACCGAGCAGCCGCTCGCGCTCCTCGTGGAATTCGCGCAATCGCGCGACCAGGGCCGGGCTGCCGGTAATGAGCCGCGCGAAATCCGGCCCCGAGAACCCGATGAGCGCGGCCTGCGCGGCCGCGGCGGCGAGATAGTCCCGGCGCAGCGCGGCCAGCGCCGATTCGCCCGGTTCCCGGTCCCGGACCGTGCGCGCGAGACTCGCCACGAACTCATCGTGCACGTCCAGGACCAGGTCTTCCTTGCGCGGGAAGTAATTGGTCACGGTCATTTTGGCGACGTCGGCCGCGGCGGCGATATCGGCGATGGTCACCGTATCGAAGCCGTGCTCGAGAAACAGCAGGGTGGCGGTATTGGAGATGTTCTGCCGGGTCTGCAACTTCTTCCGCTCCCGAAGGCCCAGCGGACGGCTACCGGCTTCGGCGGTCTGCGCGCTCATACCGCTGAGCATAGCCGATTCCGTCCTAAATTCATTGTCGACATATTTTTAGGTCCTCCCTATATTTGTCCCCACAGTCGAGACCGGCGAGTACAAATGAAGGGGACTCCCCGCATGACCCGCATCGCCATGGCACCAGCACCACCCGCCGGAAGGGAGCACCTCCATGACGCTCACCGTCAGCGAAGACGCCATCAAGGACTATCTGCGCCAAATCGGCGGGACTCCGCTACTTACGGGTGCGCACGAGTTCGAGCTCGGCGAGCGCATTGCGGCCGGAGTGCTCGCCCGGGAGCGTCTCGACGAGTCGGACGGCGCGGCAATCGAATTCACCGCCGCGGAGCGGCGTGCGCTGCAGCGCACGGTGGCGGACGGACTGCGGGCCAAGGACCATATGGTGCGCGCCAATCTGCGCCTGGTCGTCTCCATCGCCAAGCGCTACCCCACCCCCACCGGCATGTCACTGCTGGATTTGGTGCAGGAGGGCACGCTGGGCCTGATGCGCGCGGTGGACAAGTTCGATCATCGCCGCGGCCTGAAACTTTCGACCTATGCCACCTGGTGGATCCGGCAATCCATCGGGCGGGCACTGACCGATCAGGGCCGCACCATCCGGCTGCCGGCGCATGTGGCCGATGTGATGAACCGGGTCATTCGCACCGAGCGGACGCTGTCGCAGCGCATGGGCCGGGATATCAGCACCGAGGAGCTGGCGGAAGAGCTGGATATGTCCGTCCTGCAGGTCCGGGAGGTGCTCAGCCATGCGCGCGAACCGATTTCGCTGCACACCCCGATCGGCGACAGCGATAATGCCGAACTCGGCGCGCTCATTGCCGACAACGGCCCGGACCCGTCGGTGACGGTCACCGACGGTGCGCTGCGCGGGCAGCTGGGGGTGGCGCTGTCCGGCCTGCCCGAGCGGGAGGCGCAGGTGATCGCGCTGCGCTACGGCCTGGACGGCTGCGAACCGCGCACACTGGAAGAGGTCGGCCGAATCTTCGGTGTGTCCCGGGAGCGGATCCGGCAGATCGAGGCCAAGGCCATGCAGAAGCTGCGGCAACCGGCGCGCACGCTGGCGCTCGAGGGGATGCTGGGCTGAGCCGGGGCGAGTCCGGGCGTGGCGGGTCGAGTCGGTCTACCGTCTGAACTTACTCTGGAGTAAGGTCAGGGGAATTTCATCGACGCGTGCACCGACGCACGCCGAACGCCGAACCCGTGAGGTCAAAAGCCATGGCATGGAAGCCCAGCGAAATCTCGGATCAGTCCGGGCGCACCTTCGTCATCACCGGCGCCAATGGCGGGATCGGCGAGCAGACCACCAAGGTGCTCGCGAGCAAGGGCGCCACCGTCATCATGGCCTGCCGCAATGCCGCCAAGGCGCAAGAGGTCGCCGACCGCATCGACGGTGATGTGCAGGTCGCCTCGCTGGATCTCGCCAGCCTCGCCTCCATTCGCGAATTCGCGGACAGCACAGGCGAATTCGATGTGCTCATCAATAATGCGGGCCTGATGAACGTGCCGTTCTCGCGCACCGTGGACGGATTCGAAACCCAGTGGGGCGTCAATCATCTCGGCCACTACGCGCTGACCGGGCTGCTGCTGGACAAGATTCACGACCGGGTCGTCTCCATCGCGTCCATCGCGCACCGGCAGACCCCGAAGCTGTGGGTCGACGACCTCAATTACGAGCACCGGCGCTACCAGCGCAATCTCGCCTACGCACAGTCCAAGCTCTCGAACCTGATGTTCGGCCGGGAACTGCAGCGGCGACTGACCGCGGCCGACTCGGCCAAGCGGTCCTACACCGTGCACCCGGGCGTCTCGGCCACCGACCTGTTCGCCCGCACCGAAACCCCACTGGACAAGATCTCCAAGCCCTTCGTCCGGCTCATCGGCCAGTCTCCCGCGCACGCCGCGTACTCCTCACTGTTCGCGGCGACCGTCCCGGACGCCGACCCCACCGTCTACTGGGGCCCCGCCCGCCTGGGCGGCACCAAGGGCCCGGTCGAGGCGGCCCCGTCCAGCAAGCTCTCGCAGGATCAGGAGCTGTGGCGGCGACTGTGGGAAGAGTCCGAGCGCCTGACCGGAGTCACCTACAAGTTCTGAGCTCCCCCGCCTCCCCGAACCTTTAGCGCACAGCGTGGGAGCCGTAGACCGTCGAGGACGCGTAGTGCGGTTGGGAGCCGAAACTATTTCGGGGGTACCCGACGAGTTACCCGGCCCGCACGAGATAAGTCGTCGGGTTCGAGGGCAATGATCTACCGGCAGCCGTGCGTCAGGAGGCGGAACAACCCGCCTACTACGCAAGACGTAGTAGGCGGGTACCTTGGTGGTCGTGTCCGCTCCCCACCGCCGCCCGGCTCTGATCATCTTCGTGATCGTGGCGTTCGCGGCCTGCCTGGGACTCGGGTGGTGGCAGTGGGGGCGCTTCGAATCGGGCAGTGGCACCGGGCAGAACCTGGGCTATGCGCTGCAGTGGCCGCTTTTCGCGGGGTTCGTGGTGTGGGCGTACTTCCGGTTCGTGCGACTGGAGCAGGAAGCCCGGGAGGACAGCGTGGCGCGGTCGGCGGATGATTCCGCACCGGCCGCCGGCGATTCCGCTGCGGGCACTGCCGAAACCGTCGTCGCGCCGCGCGCCAGAAAGCCGAAACCGGTTGTGGCGCGCGAGATTCCGGCCGGATTGCTGCCGGAGCGACCGAAGTCGGCGACGAATGACGATCCCCAGGTCGCCGAATACAACAAATACCTGGCCGAACTGCACGCCAGCGACCTCGATCAGCAGATCACGGACGCCGGGCTGCGCAACCATCCCGAAAGGAGCGCCGGGTGACCGCGCGCGACAACTCCGAGGCCCCCGTCGCGACCGGTGAAACCACCCTCGCGCCCCGCCCGCTCGGCGCAGCCGCGCCCGAGAAGATCCGCGGCGCGCTCCTGCGCTACCGCACCCTCGCCTGGATCACCGGTATCTGGTTGCTGGTCCTCACCGGCGAAGTGATCTACAAGTACCTGATCCTGGCCGACAGCCACACCGCGCCGCACTGGCTGTTCTATGTCGGGCAGATCCACGGCATCTTCTACATGCTGTACCTGGTCTTCACCATCGACCTGGGCATCAAGGCGCGCTGGAAGCCGGTCACCACGGCGCTGACCTGCCTGGCCGGCACGATTCCGTTCCTGTCCTTCGTGTTCGAGCACATGCGGACCAAAGAAGTGAAGGCCGCCTTCGGGCTCTGAGCTCCTGACCGAAACGAAAACGCGCTCCCGTCCTCGGACGGGAGCGCGTTCTTTTATCGACTCATCCTTGCTGTAATCAGTTGGCTGCCAACGCCTTCAGCGCCGGAAGCAATTGGCGCAGTGCGCGGCCGCGGTGTGACGCCGCATCCTTCTCGGCCGGGGTGAGCTGGGCCGCGGAGACCGTGCCACCCTCGGGAACGAACAGCGGGTCGTAACCGAAACCGCCGTCGCCCACCGGCTTTCGGGCAATGACGCCGGGCCATTCACCACGCACGACCTCTTCGACGCCGTCGGCGACCAGGGCGCAGGCGGAGACGAAGCCCCCGCCGCGCCGCTCGTCGGGGACATCTCCGAGCTGGGCCAGCAGCAGTGTGTTGTTGGCCTCGTCATTGCCGTGCGTACCGGACCAGCGGGCCGACAACACACCGGGCATACCGTTGAGGGCATCCACCGCGATACCGGAATCGTCTGCGACACAGGGCATTCCGGTGGCGGCAAAGCCGTCGCGAGCCTTGGCGAGCGCGTTCTCCTCGAAGGTCGCACCGGTTTCCGGAGCCTCGTCGTACGGCGGCACATCGTTCAGGCCGACGATTTCGATGCCGGCGATACCGGCCTCGTCGAGAATGCGGCGTAACTCGTTCAGCTTCTTGGCATTACGGCTGGCGACCAGGACGCGGCGCGACATCAGGACTTCTTCTTCGCCTCGGACGGCTCCGGGAGCACGCCCGGGTACGGCAGCGCAAGAGCTTCCTTCTGCACCACGAACAGCTGCTCACAACCGGCGAGCGCGGAGTCGAGCAGCTTGTCGAGGGTGGAGCGCGGGAAGGTGGCGCCCTCGCCGGTGCCCTGGATCTCAACCAGGGTGCCGGTGTCGGTGGCCACCACATTCATGTCGACCTCGGCGCGCGAATCCTCCTCGTACGGAAGGTCCAGGCGCACCCGGCCGTCTACCACGCCGACACTCACCGCGGCGATGCCGCAGGAGATGGGCTGCGGGTCGGTCAGCTTGCCGGCCGCGGCCAGATAGGTGACGGCATCCGAAAGCGCCACGTACGCACCGGTGATGGCGGCGGTGCGGGTGCCGCCGTCGGCCTGCAGCACATCGCAGTCGAGGGCGATGGTGTTCTCACCGATGGCGGCCAGGTCGATGCAGGCGCGCAGCGAGCGGCCGATGAGACGGGAGATCTCCTGGGTGCGACCGCCGACCCGGCCCTTCACCGACTCGCGGCCGGAACGGGTATGGGTGGCGGCGGGCAGCATGGCGTATTCGGCCGTCAGCCAGCCCAATCCGGAATCGCGACGCCACGGCGGCACCCCGTCGGTGACGCTCGCGGTGCACATGACCCGCGTTCCACCGAATTCCACCAGCACCGAACCTGCCGGATGCGCGGTGAAGCCCCGGGTGATCTTTACCTCGCGGAGTTCGTCATCCGCCCTGCCATCGGCTCGTGTAGACACGAGCCACAGCCTAGACGGTCAGATTTCGAAGACTTCGCCGGGAGAAACCGCGTGTACCGGGCCGCTGAAGACCGCCTTCGCCTCGGCGATGACGTCCTCGCGGGAGGTCCACGGTGGAATGTGGGTGAGCAGCAGTTCACCGACACCGGCCTCGGCGGCGACCAGGCCCGCCTCATGCCCCGAAAGGTGAATACCGGGCGGACGATTCGCCGGGTCGTGGGTCCAGGAGGCCTCGGCGAGCAGCACATCGGCGCCGCGCGCCAACTCGATGACCTCCGGGCAGAACGCGGTGTCGCCGGTGTATACGAAGGTGCGGTCGGGAGCGGTTTCGATACGCAGCCCGTAGGACTCCGGCGGATGAAACATGCGACGGGCCTCGACCGTATGGCCCTTACCGAAAGGAATCGGTTCGCCCACCGTCCACAGCCGCATATCGATCACATCGGACCAGTCGTCGGTATCGCCGCCGATCTCCGCGGACGCATTACCGATGCGCAGCGACGTGTCGGAAGGGCCGTAGACAATGGCCTTCCCGGTCGGCGGATTCGGATGGTAGCGCCGCCACACCAGCAGGCCCGGCAAATCCAGGCAATGGTCGGCATGCAGATGAGTCAGGAAGATATCGACTTCACCGGGATCGAGGTAGCGCTGCAGCGCACCCAATACGCCCGGGCCGAAATCGATAACAGTGGGAGTCATATCCGGGCCGGTGAGCAGGTATCCCGATGCCGGGGAATCCGGGCCGGACACGCTGCCCGAGCACCCGATCACGGTGAGGCGCATTCCCCCATGCTGCCACGCTGCTGTCTCACTCAAGGAGGGATCCCCCAAATCGCCGGCCGGGTCCACCGTCACCCCGACGACGCGATACGGCCGGCGTTAGCCCCGCGACGATGACGACGTTCATCCGATGAGAGTACCCATCCGGCAACCAGTCCACCCACCGCCCCGAAAAGATGTCCTTGCCAAGAGATTCCGGGGTCTCCGGGCAGCACACCCCACAGGATCGAGCCATACAGCAACCCCACCACCAGGCCAATGGCGATCTGCACCACATTGCGCGCGAAGATGCCGCGCGAGATCAAATATGTGAGCCAGCCGAACACCAGGACCGAGGCGCCGATGTGCACCGTGTTCGACGGGCCGATCAACCAGGTGCCGCCCTCGCCGATCACCCAGACGATGGCGGTGGCGGCCAGGCCGCGGCCGATTCCGGTGAGCAGGGTCAGCAGACCCAGCACCAGTACCGGGACGGTGTTTCCGATCAGATGTTCCCAATTGGCATGCAGCACAGGGCCGAAGACGATGCCCTCGAGGCCGTCCGCCGTGCGTGGCTTGACCCCGGCCTGATCGAATTCCTGCCCGGTCGCGGCGTCGACGCCTTCGATTCCGTACAGCAGTGCGGTGAATCCGAGGGTGATCGCAATGGCTCGCTGCCACAGCAGTTTCAATGCACCGGGCGAACGCGGCTCGGAGCCTGGATCGGTCAACTGCTTCTGCATCCGCCCGATCCGCTCCGGATCGAACGACGCTCCGACACCACTGGTCATCGCCAGCACCTCCTAGGCCCTGCTCTGCCCCGAGCGTACCGGCGACGCAAGCCCCTCGCTCCCGCCTACCGACCGGCAGAGCCCACTCGATGGCTGAACCGGGTGCGCGCGCGGTCTTGTCCTTGGGGTTTCGTCTTGGAAGGTGACCAGGGCCGGGCCCCCGTCAGGAACGTGAGAATCCGCCTGAGTCGGGAGCCCAAGCCGGGTACGGCAGGCGGCGTGCCCAGCACGGCTTCTTTTCCGCCCCTTCTGTGGACTGCGAGCCGAAGTGAGCACTAGGCCCAGAGTTGGCCGTCGAGGCGGTCTTCGGCTTCTTCGAGGGTGCCGTCGTAGGCGCCGGTGGAGAGGTATTTCCAGCCGCCGTCGGCCACTATGAAGGCGATGTCGGCGGATTTGCCTGCTTTTTGGACCTTTTTTGCTACGCCTAGGGCCGCGTGCAGGATGGCGCCGGTGGAGATGCCGGCGAAAATGCCTTCTTCCAGGACCAATTCGCGGGTGCGGCGGACGGCGTCGTAGGGGCCTACCGAGAAGCGGGAGGTGAGGACGGATTCGTCGTAGAGCTCGGGGATGAAGCCTTCGTCGATATTGCGGAGGCCGTAGACGAGTTCGCCGTAGCGGGGTTCGGCGGCGACTATGTCGATGCCGGGGACCTTTTCCCGGAGGAAGCGGCCGGTGCCCATCAAGGTGCCGGTGGTGCCTAGGCCCGCTACGAAGTGCGTGATCTCGGGGAGGTCGGCGAGGATCTCCGGGCCGGTGGTCTCGTAATGGGCGAGCGCGTTCGCCGGATTGCCGTACTGGTACAGCATTACCCATTCAGGGTTTTCCGCGGCGATCTGTTTGGCCAGGGCGACAGCCTGATTGGAGCCACCGGCGGCGGGCGAGTCGATGATGCGCGCGCCGAACATGGTCAGCAGCTGGCGGCGTTCGATCGAGGTGTTCTCCGGCATGACGCAGACCAGCTTGTAGCCCTTGAGTTTGGCGGCCATGGCCAGGGAGATACCGGTATTGCCGCTGGTCGGTTCCAGGATGGTGCAGCCGGGTGTCAGCAGTCCGTCGGCCTCGGCCTGCTCGATCATGCGCAGGGCGGGGCGGTCCTTGATCGACCCGGTGGGGTTGCGGTCCTCGAGTTTGGCCCAGAGCCGCACGTGGTTGTCGCCGTCCCATTGCGGGGACAGAGTGCGCAGACCCACCAGTGGGGTATTGCCGAGCGTCGCGATCAGCGACTCGTAGCGCGCCACGGTTAGCGTGCGCCGCCGGCGACCGCCGGGAGGATGGTGACGGTGCCGTTCTCGGGGACCTCGGCCTCCAGACCGCCCGTGAAACGCACGTCCTCGTCGTCGACGTAGATATTGACGTAGCGGTTGAGCTTGCCGTCCTTGAGCAGCCGGTCCTTGAGGCCGGTGTGGTTGGTGTCGAGGTTGTCGATGAGCGCGGCGAGGGTCGTGCCTTCGGCCTGGACGCGCTTCTCACCTCCGGTGAGGGTGCGCATGATGGTCGGGATGGAGACGGTGACCGGCATTGTGGGCTCCTTGCTGTATCCGGCGGAAAGTGTTCAGGCGGTGGTGATCTCGACCGGTTCCTCGGTGACGACACCGTCGAGGATGCGGTAGCTGCGCAACTCGTGCTGCTCGGGATCGCGGGTGGAGATCAACACGTAGTGGGCGTTCGGCTCGGACGCGTAGGAGATATCGGTGCGGCTCGGATACGCCTCGGTCGCGGTGTGCGAGTGGTAGATGACCACAGCTTCCTCGTCGGCATCGTCCATCGCGCGCCAGACGCGCAGCTGTTCACCGGAATCGAAGCGGTAGAAGGTGGGCGAGCGCTCGGCATTGACCATGGGAACGAAGCGCTCGGGACGGTCCGCGCCCTCGGGACCGGCGATGACGCCGCACGCCTCGTCGGGGTGATCGGCGCGCGCATGCGCGACCATTGCCTTCACGAGCTCGGCCCTGATCACCAGCACTGTCGAATCCTTCCGTTCACCGTCCGACGCACGTCTGCCCCGGGGCAGACGAATCGCTGTCGTCAACAGGTCAGAATATTCGGCTATTCCCCGGCGGGCGCGGACGCCCCCGGCCACACCGACCGGTCGGTGTCACGCATTGCCGAAGAGGTCTGTGTAAGAAGGAATTCCAGCGACCGAGGTCGCGGAGAGAATGGCGTCGACTATGGCGCGCTCCACACAGACGGCGGCAGCGGTACACAACTGATCGAGGATGAGCAGGTCGGCGGGGAAGGCCGGCGGCAGCGGGAAGCCGGGGCCGGGCACGGCGGTACCGGTGGCCAGCGCGAAGAGCGTGTCCCCGTCGAGCGGCGAATGCGCGGGCCGGATGGCACGGGCGATGCCGTCGTGCGCGGTGGTGGCCAGCCGGCGGCAGGCCGAGGGGTCCAGCGCCGCATCGGTGGCGACCGCGCCGATGGTGGTGTTGAGGACGGTGCCCTTCACCGGGAGCGCGTTCGCGGCGGTCAGGCGGTCGGCGGTGACGGGCCGCAGGCCGAAATGCTCGGGTCCGTCCGTGCCTGCGCCCCAGGGCAATCCGGTGCGCGGGTCGAAAACCGAGCCGACCGGATTGGCGACGATCAACGCGCCCACCGTGATTCCGGCGGCCGGACCGTCGGTGAAGCGCACACTCGCGGTGCCCACCCCGCCCTTGATGGATCCGGCGCGCGCACCTACGCCCGCACCGACCGAACCGCGCGCGAATTCCGTCTGGGCCGAGTCCGCCGCCAGGAATCCGAAGTCGGCGCCCGGCCGAATATGCCAGTCCCCCACCGGAAGATCGAAGATCACCGCGCCCGGCACGATGGGCACCACGCGGGACGGATCGGCGGGGTCCATCGGGATCCCCTCGCCATGCTCCTCCAGCCAGCGCATCACACCGTCGGCCGCGGCCAGGCCGTAGGCGCTGCCGCCGGTGAGCAGCACGGCATTCACCTGGCGCACGGTATTGCCGGGGTCGAGCAGATCGGTTTCGCGGGTGCCCGGCCCGCCGCCGCGCACATCCACCGAGGCGGTGGCGCCGCCCGGGACGCGCAGCACCGTGCAGCCGGTGGCCGCGCCGGATCCGAGGGTCGCGTTCGGGTCGATCGAGTGCTGGTGTCCCACCAGTACACCCGTCACATCGGTAATCGAATTCTGTGGTCCCGCAGCACTGTTCACGGACTTCACCTCCGAGCCGACGGTGTCCCGAGCCGGGCGGCTAGGGCATGAGCGCTTGCAGCAGCGAATCCTGCATCCAGGTCAGCCAGTGGTAGACGTCGAGGCTGGGGGCGCGCGGATCATCCTGGTCCAGATGTTCGGGCGTGTCGGCGTCGATATCGAGCGCGGTGCCCAGCGCCAGGCGGACGTCATTGAGCGCATTGAGCCAGCAGTCGGCCTGCTCGGGGGTGAGGATGATCTTGCCGCCCTGCGGCGGGAGGGTTTCCAGGATCACCAGTCCGGCAGCGACCTTGGTCTCGATGATGTCCGGTTCGTGCAGGCTGCGCAGCGCGGAATTGAGACCGGCGCGCTCGGCATCGGGCGAACCCGGTTCACTGCGATGGAAGTCGGGCAGCAGCCGGGCCAGGCGCGGATCGTCCGGCGGGGTGGTGTTGCCCAGCTGTAACCCGGTCAGCGCGGCCAACTCGTCCTCGGGCGCCGAACTGGCTCGGTCGGTCAGCAGACCGCTCACCGCGCCCACCAGCGAGCGCAGTACCTCCGCCTCGTGGGCGTCCATTTCCGAACGGAGTTTCAACCCGCTCAGGGAGTTCTTCCTGCTCCACTTCCGCACGTGGCTACCGTAGCCGCCCGGATCACTGATCCCGCTGCATGGTCGCCCATAGTCCGGCGGCATGCAGGCGTTGCACGTCGTGCTCCATCTTGTCGCGCGAGCCCGAGGAGACCGCGGCCTTGCCCTCGTTGTGCACCTGGAGCATGAGCTCGTTTGCCTTGCCTTTGCTGTAACCGAAGAGCTTCTGGAAGATGTAGGCCACGTAGTGCATGAGGTTGACCGGATCGTCCCAGACCACGGTGACCCACGGCCGATCCTCGGCCTCCAGGATTTCGGTGTATTCGACCGCCTCGGGCATGGCCTGCGAGGCTCCGGCAATCACGTGCGGCGGCGACGCGGTCACCGGTGCCGACGACACTGCCCTGTTCGCGCCTGCCGGACCGGCGGCAATCCGGACAGCGTCTTCTGTGCACAGACCCATAACGTCCAGGGTACGACTCGAGTGCAGAGAAACAACACCTGTGCCAATCGCGCCCTCCGCTTCGCTCCGGGCGGGGTTCGCGACCCCGAAGTCTCGGTCTTCCCTCCCTCCGCTCCTCCGCTTCGCTCCCCCGCTCCAAGGCGCAGGTCTACGGAGCCGCAGTCCAGACCGAGACGGCCGCGAACCTTGACGGAGTCGGCGCTGCGCAGCACTGGAGTGAAGCTGCGGCGCTTTACAGTGGTGGTCGTGAAGATCGCTGACGGGAGTACCAGCACCGCGTTGCTGACCGACCAGTACGAGCTGACCATGCTCGCCGCGGCACTGGCCGACGGATCCGCGCACCGGCGCTGCACGTTCGAGGTGTTCGCGCGGCGCTTGCCGCACGGCCGCCGCTACGGCGTGGTCGCGGGCACCGGGCGCTTGCTCGCGGCGCTGGCCGAATTCCGTTTCGGTGAGCCGGAACTCGCGATCGTGGCGAAATTCTTGGACCAGGCGACGGTGGATTGGCTGCGCGACTATCGCTTCAGCGGCGATATCGATGGCTACCGCGAGGGCGAGCTCTACTTCCCGGGCTCCCCCATCCTCACCGTGCGCGGCACGTTCGCCGAATGTGTGCTGCTGGAGACGCTGGCCCTGTCGATCTACAACCACGACAGCGCCATCGCCGCGGCCGCCGCCCGCATGGTGAGCGCCGCCGGGGGGCGCCGCATGATCGAAATGGGTTCCCGCCGAACGCATGAGCTGGCCGCACCGGCCGCCTCGAGGGCGGCGTACCTGGCCGGGCTCGACGCCACCTCCAATCTGGAGGCGGTGCGCAGCTTCGGCGTACCGGGTTCGGGCACCAGTGCGCACGCATTCACCTTGCTGCACAGCGGATCCGACGGTGAGCACGAGGCCGACGCCTTCCGCAGCCAGATCGCGACGCTCGGCATCGGCACCACGCTGCTGGTGGACACCTTCGACATCGCGCGCGGGGTAGCCACCGCCATCGAGGTGGCGGGGCCCGAATTGGGCGGCGTGCGTATCGATTCCGGCGACCTCGGGGTGATGGCCCGCCAGGTGCGCGAGCAGTTGGACACCCTCGGCGCGGTGCGCACCAAGATCGTGGTGTCCGGGGATCTGGACGAATACGCGATCGCCTCGCTGCGCGCCGAACCGGTGGATGTGTACGGCGTCGGGACCGCGCTCGTCACCGGATCCGGTGCGCCCACCGCGGGAATGGTCTACAAACTGGTCGAGGTCGACGGCGTTCCGGTCGCGAAACGCAGCTCGCACAAGGAATCTCGCGGCGGCACCAAGAAGGCGGTGCGGCTGGTGCGGCGCACCGGGACGCTGGTCGAGGAAATTGTCTACCCCGCTTCCGGGCAGCGGCCCGAACCCAATGGCTACGAGGTCCGCGATCTGCAGACGCCGCTGGTGCGCAAGGGTGAGGTGCTCGCGGAGCTGCCGACGCTGCAGGACAGCCGCGAACTGGTGGCGCGGGGCCTGATCAGCCTGCCGTGGGAGGGCTTGAAGCTGTCGGACGGGGAACCGGCGATTCCGACGACCTTCGTCAGCTAGGCGCCCTCCTCGAATAGCCGCGCGGTCCCGCTGCGCGGCACAATGCACGAGGTAAGGAACCGTCGCGGTTCGCCCAGGCCCCCGGGAGGTCGCTATGAGCCGAGCACTGATCGTCGTGGACGTACAGAACGACTTCTGCGAAGGCGGGTCCCTGGCCGTCGCGGGCGGAGCGGCGGTGGCCGAGCGGATTACCGAATACCTCGGCGTTTCCGACTACGCCGCGGTGGTGGCCACCCGCGACTTCCACATCGATCCGGGCGCGCACTTCTCCGACCAGCCCGACTACGTCGACTCCTGGCCACCGCACTGCCGGGTCGGCACACCCGGCGCGGACTTCCACCCGGCGCTCGACACCGCTCCCGTCGAAGAGATCTTCTCCAAGGGCGCGTACACAGCCGCCTACTCCGGCTTCGAGGGCACCGCCTCCGACGGTTCCACCACCCTCTCGGACTGGCTGCGCGACCGTTCCATCGACGCCGTCGACGTCTGCGGCATAGCCACCGACCACTGCGTCCGCGCCACCGCCCTGGATGCCCGGGCCGAGGGCTTCACCACCCGAGTCCTCCTCGGCCTCACGGCCGCAGTCTCCCCCGCCACGCTGCAAACCGCCCTCGACAAACTCCGCACCGCCGGCGTCGAACTCGCCGGCACACTCGAAAACTGACACACCCGCGCCCAAGTTCGCGGCCCGCCCCGTTCTGGACTGAGTGGAGCGGGGGAGCGAAGCGGAGGAGCGGAGGGAGGGAAGAACGGGGTAACAGGGCCGCGAACCGCCGTAGCGAAGCGGAGGCAAATTAAACACCGAACCCGCCGCAGCGAAGCGGAGGCAAAAATACAGCTTGTCGGCCCGGCGCAGTAACCTGGCCGTCGTGCCCGAACTCCCTCCCGTCCCGAAGCTATTGGCCACCGCTGTCCAGGCGCTCGGGGGTAAGGAGCGCAAGGGGCAGCAGACCATGTCCGCGGCGGTGGCGCATGCCATCGATACCGGGGAGCATCTGGCGGTGCAGGCGGGGACCGGGACGGGGAAGTCGCTGGCTTATCTGGTGCCGAGTTTGCGGCATGCGGTGCGGACTGGGCGGACGGTCGTGGTGTCGACCGCGACCATTGCGTTGCAGCGGCAGTTGGTGGATCGGGATCTGCCGCGGTTGAGTGCGGCGCTGGCGGAGCAGCTGGGGCGGGTGGCGCAGTTCGCGATTCTCAAGGGGCGCAATAACTATCTGTGCTTGAACAAGATCAATAGTGCGATTCCGGACGAGCCGGGCGAGGCGGAGCTGTTCGACGCGTTCGCCATCTCGCGGCTGGGGCGCGAGGTGCAGCGGCTGCACGAGTGGGTGTCCAATACCGAGACCGGCGATCGGGACGAGCTCACGCCGGGCGTGAGCGACCGGGCCTGGCGGCAGGTGAGCGTGAGTTCGCGTGAGTGCCTGGGCAAGTCGCGGTGCCAGTTCGGCCAGGACTGCTTCGCCGAGAAGGCGCGCGCGGAGTCGGGCACGGCCGATGTGGTCGTCACCAATCATGCGCTGCTGGCCATCGACGCCATCAGCGGTATCCAGGTGCTGCCCGAACACGATGTGGTGGTGATCGACGAGGCGCACGAACTGGTCGACCGGGTGACCGGGGTGGCCACCGCGGAGCTGTCCACGGGATCCATCAGCGCGGCCGCCAAACGCTGCACCAAACTCATCGACGAGCAAGAGGTGGATCGTCTCGAGGGTGCGGCCGAGGCCTGGCACACCCTCCTGGACGAGCTGAATCCCGGCCGCTGGGATCGCATGCCCGACGGCGCCGCCTCGGTGCTGGCGCTCATTCGCGATGCCGCCTGGAATGCCCGCACCGCGCTCGCGCCAACGGGTTCCACCAATCCGCAGGCCGATCCCGAATCCGCGGCGGCCCGCAATCAGGCCCTCGCCGCGATCGAGGAGATCCACGACGCCGCGGTGCGAGTGCTCACCACCTACGAGGAGCCGGATCCGTCCGCACATCGCGATGTCATCTGGCTGGCCAGCGATGAGGTGCGCGGCGTCCCGCGCCGCACCCTGCACATGGCTCCGCTCTCGGTGGGCGGTCTGCTGCGCAGTCGCCTGTTCGGTACTGCCACAGTGGTTCTCACCTCGGCCACGCTGCAGATCGGCGGCTCCTTCGACAATCTGGCCGTCACCTGGGGCCTGCCGCCCAAATCCGCCGCCAAGGTGGATCCGGCACTGGCCAGCGGCGTCGAGGCCCCCTCCGATGCCGCTGCGCTGCACTGGAATTCGGTCGACGTGGGTTCCCCTTTCGACCATGCCAAATCTGGAATCCTCTACGTGGCCAAGCATCTTCCCGCGCCGGGCCGGGACGGGCTGCCGACCGCGTACCTGGACGAGATCGAGCGCCTCATCACCGCGGCCGGCGGCCGCACCCTCGGTTTGTTCTCCTCCATGCGAGCGGCCAAGGCCGCCACCGAGATTCTGCGCGAGCGCCTGGATACCCCGGTGCTGTGCCAGGGCGACGACGCCACCGGCGCGCTGGTCAAGAAATTCGCCGAGGACCCGGAAACCTCACTCTTCGGCACACTTTCGCTGTGGCAGGGCGTGGATGTGCCGGGCCCGTCACTGAGTCTGGTGATCCTGGACCGGATTCCGTTCCCGCGCCCGGATGATCCGCTACTGGTGGCCCGGCAGCGCGCGGTGGAATCACGGGGCGGCAACGGTTTTCTGTCGATCGCGGCCAATCATGCGGCGCTCCTACTCGCGCAGGGCACGGGCCGACTGCTGCGCAGTGTGGACGATCGCGGTGTAATCGCTATTCTGGATTCGCGCCTCGCGACTGCGCGCTACGGCGGATATCTTCGTGCGTCGTTGCCGCCGTATTGGGAAACGTCCGATCCGCAAGTGGTGACAAAGGCTTTGGAGCGACTTACCAAAACCCCTGAGCTAAACAAAACACCCGTGTGAAAACGATCACACGAGTGGTCTGTACTTCCGAATAGAAGTAAATTGGCCTGCGATACCCCGGTGTACCCCCAATTCCCACATCGGAAGTATCGGTGTCCCCGCGCCAAGCCCTGCACGCGGCGCGGGGACCATAAACTTCTTATTGCAATGCTTACTTCGCGATCAGCGTGATGAGCGCGGCGACCACGGCCAGCAGCACCGCACCCGCAGCCCAGCCGAATCCCTTACGCGCCCAAGGCCGCTCGGCATCCAGCGCGAACCGGCCCGGGCCGGTGAAGGCCAGCGCCAGCGCCGCGACCGCGTACAGCAGCGCCGACTCGTAGGCGGCGAACCCGCCGTGCCAGGTCGCATTGACCGCATTCAGCATGGTGCCCAGCACAATTGCGGCCGCCAGCGGCGTCAGCAGACCCAGCGCGAGCAGCACGCCGCCGGTCACCTCACTCAGACCTGCCAGCGTGGCGAAGAACTTGCCCGGGTCGTAGCCCATGCCCACGAACGCGCCGGCGGTGGCGTCCAGGCCGTAACCGTTGAACCAGCCGAACAGCTTCTGGGTGCCGTGCACCACGAGCAGGGCGCCGAAGCCCACCCGCGCCACCAGCAGGCCGATATCGGAGGCACCGGCGTCCAAGCTCTTCAGTGTGGCCACACCGGAAGTGCGAGTACCGGCGGCATTTTCGTCGACAGTCGTCATTGCTTTCCCATTCCTCGTCGGCCGGTCCGTGCAAATCCATTAAGCGGACCGTAGTCCGCATAGCTGCACAGTAAGGCTCAACCGGGCCGGGCGGCAACCCATTCCGCCGCCCGGCGAGAAAAGCTGTGACCTGGGTTACTTCGCGAGGAACCAGAAGTACGAGACGAATACGACCATCAGCACCCACATCACGGGGTGCACCTCGCGTCCGCGACGCTTGGCGACCATGACGATCGGGTAGAACAGCAGACCCATGGCAATGCCGTTCGCGATGGAGTAGGTCAGCGGCATCATGATCACGGTGATGAAGGCCGGGACCGCGTATTCCAAACGGCTCCAGTCGATATCGCCGAGCGCGCGGGACATGAGCACGCCGACCACGATGAGCGCCGGTGCGGTCACCGCGGGCACATCCGCGACCACCGCGAAGAGCGGGAAGAAGAACACGGCCAGCAGGAACCAGCCGGCCGTGGAGACCGCGGTCAGACCGGTGCGCCCGCCCGCCGAAACACCCGCCGTGGATTCGACATACGCGGTGGTGGTGGAGGTGCCGATGATCGCGCCCGCGGCAGTGCCGATCGAATCGGCCGCCAGTGCCTGTCCGGCGCGCTCCAGCTTGCCCTCCTCGGTGAGCAGCCCGGCCTGATGGGCGACGCCGATCAAGGTGCCGGAGGCATCGAAGAAGTCGACGAACAGCATGGTGAGCACCACGATGATCATCTGCCCGGTGAAGGCGTCGGGGAGGTGAATCACGGCCTGGCCGAAGGTCTTGTCGAGGCCGTGCGGCAACTCGGCGACCGAGTCCGGCAGGTGCACCAGCCCGGTGACAATGCCGAGGATGGCGGTGGAGAGGATGCCGTACAGCACCGCGCCGTGCCAGCCGAGCACCAGGAAGACGACCGTCACCAGCAGGCCGAACAGCGCCAGCAGCGTGGTGCCCCTGTGGAAGTTGCCCAGATGCACCAGGGTCGCGTCGCTGGCGACCACGATGCCCGCGTTCTTCAGGCCGAGGAACGCCACGAACATGCCGATGCCGGCGCCGACCGCCAGTTTCATCTGCATGGGGATGGCGTCGATGATCTTCTCGCGCACCTTGGTGATGGCCAGGACGAAGAAGATGAGGCCGGAGAGCAAGGTGCCGGACAGCGCTTCCTGCCACGGGATGCCCATATTGAGGATGACCGTGTACGCGAAGAAGGCATTGAGCCCCATACCGGGCGCGAGCGCCACCGGGTACTTGGCCCAGATGCCCATCACCAGCGTGCCGACCACCGCGGCGACGGCGGTCGCGGTGAAGACCGCCTGTGTCGGCATGCCCTTGTCGCCCAGTACACCGTGGTCGCCGAGGATCGCCGGATTGACGGCCAGCACATAGGACATGGCGAGGAACGTGATCGTTCCGGCCATGAGCTCACGCTTGACGGTCGACCCGTGATTGCTGATGCCGAAGTACTCGTCGACGCGCCCCTTGGTGCGCGTGAGGACGGTGCTCATGGGTGTGTTGTCTCCAGTCGGCGGGAGGTCAGAAGGGTGCCGTGGGCACCGTACTTGTCTCGTTCGCCGGAACTTCACTCGGCCCGGCGAATCGTGAGCAATCGCACCTGCCTCATGCTTGTTTTTCCAGTGCTACCAGCGCAATTGCTGGGCAATTAAACTTATTACCCACCGGTATTTCGAAAACCTTGCGGCATACTGTCTGAGACGTTACAAATACGTAATCCGGGGGCGGACGGCAAGTACCGGCAGATGAGAATTGCAAACGTGTGGTTACCGATGTCATCGATGCGATCGCCGAGTTCGCGATCAGTCGCAAAGCGATCTGGGATGTGCTCGTAGAGCCACAGTCCTACCCTCGGCTCTTCCGCGGTATCGGTGCGTGCGAACAACGCGATGCCGCCGACGTACACCCCACCCTGACGATGCGGGTGGGCGGCGCCGGAATCGATATCCGCACGCTGCAGGTGCAGGTGCGCATCGGCCGCGAATACGAGAATCTGGAACTGCACTGCCCCGACTCCGGCAGCTTCGCCGCGGTGCGACTGCGCGAGGTCGGCCCGAACACCCGGGTCTCGGTCACGTTTTTCAAAGCCGCACTGATACATCCGCTGGTCGCGCAACTGCCCAACTCGGCGGCGGTGGCCTGGACGCAGGCCGGGCTCAAACGGGTCGCCGAACTGGTGGCGGGCGCGCCGACCGCGACGATCATCAATGGCGAAGACTCGCCGATGAAGCTGCAGGCGAGCGTCGCCCGGCAGATGGTGACCTCCGGCGTGGTGCGTACCTTCCGGCCCGACGTCGGGCTCAAACAGCTGGGCAGCCTGGCCAAATGGGGGTTCAGCCTGGCCGGCGGATATGCCACGGCGGCGGCGCACTCACCGCAGCGGGCGGCCGTCATCGACGACCGCTACTGCACCACCTTCGACCAATTGCACTCGCGCAGTAACGCATTGGCGGGCGCCATGACCATGCTCGGGTTCGGTAACCGGGCTTCGATCGGACTGCTGTGCCGCAATCACACCGGCATGGTCGAAGCCATGGTGGCCGCCGGTAAGGCGGGCGCGGACGCGGTGCTGCTCAATACCGGTCTGCCCGCACGGCAGATCGAGGAGATCGTGCAGCGGCACGGGCTGTCGGCGCTGTTCGTGGACAGCGAATTCGAGGATCTGGTCCGGTATCTGCCGGCCGATCTGCCGCGCTTCACCACCGACGAGCGCCCGCCCGTACCCGGGCGCACCACCATCGAGGATCTCATCGCCATGCAGGAGCTGGCGACGAAGAAACCGTCGCGGCCCGGGCAGTTGATCGTGCTCACCTCCGGGACCAGCGGCACGCCCAAGGGTGCGCGGCGGCCGCATCCCAAGGGCTTCGGGACGGTGGCGGCGCTGCTGTCGCGAATCCCGTTCGGCGTCAACGAGACCCTGCTGATTCCGTCGCCGCTGTTCCACACCTGGGGGCTGGCGGCGCTGCAGATCTCCACCGCCATTCGCGCGACCATCGTGCTGGGCGATCGGTTCGACGCAGAGGACTGTCTGCGGCGGATCGCCGAGCACAGGGTGACCGCGCTGATCGTGGTGCCCGTGATGGTGAACCGCATTCTCGACCTGCCCGTGCACGTGCGGGCACGGTACGACCTGTCCAGCCTGAAGATCGTCGCCAGCTGCGGTGCGCCGCTGGCCGGGGCGACCGTACTGCAGTTCCTGGATACCTTCGGCGACATCCTCTACAACGTGTACGGGTCCACCGAGGTGTCGTGGGCCAGCATTGCCGATCCGGCGGATCTGCGCATGTCCCCCACCACCGCGGGCCGTCCGCCGCTGGGCACGAGAATCGCTGTGCTGGGCCAGGATCGGCGCATTCTGCCGGTCGGCGCGACCGGGCGCGTCTTCGTCGGCAATCACATGCTGTTCGACGGGTATACCGATGCCACCCCGCCGGAGGAGTCGAACGGCATGCTGGACACCGGGGACGTCGGCTACCTGGACGCCGACGGGAAGCTGTTCCTGGCAGGCCGGGACGACGAGATGATCATCTCCGGCGGCGAGAACGTCTTCCCGCGTTCGGTCGAGGAGGCGCTCTCGCATCTGCCGCAGGTGAGCGAGGTCGCCGTGGTCGGGGTGCCCGATCACGAATTCGGCCAGCGCCTGGCGGCTTTCGTGGTCAAGCGGCCCGGTTCCGGACTCGACTCCGAGATGGTGCGTAATTACATCCGGCACCGGGTGAGCCGGTTCTCCGTGCCCCGCGATGTGACATTCCTGGATGCGCTGCCCCGTAATGCCACGGGCAAGATCCTGAAACGCACACTGGGACAGGCGACCTAGGGGCTGGGCGTCGCCACCAGGCCGAACTCCGCTTCGGAGGCCAGCAGCGGGTGGCTGGGCAGGATGCGGATGGTGTAGCCGACCGCACCGGAGAGGGGAACGGGGGCCTCGACGGTGAAAAGTTCTGTGCCGGAGTCCGTTCCGGCGTAGACCATGGGGATGTTGTGGATATCGGTGAGATCGTCGGTGGGTGAGACCCGTCCCAGTACCGCCTGAACGGTGACGTCCGACGAAGACAGACCACCCAGGTCGATGCGGGCGCGCAGCGCGAGGTTCGCGCCGATGACCGGGATATCCGGCAGGCCCGAGCTGTCCACCTGCACGACTCTTACTGTCGGCCAAGCGGATTCGATACGGCGGCGATACTCGGCGAGTTCCCGGGCGCCCTTGAAATCGTCCTGCGACACCGCCGCATACGCCGAGGCGGCGGGCGCGTAGTAGCCGACGGCGTAATCGCGGACCATGCGGGAGGCCAGCACCTGGGGACCGAGCGTCTGCAAGGTGTGCCGGACCATCTCCATCCAGCGCACGGGCAGATCATCGTGGTCACGGTCGTAGAAGCGCGGCAGCACAGCGCGTTCCAGCAGTTCGTACAGCGCGGAGGCTTCCAGATCGTCGCGTCGGTGATCGTCGCGCACGCCGTCGGCGGTGGGGATGGCCCAGCCGTTCTCACCGTCGTACATCTCGTCCCACCAGCCGTCGCGGATGGAGAGATTGAGGCCGCCGTTGAGTGCCGACTTCATACCTGACGTACCGCAGGCTTCCAGGGGCCGCAGCGGATTGTTCAGCCACACATCACAACCCCAGTAGAGGTAACGGGCCATGGACATGTCGTAGTTGGGCAGGAAGACGATGCGATGGCGCACCTCCGGATCGTCGGCGAAGCGCACCACCTGCTGGATGAGCGCCTTGCCGCCGTCGTCGGCCGGATGGGATTTGCCCGCGACCACCAGCTGCACCGGGCGTTCCGGGTCCAGCAGCAGCGCCCGCAGCCGCTCCGGATCGCGCAGCATGAGGGTGAGCCGCTTGTAGGTGGGCACGCGGCGGGCGAAGCCGACCGTCAGCACCTTCGGGTCGAAGACCTGGTCGATCCAGCCGAGTTCGGCCGGGGCCGCGCCGCGCTCCAGCCAGGAGGCGTGCACCCGGCGGCGCACCTCGTCGACGAGGATGCCGCGCAAGTCGTTCCGGGTCGACCACAGTTCACGCAGATCCACATCGCTGAGCCGCTCCCAGCCGCGCGCCTCCTCCACCAGCTCGTCGCCGATGAGCTCGCGGCCCTTGTCGATCCATTCGCGCGCGGCCCAGGTGGGGGCGTGCACACCATTGGTGACCGAGCCGATCGGCACCTCCGAGGTGTCGAAGCCGGGCCACAGCGGCGCGAACATGGCGCGGCTGACCTCACCGTGCAGTTTGGATACGCCATTGGCGCGCTGAGCAAGTCGCAATCCGAGGTGCGCCATATTGAACACCGACGGGTCGGCCTCACGGCCGATGGCGAGAATGCGATCCACCGAAACACCCGGCAGCACAGGGGATTCCCGTTCGCCGTGTGCGCCGCCGAAGTACCGGCGCACCAGTGCGCTGGCGAAGCGGTCGATGCCCGCCGGGACGGGAGTGTGCGTGGTGAAGACGGTTCCGGCGCGCACCGCGGTCAGCGCGGCATCGAAATCCATTCCGGTGACCATGAATTCGCGAATTCGCTCGATGCCGAGGAAGCCCGCGTGGCCCTCGTTCATATGGAACACATCGGGATCGGGCAGGCCGTGCGCACGGGTGTAGGCGCGCACCGCCCGCACCCCGCCGATACCGGCGAGAATCTCCTGTTTGATGCGGTGATCCTGATCGCCGCCGTACAGCCGGTCGGTGACCGCGCGCAGCTCCGGATCGTTCTCGGCGATATCGGAATCCAAGAGCAGCAGCGGGATCCGGCCCACCTGTGCGATCCAGACGCGCGCCCGCAGCACCCGGCCCTCGGGCATCGCCACGTGCAGCAGCACCGGCACCCCGCCGTCGGTGAGCAGCCGCAGCGGCAGTCCCTGCGGATCGAGCGCTGGATAGTGCTCGGCCTGCCAGCCGTCGGCGGTCAGCGACTGCCGGAAATAGCCGGAGCGGTACAGCAATCCGACACCGATGAGCGGCAGCCCGAGATCGGAGGCGGCCTTGAGATGGTCGCCCGCCAGAATCCCGAGCCCACCCGAATAGTTCGGCAGCACCTCGGTGACCCCGAACTCCATGGAGAAGTACGCGATCCCCTTCGGCCCCTGCTCCTGCCGCTGGAACCAGCGCGGGCGGGCCAGATAGTCACGCAGATCAGCGGCGGCGGCATCGACCCGCCGGGTATACGCCTCGTCACCGGCGAGCTCGTCCAGCCGCTCGGCCGGCACCTCCCCCAGCATGCGCACCGGATCCCGCCCGACCTCGACCCACAGCGCATGGTCCAGCTCCGCGAACACATCCTGGGTCGGCGCATCCCAGGACCAGCGCAAATTTGTCGCCAGCTCGGTCAGAGCAGACAACCGCTCAGGCAGATGAGCGCGGACGGTGAAACGACGCAGTGCCTTCACTGTGTCTATTTTGCCTCCGCTTCGCTCCGGCGGGTTCGCGGCCCCCTTTGTCTCGTTCTTCCCTCCCTCCGCTCCTCCGCTTCGCTCCCCCGCTCCACTCAGTCCAGAACGAGACGGGCCGCGAACTTGGGGCGGGTGTCTGGAAGGCCGGTGTCCCTGAGGCAGATGCCACGCCTCGTGGCGCACACCGCCTGACACCGGGCCCGGGCATCCGCCCCAGGGGCGCGGCCGTCCCGGTTCTGGACTGAGTGGAGCGCGGAGGAGCGAAGCGGAGGAGCGCGGAGGGAGGGAAGAACCGGGACCAGGGGCCGCGCCCCGCCCGGAGCGAAGCGGAGGGCAAAATAAACACAGCCCCGGCAGGAGCATCCCGGCGGCAACCGTTAACGTGCTTGTATGAGCGAGCAGCAGGTCGAGGCACTTCCCTCCCAGGAGCATCACGAGGGTGGGTTCCGGCCGATCGCGGAACTCGGCCGCGACAACACCAAGGGCGGGCCGCACTACGGTGAGCTCATCGAGCAGGTGCGCGAGCTGATGGACCGGGTGCGGCTGGCCGATCCGACCGATGAGATCGCCCTCGCGGCCATCGCGGAGCTGAAGGACCTCAATCAGCGGCTCGACGCGGTCATGGGTGACGAGTGGTCGGCGCCCAGCTGGCACCGCACCGACCTGCCCTCGCGCGGCAACATTACGCTGCCGCCGTATCTGGTGGACGAGGTCAGCCGCGACGGCGTGCACGCGCGAATCACCTTCCGCACCTTCCATCTCGGTGGCAATGGCGCGGCGCACGGCGGGCACGTCGCGCTCGGCTTCGACGATCTGCTGGGTATGACCGCGGCCGTGAACACCCGCGCGGTCACCCGTACCGCCTTCCTGCATGTCGACTACCGGTCCATCACACCGCTGAACACCGAGTTGCAGTGGCACGGCTGGGTGGAGCGCGTGGAGGGCCGCAAGGTCTTCGTCCGCGCCACCCTGCACGACGGCGAACGGCTCTGCGCGGAGGCGCACGGCCTGTTCCTCATGCTGAAGCCGGGCCAGCAGTAGCAGGTCGCGACGTCGAGGCGGGGCCGCACCCGGTAAGTTCGAACGGGTGACCGGCCGCATCGCCATCGATGACACCGCCCCCGCGATACCCGGCGGCCGGCCGGCGAAGGCCGTCGTCGGTGAGGTGTTCCCGGTCCGGGCCGTGGTGTGGCGAGAAGGGCACGACGCCGTCGCCGCCACCCTCGTGGTGCGGGCGCCGGGATCCACGCGCACCCAGCGTATTCGCATGGCGCCCGAATATCAGCCCGATGTCTTCAATGCCACCTTCACGCCGGGCAAGCCCGGACTGTGGACCTATCGCATCGAGGGCTGGAGTGATCCGCTCACCAGCTGGCGGGCCGCGGTGGAGGCGAAACTCGCGGTCGGGCAGAGCGCGATCGATCTGGCCAATGATCTGGAAATCGGTGCGCGCCTGCTGGATCGGGCCGCACAGGCGGTGCCCCGGAAGCAGTGGGAGACACTGCGCGCCGCCGCCGCCGCGCTGCGCAGCGAGGCGCAATTGCCCACCCGGGTCGCGCCCGCCTTCAGCGGTGAGGTGAGCGAGATCCTGCGCGAAACCCCACTGCGCGAACTGGTTACGCAGGGGCCGCAGTACTCCGTACAGGTGGATCGGCAGCGGTCGCTGTACGGCGCCTGGTACGAATTCTTTCCGCGTTCGACCGGCGGCTGGGACGCCGCCGGTAAGCCCGTGCACGGCACCTTCGCCACCGCCACCAAGGACCTGCCGCGCATTGCCGCCATGGGATTCGACGTGGTGTATCTGCCGCCGATCCATCCGATCGGCACCGTGAATCGCAAGGGGCCCAATAACTCTCTGACCGCCGGGCCTGAGGATGTGGGCTCACCGTGGGCCATCGGCTCCGACGAGGGCGGGCACGATGCCATTCACCCGGCACTCGGCACCACTGCGGACTTCACCGAATTCGTCGAAGCCGCACGGGAATTGGGCCTGGAAGTAGCGATCGATCTGGCGCTGCAATGCGCGCCCGACCATCCCTGGGTAACGACACATCCGGAATGGTTCACCACCCTGCCGGACGGCACCATCGCCTTCGCCGAGAACCCGCCCAAGAAGTACCAGGACATCTATCCGGTCAACTTCGACAATGATCCGGACGGGCTGTACGCCGAGGTGCTGCGGGTAGTGCGGCATTGGATCGGATTGGGTGTCACCATCTTCCGCGTCGACAACCCGCACACCAAGCCCGCCGACTTCTGGGAGTGGCTGATCGCACAGGTGCGCCGGAAGCATCCGGACATCATCTTCCTGTCCGAGGCGTTCACCCGGCCCGCACGGCTGTACGGGCTGGCGCGCCGCGGCTTCACGCAGTCGTACACGTATTTCACCTGGCGCACGCACAAGCACGAAATCGCCGAATTCGGCCTGGAATTGGCGGCCAAGGCCGATGAGGCCCGGCCCAATCTGTTCGTGAATACGCCGGACATCCTGCACGAGAGCCTGCAGCACGGCGGGCCCGGCATGTTCGCCATACGCGCCGTACTGGCGGCCACCCTCGGCCCGACCTGGGGCGTGTACTCCGGATTCGAGCTCTACGAACATCAGGCGGTGCAGCCGGGCAGCGAGGAGTACCTGAACTCCGAGAAGTACGAGCTGCGCCCGCGCCACTTCACCGCGGCCGCCGCACGCGGAGAATCATTGGAGCCGTTGATCACCCGGCTCAATGAGATCCGGCGCGCGCATCCGGCGCTGCAGCAGCTGCGCTGCATCCACTTCCATCACACCGACAGTGATGCGCTGCTGGCCTTTTCGAAATTCGACCCCACCACCGGCGACGCGATGCTGATCGTGGTGAACCTCAACCCGTTCGGCCCCGAACACGGGCATGTGTCACTGGATCTGCCCGCCATCGGCCGCGAATGGCATGAGCAGCCGGTCGTGTTCGACGAGATCAGCGGCGAGGAATACCACTGGGGCCAAAGCAATTACGTGCGGCTGGACCCGGCGCGGGCGGTCGCGCACATTCTCGTCCTGCCACCGGTGCCCGCCGCCGCCCGCGCCGAACTCTCCTATCGAAGATCCTTCTGATGCACCGGCGCGATCTGCTGCTGCTCGCCGCGGGCACGCATCCCGATCCGCACACCGTGCTCGGCGCGCACCCGCATCCGGACGGCACCATCATCCGGGTGCTGCGGCCGCATGCCGAGACAGTGCTCGCGCGCATCGGCGAGCTCGATCAGCCCCTCGAGCATGTCGGGCACGGTGTCTTCGAAGGCGTCACGCCGCTGTCCGAGCTCTGGGACTACCGGATCGTCACCTCGTATCCGGGCGGCCGCACCGTCATCGACGCCGACGGCTACCGATTCCTGCCCACGCTCGGGGAACTCGACCTGCATCTACTCGGGGAGGGACGGCACGAGCGGCTGTGGGATGTCCTCGGCGCGCACCCGCGGCGCTACCCGACCCTCGACGGGGAGGTGACCGGCACCTCGTTCGCGGTGTGGGCTCCGAATGCCCGCGGTGTGGCCGTCATCGGCGATTTCGACGGGTGGAGCGGCAATACCGCGCCCATGCGGCGACTCGGCGGGTCCGGGGTGTGGGAGGTGTTCCTGCCCGGCATCGAGGCGGGAACCAAGTACAAGTACCGGGTGCACGGGTCGGACGGGCGCACCGTCGATCACGCCGATCCCCTCGCCTTCGCGGCCGAATTACCGCCTGCCACCGCGTCTGTCGTGACCGAGAGCCATTACAGCTGGGGCGACGAGCAGTGGCTGCGCGCCCGCGACACCGGTGATCCGACGCGCGCGCCCATGAGTATCTACGAGGTGCACCTGGGTTCCTGGCGGCCCGGACTCGGCTATCGCGAACTCGCCGAACAACTCGCCGAATATGTTGCGGCCCAGGGGTTCACGCATATCGAGCTGCTGCCGATCGCCGAACACCCCTTCGGCGGCTCCTGGGGTTATCAGGTCACCTCGTACTACGCGCCCACCTCGCGATTCGGCACGCCCGACGACTTCCGCTGGTTCACCGATCACCTGCACCGCAAGGGCATCGGCGTACTGCTGGACTGGGTGCCCGCGCACTTCCCGCGCGACGAATGGGCGCTCGCGCGTTTCGACGGCACCGCCCTCTACGAGCACCCCGACCCGCGCCGCGGTGAGCAACTCGACTGGGGCACCTACGTTTTCGACTTCGGCCGGCACGAGGTCCGCAATTTCCTGGTCGCCAATGCCCGGTACTGGATCGAGGAATTCCATATCGACGGGCTGCGGGTCGATGCCGTCGCCTCCATGCTCTACCTCGACTACTCGCGCCCCGATTGGGAGCCGAATATCCACGGCGGCCGCGAGAATCTGGAAGCCGTGACATTCCTGCAGGCAATGAATGCCACTGTGCACAAACATCATCCGGGCGTGGTCACCATTGCCGAGGAGTCCACCACATGGCCCGGCGTCACCCACCCCACCGAGGTCGGCGGACTCGGTTTCACCATGAAATGGAATATGGGGTGGATGCACGACACCCTCGGATATCTGCAGCACGATCCGGTGCATCGCACCTGGCACCATAATGAGATCACCTTCTCACTCACCTACGCCTGGAGCGAGAACTATGTGCTGCCCATCAGCCACGACGAGGTCGTGCACGGCAAGGGCACACTGTGGACCCGCATGCCCGGCGACGACTTCACCAAAGCCAGCGGGGTGCGGGCGCTGCTCTCCTACATGTGGGCGCATCCGGGCAAGCAGCTGCTGTTCATGGGACAGGAATTCGGGCAGTTCCGCGAATGGAACCACGATCGCGGATTGGACTGGCACGAGCTGGAAAACCCACTGCACCAAGGCATTCACGCCCTGGTCCGCGATCTCAACACGCTGTATCGCGCAACGCCCGCGCTATGGAGCCAGGACACCTCGCCCGGCGGCTACTCCTGGCTCGATGCCGACGACCGCGACAACAATGTGCTGTCGTTCCTGCGCTACGGCGCGGACGGCGCGATGCTGGCCTGCGTCTACAACTTCTCCGGCGCCGAACACCGCGACTACCGCGTCGGGCTGCCCGCCGCCGGGCAGTGGCTGGAGGTGCTCAATACCGACGCAATCGCGTACGGCGGCAATGGAATCGGCAATCTGGGCGCGGTCGCCGCGACCGCCGAACCGTGGCACGGTCGCCCGGCCTCCGCGCTGGTCACGCTGCCGCCGAGCAGCGCGCTGTGGCTCGTCCCCGCGGACACGCCCGCCGAATCAGTTCGGCCAGTGCGGCGAGCGACCCAGGAGCGCGAGCACCTGATCGAGCCCTGAGCCGTCCGCGAGCGGCACGATCGGGGCGAACGGCGAATTCGGCGCGAGCCGGACATCGCCGTCCGGAACCCCTTGCGCCACTACGAGAGCCGCCGCCAGCAGATCCTCGTCGAACTCGACCGGTATGCCCAGCGTCCGGGCCACATCCCAGGAATGCACGACGTAGTCCACGAAGTGGAAGCTGATCGAGAGCGGCGCGGGCAGCACCACACCGTCCCGGACCTCCGGGAGCGGGAAGCCCTGCTCCAGCACCCCGTCGGCAGTGAAGGCGGCCACAACGTGCTCGGCTGCGGCGCGGTACTCGGAAATCGGGTCGACGCCCAGCGGCTGCGGCTTCCACAGCGCGATTTCAGCCTCACCGCGCGAGGCCGCCGCGAAACCATAGTGCTGAACAATCATGTGCTCCAGGAGGTCCCGCAGCGCCCAGCCGGCGCAGGGGGTCGGAGCGTCGAGGTCCGCGGCGGTCAGCCGGGACACCACGTCGATGCTGGTGCGCACCGCCCGTGCGTCGAGGGAAACCAGTTCGGGTCCCGCTGCGAGAAGTTCGGTGTATGTTGATGAGATCATACGCACGAGCTTACTAATTTTATATCGGTTCCGCCAGGTGCTTTCGTTACGGATATTCGGGCCCCCAGTCTCACGGCCCCGAACAGTTGCGTCTGCCGAAAGCTGTTGTGCTGTAGTCGACTCGAGTGGCGGCCGCATCGCAAACCAATCTCTGTGAATAGGAATGAAACTGCATGAAGAAGCTCGGTACCGCCATATTCATCAGCGCCGCAGTAGCCGGAATCATCGGCGGTGGGGCAGGTCTGGCCACCGCTGATTCGCACGTCTCCGCGCAGCCGGTTGTCGCGGTCGGTGAGCCGGATCCGTCCGGCACCGGCTCGTCCTCGGCCATCACCGACCTGGTGAAGCTGCTGACCACCGGCAGCGCGGGCACCCCCGCGAAGTAGTGGCACCGGTTCCCCGTACCCCGACTGCGGGGAACTCGAGCTATTCGAAAACGACTGCGCCCCTTCCGCATTGCGGAAGGGGCGCAGTTGTCGGTGGATCTGTGGGCGGACTCAGTACAGGGCGGCAGCCAGCTTGCGGCGGAACGCCATCACGATCGGCTCGGCCGGATCGAAGAGTTCGAAGAGCTCCAGCAGGTGCGTGCGGATACGGGTGCGGTCATCGCCGGCGGTGCGCTTGATCTGACCGATGAGGCGGTCGAACGCGGCTTCCGGCTCCTGATTGAACATTTCGAGATCGGCGGCCGCGAGAGCGGCGTCCAGATCAGTCGGATCGGCATCCGCCTTGGCGATGCCCGCGGGATCGAGATTCTGGACGCGAGAGATGAACTGGACCTGACGCAGCGCGGCCTTGGCCTCACCATTGGCCGGTTCGGCATTGAGAATCGCCTTGTACGCGGCCTCGGCGGTATCGAAATCGCCGCGCTCCAAAGCCTCTTCGGCCGCCACGAAACGCGGATCCTCGGGCACCTCGGGCTCGGCTTCGCCCTCACCGACACCGGGCAGCTTGCCGCGCACCGCCTCGATGACCGCCGACAGCCACTGGCGAACCTGCTCCTCCGGCTGATTACCGGTGAAGTCGGCGAGCGGCTGACCTGCGGCGACCGCGATCACCGTCGGAATGCCCTGCACGCCGAAGGCCTGTGCGATACGCATATTCGACTCGGCCTCGATGGTGGCCAGCTCCCAGTCGTCGGACTCGCCGACCATCTGCTCGAGCAGGCTCACCAATTCGATACTGCCTGGGCTGCGCTGCGAATACAGCGCCACCACCACCGGAACCTCAGCGGAGCGGCGCAGCACCTTGGCCTCGAAATCGGCCTCGGAGACAGCATGGCCGCCTGCGGGCGCGTCGGTCACCGGCGGCTGCTTCAGGCTGGACAGGTCCACCGCGCCGGACATTGCGGCAGCGGCGGCAGAGGGGCGTCGTGCGGGTCGAGTCACGGCATCCAGTCTGTCACGAACGGGCGGCGGCGGGAGCCGCAGCCTCACTCAATTCGCCGAGTTGACCGGTGCGGATGGCCCACCGCTCGAAGAAGTAGCTGGAGAACGGAACCACCGCGGACAGCAGCGCCAGACCGGTGGTCTTGCCCGGCCACTCGAACTCACGCGAGGCGAGCAGGCAGTGAATGGCGTACAGGATGAACACGATGCCGTGCAGCATGCCGAAAACCATCACGGGCCAGGTGATCGGCTCCGGCAGTCGCTTCAGGACCGAACCGGTCAGCAGCAGGACCCAGGTAAAGGCCTCCAGAATGCCGAGGAATCGAACCCGCTTCGCGAGGGTGCTCAGATCGAAGATATCCACGGCACCCATTGTGCCGGATGACTACGACCGCCCGTAGTGGAGATGGGTCACACACGCCCTCCGGGCGTGAAGGGAGGAATTGCGGGGGTTCCCCCGCAGACCCCCAAGTCAAGGGGGTATGGGGGAAGCCCCCACACCCCTTCCACGACCGAATACGGCCGTCGATGCTCAGGGCACGCGGATGATGAGGGCGTCGCCCTGGCCGCCGCCACCGCAGAGGGCAGCCGCGCCGACGCCGCCGCCGCGGCGCTTCAGCTCCAGGGCCAGGTGCAGGACGATGCGGGCGCCGGACATGCCGAGCGGGTGGCCGATGGCGATGGCGCCGCCGTTGACATTGACCTTCTCCGGGTCGATGCCGAGCTTGCGGGTGGAGGCGACGCCGACCGCGGCGAAGGCCTCGTTGATTTCGACGAGGTCGAGGTCTGCAGGCGAAATGCCTTCGCGCGCACAGGCCTTCGCGATGGCATTGGCGGGCTGGTCCTGCAGGGTGGAGTCCGGACCGGCGACCACGCCGGCCGCACCGATCTCGGCGATCCAGCTCAGGCCGAGCTGCTGCGCCTTCTCCTTGCTCATGACGACCACGGCGGCCGCACCGTCGGAGATGGGCGAGGCGGAACCGGCGGTGATGGTGCCGTCCTTGCGGAAGGCGGGGCGCAGCTTGCTCAGCGACTCCGCGGTGGTGTCGGCGCGGATGCCCTCATCGGTGGCGAACTGGATCGGGTCACCCTTGCGCTGTGGGATGGCGACGGGCACCACCTCGTCATCGAAGAGGCCGTTCTTCCACGCGGCGGCGGCACGCTGATGCGAGGCGGCCGCAAAGGCGTCCTGCTCTGCCCGAGTGACGGTTTCGGTATCGTTCTGCTGCTCGGTGAGCAGACCCATGGCCTGGTCGGTGAAAACGTCGTGCAGGCCGTCGTACGCCATATGGTCGCGCAGGGTGACGTCGCCGTACTTGAAGCCCTCGCGGCTCTTCTCCAGCATGTGCGGCGCGCGAGTCATCGATTCCTGGCCGCCGGCCACCACGATCTCGTGCTCACCGGCGCGAATCAGCTGATCCGCCAGGGCAATTGCATTGATACCGGACAAGCACACCTTGTTGACGGTGAGCGCGGGGACATCCATCGGAATCCCGGCGGCCGCGGCGGCCTGCCGAGCCGGGATCTGGCCGGCACCCGCGGTCAGCACCTGGCCCATGATCACGTAATCGACCTGTTCAGGAGCGACCCCACCCTTCTCCAGGGCCGCCTTGATGGCGATACCGCCGAGATCGGAGCCGCTGAAATCCTTCAGCGAACCGAGCAGCTTCCCCATCGGGGTGCGTGCGCCGGAGACGATGACGGTGGTGGTCACGATGTGCCTCGCTTACGTCGGATGTGGTGGCTCCGCCAACCATCGGAGCCCTACTCAAAGGTAACCTGACCGACCCGGGCGGCCTTCCCCAGGTGCGCGCTACCGTTCGAGGTGTGAGTAGCACCGAGAACACCGAATTCGTCCCCGCCGAATACATCACCGCCGTCGATCATGTCGGCATCGCGGTGCCCGATCTCGATACGGCTGTCGCCTGGTATCGGGACAATCTCGGCATGGTGGAGACACATCGCGAGATCAATGCCGCGCAGGGCGTGCACGAGGCGATGCTGTCCTATGCGGCCGCACCGGCGGGGTCCGTTGCCCTGCAGTTGCTGGCACCGCTCAACGAGGACTCCACCATCGCCAAATTCATCGACCGAAACGGTCCTGGCCTGCAGCAGCTCGCCTACCGAGTCACCGATATCGAGGCTGTCTCCACGTATCTGCGTTCACGGGGCTTGCGTTTGCTGTACGAGGCTCCGCGCCCTGGCACAGCCGATTCCCGCATCAACTTCATCCACCCGAAGGATGCTGGCGGTGTGCTGGTCGAACTCGTCGAACCGGCCGCGAAAACTACCCACTAGTACCGAGATCAGCGACCCTAAAGACGCTGTAACAACATTCGCGGTCGGGTCACCATCAGTGGTCGCCAGGCTGTAGTTTGTGTGCCATGTCGTCCACTGAGCCCGATCGTAATCGCTTCGTCGCATTGCCCTTTACCGTCGTGCGGAAGGGCTATGACCGTGATGAGGTGCGTAACTACTTCGACCGTTTCGACGCCGAGCTAAGGGTCACCGCCACCGATCGCGATGCCGCCGCAGCCCAGGCCCGCAACCTGGCGGCCCAGCTGGAGGACGCCCGCGACGAGATCGACGAGCTCCGCAAGGAGGTCGACCGCCTCTCGGTGCCGCCGACCACCGCGGAAGGCATGTCGGACCGCATCTCTCGCATGCTGCGCCTGGCTTCCGACGAGGCGTCCGAGGTGCGCGCGCAGGCCCAGGCCGAGGCCGCCGAGATGATTTCGATCGCCGAGCAGCAGGCGACCGAGATGCGCGGTAAGTACGAGTCGCTCCTCTCCGAGACCAAGGAGAAGCGCGAGGCGCTCGAGATCGAGTTCGAGCAGACCCTCGCGAACGCCCGCTCCGAGGCCAATAAGATCGTCGAGGCCGCCAACGCCGAAGCCGATCGCCTCACCAAGGAGTCCGAGGCCAAGCGCAAGGCCGCGCAGCAGGACTTCGAGGTCACCATGGCCGAGCGCCGCACCAAGCTCACCCGCGCCATGGA
>NZ_JAODNK010000154.1 GCF_025465275.1 Nocardia sp. | reverse complement strand
GCCGGTCTGGAAGTTCGTGACGTCCACCAGTCGCACTACGGCCGCATGTGCCCGATCGAGACCCCGGAAGGCCCGAACATCGGCCTGATCGGTTCGCTGTCGGTGTACGCGCGGGTCAACCCGTTCGGTTTCATCGAGACCCCGTACCGCAAGGTTGCGAACGGTCGCGTCACCGATGACATCAAGTACCTCACCGCCGACGAAGAAGACCGCCACATCCGCGCCCAGGCGAACTCGCCGGTCGACGCGGACGGCAACTTCCTCGAGGCGCGCGTCCTCGCGCGTCACGGCAACGAGGAGATGGAGTACGTCGACGCGAGCACGGTCGACTACATGGATGTCTCACCGCGCCAGATGGTTTCGGTCGCGACCGCCATGATTCCGTTCCTCGAGCACGACGATGCCAACCGTGCCCTGATGGGCGCGAATATGCAGCGTCAGGCCGTGCCGCTGGTCCGTTCCGAGGCGCCGCTGGTCGGCACCGGTATGGAGCTGCGCGCCGCCGTCGACGCCGGCGATGTGGTCGTGAACCAGAAGGCCGGTGTGGTGGAAGAGGTTTCGGCCGACTTCATCACCGTCATGCACGACGACGGCACCCGCCGTTCGTACCGCATGCGCAAGTTCGAGCGCTCCAACCAGGGCACCTGCGCCAACCAGCGTCCGATCGTGGACGAGGGTCTGCGGGTGGAGGTCGGCCACGTGCTGGCCGACGGTCCCTGCACCGAGAACGGTGAGATGGCGCTCGGCAAGAACCTGCTCGTGGCGATCATGCCGTGGGAAGGCCACAACTACGAGGACGCGATCATTCTGTCGCAGCGCCTCGTGGAGGATGACGTGCTCACCTCGATTCACATCGAGGAGCACGAAATCGATGCTCGCGACACCAAGCTGGGCGCTGAGGAGATCACTCGGGATATCCCGAACGTCTCCGATGAGGTCCTCGCAGATCTCGACGAGCGCGGCATCGTCCGCATCGGCGCCGAGGTCCGCGACGGCGACATCCTGGTCGGCAAGGTCACCCCGAAGGGCGAAACCGAGCTGACCCCCGAAGAGCGCCTGCTGCGCGCCATCTTCGGTGAGAAGGCCCGCGAGGTTCGCGACACCTCCCTGAAGGTGCCGCACGGTGAGTCCGGCAAGGTCATCGGCGTTCGCGTGTTCTCGCGTGACGACGACGACGATCTGCCTCCGGGCGTCAACGAGCTGGTCCGCGTGTACGTGGCGCAGAAGCGCAAGATCCAGGACGGCGACAAGCTCGCCGGCCGGCACGGCAACAAGGGTGTTATCGGCAAGATCCTGCCGCAGGAAGATATGCCCTTCCTGCCGGACGGCACTCCGGTCGACATCATCCTGAACACCCACGGTGTGCCGCGTCGTATGAACATCGGTCAGGTGCTGGAGACCCATCTGGGTTACATCGCCAAGACCGGCTGGAAGGTCGATGGTTCACCCGAGTGGGCCAAGAACCTGCCCGAGGAGATGCTCGGCCAGCCCGGCGACACCAATATCGCCACCCCGGTATTCGACGGTGCGCGCGAGGAGGAGCTGACGGGCCTGCTGGCCTCGACGCTGCCGAACCGCGACGGCGAGAAGATGATCGACGACAACGGTAAGGCGGTGCTGCTGGACGGTCGCTCCGGCGAGCCGTTCCCGTACCCGGTCTCGGTCGGCTACATGTACATCCTGAAGCTGCACCACCTGGTGGACGACAAGATCCACGCGCGTTCGACGGGTCCGTACTCGATGATCACGCAGCAGCCCCTCGGTGGTAAGGCCCAGTTCGGTGGTCAGCGCTTCGGTGAAATGGAGTGCTGGGCCATGCAGGCGTACGGCGCTGCCTACACGCTGCAGGAACTGCTCACCATCAAGTCTGACGATGTTGTCGGCCGCGTAAAGGTTTACGAGGCGATCGTCAAGGGCGAGAACATTCCGGAGCCCGGTATTCCGGAGTCGTTCAAGGTGCTGCTCAAGGAGCTCCAGTCGCTGTGCCTGAACGTCGAGGTGCTGTCCTCGGACGGCGCCGCGATCGAGATGCGCGATGGCGATGATGAGGACCTGGAGCGCGCTGCGGCGAACCTGGGAATCAACCTGTCCCGTAATGAGGCTGCGACGGTCGACGACCTGGCGCAGTAAGAGCGATCGGTCCGGGAGCGCCGAGAGGCGTTCCCGGGCAGACCCTTTCGAGCGACCTGCGAGCAGTCGCTACGAGATGGATTTAGCAAACTTTTGCTCATACTGAACCCGAACAGGGGAAAGGAAGTTACGTGCTAGACGTCAACTTCTTCGATGAACTCCGGATCGGCCTGGCCTCCGCTGACGACATCCGACAGTGGTCGTTCGGCGAGGTGAAGAAGCCGGAGACCATCAATTACCGCACGCTCAAGCCCGAGAAGGACGGCTTGTTCTGCGAGAAGATCTTCGGTCCCACCCGGGACTGGGAGTGCTACTGCGGTAAGTACAAGCGCGTCCGCTTCAAGGGCATCATCTGCGAGCGCTGTGGTGTCGAGGTGACTCGCGCCAAGGTGCGTCGTGAGCGCATGGGCCACATCGAGCTGGCCGCTCCGGTCACGCACATCTGGTACTTCAAGGGTGTCCCGTCCCGTCTGGGCTACCTGCTGGACCTGGCGCCGAAGGATCTGGAAAAGATCATCTACTTCGCCGCCTACGTGATCGTCGGCGTCGATACCGAGCTGCGCCACAACGAACTCTCCACTCTCGAAGCCGAGATGGAGGTCGAGAAGAAGAACCTTGCCGACCAGCGTGATGCTGATCTCGAGGCCCGCGCCCAGAAGCTCGAGGCAGACATTGCCGAGCTCGAGGCCGAGGGCGCCAAGTCCGACGTCCGCCGCAAGGTGAAGGACGGCGGCGAGCGTGAGATGCGTCAGCTGCGCGACCGCGCCCAGCGTGAGCTGGACAAGCTCGACGAGATCTGGACCACCTTCACCAAGCTTTCGGTGAAGCAGCTGATCATCGACGAGATCATCTACCGCGAGCTGCAGGACCGCTACGGCGAGTACTTCACCGGAGCCATGGGCGCCGAGGCGATCCAGAAGCTCATGGAGCAGTTCGACATCCCGGCCGAGGCCGAGAACCTGCGCGAGACGATCCGTACGGGCAAGGGCCAGAAGAAGCTTCGCGCGCTGAAGCGTCTGAAGGTTGTCGCCGCGTTCCAGATGAACGGCAACTCGCCCATGGGCATGGTGCTGGACGCTGTCCCGGTGATCCCGCCGGAGCTGCGCCCGATGGTGCAGCTGGACGGTGGCCGCTTCGCGACCTCCGACCTGAACGACCTGTACCGCCGCGTCATCAACCGCAACAACCGTTTGAAGCGACTGATCGATCTGGGTGCGCCCGAGATCATCGTGAACAACGAGAAGCGCATGCTTCAGGAGTCGGTGGACGCGCTGTTCGACAACGGCCGTCGTGGCCGTCCGGTCACCGGTCCGGGTAACCGCCCGCTGAAGTCCCTGAGCGATCTGCTCAAGGGCAAGCAGGGTCGTTTCCGTCAGAACCTGCTGGGCAAGCGTGTCGACTACTCGGGCCGTTCGGTCATCGTGGTCGGTCCGCAGCTGAAGCTGCACCAGTGTGGTCTGCCGAAGCTGATGGCGCTCGAGCTGTTCAAGCCGTTCGTCATGAAGCGTCTAGTGGATCTCAACCACGCGCAGAACATCAAGTCCGCCAAGCGGATGGTCGAGCGTCAGCGCGCTCAGGTGTGGGATGTCCTCGAAGAGGTCATCTCGGAGCACCCGGTGCTGCTGAACCGCGCGCCCACCCTGCACCGCCTGGGTATCCAGGCCTTCGAGCCGCTGCTGGTCGAAGGTAAGGCCATCCAGCTGCACCCGCTCGTGTGTGAGGCGTTCAACGCCGACTTCGACGGTGACCAGATGGCCGTGCACCTTCCGCTGTCCGCGGAGGCGCAGGCCGAGGCCCGCATCCTGATGCTGTCCTCGAACAACATTCTGTCGCCGGCGTCGGGTCGTCCGCTCGCCATGCCGCGTCTGGACATGGTGACCGGTCTGTACTACCTGACCCGCCTGCAGGAGGGCGCGAAGGGCGAGTACCGCGCGGGATCGAAGGATCACGCCGAGTTCGGCGTGTACTCCTCGCCGGCCGAGGCGCAGATGGCGGTCGACCGCGGTGAGCTCACCGTGCGGTCGCAGATCAAGGTGCGCCTGACCGAGCAGCGTCCGGAGAAGGACGTCGAAGCCGAGCTGTTCCCGAACGGGTGGCAGCGTGGCGATGCGTGGCTCGCGAAGACCACGCTGGGTCGCGTCATCTTCAACGAGCTGCTCCCGGCGGACTACGCGTTCATCAACGAGCAGATGCCGAAGAAGCGTCAGGCGACGATCATCAACGATCTCGCCGAGCGCTACCCGATGATCGTGGTCGCGCAGACGGTCGACAAGCTGAAGGACTCGGGCTTCTACTGGGCCACGCGTTCCGGCGTCACCGTCGCCATGTCGGACGTTCTGGTTCCGCCGGAGAAGCCCGAGATCATGGCGCGCTACGACGCGCAGGCCGATCAGATCGAGAAGAAGTACCAGCGTGGCGCGCTCGATCACTCCGAGCGCAACAATGCCCTGGTCAAGATCTGGCAGGAAGCGACCGAAGAAGTCGGTCAGTCGATGCGGGCGCACTACCCGCCGGACAACCCGATCATCACGATCGTCGAGTCGGGCGCAACGGGTAACTTCACCCAGACTCGTACCCTCGCGGGTATGAAGGGCCTGGTGACGAACCCGAAGGGTGAGTTCATCCCGCAGCCGATCAAGTCCTCCTTCCGTGAGGGCCTGACGGTTCTGGAGTACTTCATCAATACGCACGGTGCCAGAAAGGGTCTGGCCGACACCGCGCTTCGTACCGCCGACTCGGGTTACCTGACCCGTCGTCTGGTGGACGTGTCGCAGGACGTCATCGTTCGCGAGACCGACTGTGGCACCGAGCGCGGCATCATCGTCGCGATCGCGGAGAAGCAGGCCGACGGCACGCTCATCCGTGACGCGCACGTGGAGACCAGCACCTACGCTCGTACGCTGGCCACCGACGCGCTGGACGCCAAGGGCAATGTCGTCATCGAGAAGGGTCACGATCTCGGTGACCCGGCGCTGGACGCGCTGCTCGATGCCGGTATCACCGAGGTGAAGGTCCGCTCCGTGCTGACCTGCACCACCGGCACCGGCGTGTGTGCGACCTGCTACGGCCGCTCGATGGCGACCGGCAAGCTGGTCGATATCGGTGAGGCTGTCGGTATTGTCGCCGCGCAGTCCATCGGTGAGCCCGGTACCCAGCTCACCATGCGTACCTTCCACCAGGGTGGTGTCGCGGGCGAGGACATCACCGGCGGTTTGCCCCGTGTGCAGGAGCTCTTCGAGGCTCGTGTGCCGAAGGGCAAGGCCCCCATTGCGGAGGTCTCCGGCCGGGTGCGCATGGAGGACGACGACCGCTTCTACAAGATCACCGTCATTCCCGACGATGGTTCGGAAGAAGTGTTGTACGACAAGCTCTCCAAGCGTCAGCGTCTGCGGGTGTTCAAGCACGAGGACGGTTCCGAGCGTCTGCTCGCCGATGGCGATCATGTCGAGGTCGGCCAGCAGCTGCTGGAAGGCTCCGCGGATCCGCACGAGGTGCTGCGCGTGATGGGCCCCCGTCAGGTGCAGATCCACCTGGTGCACGAGGTCCAGGAGGTGTACCGGTCGCAGGGTGTTTCCATCCACGACAAGCACATCGAGGTCATCGTTCGCCAGATGCTGCGCCGCGTCACCATCATCGATTCGGGTGCGACGGAGTTCCTGCCCGGTGCGCTGATCGAGCGCGCGGAGTTCGAGAACTCGAACCGCCGCGTGGTCGCCGAAGGCTCCGAGCCGGCTTCCGGCCGCCCGGTCCTGATGGGTATCACCAAGGCATCGCTGGCCACGGATTCGTGGCTCTCGGCGGCCTCCTTCCAGGAGACCACCCGAGTGCTCACCGACGCGGCCATCAACTGCCGCTCCGACAAGCTGATCGGCTTGAAGGAGAACGTGATCATCGGCAAGCTGATCCCGGCCGGTACCGGTATCAACCGCTACCGCAACATCACGGTTCAGCCCACCGAAGAGGCGCGCCAGGCCGCGTACGCGGTGCCGTCCTACGACGACACCTACTACAGCCCGGACGGCTTCGGCACCACCACCGGTGCCGCAGTCCCGCTGGACGACTACGGCTTCAGCGACTACCGCTGAATCCCTAGCTGAGGCAAAAACATTCGGCCCCCGCTCCGCTCTGGAGCGGGGGCCGCTTGCATTTTCGTCCGGATCAGAACTGGCTCCGTTCGCAATCAACTAACAGAGAACTAACACGCGGAGGGTTACCCTGCTCGTATGACCGCCGCACAGCACTCGGATGAGCCGATCCCGACTCGGCTGGTAGCGCTGCCGATGCCGCCGTCCGGTGGATTCACCGCCGAGGACCTGCCCCGCCTGATAGAAGTGGTCGATGGCCGCTTCGAGTTGCTGGACGGTGACGTCGTGATGATGGCTCCCGCCACACACTGGCATGACGAGGTAGTCGACCTTCTCAAGCATTCGCTGCGGGCTATCGCTCCGCAAGGCTTCGTGATCGGAAGCGAGAAGGGTGTCAATCTCGGGGCCAGCGTCCCCGAGCCTGATGTGCTCGCTATATCCCGGGCTGTGGTTCGGTCGGACAGTCTGATGTTCGAACCTGACGACGTCCATCTGGCGGTGGAGGTGGTGTCGCCCCGGACGAAGACGAAGGATCGCAAGCTGCGGCCCCTGCAGTACGCGGAGGCAGGGATCAAATGCTTCTGGCGGGTGGAGAACGAGGACGACGCCATGGTCGTCTACACCTTCGAATTGCTGCCGGAGGGGGGCTATGCGCCTACCGGTGTGCATCGCGGCCGAGTCAAGGTTGATCGCCCGTTTCCGATCGATATCGAATTGCCTGAAGTGACTTGGTGATTCCTCTATAGGAGGGGTTGGCGTGGGAGCTTTTCGGAGTGTGGTTGCGGTGGTGCTGGGTGGAGCGCTGCTGTCGGTCGCCGGGGGTGCTGCTGTGACGACGGCTCAGGCTGATGAGCTCGGGGGGTGTGTGCGAGGGAATGTGCTGACCGGGAACCGGCTGCCCGGGACCGGGAGTGCGGGGCAGAGTGTGCGGCGGGCGGCGGACCTGTGGGGGTGTTCGAGTTCTTTGCTGCCGGGCATCGTGTCGGGGCATTTCTCCGCTGAGCTGCCGTGGCTCGGGTTCGGCGCGCTCACGTCGGCGACGTTCACCTGGTCGGATGGCAGTGTCAGCACCGCGACGGGGCTGCCCAATACGCTGTGGACGATTACGTCCGGGCCGGCGAGCGGGCACACCCTGCAATTCCAGCTCGATTGGCCGATGAACGGCGATTGGTACTACACCGACAACAGCATGGCTGTTGTCGGCGCGACCTTCGTGCGATAGCGGGCGGTGTCAGTTCGGTTGCTGCGCAACGGCATCGGCGAACGGCGCGATACCGGGGACGACGGTGCCGGCGTAGGTGAGCGCGGCGTCGATGGCGGGCTGGCCGCCCGATTGCTGCAGGCCGATGGCGCCGCCGATGAGGGCGCCGACAACGAGGCCGATCGGGGCGGTGATGAAGTCGAGGACGAACAGTCCCGCGGGGAAGCCGAGCAGGAAGCCGATGGCGCCGCCGATGGCCGCGCCGGTGGCGACCGCGGGCATATTGGCCTGCACAACATCGAAGAAGCGCTGCTGGGCGTCGATATCGCGCAGCGGAGCAGCGGATTCGGCGACCGGGGTGAGGGTGAGCCGCCGGTTGTCGGTGTCGATCGCCGGGGTGAGCGCGAGGGTCTTGCCGGCGATATCGTATTTCAGTGGGACGGTGGCGATTACGCGTCCGGCGTCATCGGTGGCGATGACGGCTTCGCCGTCCCAGGTGGTGAGGAAGCGCCCGGTCTGCAGGGTGCCGATGGTGGAGCGGTGGTCGTCGGAGAGCGCCACCTGATAGGCGATGCCGTGATCGGCGCCCTGGACGGTGAGCGGTGCCGCGGCCGGGGCCGGTGCGGGCTCGGCGGTAGCTGTACCGCTGACGGTGACAGCCGCCGTCAGGCAAAGTAGCACTGGCGCAATGGCCCTGGTCATTCCCATGGTCGTGAAACGTACCGCCGCCGGGTGGGGGAGCGGAACCCCCGCGGCGCATATGCGCCGCTCCGCTCACCCTCCGATGAGGGCGCGGGTGATGCGGTTTCCGGCGGCGCGCAATTCCGCCGTCAGTTCCGGTGAGTCGCGCACCTCCAGCTCGAAGCCGAGCGAGATGAGCTGTCCGGCAAGCCATTCCGGGGCATCATCACGTTCGCCGGCCATGCGGCAGGAGTTGCTGTCGATAGCGGTGATTTCGCCGGGTTGGTCGCCGACGCGGCCCGCCACCCGATACGCGGGTGCGTGGATGATCACATCGACGCGGTAGGTCCTTGTGCCCCAATCGGTCCGGTCGCCGGCAATGTAGGCGGCGGCATCGGCGGCAGGCAGTTCCCGGGGCGTGAATCGCGCTCCGGTGGGTTGCGGTCGTTCGATGCGATCCACCCGGAAGCTGCGCCACGCCTGCCGATCCAGATCGAATCCGACCAGGTACCAGCGCCGATGATTGGTGGCGAGGCCGATGGGCTCGATATTGCGGCGCGATTCGGCGCCTTTCGCATCCCGGTAGGCGAACCGCACCCGTTCGTGATTGGTGATGGTCGCGGCCAGCGTGGCGAGCACCTCGGGGTCGGCGGTGGGTCCGGCCGGACTGAAGGTGGCGGTGGCCGCACCGATTACGCGCACCCGGCGGCGCAGTTTGGCGGGCAGCACCTGTTCCAGCTTGGCGAGAGCGCGTACCGAAGCCTCTTCGATTCCCGCCACGGCTTGCCCGGCGGCCGCCCGCAATCCCACCGCGATGGCAATGGCCTCCTCGTCGTCGAGCACCAGCGGCGGCATGGCGGCCCCCGCCGTCAGCCGATACCCACCGGTGACGCCGAGCGTCGCCTCCACCGGATAGCCGAGTTCCCGCAGCCGATCGATATCCCGCCGGACAGTCCGATCACTGACCCCGAGCCGTTCGGCCAGCTCGCTGCCCGGCCATTCCCGCGGAGTCTGCAGTAGAGACAGCAGTTGCAGCAGCCGTGCCGGTGTATCGCTCATGCGTCGATGATCCGGCACAACTAGGTCTGGAACTGTCCTAGATGCCTTCGGGTGTCGCCGGGGCCTGGGCGGCGCTCTCGGCCGGTTCGCCGAGCCGGACCACCACCACACCGGTGAGAATCAGGACGCCGCCGAGCAATTGGATGACATGTGGGGTCTGACCGAGCAGCGCCCAGGCGAACAGGATTGCGGCGAGTACCTCGGTGAGTGCGGCGAAGGAGGCCAGCCGGGAGCCGAGCGCCCGGGTCGCCGCGATTCCGGTGACGTAGGCCAGGGCCGCCGTGATCACGCCGAGGGCGAGTAGCGGGATCCACCACTGGGTGGTGAAGCCTTCGAACGCAACGGCATTCGTGGTGACACGCAGCGGGAAGATGCCGATGAGGCAGGCGAGCAGGATGCTGAGGCCGCCGACGATCAGTCCGCTGGTGGCCAGGACGGTGCCGGGGATGCCGTCCCCGGTGCGGCCGGAGAGGATGAAGTACGCTGCCGCGCCGACCATCGCGCCGAGCGCCCACAGGATGCCGACCCAGCTGGTCGCGACACCGGAGCGCAGATCGAGGACCAGCAGCAGTCCGGCGATACCGATGAGCGCACCGAGAACCGTTGCGCGCCCGGGCTGTTGCCGGTGGCGCAGCCACAGCCAGCCGATGACGGCGATCGGTGCGGTGTATTCGATGAGCAGTGCCACACCGACATCCATGTGCGCGACGGCATTGAAGTAGGCGAGCTGCGCACCGGCCACCGCGAGCAGGCCGTAACCCGCAAGCAGGGAGGCATTGCGGCGCAGCAGATTCCAGTCGCCGCGGAGCTGCCGCAGGGCGAACGGCAGCAGTACGGCGGCGCCGAGCAGTACCCGCACGATCACCACGGCGGCGGGACTCCAGCCCGCATCGATGAGTCCGCGGGCGAGCGCCCCGGAGAGCCCGAAGGACGATGCGGACAGCGCCGCGAAGATCAGCCCGGTGCGGAGCCGGCTGCGCACGGGTGCGTCATGAGTCATCGTCGCCATGACTGATGACGCTAGGGGGCGCGTGTGTAATATGTCAACATGCTTTTTGCTGATGACACGGTCGCCGCATTGGCCGCCGCCGTCGATCTGGTGAATTCGGCCGAGGATCCGGACACCATGACCGAGATCGCCCAGCTCCGGGAGTTCTTCGTCCGGCACGGGTACACAGGCAGCCGCACCGGCGAGGCAGCCGAACTGGCGGCTGTCCGTGCGCAGCGCGCCCCGTTACGCCGCCTGCTGACCAGCGACAGAAGCACCGCCGTCCAACTGGTCAACAACACCCTGGCCGAGCACCGTGCGGTGCCGCAGCTGGTCCGTCACGACAATCTCGACTACCACATCCACGCGGTCCCCGCGGAGGCCCCGCTGCCCGTACGCATTGCCGTAGAAACCGCCATGGCCATGATCGACCTCATTCGCTCCGATGAGCTGAGCCGCCTCGCCATCTGCGCCGACGACACCTGCGAGGGCATAGTCCTCGACCTGTCCCGCAACCGTTCTCGCCGCTACTGCAGCACCGCCTGCGGCAATCGCAATGCCGTGGCCGCCTACCGCGCCCGCCAGCGGTAGCTCGGCACCGTCCGGGCCCCTTGACGGTTCGGGCGGGTGGGCTCGCGGGTGAAGGCGCAGGGCTGGGGGAGCAGGCCCGGGAACGGTTCCGGATAGTCGCGGCCGGAGGCGGGGTGGTCCGGGCGTGGCCGATGATCGGGGCGGTTCGGTGTTAGCGTGCCCGTGGCGGTATGAGTTCGATGGGGATTTCGAGGCATGACGATGAATACGCAAGCGGCCCTGCGTCCTTACGATGTGGTGTTGGTCGGCGGTGGAATCATGAGCGCGACGCTCGGAATTCTGCTCAAGCAGGTGGAGCCGACCTGGTCGATTGCGGTGTACGAACGCCTGCCGGAACTCGGCGCCGAAGCCTCCGCGGCCTGGAACAATGCCGGAACCGGGCATGCCGGGCTGTGTGAACTCGATTACACGGGCGAAAATCCGGACGGCTCGGTGAATATCACGAAGGCTGTCACCCTCAATGAGCAATTTCAGCAGAGCCGGCAGTTGTGGGCGTCGCTGGTCGAGGCCGAAATCCTGGGCAAGCCGGATACTTTCATCAATCCGGTACCGCATATGACGCTGGTGCACGGCGCCGGCGATGTGGATTATCTGCGGCGCAGGCAGGAAACCATGTCCGCGCACCACCTTTTCGGTTCCCTGCGATTCAGTTCCGAATCGAAGGTGATCGAGGGCTGGGCGCCGCTGCTGACCGAGCGGCGCGGCCTCTACGAACCGTTCGCCGCGACCCGCGACAACACCGGCAGCGATATCGATTTCGGTGCGCTCACCCGCCAGATGTTCGAGCATCTGCAATCCGCCGGTGTCGAAATACACCGCCGCTGCGAGGTGCGCGGTCTGCGTAAGAACAATGACGGCTCCTGGCAATTGCGCATCCACCAGTTCACCGACAACGATCGCCTCACCCGGCGGGTCGATGCCCGTTTCGTTTTCGCGGGTACCGGCGGGTGGGCGCTGAAACTGTTGCAGCAGGCCGGTATTCCGGAGGTGCAGGGTTACGGCCTGGTCCCGGTGAGTAGTCGCTTCCTGCGCTGTGACAATCCCGAGGTGATCGAGCAGCACGATGCCAAGGTGTACGGCAGGGCCGCGCCCGGTGCCCCGCCGATATCCGTGCCGCACTTGGATTCCCGGGTGATCGACGGCAAGCGGGCGCTGCTCTTCGGCCCCTATGCCGGAGCGGTTCCGAAGTTCCTGCGGACCGGTTCGATCCTGGATGCGCCCGCCGCGCTGCGCCCGCACAATGTGGCGCCGATCGCCTCGATGATGAAGGGCAATCCGGGCCTGATGTGGCAGGTGCTGTCCCAGGTGACCGCCACGCGCGGCCGGAAGCTGGCCGCGCTGCGCGAATTCGCGCCGTCCGCGGCGGCGGGGGACTGGTCGATGGTCACCGCCGGTCAGTACGCCCAGCTGGTGCAGCGGTCGGCCGACGGCCGGGGTGTACTGCAATTCGATACGGAAGTGATAACCGCGCAGGATGGTTCGATTGCCGCGGTGCTGGGCGCCGCGCCCGGCGCGGCCACCGCACCGGCCATGCTGCTGGAAGTGCTGGAGCGCAGCTTCCCGCGGTATCGCCGGTACTGGGCGCCTCGACTGCGGGAGCTGATTCCGACGCTCGGCGCGAGTCTGGCCGGGGATGCCCGGCTGGCCCGGCGCACCATGGCCCGTACCGCCGAAACCCTGGGTCTGGAGTCGCCGAACTCGGACTGAGCGGGCCCTGGCAGGAAGCGGACGTGGACAAGCCTCTCCGTACCCGGTATGAAATTAGAACACGTTTCAATTTCGAACCGGTCTACAGGAGATGCGATGGACAGCGCCACCATGGGCGAACAGGTGATGGCCGGTTTTCAGAAGCTCGGCTTCATTCAGTTCGCCGGTATCGAAGGAGTCGACTACGCCTCCGGCCGCAATGTGGTCCGCATGGTCGCGCAGGCGCAGCACCTCAACCACAATGGCGACGTACACGCGGCCCTGCTCTTCGGCCTGGCCGAGACGGCCGCCATGGGCGCCTCCATCTCCGGCATCGTGGATCTGCTCGGCGAGACCTTCATCGTGGCCCGTGACGGCCGCATCGAATACCTCGCCCGCGCCAAGGGCGAGGCCGCCCCGTTCCTGGCCACCGCCGAACTGACCGCCGAGGTGATCGAGCAAACCCGCGCGAACATCCAGTCCCGCCAGGAAATCGAACTCGAGGTTCCGGTCCGCATCACCGACAGCACCGGCACAGCCGTAGCCGCCGCCGCCTTCACCGCCGTCATCCGCCCCCGCCGCAAGTAATCTCGCCCCACCGGCGACGCCGGTAATCGGCGGCACGCCCCGTCGTCCCGGCATGCTTTTGGCCGGGATCCACGCCTGCAGTACTTCGGCAGGTTCAGTGGATCCCGGCCAAAAGCGCGCCGGGATGACGGGTGGTCAGCGCTCGCTGTCGAGCATGGCCATCTGGGCTTCGGCGTAGCGGCCGCCGGCGACCTGATCGGCGGGGACTGCCGCTTCGATGGCGGTCAGCTCGTCGGCCGAGAGCTGGATATCCACTGCCGCAAGGGCTTCGGTCCAGCGCCCGGGGCGGCGAGCGCCGATGATCGGGACGATGTCCTCGCCACGGGACAGGGCCCAGGCGATGGCCAGTTGCGCCACACTCACGTCGTGGCGGGCCGCGATCTCGGCGAGGGCGTCCACCAGTCGCAGGTTGGCGGTGAGGTTCTCACCCTGGAAGCGCGGGCTGTGGGCACGGAAGTCGCTGGGGGCGAATTGCGCTCCGCCACGCAGGGAATCGCTCAGCAGGCCGCGGGAGAGCACACCGTAGGCGGTGATGCCGATCCCGAGTTCCCGTGCGGTGGGCAGGATTTCGGCTTCGATGCCGCGCGAGAGCAGTGAGTACTCGATCTGCAGATCGGCGATCGGGTGTACGGCGGCGGCCCGGCGCAGCGTCTCCGCGCCTACCTCGGACAGGCCGATGTGCCGTACGTATCCGGCCTGCACCATCTCGGCCAGTGCACCGATGGTCTCCTCGATCGGCACATTCGGGTCGAGCCGCGCGGGCCGGTAGATGTCGATGTAGTCGACGCCGAGCCGCTGCAGCGAGTAGGCGAGGAAATTGCGCAGCGCCGCGGGACGGGTGTCCACGCCGCCGAAGTTGCCGTCGGGTCCGCGCAGCGCACCGAATTTCACGCTGAGCAGGTAGTCCTCCCGCTTGCGGTCGGAGAGGGCCCGGCCGAGCAGCATTTCGTTGTGGCCCATGCCGTAGAAGTCGCCGGTATCGATGAGGTTCGCGCCGGAGTCGAGGGCCGCGTGCACGGTGGCGATGGAGACGGCGTCATCGCTGCTGCCGTACATGCCGGACATGCCCATGGCGCCGAGGCCGATGCGAGAAACGCTGGGCCCGGTCTTGCCGAGCTGGACTGTGTCGAGGTTCTTCGTCATGGGATAAACGATGCGCCCTGGACCGGGGATCCGGCAGAGATCGCTTATCGGGGGATAGCCAGTCCCTGGATCGCACTCCGGGGGTGCGGGACAGTGGTGGAGTGAACCGCGACGAACTTGCCGATTTCCTGCGCCGCCGCCGGGAGAACCTGCAACCGGCTGCCGTCGGCCTGCCCGAGGGCCTGCGCCGTCGGACTCCCGGCCTGCGCCGCGATGAAGTCGCGATGCTCGCGGGTATGTCCACCGACTACTACACCCGCCTGGAACAGGCCCGTGGCCCGCGCCCGTCCACCCAGGTCCTCGGCTCCCTGGCCCGCGCCCTGCGCTTCACCGACAATGAGCGCGACCACCTCTACCACCTGGCCGGACAGCAGCCGCCCGCGCGCGGCGGCGACACCCACGTGGGTCCCGGCATCCTGCACGTACTGGCCAAACTCGACGACACCCCCGCCTGCGTCATCTCCGATCTGGGCGAGGTGCTGGTCCAGAACCGCATGCACATACTGGTCAGCGGCGATTTCTCGCAGCGCCGCGGCCTGGACCGCTGCATCCCCTGGTTGTGGTTCACCCAACCGTCCACACGCGACCGCTTCCCGGCGGAGGACCAGGACGCCCTGGGCCGCCATCACGTGGCCGGTCTGCGCGCTACCGCTGCCAGCCGCTCCGGGGACACCGATGTCACCGACCTGGTGGCCCGCCTGCGCGGTGCCAGCCCCGAATTCGAAGAGCTCTGGCACGAGCACGAGGTTCGCACCCACCCCGGTCACGACAAACACATGATTCATCCGGAAGTCGGTCTCCTGGAACTGATCTGCGAACCCCTCCTCACTCCCAGCGCCACCCGGCAACTCCTCGTCTATTACCCCAAATCCGGCACCGACACCCAGGAGAAACTCGACCTCCTCCGCGTCATCGGCACCCAGAACCTCACTGCTCACCCCTGAGTAGCTGCGCGCCAAGCTCTTTCGCTGGAACCATGCTTCATCGGCCGAATGTGGCGAGACTCGCTGCGCCGCTGCGGTTGTGGATCCCGGCCGAAAGCATGCCGGGATGACGGCGAAATGTGCGATCGGGTCGCGTTCGGAAGATGCTGTGGCTGAGATGAATTCGGCCCCGGACGGATGTCCGGGGCCGAATCCTGTTCAGCGGGCGCTGGTCAGTAGCGGCGCTTGCGGGGTTTCAGGTGCAGGGGCGGGAGGGGTGGGGCGGGGATACGTTCGTCGGGGGTGTGGCCGGCGATATCCGGGAAGCGGGCGAGATTGTGGCTCTCCCAATCGTTTCGGGCCGCTTCGATCTCTTCGTGGCTGCGCGCCACGAAGTTCCACCACATGACCAGGTCTTCGGTGAAGGGTTCACCGCCGAGCAGGAGCAGGCGGGCGCCCTCGGTGTGGTGCAGGCGCAGTTCGGTGCGGTCGCTGCCCAGGTAGAGGAGGCCGCCCGGCGCGACGACCGTGGTGTCGACGGTGAGTTCGCCTTCGATCACCAATACCGCGTATTCGAACTCGGGCCGCAGCGGCAACCGGACATCGGCGTGCGGCTGGACCTGCAGCTCCGCGCCGACGATCGGGGTGTACGCGGTGGCCGGCGAGGTGACGTCGCCGAGTGTGCCGATCAGGACGGTGCCCAGTACTCCGGCATGGCCGTCTTCGCTCAGCGCGATCTTCGGGAGCTCTCGGTGCTGCTCGAAATGTGGTGCGATAGAGGCAGTTTCGCCGGGAAGGGCGATCCACAGCTGTAGTCCCGCGCCCGATTCGTGCCCTGCCACCCGGTATTCCGAGTGGTCGATGCCGCGGCCGGAGGTCATGATGTTCAGCTGCCCGGGCTCGATCTCCACATCCGAGCCGATGCTGTCGCGATGCCGGATGCGCCCGTTCAAAGGCCAAGTGACCGTTTGCAATCCGATGTGCGGATGCGGATCGATATCGTTGCCTTCGGGTTTCGCGGCAGAGCCGGAACCGAATTCGTCGAGAAAGCACCAGGCGCCGACGGTCGGCAGGTCGCGCTGCGGCAGCGAGCGGTGCACGGTCAC
>NZ_JAODNK010000126.1 GCF_025465275.1 Nocardia sp. | reverse complement strand
CGGCAATCGCCGATACGGCTGTCGCCCGATTCCTGGGCAACTCCATGCCACTGCCAATTGGCACAGGATCGCCCACGAATGAGCCTTTGGCGATCCCTCAGCAACTCGGATCAGTCGCATTGAAGAGCAATGGCATGGGGCCGAACTCCGCAGCGAACTGGAAGATGCGTAACAGGCCTCGTTCTGAAGCGGCTGTACGACAGCGGGTTACATGGACCGATGCGACGTGGTGAGGGCCTTTTTGGAACGCGTTCGGCTATTCGGCCCGGCCAGCCGATCTCGTTCAAGAAGAGCTAGCGATTGCTGAACAGTAACTATCAATGTATGTTCGTCGCATCATGCGGCTCATAGCACTTGGCAACACCACTTTTCAGAGTTGCCGCAGATGTTCCGGGGGGACAGACCCGGATGCAGCACGATTTCAAAGGCTCCGACGACACACGACACGTTGACCGAAGGCGTTGAGATGAAACAGCAACCGATGACTGGGCGATCACTGTTCAATCTGGACGAGCTCGGCCCCCAGCGCTGGCGCGAACAAGCACTGTGCGCCCAAACCGATCCGGATGCATTCTTTCCCGAGGTGGGCGGTTCCGGCCGAACCGGCAAACGCATATGCGAGGGCTGCGATGTACGAAAGCAGTGCCTCGACTACGCACTTGCCCATGACCAGCGCTTCGGAATCTGGGGCGGTATGACGGAGGCCGAGCGCCGCCGTTACTCGCAGCAGCGCAGGCTCGGGGCATCGACAACTCCGTTCATCGCGCCGGAGCCGCATATCGGAGTGGATCAGGGGCATCGGGCGCCGCGCTGACGGGGGTCGCGCGGCGGCTGTTAGTGTGATCGAAAGGGAAGGAAGTTCGCACGATTAGTGCAGATCTGATCAAGTCGAGGTAACCATCAGTTGCGCGCGCCCCGGTGCGCCGAGAGAGGGGTTCCGATATGACGATCAAGCCGACAATCGTACTGGTGCACGGCTTTTGGGGCGGCGCCGCGCACTGGGCGAAGGTGATCGTCGAACTCGACAAGCGGGGCTACCAATCGCTCTTCGCCGTGGAGAACCCGCTGACATCCCTGGCCGATGACGCCGAACGCACCCAGAAGATGATCAAGCAGGTCGACGGGCCCGTTGTGCTGGTCGGCCATTCCTACGGCGGTGCGGTGATCACCGAGGCCGGTGACCTGCCCAATGTGGCCGGCCTCGTCTATATCGCGGCCTTCGCGCCCGACGCCGGGGAGAGCCCCGGCCAGATCACCGAAGAACTGGCCCCTGCGGCGGCCGCCAACCTCGCACCCGACTCCGACGGCTATCTGTGGGTCAAGCAGGACAAATTCCACGAGAGCTTCTGTCAGGATCTCTCGGCGGAGGAAGCACTCGTCATGGCCGTGACCCAGAAGGCTCCCCTGGCGACCACCTTCGGTGACAATGTCACCGCACCCGCCTGGAAGGCCAAGCCGACCTGGTACCAGGTATCGACCGCCGATCGAATGATCAACCCCGACAATGAACGTCGCATGGCCGAGCGGATGAACCCGCGCAAGATCATCGAGCTGGACGCCGGGCACGCCTCCCTGGCCTCCCAGCCCGGCCCGGTCACCGACCTGATCGACGAAGCAGCACGCGCCCTGACCGTCTGACTCAGCCCTCCGGGTAGAACACGAACAATGTGCAGCCAGTAGCGGATTGCGGGATATGCGACGAACCGGCCGGAGCATGAATGAAGGAACCGGCCGGATAGTCGCGGAACCCGTCATTGAAAATCCCCGAAACAACGAAGACTTCCTCAGGCCCCGGCTCGTGCAGATCGATCCCCTCCCAACAGGTTCCGGGATCCATCTCCAGCACATGCGCCTTGGCGCCGTTCACCCCGGTCCACAGCGGCCGCGCCCGGATACCCGGAAACACTTCCAGTACTGGTACATCCGCAGAGTCGACGTACTCGTAGCCGGGAAATTCGGTGATCTCCATATCGACCCCAACCACCGCCGCCCACACCGTATTCCGCACAGGTGACCGCCAAATTCGGTAACGCCCGGGACAACTGAGCGCCGGCACAGCGGAGGCAATCAGGTGTAGTTCGAACGTTCCTCGATCTCAGTACGGTAGCGGGCGCGAGGTGGACAGTAGGGTGTCTGGGTGGCTGTCACGGTGGAGACATTGAGTGTGATCGACGATGAGGTCGTCGAGGCTTTCGATCAGCTGTTGCCTCAGTTGTCACAATCGGCGGCGAGGCTTGATCGCGAAGCATTGAGGCAGTTGGTCTCTGGGGAGGCGACTACCGTGCTGGTCGCACTAAGTGACGGGAAAATTGTCGGGACGTTGAGTTTGGTGATGTTCCGGATTCCTTCTGGTCTTCGGGCACGCGTCGAAGATGTGGTGGTGGCTGATGCTGCTCGGGGACAAGGGGTCGGGGCGATCCTGATCGAGGAGGCTAAAACTCGTGCCGGCGCCGCCGGAGCCAGGACACTCGATCTGACCTCGCGGGCATCGCGGAATGCGGCCGGCAGGCTGTATGAGCGGCTCGGTTTCCGGCGGCGAGAATCGGAGATCTATCGGTTCTCGCCTAATTTGTGAGGCGCGGTCGCGCGACGGGGGTTCTGGTGCCGGTGGTTTCTTGGTCTCGCATTTTGGAAGGTTCGGCGTCTAGCTTTTTGGAGCGAAGGACACTGCACCCTAAGGAGACTCGACTGATGATCACCCCTATCCGGACTGCGGTGGCTGCCGCGAGCGTGTTCGCGGGGCTGCTCGCGCCTGCCGCTATGGCTGCTGCTGAGCCGTTGGCGCTCGCGCCGGTACAGCAAAGCGGCGAATCTGTTGCGGGGCCGGGGAGTACCGGATCGTTCGACCCGTCACCTACCGGGTCGGCGAACCTGATCAAGGCGTTCCAGACCGGGTCGGGTCAGTGCAACAAGTTGCCGATCCCGAGCTTCGACGGGTCGGCTGCGCCCTGGTGCGGTTAGCCGGAATGGCGCCAGTCAGGCGCGACCGGCGGTCATACCGCCGTCGACGACGTACTCGGCACCATTGCAGTAGCTGGATTCCTCGCTGGCGAGAAAGACGACGAGTGGGGTTACCTCTTCGGGGATACCCAGTCTGGCAAGGGGATTCGAGCCGCGGTCGACGGTGACTTCGCCGGTTGCGCCGAGCATCGGGGTGAGGATGCCGCCTGGGTGGACAGAGTTGACCCGGACGCCGTGGGGGGCCAGTTCCAGGGCCGCCGACTTGGTCAGGCCGCGGACGCCGAATTTGGATGCGGTGTAAGCGTGTACGCCTGCGACACCCTGGATTCCGGCGGCCGAGGAGATGTTCACGACGGCGGCGGGACGTGCCGCCACCAGTGCGTCGCGGGCGGCGGTGAGGCCGAGGAACGGTCCGGTCAGATTGACGGCAATGACTGTCTGCCACTGCTTTTCGGTGTACTCACCGAGTGGGCCACCGTCGAAGATCCCGGCGTTGTTGACCAGAACATTGAGTTTGCCGAAGCGGCGGACGGTTTCGGCCACCGCCGCCGCCCAGTCCTCGGAGCGGGTGACGTCCAGGTGGATGTAGGCGGCCTGGTCGCCGAGTTCTTCGGCCAGCCGCGCGCCCGGCTCATCGGTGATATCGCCGATCATTACGGCGGCGCCCTCGGCAATGAAGGCGCGGGCGTGTGAGGCGCCCATTCCCGATGCCGCGCCGCTGATCAGCGCGACACGACCGGACAGTCGGCCACTCATGAGTGTCTCCTCGATCGGTGTGGTCGGCCGTCACGTACTCGACACGACCTTCTGAACCATGCCGAGAAGTGAAACACGTGTCAATCAGTAATTCAATCGTTGATTGAATTACCTGGATCGCTATCGCCGTCCAGCAAGCGCGTCGAGGGAGACCTGCCACAGCCGGGCGGCATTGCCCGGGTCGAGCGCATACGCGGCCACACCGCGCCGAATGCCGGGCTGGTGGGGTGCGGCCTCGTTGCAGTCCTCGAAGTAGCGGCCGCTCACCCCAGCCAGCAGCGGCGAGGTGGCCAGCAGCACCGAGGTGGCCGCGCCTTGCACCGGCGTCTTCCACGACACCGCGGTGCTGTTCGGCTCGAACGATGCGGGCGCGCTCTGCACCTCACCGATATGCCTGCTCAGATTGGTGGCCGGGATTCGGCCCGGGTTCAAGGCATTCACGGTGATCCCGTCGGCAGCCCAGCGTTCGGCCGCCTCGACCGCGAACAGGATATTCGCTGTTTTGGACTGCCCATACGCCTCCCACGGGTCGTAGGGACGCCGCTGGAAGTGGATGTCGTCGAACACGATCTGCCCGTTCAGATGACCCACCGAGCTCACTACGACAACCCGGGCGTTCCCCGCCGCCGCAAGCGAGTCACGCAGGCCACTGGTCAGCGCGAAATGGCCGAGATGGTTTGTGGCGAACTGCATTTCCCAGCCCTGCGGGGTCCGCAGCTCAGGCGTCGCCATGATGCCCGCATTGTCGACGAGGATATGCACCGGCCCGTGCCAGTCGGCGACAAACGCCACTATCGATGCCTGGTCTGCGAGATCGAGCGGCGCAATATGGATCTTGTTATTGCCGGTGTCGCCGACGATGTCCTCGGCAGCGACTTTCGCGGCTTCGATATTGCGCACAGCCAAGGTCACCTCGGCGTTCGCGCCGGCGAGGGCACGCGCCGTCTCGGTACCGATCCCGGACCCGCCGCCGGTGACGATCACGCGGTAGCCCGTAAGGTCCAGGCCCGCAATGACTTCCGACGCGGTGGACTGCGCACCGAACGGCGTGGTGACGCGACTATTACCCATCACACTGCTTCTTTCCTGGTGAGGCGCCCCGACGCTCTACACTGATAAACGGAGCCGGGTCCGCTTACCCAGCATAAGCGGACCCGGCTCCGTTTATCAACCGTCAGGAGACTTCGGCAGATGCCCACCGCGAACTCTCGGCCTCTGCGCGCCGACGCGCAACTCAATCACGACCGCGTACTCGAAGCGGCCGCGCATGCCTTCGCCCGGGAGGGGACGCAAGCCTCACTCAAAGCGATCGCCAAGGACGCGGGCGTCGGCATCGGCACGCTCTACCGCCGCTTCCCCACCCGCGAGACCCTGGTCGAGGCGACCTACCGCAACGAAGTCACCAAGCTGTGCGACTCAGCACTCGACCTACTGTCGAATGCGCCTGCACCACAAGCACTCCGAACATGGATGGACCATTTCATCGACTTCATGGCGACCAAGAACGCGATGGCGGACGCCCTGCGCACCCTGCTCGTCTCGGAAGCCGACATCATGCACACCCGCGCGCTGCTCGCCGACGCCCTGGCGACACTCCTGGCCGCGGGCGCCGCAGACAAGACGGTCCGATCGGATGTCGACCCGAGCGACGTATTGATGAGCTTGGGCGGAATCACGCTCATCGCAGGAGAACTCGACCAGCGCGATCTGGCCGGCAGGCTGTTGGACCTATTGATGGACGGCCTGCGCTACCTCCCGACGGCTAACGGCCGCGCGGGTACAGATGTCTGCTGACGTCGCCGACGAGATCGACATGCACTCGGCGCTCGACAAAACGCCAGCGCCCGTCACGCCGGGCGAAACTGTCGCGGTAGCGGCCACTGGCGATGGGCTGCAACGGTAATTCAGGCAAGGCCTGCAGGACCGTGAAGTAGCTCCGGGATGCCGCTGTGCCCGCGGCCTCGTCCACCTCTATGGCGAGATTGGTGGTGATGTGTTTGGTCCGGGGCGTGCCGTCCTCGTAGACGATGACTGTGGCGCGGAACATCGCCTCGATCGCCTCGGCTCCACTGACCGATCCCCCGCTACTGCCGAAACTGGCATCGGCGAGCAGTGCACCCAGCCCTGCGAAGTCGCCGCCGTCCACCAGTTCGGCGTAGGCGGCGATCAGATTCTCGATGGCTCTGGTCATGTACTCACCTTCGGTTCGTTGCCGCGTCCATTGTCGAGCGGGTGGCCCGTCCGTGCGTTGAATCCCGAAAAGTGGGGCCACCAAAGAGGAATGAACGTTTGCGCCAACGGTTCCGAGGGGACTACTCTCCTAGCTATACGGAAACGATCGTTTCGTTTTTAGGAGAAGGCGATGACATCCACTCCGCTGCTTCCCACCCAGACCGATGTGCTGATCGTCGGCGCCGGTCCGGCGGGACTGACACTCGCGGCAAGCCTGCGCCAGCTGGGCGTGGACTATGTGGTGATCGACCGCGTCACCGAGGTTCAGCCCGGCAGTAAAGCGGCGGCCGTGCAGCCTCGCACCCTGGAATATCTCGAACGGATCGGTGTCAGTGCGCGATTGGTCCAGGCCGGGGATCGTGGGCGCGGGTTTCGATTGCACGATCGCGACAGGACACTGCTGCGGGCCAGCTATGACGGTCTACCGACGCCGTACCCCTTTGTACTGCTGATCTCCCAGCAGACCACCGAGGAGCACCTGCTGCGGCGCTTGACCGAACTGGGCGGCGGAGTGCATCGAGGTCACAAATTCCTCGGCGCTACCACCGACTTCCCGGGGATGGTCGCGACCGTCGCGGGACCGGACGGCATGCTGCGCGCGATATCCGCGCGCTACATCGTCGGCTGCGACGGCGTGCACAGCGCGGTCCGGACGACAGCGGGCATCGATTTTCCCGGCGCGGCGCGCGAGCAGCGCTTCGCCATCGCCGATGTTCGGCTGAGTCTCGACGGCGGTGACGACGCCAAGTCCGACACCACGTTCTACCTGTCCGCCAACGGCATGCTGCTGCTGTCCCCGCTGGCCGGCGGACTGCATCGCATTGTGGCCTCGGTGCCCAGCACGGCGCCTCCGACACTCACCGACGTCGAACGCGTTCTCGCCGAACGTGGTTCGCGTTCCAGCGATTTCCGGGTGCTCGAAGTGGTGGCCGCGTCGACCTACCGCGTGCAGGAAAGGGTGGCTGCTCGTTTTCGTGCCGGCAATGTCTTCCTGGTCGGCGATGCCGCGCATACGCACAGCCCAGCGGGAGCGCAAGGCATGAATACCGGCATACAAGACGCCGGAAATCTGGCGTGGAAACTACACGCGGTACTGACGGGGCTCGCTCCGGTCGACCTGCTGGACAGCTATCACCGCGAGCGGCATCCGATCGCGACCGGAATGGTCTCCTTCACAAGCCAATTCGCGACGCTGGCAAATCTGCGCGACCCGGCCGCGGGCGAGCTCCGCAATCGAGTCCTGGCCGCTGCCGCCGCAACGCCCGGCGTCACCGAATGGATCACCACCAAACTCGCCCAACTCGATATCGCCTACACCGATGAGCCCGACCATGGATCACCGCGTGTCGGAAGGCGGGTCTCACCACAAATCGTTCCCTCAGCCGGTCTGAACTGGACTCTTGCACTGCCCAGCGACGGCGGGCCGACATCGGCGCACCCTGACCAGCAAGGGGTGGTGAGCGTTCAGCACATACCCGGACTCGACAGGCCACTGCTGGTCCGGCCGGACGGATATCTGGCCTCGGACAGCGCCCCGACCAGCGTTAGCTCTGTGCTGCAAGATCTTTCGAGCTATCCGCCCCTGCTCCCCATTCGATAACGCCACCGCATCCGAATCACGCTTCCCACGGAGTTGATCTGATCATGAGCGCATCTGCGAACCCGACACACAGCGGAATCCATCACCTCAAACTGCCCGTCACCGACCTGGAGCGCAGTGCCGACTGGTACCGCACCGTCCTCGGCGCGCGCCGACTGACCGAGCTCGATCACCGCCGCGGCGACGGCACGCTCTTCGCCATTATCCTCGACATTCCCGGCTTCCCCGGCCGCCTGGAACTGCGGCTGGATCCGGTTATCGCCAAGGCCCTCAACGGTTATGACCTTCTCACCCTGTCCGTCGCGGATCGAGTGGCAATCGACGACTGGGTTACTCGACTCGATACCCTCGGCATCCCGCATTCGCCGCCGATCGTCGCATTGATCGGCTGGCTGCTGGTGGTCCCCGACCCCGACGGGCTCCGGCTGCGCTTCTACACCACCGAGCCCCACGGATTGGGCGCCAATGCGGTGGAGGTCGATTCACCCTGGCTCGGCGCTGGAATTGTCGCCGAAACATCGAGCACCGCAGTCGATTCCACCGTGTGCGCGGTCGCCAGGCTCACGGCGCTGCCCGGCTACCGAGACCAGGTACTGGCCCGGATGCGGTCACTGGAAGACGTCATCCGGCAGGAGGACGGCTGCCTTGCCTACCTAGTGCACACGGAGAACGATCATCCGAACACGATCGTTGTCTACGAGTCATGGGCCAGTCAGACGGCGCTCGACGCACACCACAAGACTGCCCATATGGAGCTGTTCGCTAAATCCACTATGCCCCTGGTGGATTGGCCACCACAGCAGGATCTACTCACACCGCTGACCTGACGGCCGGGCTGGAGTTCACGCCGGATTTTGGACGCGAGCCCCGGCCCGAAGCGGAGTGGCGGAGGCGAAACCGCTTATGCCGGCGATCAATTGCTGCGCCGAGGAGCCGTCGCCGAGGTGTTCCAGAACGATCAGGCCGGGCATCAGGGTCGTCAATAATGCTGCCACAGCGTCGATATCGGCGCCCGGCGCAATGTACCCGGCAGCCTGCCACCGCCCGGCGAGCTCAGCGAAGTTCGCCCGGGTGGAGCGATAGTAGGCGTTGACCAATTCGTGCAGGTGCGGGCGACGAAGCGCCTCGGTCCAAGCCTGCATGGCCAATTGCGAGAGGTCGTACCCTTCCTGCGCTCCCCTGCTGTGCAGGTCGGTCACCAGGACGGTGATCGTCTCATCGGGGGTCGGCGTCGGGTCAGCGGCCAGCAATCGGTCGAACAGACTCCCGATGAGCTCGAGCGCCTCCTCCGCCGTCGCATCGATGAGTTCGTCCTTGCTACGGAAGTAGCGGTAGACGGCGCTCGAGGACAAGCCGGTCGCGGCGATGATCTGGTCCATCGACGCCGCATGGAAGCCATCGCGCGCGAAACACGCCCAGGCACTCGTCAGCACGTGACGACGCCGTTTGGCCCAAAGTTCCTCACTGATGCGCGGCATAACCCTCAGCCTAAACAAGAACGACCGTTTCGCGCAGGACGCTAGGCTTCCGCTCCGGTGGATGGCCTGCCTCGCCGCCTAGGTCAGGCAGGCGGTGGTGGCAAAAGCTCGGTACGGAATCGAGGCGCCAGCGATTGCACCTTGGCGACAAAGGCGCCCTGCGCGTCCGCGTCGAGAGGTTCCGGCGGATCGACACGAGACTTCACGGCTTGCCCGACGAGGACGAAGAATTCGTCCTGACCCGCGGGGGCACACATACACAGCAGGCGTGCGGGGCTGTCGCCGAGATTTCGGAAGCTGTGGGGCGAGTTGGCGGGCACATTGATCGTCTCCCCCGCCCGCGCGGTCAGCGTCTGTCCGCGAAAGGTCACCTCGACCTCGCCCTCCAGCACGGAAAACATCTCCTCGAAATCGTGCCGGTGCGGCGGCGGGCCGCCGCCCGGCGGGACATGCATATCGATCAGCGTGTACTTGCCATCCGTATCGTCCCCACCGACCAGGATCGTGTAGGTATCACCCACCAAACCGATATGCGGCAGGCTCTGGTCCTGATCGGGCCTGGCCACAGTGAGATCACGCGACAGATCGTCAGGCGGAACAGCAGCGAACGAATCCGGCGTCGGGTCATCGATCATGGCGTCTCCTCGAGAGCCTGGACAATCGGATAGTCTCGTCCGCTTCACTGTAGCGGCGTTCTCACCAACCTAGGTGAAAGCTGTTCGATGAGTGCGTGATTGACGAAAGGCCCGGCCGGGCTCGGTCAGACCAATCGCACGGTACGTTCGACAATCGCCGGATGAATCCCGGCGGACGTCGCACGCATGTACGCCTTCCGCAATTCGTGCGCGGCCCGATAGCTGTCGGTGTCGAGAGCCTTGCGCATCTCCTCCTGCGAGTCGAAGCTGATCCGGACGATGGCATCGATCGGATCCTCCACGCCGTCGGTGCTGACGTCCGCCAGGTAGTACTGGACGTACTCCCTGGTCTGCGGAAGCCTGCCGTACGTCGGCCCGTATTCGAGTTCCATGAAGCGCCGAAAGTCCTCGGTGGACACTTCGGGCCGCTTACGGATCACAGTCATCATCGTGAACATGTCATCTGACCTTTCCGTCATCGGAGCACTTCAGCGGCCGACGCTATCGGGGACGCGGTGCGGAGGTGCTGAGCGAAATACGCCGCCAGTTTCTCGACTACGGGGCCGACGTATTGCTTCCGGTCGTAGAGGTCGACGTGACTGGCTCCTTCGACCCAGTGAATTTCCTTGGGGCCCAGTGCCTTCTGGAAGGCCTCGAGGGTCATCCAGGAGGTGACCGCGCGGGTGCCGACGATCATGAGCAGTGGACATTGGGCGATCAGCGGCACCGAGGCGAAGGCATCGAAGATCGCCATCTTGTCGATGCTGCGCCAGTCGAAGTGGGTCGCCGAGCGGGGGTGCTGCCCGCGTGCCGTGCGGTAGTAATCGAAACCCTCCGCGCCGTGTTCGCCGCCGAGGACGCGGGCCTGTTCGATCGTCTCCGGGAACAGCGTCAGCGTATCGGGCTTCACACCGCTCGCTTCGACGGTTCGCGCATGTGCGGCAGCGTCGAGCATGGCCTGGAATACGGCCGCGTCCTGCGTTCCATCGGCACCCAGTCGGAACTGGCGGGCGATGTCCACGGCGCTGACGGTCGCGGCCGCCCGCAGCCGATGGTCACTGCCGGCGGCGGAAAGCACGTAGCCGCCCGAGGCACAGATGCCGAGCGCGCCGATGCGGTCGGCATCCACCTCCGACCGGGTGGTCAGATAGGAGACCGCGGCTTTGAGGTCTTCGACGCGGTGAGCCGGGTCCTCGAGACCGCGCGGCTCGCCGCCACTCTCACCCTGATACGCGGCATCGAAAGTCAGTGTCACGAAACCTTTTTCGGCCAGCCGCAGGGCGTAGAGGCCGGCGGTCTGTTCCTTCACGCCACCGCCCGGGTGGCCGATAACGATCGCCGGGTGTGGACCGTCGGCGGAGGTGCCGGGGGTATAGAGGTGACCGGCGAGGGTGATGCCGGCGCTGTCGAAGGTGACATCGGTTTTGGTCATGACTCCACAGTCACGGCGCTGCGACCTGGAAAAAAGAGACGTGATTCTGACTGGCCACAATCGTGGCCCTCCTACTGGCCCTGTAATCGCCTCACAATGGACTCATGACCTCTCCCTCCGAGTACGGCCAGGTCGGCGGCTTTCTGAAAGCACGCCGCGCCCAACTGACTCCCCGGGAGGTCGGCCTGCCCGATACCGGCACGCGGCGCCGAGTGACCGGTTTGCGCCGCACAGAGGTGGCACAGCTCGCGGCCATCAGCGTCGAGTACTACACCCGGCTCGAACAAGGACGCGTCCGCGCATCCGCTTCGGTACTCCGCACACTCGCTCGCGCGCTGCGCCTGGACGACGATCAGCAGACCTATCTCTACGAACTGGCCGGCAAGACAGACGCCAGACCGCAGCGAAGGCGTACGGTCCAGCGTGCTCGCCCCGCCATGCGACGGCTGCTCGACCAGCTCACCGAGACACCCGCCCTCGTGCTCGGAATGCGCATGGACATCGTCGAGTGGAATTCCGCCGCGGCCGCCCTGTACCTCGACTTCGCGAACATCCCCGCGCATCAGCGGAATTACGTGTATCTACTCTTCACGGACCCTACCTTCCGTGGCCTCCATACCCAGTGGGCGCACGATGCGCGCATCGCCGTGGCAGCGCTGCGAATGGAAGCCGCGAAGAATCCTGGCGATCCCGAGCTCGCACGCCTAGTGGGCGAGCTATCACTGCGAGACACTGACTTTCGCACCTGGTGGGCCGAACATTGGGTCGATAGCGCCACCTTCGGCACCAAGAACTACCGGCACCCGCTCGTCGGCGACCTCACCCTGGACTGCGACACCTGGCTCAGCCCCGACGGCTCCGGCCAACGCCTGCTGGTGCTCACCGCCGAACCGGGAACACCCGCACACGACGCGCTCCGCATCCTGCTGTCCTGGAACGACATTCCTGCGTCTGGAACAGTTATGAGGTTGCCTCGGCAGTGACCGCATCGGCACGCACTCCGTCGTCCGGCACGGTCACCCTGGGCCGTTCGAGGCGGCGGCCTTCGATATCCGGGTCGGGGATGTATTTCGCGAACCATCGGGGGTGATACCAGATCCGCGAGCCGATCAATGCCATCACGGCGGGGATCAGCGTGAGGCGCACAACGAAGGCATCGAGGAAAACGCCTGCGGCGAAGCTGAATCCGATGGCCTTCACGGTGGGGTCGTTATTGAGCATGAATGCCACGAAGATGGCGAACATGATCAGAGCCGCGGCGGTGACAACCCGGGCAGCTCGACCGGTACCTCGAAGCACAGAGCCTCTCGCCTCTCCGGTACGAGAAAAGTCTTCGTTGATCCGGGAGACGACGAAGACTTCATAGTCACTGGAGAGGCCGAAGATGATGGCCAGCATCAGAATCGGCAGGAAACTGACCGTTTGAGTGGGTGTGATTCCGAGAAGACTTGCACCCCAGCCCCATTGGAAGATCGCGACCTGCGCGCCGAAGGCGGCGGCCACCGAAAGCAGGAAGCCGAGTATCGAGGTGAGCGGGACGAGGATGGTGCGGAAGGCGAAGGTGAGCAGCAAGAATGCCAGCCCGATCACGACGATGAGGAACGTGGGCAGGGCAGCGGAGAGCTTGGCGGAGATATCGATGTCGGATGCGGTCTTGCCGCCCACGAGAATTCGAGCTCCGGTGCCCGCGGCGAGAACGCTGCGCTCACTGCGGAGTTTGTGCACCAGTTGGGTGGTCGCTTCGTCATTGGGCCCGGTTGTGGGATAGACCTGCACGGTCGCGATTCCCTCGATCGCCATGCTGACCGAGGCTCCCGCAATCCCCGGTTCCTTGCCGAGGACATCGGCAATCGGTTGTGCGGCAGCCGCATTCGGCACACCTTCGGCGAGGACAACGAGAGGGCCGTTGAAGCCGGGCCCGAAGCTCGCGGCCACCAGGTCGTAGGACCGGCGCTGGGTGTCCGAGGTGGGTTTGGCACTTCCGCTGGGCAGGCCGAGTTCCATGGAGGTGGCCGGCAGTGCGATCACTGCGAGCAGGAGCGCACCGCCGAGGAGCAGCGAAACCGGATGCCGGACAACAAATCGTGCCCACCTCGACCCGAGGGTGCGGTCCGGATGCTCGACGGCGAGGCGCGCCGTTCGCTCCTGCCTGCCGAACCCGAAGAATCGGACAATCGTGTGTCCGGCGAATCCGAGCATCGCCGGCACGAGGGTGATCGCAATGAGTACGGCGACGGCAACCGCCGCAGCGGCAGACAGACCCATGACGGTCAGGAAGGGTATTCCCACCAGGGACAACCCGCACAGCGCGACGATGACCGTCAGGCCGGCGAAGACAACCGAGCTGCCCGCGGTGCCCATGGCCAGGCCGATGGATTCCTCGACGGCCACACCCCCGAGCAGATTGTCCCGATGCCGCGAAAGGATGAACAGCCCGTAATCGACGCCGCAGGACAACCCGAGCATCAGCGCGACAGTGGTTGCTGCCGAAGCGATATCCACGACCGACGCAATAGCGGTGACGCCCATCAGCGTCGTGATGACGCCGATGATCGCGGTCATGATCGGCAGGCCGGCCGCGACGAACGAACCGAAGGTGATCAGCAGGATCAGCAGCGCGACCGCGATTCCGATGATCTCCGGTATCGGCGATTGCGCCGTATGCGAGCCTGGATACACCCCGCCCGAATAATCGACGCCGATCCCCGCGGCCTCGGCCGGACCGACCGCTTGCCGCACCGCATCCAAGGTCGAGGCCTCGACATCGGCGGCGCTCTTGTCCGCGAACTGCACCGACGCGATCGCCACACGCCCGTCCGGCGACACCCGTTTCGACGCATACGGATCACCGACAGCGGTGACCTGCGGAACCGACTTCAGTTCCGCCACCGCCTGTTCCACGGTGGTCCGGAGCGCGGGATCGTTCAGATCGGCGCCAGGCGTGCACGAGAACACCACCTGCATCTGAACCCCGGCCGCCTGCGGAACCTTCGAGTACAGCAGATCCTGGACCTGCTGCGCCTCGGTCCCCGGCATGGCGAAACTATCGCTGGTCTTGCCGCCGCTCAGGGTCGCGACCGCAACCGCGCCGACCCCGATCAAGAGCCAGGCGGCCAGTACCCAGCGCCTGCGCCGCGTACTCCACCGCGCGAGCCGATACAGAAAAGTCGACATGAGGGCCTCTGTTCGACGGACTGGAACGGCTATTCACTAGCCGAGTGGCTAGTGAAATACCCTAGACGTGCGCCGACCCGTTGACAAGAGATTCACCAGCCACGCGGCTAGTGAAATACGGTACGGTGGCGAAATGCCGATGGGAAACTGACCGCCGAAGTCGCGGTCGAAACAGCCACGTCCACAAGGAAAGTCCGGGTGGCGATCAGGCATGATGACTGATATGCGAGGGCGACGATGACGGACACCGGAGCCACCACCCGTGCCGAACAGGCCCGGCAGACCAGGCAGCGCATCATCGACACTGCCCGCAGCATGTTCTCCGAACGCGGGTACGAGGCCACGACCCTGCAGCAGATCGCCGACGAGATGGGTCTGACAAAAGCCGCGGTCTACTACTACTTCCGCACCAAGGCCGAGATCTTCCGGGAGATCGTGGTGCCCGAGTTCCGCGCCATGAACGAACTGCTCGACCGCGCCGAGACCGTCCGCTCCCGCCCCAAGCGCGTGCAATTGGTGATCGCCGGAATGGTCGACATGCTGGTGGCCCAGCGTGAGGCGCTGGCCATTCTGCAAGCCAATCCGGCGATCGACGTCCGGATCGATTCCGACAACGGCTCATTCGAATCGATGCGCGACCGCGCCCTCGTGGTCCTCTACGGCGACAATCCCTCTCCCGATCAACGCGCCGCCCTCTATATCAATATCGCCATCGCCGTCGCGGTCCCCGCCCTGGCCGATATCCCCGACGACATCCTCCGGGAAACCCTCACCCGAGCCTGCACCCGGCTCTTCAACGTCAAGTAACCATGATCGGGCGGCCGCCGCGCTGAATGAGCACAGCGAATGTTCGACACACCTGGTATGCGTAGAAGTCATGGATTTCTCCGAGGTCTCGCTCACCGCATTGCGGGTCTTCCGGGCCGTCGCGGAGCAGGGCACCTTCACCGCGGCGGCGACTTCGCTCGGCTATACCCAGTCCGCGGTGTCGCGGCAGATCGCCTCGGCCGAACGGGCCGCGGGGGTGCAATTGCTCGAACGCCACCGCACCGGCGTACGGCTCACCGCCGCAGGGCAACTCGTGCTGCGGCGAGCGACGGACGTGCTCGACCGGATCGATGCCACCGCCCGCGAGCTCTCCGGGCTGCCCGCTCCGGGCGGCATCGTCCGAGTGGGCTGGTTCCCCAGTGCGGGAGCGGCTTTGGTGCCCCGGGCGATCACTGCCCTGCGCACCAGTCATCCGGCCATCGTCGTTCACACTCGCGAGGGCAGTACCCCCGCTCTGGTCCGCGCACTGCGCGCCGGAAGTCTGGACCTGGCGCTACTGGGCTCCGAGCCGCCCTTCCGGCCGCCGGACACCGAGTCGCCGCCGCTGGTGCTGCAGACCCTCAGCGAAGCCGGCCTCCGGGTGGCGGTGCCCGCCGATCATCCGCTCGCGCGCGGTGACTACATCGATGTGGCCGATCTGCACGGCCGGTTATGGATCGCCGGACCGGCCACCGAAGATCGGCTGATGGGTGTGTGGCCCGGCCTCGACGAACGCCCCGAAATCGCGCACACCGCGCGAGACTGGCTTGCCAAGCTGAACCTGGTCGCCGCCGGCTGCGGATTCACCACCGTCCCTTCCTCTCTCACTCCGGCGGCGCCTCCGGGCGTGCGCATTCTGGCGGTACGCGGTGGCCCGCAGGAACATCGCCGCTTACTGCTGGCGAGGCTCCCGGCGCCGCTCACCGAGCCCGCCGCCCGGGTAGCCGAAACCCTGCGGACCGTAGCGATGGCTCTGCAGATTCCGCAATGAGCTTGGGATCCAGGGCACGCCGGACACGTTCCTAGGAGCGGCACACCCAGGTACACCGCGACCTTCTCCGAGACCGTGGATCGGCCGAGGATGTATCGAAAGTGCCGGAGAGCAAAGGAGAATCATGGTCGCCATCACCGAAAAGCAAGTCGGCGCGTGGGTCGAACGGTATGTGCAGGCGTGGAAGACCTCCGACCCGGACGATATCGCCGCCCTGTTCACCGAGGAGGCCGAATATCATGAATGGCCTTATGAGACATCGTGGATCGGCCGCACGGCCATAGTCGACGGGTGGCTGGGCCGACAGGCGTGGCAGGAAGGCGGCTGGGAGTTCGAGTGGTCGGTACTGACCATCACCGGAGACACGGCCGCGATCGAGGGGACGGGCGTCTACCGCAAGCTCGGCACGTTCTCGAACCTGTGGACGGTGACCTTCGGTGACAAGCGCCGCTGTGCGGTGTTCCGGATGTGGAACAACGAGCGCTGATCGTCCCGCGTCCGCGGTCGGTCAGGCGGGTGCCGCTTCGAGGTCGAAGGTGAAACGGTCGGAGGCAATACCGTTGATACGCAACTCGATTGCGTGGCCGCCAGGGTAGTAGCGGCGGGTGCTGATCGGCCGGAACGAGTGCTCGCGGTCGATGGTGTGCGCTTCGCCTGGTGCGAGCGTGCAGGTGGCGAGTTTGAAGGTCTTGCCGGTCTGGCCGCCGTTCGCCTTGCGGTGGTGAATGACGTAGTCGATGGACAGACGCGCCGGTGTGGCGCCGGTATTACGGATCGTGGCGGTGAAGCGGATGCTGCCGCCGAACGGAACGGTGGTCCGGTCCAGCAGCGGCCCGTCGATTTCGACGGCGGCATGGGCGAATCCGAGCAATTCCAGCGCACCGGGGTGGCCGCTTTTGACCAGGGTGCGCAGAGCGTGCCGCACCAGGCGGGCGGTGTCGGCTCCCGGAGCGTCCAGCCAGCGCCGGGCGGCGGCGACCACCAGGTCGGGTTCGTCGCGGCTGAGATCGTTGAGATGATTGGCCACCGAGCGGCGCACATATTCGCTGTCGTCGAGGTAGAGCGCGTCGAGAATCGGAACGGTGATTCCGCGGCGGGCAATGATCTCGGGAACCCTTGTCGACCAAGGCAAATAGGGTCGGGTTCCTTCGGAGGCCAGCCGGCGCACTTCGATGTCGTCGGAGGTGGTCCACCTGGCGATAATGCCCAGCGCCCGGTCCAGATCGTGGCGCAGCAGGGCGCGGATCGCGAATTCCGCGGTGAGCCGCCCGGTGAGATCGGCCAGCAGCGCCATCGCATCGTCGAAGGCGGTGGTGCTGTTCTCCTCGACGGCCCGGGCCGCGATCGCACTGGTCACCGGCCAGATCAGCCAGCCGGTGAAACCCTCCGAGCTGTCCGCGGCGGTGCGCACGACACCGGCGAGTTCGGCGTAGGTGCCCGGTATGCCCGCCAGGAGCGCATCGCGGAGCACATCGGCGCGCGGGCGCAGGGCGAGCGGTCCGAGTAGGCCGGGAGCAGCACGCAGGGCTGTCAATTCGGCTGTGGGCGCAGCCTTTTCGATCGCACTGAGAAGGTCGCGCGCGGTGCGGTCATTGACGAGTTCATCCGCGAAAGGCATGTCGTTCGATACTCCTGGTCACTCGACGTATTACTGCGAACGGCTGCAGCTCAGGCCGAAGTCGTCATGGCCGCGAGGTAGGCGAGCGCTTCCTCGCTGCGGCTGCCGGGCTCCGGGGTGCCGACAAGTAGTTGCTGTCCGGGCGCGTCACGCACGTCGAAAGTTTGGTAGGTGAGTTCGATTCGCCCGGCGTCGGGATGGACGAAGACCTTGAACGCACGATTGAGGCCGCCGACCTTCTGATCGGCCCACAGCGTACGGAATTCCGCGGACTGCTCGGTGAGCTCGGCGACAAGACCGCTGATGTCCCGCTCCGCCGGGTAATGGCCCGCGTTCAGGCGCAGCGCGTGAACCGTGGCGGCGGCCACGACCTGCCACTCGGCGAATACGGTCCTTGCCTCCGGATGCGTGAACAGGATGCGCGGCATATTCCGCTCCGCGCCGAACGGCGCCAGCAGAGCATCGGCGATCGAATTACCGGCCAGCACGTCGAACGCCGGTCCCAGCACATACGCCGCGGCACGAGGGAACGCATCGAGCAGTTGCAGCAGCGATGGGTGGACGAGATCGCGGGGACTCCCGGGCGACACACGGGGATTCAACCCTGCCAGCCGATACAGGTGACCGCGCGCGTCGGCGGTGAGTTTGAGCGCCCGGCCGATGGCATCGATGACCTGAGCGGAGGGATTCCGCTCACGACCCTGTTCCAGGCGGGCGTAGTAATCGGCGCTGACTCCTGCCAGCACCGCTACCTCTTCCCTGCGCAGCCCCGCGACCCGACGGCCCGAACCGCCGCCGGGCAGCCCGGCGTCGGCGGGTTCGAGCCGGGCGCGGCAGGCCCGAAGGAACTCACCGAGCTCGTTGTCACGGGATCCCATGCTGGCGATGATAGCCACGCCGGAACTGGCCTGGGTGTCGCGCACCTAGGTTCACACTGCCTTCCCGAACCGGCACGTGCGGGATGTACTGGGTTGTCACCTCATCAGAGTTCAAGGAGCGCAATGACTTCCTCATCGGATACCGAGCAGAAGGTCGTCCTGATCACCGGAGCCAGCAGCGGGATCGGCGAGGCCACCGCCCGTCACCTCGCTGCCGTGGGACACCGGGTGGTCGCGGGTGCCCGGCGCACCGATCGGCTCGAGATCCTGGCCGCGCAGGCACGCGCGACCGGAGGTTTGCTGGACGGGCTCGCACTCGACGTCACCAGCTTGGACAGCGTCCGCGCGTTTGTTGCCACTGCTGTCGAGCGATACGGCCGGGTCGACGTGCTGATCAATAATGCCGGTGTGATGCCGCTGTCCCCCATCAGCGATCTCCGCATCGATGAATGGGAGCAGATGATCGACGTCAATCTGCGTGGCACGCTCTACGGCATCGCCGCTGTGCTGCCGATCATGCAGGAGCAGGGAGGCGGTCACATTGTGAATGTCGCCTCGGTCGCGGGGCTCCGCGTCGACCCGACCGCAGCCGTGTACAGCGCCACCAAGTTCGGCGTCCGCGCACTGTCCGAGGGGCTGCGCCAGGAGAGCCGGGATATTCGCGTCACCATTGTCAGCCCTGGCTTCACCCACAGCGAGCTCACCGATCGCGGTGGTTCGGACGAAGCTCGATCGGCGGCACGCGGTGCGACCGATCAGCTCGCCATCCCCGCTTCCGCCATCGCCGAGGCCATCGGCTTCGCCATCAGTCAGCCGGCCACCGTCGACGTCAACGAGCTCGTCATCCGACCTACTGCGCAGAACTAGAAACACTGTCCTGACACGAATGCGCCTTTCCCACTGGGATTCTGGCGCTCGGACGTTGCGGTTCATCCAGCAGGTTCATCGCTGCCCGACGCGCTCCTGACCCGTTCGCCGAGAGGCGGCGACCATGGCCGACGAGTACTCGAGCATGTCGGCCTCGTAGCGGCGCACGGCCTCGTGCAGGGAGGTGCCGGTCGCGAGCGCCGTGGATATCGAGGTGGTCAGCTCCCCCGCGTCCCGCAGGGCGGTGTTCGCGCCCATGGCCAGCACCGGGCTCATCGCGTGGACGGCATCACCGACCAGCGTGACGCCGCGGCAATCCCACTGCCGCACAGCGCCGGCGGTGGAGATGCGCAGGGGAATCAGGGTGGAGGTATCCCAACTGCCGAGAATGCGATCGATATCGGCGGGGCGATCCGGTCCGATAATGCGGTCTGCGAGGTCGCGAAGTTCCGGCCCGTCGAGCCGACGCAATGCGGCGAACGACGGCATGCACGGATGATCGGTGGTCGCGCCGACCAGACATGCGACATAGTCGCGGACCGGACCCACTCCCATATGTGTGCCGCCCGCCCCCTTCACCACGGTGAAGATGCTCTCGAACACCCAGTCCGGCAAGCGGTGCGAATCCGGATCCGGCAGCGGGATCTTCCCGTAGATCAAACGTAGCCCGGTGTCCTCGATGTCGGCCTGCGGCAACAGCTTTCGACGCACCGCGGAGCTGACGCCGTCCGCACCGACCAGCAGATCCCCGACCACGACGCGACCATCCGCGAAGTGGGCGGCGATTCGACCATCGGGCAGCTGTTCGTACGTGACGAACCGGGCACCGTAATGAACCTCGGCAGGCAGACCGGCCAGTAGGAGCTGCCGCAGCGTCGCACGGTCGAAAGCGAGCGAGGTGGCCACCCCTGACCTCGCACGCTCGCTCACCACGCGATCGGCGAGCACCGCAAGATGCTGATCCAGCACGGTTACCCGCGGCGGCGGCGATGCTGCTGTGGCCAGACACGATTCGAACAGCTCCGGCGGCAGACAACGCTCCAGGCCGGAAAGCCCCGGCGCATCGAGCTGAATGCGGTATCCCTGCGGCCTCGCTCCGGGAAAAGGATCCCGCTCGAAAACAGCTGCCTCGATACCCAGGCGATGGAGGCCGTGCGCAAGCGCCAGCCCGCTTAAACCCGCCCCAACGATAATCGCACGAAAATTCACGGTCCACTTCCTTCTACATACGAAGAAAGCACTGGATCCCGTGGGGATTTCACACTACGGAGGTTCGGGGAACCCGCGAATCGTGCTGCCCCGAAACACCATTCTGGAGCAATTTTTCGTGCATCTGTTCAGTTGTTCCCGCACACCATACTACGTACCGAGACCGCCCTCGATACCGAGCAGCCGCCGGGCACCGGCAGCGTAGGTATCGGGGTCCTCGATCTGGGGATAGTGACCGAGGCCGGGCAGTTCGATCACCGCGGCACCAGGTCGCAGTTCCCGTAGTCCGTCCAGGACCGCGGTCGTAGCCACCGGATCGCCTGTGGCCCAGAGCAAGCCGAGGGGCTTGCCCCAGTCCCGAACAGCACCGTGCCAGCGATCGGCGTGCGCGACTCGCTCATCCAGATAGGCCGTCAGCAGATGCGTAATACGTTGGCCGCGTTCATAGGACAGCAGTGCCCACTGCGCGGCGGCCTCGCCTCTCGACAGCGGGTGCTGCGCCGAGAACAGCGCCGAAAACTCACGAGTGAACAGCACCCGGTTCGCCAGCCGCGCCGCCACCGGACCGAGCGGACCACGCAGAATCTTCTGAATCGGCCGCAACGTCGCCTTCTCCAAGATCACACTGCCATTGCCGAGAACGACACGCTCCATCGAAAACGACAGTGCCCCTTCGATATCCCGCGCGAGCAGCTCGGTGGCGACCGAGGTCCCCATATCGTGCGCCAGCACCACCACCGGACCGGCAACACTGCCGGCAACTACTTCCTCGACGATATCGGCCTGCTCGAACAGGCTGTAGCGATGCGGCCGAGGCTTGTCCGAGAATCCGAACCCCAGAAAGTCCAGCGCCACCCACGCCCTACCCCCGAGCTGATCGACGATGCGCCGGAAGTCGTAGGAGCTCGATGGATACCCGTGCAGCAGAAGCACAATCGGCCCATCTCCCGGACCCGATCGCACGAACACCTGGCCCGCCGCACAACGCACCCAGCGCCCGCCCTCGCGCCACGCTTCCACCTCATCGGGCAGCGACACCGCGCCCTCTTTCACGCCGGTACCACCGTGACCAGAACGGTTCGCGTCATGAACGATCACTGTAATCACGATCGTGCGGTGTGGCAGCGACGCTGTCGGATGACGGCGGCGCATCTGCGGAATCAGCCCACGAGGCGAGGAAACGCAGCGCCTGATGTGAGGGGGTGCCCGGTGCGGCCGTCATCACCAGGATTGTCTGGTGGGGGTCGTCGAGGCAGGCCAGCATTTGCCAATCCAAGGTGAGCTCACCGGCGGCGGGATGGCGAAACGTCTTGGCGCCGAAGGTTTTCCTGGCGACATGACGGGCGGCCCACCAGTCGCGGAAGTCGGCGTCGTGGACGGACAGCTCGCCGACCAGCGCCATCAGCCTGGGGTCGTCGGGGAACTCCACCGCATCCATGCGGAGGTACTCCACACAGATGCGGGCAGTCGCCTCCCAGGCCACGTAGCGGCTGCGAACCGCAGGGTCCAGGAATGCCATCCGCACGAAATTGCGCTGCTCGGGCGGGATTTCGGCAAAATCTATGAACAGGGCAGCGGCCAGTTGATTCCACGCCAGGATGTCCATATGCCTGCCGAGGACCAGGGCGGGGGTGTCGATCAGGTTGTTCAGCAGCAGCTCGGTCGCAGGCCGCGCGCGCTGAACGGCAGGACCTCGGCGAACCTTCGATTTGTGGGCCAGTTTCCGCAGATAGACCTCGTCGTCGGCATCGAGGCGCAAGGCGCGAGCGATGGCGGTCAGCGCCGACTCAGAAGCACTCGTAAGACGACCCTGTTCGAGTCGGGTGTAATAGTCGGCGCTGATCGCGGCCAGCTGTGCGACTTCCTCCCGGCGCAGGCCCGCCACGCGGCGCGGCTGCCCCACCGCGGGTAGTCCGACCTGCTCTGGTGTGACCTGGGCGCGCCGGGTACGGAGGAACTCTCCCAGCTCGTTGTGCCGTGCAGCGCGGCTACTCATAGCCCCGATTCTGCACTCCCCTCACTGTTCCTGGGACGGCAGGTTTTGTCCTAGGAACACCGGTGCCCAGGAACGATTTCACGCTGGTTGCGGTATCCGCGGCGAACGAAGCTGACTACAGCGTGCCGATGACGGCACCGCAGCGACAACGTTGAGGAGACGAAACGTGCACACCGATGTGAAATTCCCCAGCAATGGGCTGACCCTCGCCGGAAACCTTTACACCCCAGCCGATTACACCGAGGGCGAACGGCGACCCGCGATCGTGGTCTCACATCCCTTCGGCGGCGTGAAGGAGCAGACCGCAGGCCTGTATGCCGAGAAGCTCGCCGGCGAAGGGTTCATCACCCTCGCCTTCGATGCGTCCTATCAGGGTGAGAGCGAAGGCGCGCCGCGCTTCCTGGAGAACCCGTTCGCACGGGCCGAGGACATCAGGAGCGCCGTCACCTATCTGGCGAGCCTGCCGCAGGTCGATCCGGAGCGGATCGGTGCGCTGGGGATCTGCGCATCCGGCGGTTATGTGCCCTTCGCCGCGCAGACCGAGCATCGGATCAAGGCCGTCGCGACCGTCAGCGCGGCCGATATCGGCGCCCTCTTCCGCGAGGGCCTCGGCGGCGGCCAGAGCGAAGACATTCTGCGGGGCATGCTCGACGAGGCCGGGGCGGCCCGCAATGAAGAGGCGCAGGGTAAGGAACCTCGCCTGCAGCGCGCGGTTCCGGAGACCGAAGCGGACGCACAGGGCTGGCCCACGCTCTACACCGAGGGGCGCGACTACTACCGCACACCTCGTGCGCAACACCCGAATTCGCCGAACTGGTGGGTGTCGCGCAGCGTGGACCAGATCGCCCAGTATTCCTCCTACGACCTCATCCACCTGATCTCACCGCGGCCGCTGCTGATGATCGCCGGCACCGAAGCGGACACCGCCTACTTCAGCCGGCAGGCGATCGAGAAGGCCCGCGAACCCAAGGAACTGTTCTGGATCAACGGCGCGACCCATATCGATCTCTACGACAAGGACGAATACGTTCCGACCGCGATCACCGAACTCGCGGGATTCTTCACCGAGCACCTCGCGGCAGTCTGACGCGATCAGGGCCTTCGAGCCAAGTGGGACAACACAAATGAGCGGGGAGACCTTCAGCTGATCTGCTGAAGGTCTCCCCGCTCTGTGGGATCGAACTGGGCCGGCAACTCCGGCGGCCGGCCGTCAGGCGTCCTGGCGCTGCAGGCGTACCGCCGCGATGACCAGAAGCGCTGCCGTCCAGAGGGTCAGGACGGCGAAGCCCTGCCATGGACCGAGCAGATCGCCTGCGGCAGCGTGCTGTTGGGCGATGAGGTGTCCGGCTTCCGAGGGGAGGTAGGCGTGGATGTGCTTGCCCACCGTGCCGGGGAGCATTTTGGCTATCGGCGCGATGACCAGGACGAAGGCGATGACGCCGGTGATGCCGGCGGCGGTGTGGCGGACTATCGCCCCGATGGCGAGCGAGAACAGGCTGAGCATGGCCAGGTAGAGGCCGCAGCCGATGACGGCGCGCAAAACTCCGGGGTCACCGAGCGAGACGTGGACCTTACTGTTCATGATCGGCGCCCCGATCATGAAGGACACGAAGGAGACCAACTCGCCCATCACCAGGGTCAGCAGTCCGAACACCGCACCCTTGGCCGCCAGCATCGGCACCCGATTGGGCACCGCCAGCAGGCTGGCCCGGATCATGCCGGTGGAGTACTCGGAAGAGATGACCATGACGCCGAGCACGCAGACCGTGAGCTGGCTCAGCAGAATTCCGCTGCCCAGAATGGTGCCGGTCGGGTCGAGGCGCATGGCGGCCTGCTGGGAGGCATCGGCGCCGTCCCACTGTGCGACACCCATTCCGATGAACAGTGCGGTGCTGGCCACGCCGAGCACCACCAGCAGGATCAGCGACCAGATCGTGGAGCGGACCGAGCGGATCTTGGTCCACTCCGAGAGCATCAACTGCCCGAAGCCCGGTTCCCGGGTATCGATGAAAAGGGCGGTGTCGGTGTTCATTTCACTCCTCCAGCGGTCGGAACCTTGACGTCGTACTCCACGGTCTCGCGGGTCAGCTCCATGAATGCGTCCTCCAGCGAACCGCGCCGGCGGGTGAGCTCGTGCAGCATCAGCCCGGCGGCGGAGGCGAGTTCGGCGATGCGCGGAGCCTCCAGGCCCGTCACCTCGAGACCCTCCGTACCGGCGGTGACCATGCCGCCCTCGGCGCGCAGCAACTCCGCGAGCCGATCCTGATCGGGACTCTTGACCAGCACGCTCTGCTCGGTGCTGCGCTCGATGAACTCCTCGGTGGAGCAGTCGGCCACCAGCCGGCCGCGGCCGATCACAATGAGATGGTCTGCGGTGACCGCCATTTCGTTCATCAGGTGACTGGAGACGAAGACGGTGCGGCCCGCCGCGGCCTGCGCCTTCATCAGATTCCGAATCCAGACGATGCCCTCGGGATCGAGACCGTTGAGCGGCTCGTCCAGGATCAGCAGGGCCGGATCACCCAGCAGCGCAACGGCAATGCCGAGGCGCTGCCCCATGCCCAGCGAAAAACCGCCCGCCCGTTTGCGGGCCACCGCGGTCAGACCGACCTGCTCGATGACCTCGTCGACACGACGCCTGGGCAGACCCTGCGCCTGGGCCAGGCAGAGCAGGTGGTCGTAGGCGCTGCGGCCGCTGTGCACGGCACGCGCCTCCAGCAGTGCGCCGACCACCCGCATCGGCTGCGCCATATCGCGGTAGTGCTGACCATTGATGGTGGCGTCACCGTGATCAGGACGGTCGAGGCCGAGCAGCAGACGCATGGTGGTCGACTTGCCGGCGCCGTTCGGGCCCAGGAATCCGGTGACCCGGCCGGGCTGGACGGTGAAGGAGAGGTCGTTCACGGCGGTTTTGCCGCCGTAGTGCTTCGTGAGGTGCTTGGCCTCGATCATGGCTATTCCTTAGAAAGATTAGGCAGCGGGGCGAGTGCTCAGCGGTCCTGGATCAGCCCGAGGACATTGCCGTCGGTATCGGCGAACGTGGCCACCAGCCGGCCGCCGCCGACATCGTGTGCGGGCTCCTTCGTGGTGGCTCCCGCCGCGGTGACCTCGGCGAGCTTCGCCTCGATATCCGGCACGTGCCAGTAGGCCACCGGTGCGGTCACATTCTCGGTGCCGCCGGCCGGGACCAGGCCGATGTGCTGGCCCTCGGTGTCGAAGCCGACGTAGAAGGACGAATCAGTCTGCGGCGCTACGCCGAGCAGCGCGGTGTACATCGCCTTGGCCGCCGCCGGATCGGACACGGTGTGCAGCACGGTCTTGATGCCCTGGGTGGAAGAGCTGGTCATGATGACTCCTGAAGTAGTGGGCCGAATCGACCCCGGTGATTCCGGCGGTAGCGCCGTTCTGGGTGTGCTCAAAGCTTGGCTTGCGGCGCCACCGCGCCACATCCGTGACGATCACGGAACCGACCACTGATCGAGGCACGGACCCGCCCACGGTCACTACGCAATCCGCCCGCATGTACTGAGTACGAAGCGGATATAGGGCAGGATGAGGACTGTGGCGGCGACGGTGGAGATCTCGGCTCGGGAAGCCGAGGTGCTGGGGCTGCTGGGAGAACATCTCAGTAATGCCGAAATCGGTGCGCGACTGTTCATTTCGGTACGTACCGTGGAGAGCCACGTTTCCTCGCTGCTGCGCAAGCTGGAGGTTCCGGATCGGCGGGCGCTCGCGCAGCGCGCCTCCGAGCTCACGTGCGCCGACCGATCGCATCCGGCACCGGTGCTGCCGGCGCCGTTGACCTCGTTCATCGGCCGGACGCGGGAGCGTGCCGAGCTGACCGAGCTGATCCAAAAGCACCGGCAGGTCACCGCGGTCGGGCCCGGCGGGGTGGGCAAGACCCGCCTTGCCCTCACAGTCGCCGCGGAGGCTGCCGACGAGTACTCCGACGGGGTCTGGTTCGTCGACCTGGTACCACTCACCAGCTCGGATATCTGCGTGGTCGCCGGTACCGTCGCCCTTGCCATCGGCCTCGGCGAACAACCCGGCCGCGGCATGGACGAATCGGTGCTGGCCGCACTGGCCGATCGGCACGCGCTGCTGGTGCTGGACAATTGCGAACACGTGCGAGATGGCGTGGCGCTCTTCATCGAACGCCTGCTCGCCGCCTGTCCCCGGGTGACGGTGCTGGCGACCAGCCAGGCTCGGCTGATGGTGCCGTTCGAACGGGTCTACCCGGTCCCGCCGATGTCATTGGCCGGTGAGGGCGAATCGGATGCGGTCCTGCTGTTCATGGAGCGCGCGGCAGCGAGCGGCTGGCCGCCCAATCATGCACTCCGCGACCAGGTCTCGGAGTTCTGCGGACGACTGGACGGCGTGGCGCTGGCAATCGAACTCGCCGCCGCCCGCTGGACCACCCTCGGATTGGACGGCCTCACAGAGGGCCTGTCCGATCAGCTGCGGATGCTCGCGGGCGGCGCGCGCGGCGATGACCGGCACCGCTCGGTACGGGCAGCACTGGACTGGAGCCACGGACTGCTGGAGCCGGACGACCGAGTGCTGCTGCGCCAGGTGTCGGTGTTCATGAAATCGTTCACCGTGGGAGCCGCCGCGGAGGTCACCGAATCCGAAAAGGGTGTTGTCGCAGACAGATTGGCCCGGCTCGTCGAACAGAGCCTGCTCATGGTGACGGCGTCACCGAACGGCACCGAATACCGGGCGCTGGAGACCATTCGCCAGTACGGGATCGAACGGCTCACCGAGGCAGGCGAACTCGTCGACGCCCGGTCCCGGCATCTGCGCTGGTGTCTGGCCGCGGCCGCCGATCTGACGGTGGTGCGATCGGACTGGCGAGCCGGATTCGATGCGGTGGCAGACGATTTCCGCGCCGCCATGGCGTGGGTGGCCGACCGGCCGGAGCAGCGCGGGGATGCGTATCGCTTCGCCCGGTACCTGGCGGACCTGTCCTTCACCCGGCACCTGACCGGCGAATCCCAGATGCGCTATGAGCAGGCGGCCGCGCTCGCGGATGACCCGGCCGCCAGTGCGGCACTGCTGCGGAACGCGGCCGCCGTGGCCGGATGTCAGATGCGGGGCGACGATATGTATCGGCTGCACCGTGCGGCCGCAGAGGCGGCGCTCCGCGCCCGGGATACCGCCGGTGCCGCCGCCGACCTGGCGACCGCTGTCACCACGACGTACCGGTTCGCCAGCAAGTTCGCTCGAATTCTGCCGCAGGACAAGGCAATCGCACTGATCGACGAAGCACGGGAGCTGGCCGGTGACGATCCCGCTGCCCTGGCGGCAGTGGCGCTGGCCGAGGCCGGGAGTGCGCTCACCGAGGCCTTCGCGGTCGCCGAATGCCCGCCGGGCACAGTCGTACCGGAGACCATCTCGTGCGCCGAACGGGCGGTCGAACTCGCGCACCGGACGGGCGATCCACTCGCCGAGTCCGCCGCGCTCGATATCCTCGCCGGCGCCCAGAGCTGGGGCGGTGACCCGTTTGCCGCTGCGGCAACAGCACGGCGCCGCATCACACTGCTCTCGTCCGTCCAGGACATTCCGGCCGGTACCCACGAGTTGATCGATGCGCTCGGCGAGGTCACCGAAGCCTGCCTCGGCGTCGGAGATCTACGGGGCGCCCGCCGGTGGGCGAGGCAACTCGCGGATCACCCGCTGCTGGCCGAGGTCGGCCACCGAGCCACCTGCTGGCTGCTGGTAGCCGACACGCTGGCAGGAAATGTCGATGACGTCCGCACCCGCGGCATCCGATTCCTCGAATCGTGGCACCGCACCGGCAGCCCCACCGGGTCGGGCCTCGGCGCGGCAGTGGCCGGTGTGGAGTTGATCCACGGCCTCCGCGCGGACGATGACGCCCGGTCCGAATGGACCTCCGTCATGAACCAGCTCGACACCCCGCCGGAACATGCCTACGGCTACAAGGCCGTCTTCGACTCGATCCTCCTGCTGCACAACGGCTATGCCGACGAGGCACTGGAACGAATGGCGCCCGAGCCCAGCGAGGTCTGGCGCTGGCTCACCTGGATCTGGCTCCACTGGTATGTCGCGCTGCGCGCCGAAGCCATCGTGCTCGCCGGAAAGCCCGACGCCGGTGCGCGTCTCACCGAGGCCCGGACCATCGTGGCCGGAAACCCCATAGCCACAGCCATTGTGGAGCGAGCCGAAGCCCTGTTCACCAACGATCACGAGCGACTGCTCGCCACGGCAGAGGTGTTCACCGCCGCCGGTTGCCACTACCAGTCGGCGCGGACCCTGGTGCTCGCCGGCGGCGACCATACAGTTCGCGGCGCCGCCGCACTGGCCGATCTCGACCTCACGCCGATGGTTCCGTACCGATACTTTTGATGACCGGACGATCAGCAATTGGGCGCTGGGCCTTGCCCGCTGGTGTTCCGCGAGAACTGCAGGGACGCTTGATGTTCACGCGGCTGTGGTGCCCGCGGCGCGTTCGGCGCGGCGGGCAAGCTCGGCGAAAGCCTGCCGCAATGTGTTCGGTCCGATGACCTCGATCTCGGCGTCGAAACGTGCGAGCGTCGCCGCGAGCGCACCCCAGGACCAGGAGCCTGCCCGCAGTCTGGTTCGGTCGGGGCCGAGCTGTTCGACAACACCATCGGCGGCGAACGGAGCCACTCGCGCGGCCGGGAGGTTCAGGATCACCTCACCTTGGCATGGCCAGGTGTTCGCGCTCGAGGAGCCCTTGAACCGGGCCGAGAGGAAGGCTACGACATCGCCGCCAGGTACCTGCCGGGGGGTGAAACGTGGTCCGTTGGGGGTACGAAGGGCCATTCGGTCGAGGCGGTGGATTCGCCAGTCTCCGCGTTGAGGGTCCCATCCGATGAGGTACCAGCGTCCACTGCGGACCACAATGTGGTGGGGCTGCACCCGGCGAGGCGGGCGCGGGTCGGCATCGTCCGGCCGGGCCGGTGACCGGTAGTCGAACCGCACTTCCTCCGCGGCTCGGATGGCGGCGCTCAGCGCGAGCAGGACCTCGGTGTCGGCCTGGGGGCCGCCTCCGCGCGCCGCTGATTCGACGGCGGTGATCTCGAGGGCGTCGATGCGGTGCCGCAGCCGGGACGGCATCACCTGACGCACCGTTGCCAGGGCCCGCACGGCGGCCTCCTCGATGCCCGCGCCCGTCCCCACCGCGATCCGCAGCGCCACCGCGAGCGCGACCGCCTGCTCGTCGTCGAACAACAGCGGCGGCAGGTCGCTGCCTGCTTCGAGGCGGTAGCCGCCGTCGGGTCCCTTCACCGCTGTGACCGGGTAACCCAGCTCGCGCAGGCGATCGACGTCGCGCCGCACCGTGCGGTCGCTGACACCCAGCCGCTGGGCGAGCAGATCCCCCGGCCAGTCGCGACGGACCTGGAGCAGCGACAGCAGCGAGAGCAGGCGAGAAGAAGTTCCGGTGGACGATGCGGTCGGCATGATGTCCACACTGTCACCAGTAGCGGACA
>NZ_JAODNK010000116.1 GCF_025465275.1 Nocardia sp. | reverse complement strand
TGCGTTACTGGCGCGCCGACGTGCTGGTGCTGCCGCCTGCCGATCACAGTGATGCCCTGCGCCGCACCGTGGATCAACTGCTGGGCTTCCCCGCTCAGCAGGTGGACGGTGTGTGGCTGTGGGACGTGCGCGGCCTGGTCTGAGCTACCGGTCGCCGCCCCGCATCAGGCCCTGCGCGTCCACGGAGGCCACCAATTCGCCGGTGCGCGTGAACACCTGGATCCGCCCGTACATCCGGCCACTGCCCGCGAACGGGCTCTCGCAGCGCAGCAGCAGCCAGTCGTGCAGGGTGAACGGGCGGTGGAAGGTGATGGTTTGGGTGAGCATGGCCGCCGCGCTGCGGCCCCCGCGCCGGGCGATCTCGGCTTGCGGATACGGGCGCATCGCGACCGGGCCCAGAAATCCCTCGCTGCCGTGAGCCAGTAGCGCGCGGGCGATCCCGGGCAGGTCGGGCGCCTTGTCGCAGCGCATCCACACATCCAGTGACGGCGGTCCCGCAAGGTCGAGCGCCACCGCATCGGCCCCGCCGACCGTCCGAACCTCCCACGGCAGCACCGCACACGGCAGTTCCGCGCACTCCTCCGGCCCGGGCACATCGGCGGGCAGCGCGGCGCCGTGCGCGAGGAAGTCGGGCTCGTCGACACTGAGCATGGCCAGCACCCGTGCGTGCTCGCGCCCGTCCTGCCGGAACGACACCTGCACGGTCGCCAGCGCCCGGCCCGACTGCACGACTTCGACCTCCACGTCGACCTCGCGATCGGCGTACCCGCCGCGCGGGAAAACACCGTGCAGGGATTGCACCGCCATATGCGGCACAGTGCGTTCGGCGGCGACCACCGCCTGCGCCAGCGTCTGGCTACCCAGCGTGGTCGGCAGCGTCGAGGTCACGTTCCGGGCCCGGAATCGCCCCGGCCCGACCTCGCCGAGGTCGAGCACTTCGAGCAGATCGGTCAGGTCGACGACCGGCCACAGATGAGTTCCACCAGCCATCGCGAAATGCTCGCACACACATCCGATTCCGGAGAACCCGAGGAGCGGTGAATGGGACGAGCCCCGATGCCGCGTGCTGTCGCGGCAATTCGGTCGGTGAAATCCCGCTGGTTGGAGGGGTTGTAAGGCAGCATGTGGCGCATGCGGACATTTGCCCGATTGTTGCAGGCTGGTGTTGTCGGGGCGTTGGTTGTGGCGGTCGGTCACGGCGTCGCGGCCGGTCCGGCCGCGAGCGCCCCGTTTGGTCAGTTGCCGTGGCCGACTGCTGAACCGGACGGAGTGCAGGCGCCGGGGGCCGCGCTGGCGGACGGAGTCACCGGCACGGTGTTGTGGTCGCGAGAGCCGAACACTTCGGTCCCGATCGCCAGCATCGCGAAGGTGATGACGGCACTGGTCGTGATCAACGCCGGCGACCTCGACCGGACTGTCACCGTGCCGCAGGAAAGCATCGCCTACTGCACCAGGTACGACGGAAGCAACGCAGGCCTGGCCCCCGGCGAGGTGCTCACCACGCGACAGCTCCTCTACGCCATGGTGTTGCCGTCGGGCTGTGACGCCGCCTATACCCTGGCCGAGGGCTACGGGCCCGGCCAAGACGGCTTCATCGCCAGGATGAACGGCACCGCGCGTGAAATGGGCCTGGCGGGAACATATTTCACCGATCCCAGCGGACTGCCGGCCCCCGACGACAACTCCACCTACTCCACACCGGCGAACCTGCTGGCCCTCGGTCTGCGTGCGATGAGCCTGCCGGTGTTCCGTGAGATCGCGGGGTCGCAGAGCTATCACCTGCCGGCCGGCCCGGCCAATCGCGATCACCTCTGGCAGACCACGAACCAGCTGCTGCGCACCTATCCGGGCACCATCGGCATCAAAACCGGATCCACCGACGCCGCGGGCGCCTGCTTGCTGTTCGAGACGGTGCGGGCAGGAATACCGCTGATCGGTGTGGTCCTGCACAGCTCACCCGGCAGCGGCGCCGCCGCAAGGGACGATGCCGAGCGCATGCTGAACTGGGCCTACGACCCGATCCTGACCGCGCTACCGATCGGTTAGCGCGAGATCGGTTGGCACCGAAGGAAAGTGGCGGCGGGGGATATTCGATCTGTCTACCGCGGCGTACCGTTCGCGGCGGCTGGGAAGCGCCCCGGCCGCCAGGTCGAAGTGTGATCGGGACCTCGATTGCGCAGGTGTGATTCACACCCTATGCGGAGCTAACTCTCCGCTTGGGGTGTTATTTTTTGCGCATCCGGAGCCTGCTCTCCGCTTCGACGAGGAGTTGTAAATATGGAAACCGCCCGTCGAGCGCACTATCAGGTGACGTTCGGAGTTCTCGCGCTCGGTGTGGGTGCATACGCGCTGTTGCAGTCGTTGGTGATGCCGGTGCTGCCGACCATCCAGGAGTCGCTGGGTACCAGCCAGACCAATGTCACGTGGGTGCTGACGGCCTACCTGTTGTCGGCGTCGATCTTCACCCCGATCATGGGCCGCCTCGGCGACATGCACGGTAAGAAGCGACTGTTCGTGATCGCTCTCGTCGCGCTCGGGGTGGGTTCGCTGCTCGCCGCCCTGGCCACGAGCCTGTCCGTCATGATCGTGGCGCGGGCGATCCAGGGTGTCGGAGGTGGTGTGCTGCCCTTGGCATTCGGCATCATTCGCGACGAGTTCCCCAGGGAGAAAGTGCCCGGCGCGGTCGGCATCATTGCCGCCTTGACCGCCGTGGGCGCCGGACTCGGGATCGTGTTCGCCGGCCCCATCGTCAACCTTCTCAACTATCACTGGCTCTTCTGGATCCCGCTCGTCATGATCACCATCGCTGCGGTGGCTGCCTTCTTCCTGATCCCGGAATCGGAGAACAGCAACGAGGGCAAGGTGAACTGGGGTACCGCGCTGCTGTTGTCGGCGTGGCTGGTCGCGCTGCTGTTGGCCGTGAGTCAGGCGCCGAGCTGGGGCTGGGGCTCGCCCAAGGTTCTCGGCCTGCTCGTGGCCGCGGTGGTCATCGTGATCACCTGGGTGATTGCCGAGTCACGCTCGTCCAATCCACTCATCGACATGAAGATGATGCGGATTCGCACGGTGTGGGCGGCGAACCTGGTGGCGCTGTTGATGGGCGTCGGCATGTACGCGGCCTTCGGCTTCCTGCCCCAGTTCTTGCAGACACCGACATCGGCCGGTTACGGCTTCGGCGCTTCGGTGACCCAGTCCGGACTGATGCTGCTTCCCACGACCGTCGGAATGTTCCTGCTCGGTCTGGCTTCCGGGCCACTGGCAGCGCGCTTCGGTTCCAAGAACGTGCTTTTCGTGGGATCGCTGGTCGGTGCGGTGGGCTACTTCATGCTGGCGTTCCTGCACGAATACGAGGTGGACATCTACATCGCGATGGCGATCGTCGGCATCGGCTTCGGTGTGGCCTTCTCGGCCATGTCCAATGTTGTTGTTGCCGCGGTGCCACCGGCGCAGACCGGGGTGGCCAGCGGCATGAACGCCAATATCCGGACCATCGGCGGTTCGCTCGGCGCCGCCTTCATGGCCAGCGTGGTCAGCATCGGGGCCGCGCCCTCCGGTCTGCCGAAGGAATCCGGGTACACCAACGGGTTCGTCATGCTCGGCATAGCCGTCGCACTGGGTGCATTCGCCGCATTGTTCATCCCCTCGATCGCACGGAATCAGCAGTCGCAGCTCGAGGATCCGGCTCCGCTCGCCCACGGCGAGATGGCGCTGATCGCGGGCGGTACCGTAGTGGGCGATGAGTCTGAATGAGCCCAAGGTACTGCGTCGCGATGCCGCGCAGAATCGTGAGCGGCTCCTGGATGCGGCCGAGCGGGTCTTCACCGATTACGGGATGGACGCGAGCGTCGATGAGATAGCGCGAGTCGCCGGTGTCGGGATGGGCACGCTCTACCGCCGATTTCCCACCAAGGACGCACTGATCAGTGCGCTGGTTCGCAAGTTGCTGAACGATTTGGTGGTTATCGCGAATGCGGCCCGCGACCGTACCGACGGTCGCGGCCTGGAGCAGTTGCTCTACGGGACAGGCGAAGTCATCGCATCACAGCGCGGCTGTCTGCCGCGATTGTGGAATGACGAAGAGACCAAGGCGCTGAAGGCCGAGTATTGGCGCATCGTGACCGAACTGCTGATCGCCGCCAAAGCGGCGGGCCGCATTCGTGAGGATCTCACCGATACCGATCTCGAGGTCCTGTTCTGGGCCATGCGCGGCGTGGTCGAAACAACCCGCGGGGTCGTCGATACCGCGTGGAAGCGGCACCTGGCCCTGAGTATCGCCGGAATGCGCCCTGGCGCAGAGGAACTCGTCGAAGCGCCGCTCGATGAACGGCTCGCGGTGCAGGCCAGAACCCGCTTGCATTCGAGCGGACGGAACGCGGAGACCGCCGCCGCAAACCAGCCGCCCGGGTAACCGCCGCGGTCGGCCGAACGAGAACGCCCCGGGGCCAGTGGTTCCGGGGCGTTCTACGTCATCAGCAGGACGAGTTCGGCGGCGGTGGCTTGGTGATGCACGGGATTCCCGATCCTGTGGCATTGATCAGTCCGGCCAGGATCTGGACCAATCCATTCGCGACATTTGTGCTGCCTGAGTTTTCACCGATTTCGACGGCGGGTACCGCCGGGGCGGCCGCCATCGCCGGTGCTGCGGCGCCGAGGACAGCGGCGGTGAGTGTGACTGTGGCCAAGCCGGTTCGAAGTGCGAGATTCATTGGGCAGTCCTTCTTTCTAGATTCCGTGGGATGTTGACGGTGTCAGCCCGAGATCCGGCGCTGCCACAGCGGTGAGGTGCATGAACGAGACCGCGAAGCGGCCGGATTCGGGGACCATGCACAGCAGCGTGTCGCCTGCCTCGACCATGCCTTCGGTCAGCATCTCGTGCCGAGATAGTCCTCGATCTTGTTGTTGGGCACCGGATCTCCTGGGAGAAACCGGCCGGTGGCCGTGATGTAGGCATTCATGCTGCGACTCCCGCTGATCTGACAGAGAAACTTAGCGAACAGTACTGTACGTAGATAGGCGAATCGACCAAAACGCGTATGTTCCACTTCGTGCACCGGCTCCGTAGCAGGTCAGTGCAGATGGTCGAGACGATCCGCGATGCGTGCGGTGAAGTCCGTATTGGTCAGGAGCCTGATCCGGTACCGAGCGCCCGGAGGGCGGCGGACCGGATCTCCTGGCGGAGTGCGTCATCGAGCGAGCCCGCGTGCTCCTGTAGTGCGGGCACGATGGTCTGGGCGACAGCGAAGGCGGCGCGGCCACGGACCCGATCGGCGGGCGTTGCGGCCGGACCCGCGAGCAACTCGATGATCCTGCGGCACGCCGCATCGGCGTCGTGCTGCGGAATGAGGTCGGCCACCGACGGGTCGGTCGCGAAAGCGATGAACAGCGCGCCGGTTTCGGCCGCGCCGTCGATGTACTCGGTGAGGATCTGCGCCGGACTCAGCTGCTGCGTCTCGGCCCGCGCGATGAGCTCGGTCACGGCCGTGAACGGTGAGTCCAGCAGCTCGGCGGCGATGTTCTCCTTCGCCTTGAAGTGATAGAACACCGCCGCCTTGCTGGCGCCCACCGCCGCGGCGATATCGGCGATCGAGGTCGCGGCATATCCCTTGCGCAGGAACAGTTCCCGGGCCGCGGACAATATCTCGTCTCGACGTCCGGTGGTCACCGCATGCTCGCGGGCATGGTCAGGACGATCTTGCCCTGGAGGTGTCCGCGTTCCCCGCGCTCGTGCGCGCTACGGGCGTCCTCCAGCGGGTACGCACTGTCGATGGCGACCGTGAGCGTGCCGTCGTCGAACAGTCTGCCGAGCTCGCGCAGGTCCGCTCCGCTGGATTGCACCTGCCCGCCGACACGCGTGATGCCACGTCGCGAAAGTTCTTCCGGCGGATAGAAACCCAGCGTGATGGGCACCAGGCGGCCGCCGTCGGCGAGGACCGTCAGCCACCGTGCGGCATCGACCCCGCCGACGCTGCCGACGCAGTCGATCACCACGTCCACCGTGCCCGCCGCCCCGACCGGATCCCCGTCGGTGTAGTCAATGAAAGTCTCGATTCCCAACCGGCGCAGGAACTTTTCGTGCCGACCCGAGGCGACCGCGACAACCTCGGCACCGCGCAGCCGCGCCAGCTGCACGGCGAAATGACCGACCCCGCCCGCCGCGCCCACTACCAGCACGCGCTCGCCCGGCTCGACCGCGCCGTATCGATGGATCTGCTGCCAGGCGGTCAGCGCCGCCATCGGCACAGCTGCCGCCTCGATGTGGCTCAGCCGCCGCGGTTTCGGCGCGAGGTCGGCAACCGGCGCGGTCACGTACTCCGCATGTGTGCGCCCGTGGCCGCGCCCGTCGAACGGCGGAAACCGCACGAGGCCGTAGACCTGGTCCCCGACAGCCATTTCGGTCACGTCCGCGCCCACGGCGACAACCTCGCCGGACACATCAGCGCCGGGAATGGACGGGCGCGCAATCGAGGGCCGGTACTGCGGCGGCAGATCCGCGAAACCGCTCCGGCCGCGGAAATCCGACGGATTCACCCCGGCCGCGTGCACCTCGAGCAAGACCTCGCCGCTGCCCGGAGTCGGCCTATCGATCTCCTCGACTCGCACCACCTCGGGCCCACCCGAAGTGAATACCACCACCGCTTGCATTGTCGTCACGCTGACCACACCTCTCGGCCCACCTGCCTGACCGATCGGTCAGTGCTCCCACTATGCGGGCTGAACTGACCGATCGTCAAGGGCAATCAGGTCACCACATGTGGCAGCGACCGTCGCGATGGCCACCCTGGTCGTGCTCGTCGTTGTGCCAGTTGCCGTTTCGGTCGCAATGCCAGTCGTTGTGCCACGGATCGTGCGGATCACCCCAGCCCGGATGGTTGAAACCCGCCCAATCCGTCGCGGCCGGCATTCCACCACCCGGGATCTCCGCCGAGGCCGCACCCGCTACCGGGCCGGCGAGCAATGCACCTGCGGCGGCCATCGCCACCAATGTTCCCGCAAACTTTTTCATGAAGGCGCAAACCTTTCTATTTTCTCCGAAGGCCTTAGTGGCCAAAACAATTCCAATACAGAAAGGTGATCGATACAACGAAATCTCTTGAACTCTCGGCACATTGACAGCCGGCGACACTCATATGCCGAACTGTTCCGATCACCGAATTGCCGATCGCGGGAGTAATGGCCCGCTGGACCACGCGCTATACCGCTGTTACGGATTCTGAACACCGGGTATCCGGATCAAAGGGGGGTTCGCAGACTTCATTCAGGTGGGGCACAGGATTCGGAGGGATGATCGGCAGGGTGTTGAATTCGATCTCGATATCGATGCTGGTGGCCTCGGCGGCACTGTTGCTGATAGCCACGAGCGGGCTGGTCGCGCGGATGGTGAATTCGCGACGCCAGCCGGTGATCGTTGCCGCGGCGCTCGCCCCGTGGTTGATGGCTGCGGTACTTCCGGCGGCGGTGCTGGCCATCGCGGCTCGGCAGTGGATCGCGGTCGCCGTGAGCGCCGTGCTGCTGGGCGCCGCGGTGGCAACGCAGTGGCCGCTGTACCGGGCGCGACTGTCGCGGAACCGGGCAGCGGCGGGCGAGCGACCACTACGGGTCATGCAGGCCAATATCCTTATCGGTGGAGCGGATCCGGGAGCGCTGGCGGCGTCCGTCGATCTGCTGGACATCGATGTGCTGACGATCTGCGAACTGACGCCGCAGGGTCTGGATCGCCTGATGGCGTCACGACTGCCCGAGTTGCTGCCCTACCACTACTGCAGCACCGGGGAGTACGGCGACGGCACCGGAATATGGAGTCGCTATCCGCTGTCGGACACTCGACGCCACGATGGCTTCGTGACCGAATTACTTTCCGCCCGTGTCGAACTGCCCGACGACCCGTCGCCACTGGTGTTCGCCGTGCACCCGGTGCCGCCGTGGCCGCGTAAGCCCGGTGATTGGCTGCGCGAAATGGAGTTGCTGCACCAGTTGCTCGCGAAGATCCCGGACGACGCCGGCCCGGTACTTGTCGCGGGCGATTTCAATGCCACCATGGACCACCGTCCCTATCGGGCCCTCCTCGACGGGGACTATCGGGATGCGGCGGTAGCGGTCGGCGCGGGAATCCTGCCCACGTACGCCGCCGATCGCTGGTATCCGCCCGTCATCGCGATCGACCACATTCTCCTGCGCGACGCCATCGCGCACGAGGTGCACACCGTCGAGCTGCCCGGCTCCGATCATCGCGGCATCTGGGCCTCGATCACCATCTGATCCGAGCGCATCGCTCCCGCACTGCTTTTCGATGGCGAGGGTGTCGCGGAATAGGGCGTCACGAGTTCCCGCTGATACTTGTCGGGCAGCGCACGCAGGGCTGCATCCGTCGAGACCAGGAGGAAGTGCGGCATGACTGACTGGAATGCGAATATCGTCGCCGAGTTCCGAGCCAATGAGGGCCGGGTGGGCGGTCCGTTCGAGGGCGCGCCGATGGTGCTGGTGCATCATGTGGGCCGCAAGTCCGGCCGCAAGACCGTCAGCCCGATGATGTTCATGCAGGACGAGCAGGACCCGGCGACCATCTATGTGTTCGCCTCCAAGGGTGGCGCTCCGACCAACCCCGACTGGTACTACAACCTCACTACCGCGGGAGAGGCCGAGATCGAGGTCGGCACGGCGAAATACCCGGTCACCGTCGTGGAAGTGACCGGCCCCGACCGGGATCGGATCTATACCGAGCAGGGTCGCCGCTATCCCGGCTTCGCCGAATACGCCGTCAAGACCGAGGGCATCCGCACGATCCCGGTCCTCGCCCTGCGCCGCGCGTAAGCACACTCTCCGTCGCGCCGACTGCCCTTGCCTGCGAACTCGTCGGCAAGGGCGGACAGCGCCTTTCTGATGGAGACCAGAGCAGGTCATACGTCACTACGCGGTAGTGCCGCGCCGCGAGAGCAGCGACTGCAGCAGAACGAGTACGCCGAGGACGAGGACGGTCACACCGACCACACGCAGTCCGGCGTCCGCGGCCGAGATGAATGCGGTGATGATGTCGTGGCTGCGTCCCGAAGTGGTGGCGAGGGCCTGTGCGACGGTGTGCGGGTTGTGATCGGCGCGGATGTCCTGCGGTAGTGCGGCGGCGAATCGCGCGGTGAGCACCGTGCCGATGACGGCCACGCCGAGGGCGCTGCCGAACTCGCGGGTGGTGGCCTGCAAACCGGCGCCGACCCCGGCTTGGGCGGGCGGCAGCGAGCCGGCGATGGCGCCCGAGAGCGTCGGAAGTGCCAGTGTCACACCGATTCCGGTGACGATGAGCCAGGCGGCGTAGACCGGGTACGGGGTCTGCGCACTGCTGGTGGACAGGCCGAGTAGTCCGCAGCCGACAAATCCGAAGGCCAGGGCGATGGTGGCATCGAGTCCGATGCGCTGTGTCAGGCGTCCGATGTGCCGGGCGCCGAGGATGATCGGAACGGTGAGCGGGATGATGCCCAGTCCGGTCCGCAGCACGCTGAATCCCTTGCCGTACTGCAGGAATGAGGCATTGATATAGAACAGCGCGAACATGCCGAAGAAGATCGCGGTCATACCGAGGCAGGCGCTGCGCAGGTGCGGAAGACGGAACAGTCGCGGATCGAGCAGCGGATGTTCGACTTTCAGTTCGACAATCATCCACACCGTGAACAGCACTGCGGCGCAGCCGAATCCGGCAATGACGGTAACGCTGCCCCAGCCCGCCTCGGGTCCCTGGACAATGCCCAGCAGCAGCGCCACCGAGGCGCCGACGAGCAGCAGCGCACCGGGCGCATCGAGGCGGCGGTCGTGGCGCGGTGATACCGGCGCGATACGTCCGACCAGCGCGGCGAGCAGTAGCGAGATCGGCACGGCCGCAATGAACAACCAGCGCCATGATCCCCCGGACAGCACCGCCCCGCCGCCGACATTGCCGATCACTCCGCCGATGCCAGTCATCGATGCCCAGACGGCGATGGTCGGACCCTTGCGCTCGGCGGGAACCGCGTGCAGCAGCACGGCAAGGGTATTGGGCAGTACGGCGGCAGCGCCGACGCCGGTGATCGCACGGCTGACCAGCAGCAGCATTAGGTTCGGCGCCAGCGCCGACAGCAGCGCGCCCAGCGCGAACAGCAGTAGCCCGGCGATCAGAACGCCTTTGCGCCCGAAACGATCGCCCGCGGCTCCGCCGGGGATCACCAGGCAGGCGAAGAAGATGACGTAGGTGTCGACGATCCAGACCAGCGCCGACGCGGACGGATGCAGTGCGCTGGCGGCGAGCATCGGGACGGCGAGATTGATCGCGGCGACCATACCGACCACCAGGACGACGCAGGCGCACATGGCCGCGAGCAGGCTGCGCGGCGAGGCCGGGGCAGCGGACGGGCTGCGCGCCTCTGGAGCGCGAATCAGATCGGTGAGTGGCATGGGATCGACGTTAAGGACGTGGAGGGTGTGCGCGCCACGCAACTTGGGTAATCTTGACTTGCGTACAGTGCAACTATGACCGAGCAGCTCGACCTGAATCTTCTGCGTGTATTCGACGCGCTGCTGCAAGACGGAAGCGTCACGGCAGCCTCCGAGCGCCTGCATCTGTCCATCCCGGCGACCAGCCGGGCACTGGGCCGCCTGCGGCGGGCGATGAACGATCCGATCCTCGTGCGCGCCGGTCGCGGGATGGCTCCGACACCGTTCGCACTGCGCACCGCACCGCGGGTGCGCTCCCTGCTCGACGAAGCAGCGGCGCTGATCAGTGCCGACCGTGAGGTCAGGATCTCAGACCTGAAGCGCACCTTCACGATTCGCATCAATGACGGCGTCGCCGCGACACTGGCGACGGCGGCGGTCGAAGCCACGGCCGCGGTCGCACCGGGTGTGATTCTGCGCTTCGTCAACGAGGGCAACGAAAGCATCGAGGCGCTCCGCGACGGATCGGTCGATCTCGATATCAGTGCAGGTGATGTTGCGGCGCCGGACATTCGGACGGCAGTGCTGTACCGGGAACGCATGGTCGGCATCGTCCGCGCCGACAGTTCGCTGGGCAGGAATCGCCGCCCGACCCTGGCGCAGCTGTGCGGGCATCCGCACGTTTCGGCCTCGCGTCGCGGACGGGCTCGCGGACCGCTCGACGACGCACTCGACGCGGTGGGCCTGCAGCGCCACATCGCGGCCGTGGTTCCCACCTTTGCCGTTGCCGCGCTGCTGGTTTCGTCGAGCCACTACGTGGGACTCGTCCCGCAGCGTCTCGCCGAGCAGCACGGCCGATCCTTCGGCATTCGCTGGTTTCCCATAGCCGCCGACCTGCCGGAGATCGAACTGCGACTGCTCTGGCATGCCCGGCTCGACGCCGATCCGGCACAGCGCTGGCTACGCGACACGATTCTCGACGCGCTCAGGCTCGAGTGACGTCCGAAACCCCCTGGTTCCCAGTCGATTCAGAGCTCGGACAGGCGCGGCGGCGGCGCACCGTGTGGGAGACGGGGACCGACGGCAAGCAGGCTGCCGGGCTTGCGCCCGTGTCCCCAGCCGATTTCCTTGCGGTAGCGGCCGATGTGGTCTTCGGGAATCGTGGCGGGCTCCGGCAGCGGTGCGACCTCGGGGGAGACGTACAGGGCATCGGTGGGGCAGTAGGCCTCGCACATGAAGCAGGTCTGGCAGTCGGACTGCCTTGCGATGAGCGGGATTCCGCTGTCGGTGCGGTCGAAGACATTGGTCGGGCACACATCGACGCACTTATCGCAGGCGATGCAATCGCCCGCGCGGACGAGTTCGATCATGACGCCACCGCCACGGTGGTATTGGCGGCCGCGGCGGTGGTGGTCCACACCTGATCGAGTCCGCCGGACAGAATGTGGTGGTGCTGCGCCGGATCCAAATCCGGGTGATCGGCGCGCTTGCTCATCCCACGAGTCTCATTGCGCTGCAGCGTTGATCGATACATGAGCCGCCCCACGGCGGTGATCGCCGCGGCCTGACGCGCCCGCACCCGTGCATCGCCAGCGCCGCCACCGAGTCCCTTCGCCCGCTCCCACAGCTCGTCCAGCGCATCGAGCGCGGGCCGAATCCGATCGCCGTGCCGCAGATAGTTCTTCTCGAACGGAATCAGCTCACCCTGTGCCGCGGCCACCACCTCGTCGGCGGTCACCGATTCGGTGTGCTCCGGCTGCAATCCGGTGCGCCCCGCGCCCGTCAGCGCGAGCTGGTCCGGTCGCGGCGAGCTCAGCGCGAAGGCTGCGGCTCCCGCTCCCGCCCAACTGCCCGAGGACATGGCCCAGGCGGAATTGTGACTGCCGCCACCGGTGAAGCCGCCGCAGATCCGTTCCCGCGTGGCCGCGTCACCGGCCGCGTACAAGCCGGGCACCGTGGTGGCGCACACGTCGTCGACGATATCGATTCCCCCGGTTCCGCGCACGGTGCCCTCGGCGAGCAGATCCACCTCGAAGCGGTCGGTGAACGGATCGATCCCGCGCCGATCGAACTGCAGGAAGAAGTTCGGCTGCCCCACTCGCATCTGGGCCTGCACCGTGGCATCGGCACGATCGAGCTGTGCGAACACCTTCTCTGTCAACAGAGTTCGTGCGATGACCGAGCGGCCCCTGGTGGATCCGGCGCCCTCGACGACCTCGCCGTTCTCGTGGAAGAAGGTGGCGTATCCGTAGTAGGCGGTTTTGGTGACGGTCGAACCCTTCGGCACGATGGCATAGGCATTGGAGAACTCCATGCCCGAGAACCGCGCACCCACCTCGGCGGCCATGAGCGCGCCGTCGCCGGTGTCGACATTGGTGCCCAGCGCGCGCGACAGGAATGCGCAGCCGCCGCTGGCGAGCACCACCGCGCCCGCAGCGATGCGATAGTCGCGATCGAGTTGCCGCTGATAACCCGCCGCACCGCGCACCACCCCGTCGGAATCGGTGAGCAGCTCCAATGCCGGTGAGTGGTCGAGGATTTCGACGCCGAGCCGCTTCACCCAGGCGCGCATCCGGCGCATGTACTCCGGACCCTGCACGCCGGTGCGCAACGGCTCGCCGGTGTGCGGATCGACCGGGAACGGGTAGCGGCCCTCCACCGCGAGACGATTCATATTCGTGTAGGTCCGGTCGAGCACCCGGTCCATCCAGTAGTGATCGGCCAGATGCCCGCCCAGCGCCTCCCGGCTGGCCTTGGCATTGGCGCGGGCGGCGGCCTCGGGGGCGATGTACCAGACGCCGGTACCGGAAGGCGCTGTGGCGCCGCTGGTTCCGCAGTAGCCCTTGTCCACCAGGATCACCTGCGCCCCGGCTTGGCGGGCGTGGATGGCGGCCCAACAGGCGGCCGGCCCGCCGCCGATAACCAGAACGTCGGTATCGGTCTGCCAGGTGTCGTTCATAGGACATGGTCCTCACACGAGAAGGAGTGTCCGGACACCGTAAGGCGGACAACCGCTTCCGCCGTATGGTTGCGATCAGGCCGATCCTGACTGCCAGTCGTCCGGCTCGCCGGCCGAGGCAGGCAGGTCCGGGGCGACACGGCAGGGCAGTGACTGGTCGCCGGCCCGGTGATCGGCAAGGGTGTGGGTAGTCGATCTTCGGACCACAGGAGAGGCACGTCCATGGCTGAACTCGCACCGTCCGGTCCCGCACCGGCGATTCCCCTGCGCCGCCGTGGGCCGGTGCTGTGGCTGCTGCTGCTTCCCGGCGTTCTGTACTGCCTGACGCCGGTGGTCGCCAACCGCATCGAGCCGCGCCTGTTCGGCATACCGTTCCTGATCGCATACCTGCTGGTGGTGACGGTGCTGAGTGGTCCGCTGGTCGCCCTGGTCGCCCGCTTCGATCCGGCCTACCGCGCGGGAGCCGAGGAATTCGTGCCCGCCGACGAGAACAATGCTGCGGCGGAGGAGCTTTCATGACCGGCCGGGCGGTGGTGGCGGTATCGCTGTTCACGGTGGCCATGCTCGCGACGGTGGTGATCGGCGTGCTGTCGGGGCGCGGCCGGGAGCGTTCTATGTCGGAGTGGTCCATCTCCGGGCGCGGGCTGGGCACGCTGTTCGTGCTGCTGCTTATGGCGGGGGAGTCGTATACGAGCTTCTCGTTTCTCGGCGCGGCCGGTTGGTCGTACCGGTACGGCGTCCCGATCTTCTATCTGATCGCCTACCTCAGCACCGGTCTGGTCGCCGCCTACTTCCTCGCTCCGCTCATCTGGACCTACTGCGCGCGGCACCATCTGATGTCGATCGCCGATATTGCCGAGCACCGCTTCGCCTCCCGCCGGTTGGGCATTGTGGTGGCGCTGATCTGCACGATCTTCCTGGTTCCCTACGTGCAGTTGCAGATTCAGGGCATGGGCGTGGTGGTGAATGCCATGTCTTACGGCTCGGTGGATCTGAGGGTCGCGGCCGTGGTGTCGTTCGTCGTGGCCGAAACATTCGTGCTCACCTCGGGATTGCGCGGATCCGCCTGGGTGAGTGTGCTGAAGGACGGCCTCGCCGTACTGTCGGTGGCGTTCCTCGCGATCTATGTGCCCTGGCATTACTTCGACGGCCCGGGTGAGCTGCTCGACCGCATGGTCGCCGAGAAGCCCCGGTGGCTGACCTTCCCCGGGGCCGGTGGCGGCACCTTCGGCGCGGCCTGGTTCGTGTCCACCGTGGTGCTGAACGCGGTGACCATCGGCATCTTCCCGACGACCGTCGCGGGCTACCTTTCCGCCGCGAATCCCACTGCGCTGCGCCGCAATTCAATATTCCTGCCCTGGTATCAACTGCTGCTGGTCATCCCGATGTTCATCGGCGCTGCCGCACTGTTCGTCGTACCGCACCTGTCGAATCCCGATCTGGCGCTGTTCGATCTGGTAACCGACTCACTCCCACCCGCCGTGGTGGCCGTGATCGGCATCGCCGGCGCCCTGTCGGCCATCGTCCCGATGAGCGTCTTCCTGGTCTCCATCGGAACCCTCTGGGGCAGAACAATCCTCGGCGGTGGCCTGAAGGGCTCCACCGACCTCTCTGCCAACCGTCAGCGCACCCGCTCCCAACTGGTCTGCCTCATAGTCGGAGCCCTGGCCCTGGCCGGAGCCCTCTTCTCCCCCTCGGCCCTGGTAAACCTCTCGGTCCTGTCCTACGAGGGCATGGCGCAACTGGTCCCCGCCGTACTCCTGGGCCTCTACTGGCGCCGCCTGTCCACGGCCGGAGTAACCGCGGGCCTGATCACCGGCACCGCAATCGTCCTGCTGCTGCATCTCCTGGGCAAAGACCCCCTCTTCGGCATGAACGGCGGTCTGATTGCCCTCCTGGTAAATCTCCTCGTCGCGACGTCCGTCTCATTCGCGGCCGGCGGCAGCGCGGTGGTTGCAAGCCCGGTACGCCGGGCAATCTCAGAATCGCCCTGATCGCAAGGGTTCCGGCGGGGTGGCGTCGGTGCGGATGATGGCACCGATCGATCGAGGTGAGATGGCGGTGACGGCTGGGGGTAATAGTGCTGGGGCGGTATTGCGGGCGGTCCTGGAGCAGGGGAGTGCGCCGCGCAGCGCGATCGCCAAGTTGGCGGGGTTGTCGCCGGCGACGGTGACCGCGCATGTGCGGGCGCTGGTGGCGGCGGGGCTGTTGATCGAGCTGCCGGAGACGGCGGGGCCCGCGGGGATGGGGCGGCCGCATTCGCCGCTGGTGCTGAATATTGCGGGCAATGTGGTGATCGGTGTGCATATTGCCGCTGAGCACACCACGGTCGCTGCGATCGATATCGCTGGTGCGGTGCGGCTTTCGCATCGGGTGCCGCATGTCGGTCTGGATCCTGATCGGATTCTCGCATCCGCCGCGGCAGAGGTGCGGCGGTTGCGGGACGAATTGACCGAGCGCGTGCTGGGCGTGGGGGTGGCGATCGGCGGCTGGGTGGACAGTCATGCCGGTTCGGTCGTCGATCACAGCACCTTGCATTGGCACAATGTCGCTGTGCGGCAGTATCTTTCGGATGAGACCGGGCTGCCGGTCACCCTCGACAGTCATACCCGTGCCATGGTGCACGCGGAACAATTGTTCGGCCATGCGCGTGATGCCGCGGCGACGGTGGTGCTGTTCGTCGGCAATGTGATCGATGTGGCGTTCGCGGTGCACGGCCGCGTGCACTACGGCCCGCGTTCGGCCGCGGGTGCGATCACCCGCCTGGTCGGCGGGGAGACCGCGGAGGATGCGCTGGCGGACTGCGCCGATCGGGCCCTGGTGGCCCGGGCGCAACTCGCTTCGCTGCCGGTGCACGGCATTGCCGATCTCGTCACCGCCGCGAGCAGCAACGAACAGGCCCGCGCGCTGTTCGTGGATCGGGCCGAAGTCCTGGGCCGGGTGATCGCGGTCGTCATCGATTTGCTGGACCCGGACGCGGTGGTTGTCGTCGATCAGGCCCTGGTGCGGGTGCCGGGGGTGCGCGCGGCCTATCTCGATGTGGTGCGCCGATTCTCGGCGTGCGAGCGACCGGAGGAGGTGGTCACCGGCTCATCGTTCTTCGGCCGGGTGCTCGAGACCGCCGCCGGGACCGTGGTGCTGCACCAGCTGTTCACCGATCCGCTGGCGGTGGTCGCCAAGGCGCCGAAGGATTTCGACTTCGATTCCCAGTAATTTTAAGTCGAACGAATGTTGCCCGATCGTAATGCTTTCCGCGAGAGTCTTCACATGAACGACTACGCATTCGCGGTCCGGTCCGGGAGCCCTACCTGTCCTCGTTACTCGGATTCTCATGCCGTTGTCCGGCACATTCGAGCGAGGAGTAAAGATTGCGTTCAACTATTTACGGGGTAGGGCCGCAAACCACGAAATACCTTGCGCAGTACGGTAGTCAGGGCGCGCGGGCGGTGGACACACCCGCCGTCGACGCGCTGACAATTCTGTGGGCCCCGACCGAGGTGCTGTCATGGCGACGCACGATCGCGACCTAGGCGTCCAGACCCGGGAGCTGGCGCGGTCTTTCGGCGATCGGACCATCCTGGACCACATCACCCTGACCATTCCGCCGGGACAGTTCGTCGCCCTGCTGGGTCGCAGCGGCTCGGGGAAGAGCACCCTGCTGCGCGCGCCGGCCGGACTCGATCACGATGTACGCGGCTCCGGTGTCTTCCGGGTTCCCTCGAAAACGTCTGTGGTGTTTCAGGATTCGAGATTGCTGCCGTGGCAGCGGGTGCTGGCCAATGTGCTCTACGGACAGTCCCGAACCCGCCGTCAGGCCGGGCGGGAACTGCTCTCGGAGGTCGGCCTGGCCGGACGCGAGCGGGCCTGGCCCGCTGAGCTCTCCGGCGGCGAACAGCAGCGGGTGGCGCTGGCCCGCGCGCTGGTGGCGGAGTCGACGAGGCGATCACCCTCGCACAGCGCGTGCTGGTGCTGGACGCCGGCCGCCTCACTGTCGACCTGCCCATCGAACTACCGGCCGAGCGGGATCCGGGCACTCCGGAATTCCAGCGCATCCGCCGGACTCTGCTGACCGCCCTGGGCGTCGTCCCGACCGCGGTCTGAAAGGAACATCATGTCGGAATCACCGAAGCAGTTGCACCTCAACGCATTTCTCATGTCGACCGGCCATCACGAGGCGTCCTGGCGGCTGGCGGAGTCGGATCCGTATGCGAACACCAAGATCGACCACTATGTGAACCTCGCGAAGATCGCCGAGCGCGGCAAGCTGGACTCCATCTTCTTCGCCGACAGCCCCGTGCTCTTCGGCGACACCGGCCGCCGTCCCAGCGGCAAACTCGATCCGACGGTGCTGCTCACCGCGATCGCCGTGCAGACCTCGCGCATCGGCCTCATTGCCACCGCCTCCACCAGCTACAACTCGCCCTTCAATCTGGCGCGCCGGTTCGCCTCCGTGGACTGGGTGTCGAATGGCCGCGTCGGCTGGAATATCGTCACCACCGCCGGTGCGGACGCGGCACGCAATTTCGGGCTCGACGATGTTCCCGACCACAAGCTGCGCTACGAGAAGGCCGGCGAATTCGTCGAGGTGGCAACAAAACTGTGGGACAGCTGGGCCGATGACGCGGTGGTCGCCGATAAGGAGTCGGGCGTGCACACCGACCCGGACAAGGTGCGCGCGATCGACCATGTGGGCCGGTTCTTCAAGGTGGCGGGCCCGCTGAACCTGCCGCGTTCCCCGCAGGGCTATCCCGTACTGGTGCAGGCCGGTTCGTCCGAGAACGGCCGGGAGTTCGCCGCGCGGCATGCCGAGGCGGTCTTCACCGCGCAGCAGACCATCGAGGACGGTCTCGAGTTCTATACGGACCTGAAGCGGCGTGCGGTCGCGCTGGGCCGGGACCCGGAGACCATCAAGATCCTGCCCGGCATCGTGCCCGTCATCGGTGATACCGAGGCCCATGCCCGGGAGCTGGACGCCGAACTGGAGCGGCTGATCTCGCCGGAATACGCCAAGCGGCAGCTGGCCCGGGTCTGGGGCATTCCGGTGGAGAACCTGGATCTGGACAGCGAGCTGCCCGAGGATCTGCCCTCCGAGGACGAGATCCAGGGTGCGAAGAGCCGGTTCACCCTCATTGTGAATCTCGCTCGCCGCGAACGGCTTACGCTGCGGCAACTGATCGGCCGGCTCGGCGGCGGGCGCGGCCACCACACCTTCGCCGGAACCGCGGAGCAGGTGGCCGACACCATCGAGGAGTGGTTCACCCGCGGCGCCGCCGACGGTTTCAACATCATGCCCGCGGTGCTGCCGTCGGGTCTGGACCGATTTGTCGACGAGGTGGTGCCGATCCTGCAGCAGCGCGGGCTGTTCCGCACCGAATACACCGAGGCCACCCTGCGCGGGCACTACGGCCTGACCCGCCCCGACAATCAGTTCTCGGCGGCGGCCGAGCTCGTGGTCGCCGGATGACGGACAGTTCCGTTCTTTCCGTCGGCGCGGTCACCGGCGACCGCCCTGACGGCTGGGTGCGATATCTGCTGCGGCGCTGCGCATCCCATCGCCGCACGGCGCTCATGGCCGGTATCGGCTCGGTGGTGTCCGGAGTGCTCACCGCGCTGATGCCGCTGCTGGTCCGGCATGTGGTCGACAGCCTGACGGTCACCGCCGTATCGGTGCTGCCGTGGGTGCTGGTGCTGCTCGCACTCGGATCGGCGCGATTCGTCGCGGGCCGGGTGCGTCGTATCGGGTCGTCCCGGCTGTCGCTGGATGTGCAGCACGATCTGCGGCGCGACCTGTTCGCCTCGCTGCTGCGCATGAACGGGCGGCAGCGGTCCGGGCTCTACACCGGGCAGGTGGTGAGCCGCGCCATCACCGATGTGACGCTGATCCAGATGTTTCTGCAGCTGGTTCCGCTGGTCACGGGCAATGTGGTGCTGCTGGCGGCCTCGCTGGTGCTGATGACCTTCATGTCCCCACTGCTGAGTGTGGTTGCGCTGCTGGTGGTTCCGGCGCTCTGGCTGATCATCTCGCGCAGTCAGCGGGAACTCTTCCCGGCCAACTGGGATGCCCAGGCCCGGGCGGCCGATGTCGCCATGCGGGTCGAGGCCGCGGTCGCGGGCGTGCGGGTGGTGAAGGGCTTCGGCCAGGAATCGCACGAGCTGGACCAACTGGCCGCCGCCACGCGTGACCTGTACCGGTCCCGGCTGCGCATTACCCGGATCACCAGCCGGTTCACTCCCGTCATGCAGGCGGTGCCGGCGGCGGGGCAGGCGTTGATCCTGGTCATCGGTGGTCTGCTCGCACTGCACCAATCCATCACGCTGGGCACCTTTTTGGCGTTCATGACCTACCTGGGATCGTTTGTCACTCCCATTCGCATGTTCTCGATGCTGCTGACGGTCAGTCAGCAGGGCAAGGCCTCACTGGATCGGGTGCGCGAGGTTATCGAGGGTTCGGCCGCGGTCGAGGGGCCGTTACCGGATGTCGAACCGGCGCACTGGCCGGACAGTCCGCCGCGCATCGAATTTCAGGGTGTGCGTTTCGGATTCGAGGGTCAGCCACCGGTGCTGGACGGCCTGGATCTCGGTGTCGAGCCGGGGGAGACCATTGCGATCGCGGGTGCGGCCGGTTCCGGGAAATCGATCCTGACGCTGCTGCTGCCGCGCCTGTTCGATCCGGATGAAGGGCGGATCCTGCTGGACGGCAACGATATTCGCGACCTGCCGGATCTGCGCTCGCGCGTGGCGATGGTCTTCGAGGACACCTCGCTGATGGCGGATACGGTGCGCGCCAATGTGTCCTACGGCTGTCCGGACGCGGATGACGAACAAGTCTGGCACGCTTTGCATCTGGCCGCCGCCGACGAATTCGTCGCCGCGCTGCCCGAGGGTCTGGACACCACGATCGGAGACCGTGGGCAGCGGCTCTCCGGCGGGCAGCGCCAGCGCCTCGCCCTGGCGCGGGCGCTGATCACCGACGCCCCGATCCTGGTGCTGGACGACGCCACCTCCGCCATCGACGCTCAGGTCGAGGAGGAGATCTTCGCGCGCATCACCGCCGAGGTGCGGCGGCGCACCACAATTGTGGTGGCACACCGGATCTCGACGCTGGCACTGGCGGATCGGGTCGCCGTTCTCGACGATGGCCGGGTGGCCGAGCTGGGCACCCTGCGCGAGCTGCAGAGTTCCGGCGAGTTGTTCAGTGCGCTGTTCACCCCGCCGGATCCGACCGGTTTCGCCGCGGATGCGGGCGTGGCGGCCGATACGGTACCCACGGCCCGACTATGGGTGGCGGCCGAAGCCGACGGCGACGAGTCGCGCGCCCTCGAACAGATGGCGAAGGCGTTCTCGCAGCGCGCCGCGGGCTCTCCGGGCGCGATGGCAGGCGGCATGATGTCGAGTGCGCCGCCGTCCGGTGATGTGCGTGCGCTGATCGACCGGCTACCCGCCCTGACCGGTGAACCCGAAGTGCCCGAGGATGTTTCGCACACTCCCGATCCGGACTTCTCGCTGGGCCGGTTGCTGCGGCCGTTCGCACTGCCGCTGCTGGCCGGACTGGGTCTGGTATTCCTGGACGCGCTGGCGCAGATTCTGATTCCGGTCCTGGTGCGCTATGGAATCGACCACGGGGTGCTGGCGGGCGCCCGGGATGTGCTGCTGATCGCCGCCGCCTCGGCGTTTGTCGTCGTGATCGTGGACTGGGCGATCACCGTCGCGCAGGTACGGGTGTCCGGGCGGGCCGGTGAACGCCTGCTGTATGGACTGCGGGTCAAGGTGTTCGCGCAATTGCAACGCCTGGGTCTGCAGTTCTATGAGCGAGAACTGGCCGGCCGCATCATGACTCGCATGATCACCGATGTGGACGGACTGTCGGCCTTCCTGCAGACCGGGCTGTCGGTGGCCTTGACCAGCACGCTCACCATCGGTGGCGTGGTGGTGGCACTGATCGTCATCGATGCCCGGCTGGCCCTGGTGGTACTGGCCCTGATGCCGGTGCTGGTGGCCGCCACCGTCGCGTTCCGGCGGGCCTCGGTGCCCGCGTACAACCTGGCGCGCGAACAGGTGAGCGCCGCCAATGCCTATCTGCAGGAGAACGTCGACAATATCGCGGTCACGCAGGCTTATCGCCGGGAAGCGGTCAATCAGCGTGAATTCGAGCGCCGCTCTTGGGGTTACCGCAATGCGCGGCTGCGCAGCCAGACCTTGATGGCGCTGTTCTTCCCGTTCATCGAATTCATGTCGGTCATCGCCACCGCCCTGGTACTCGCCTTCGGTGTGCACCAGGTGCGGGAAAGTGCGCTCACCGCAGGCACATTGATCGCCTTCCTGCTCTACACCGATCTGCTCTTCTCGCCGATCCAGCAGTTGTCGCAGGTCTTCGACAGCTACCAGCAGGCGGTCGTGGGCGTGGAACGACTCGGCGGGCTCATGCGCGAACCGGTGGCGACGCCGGATGCGCCCGATGCCCGCCCGGTGCGGAGTCTCACGGGTGCGATCGAATTCCGTGATGTCGGCTTCGCATACGACACCGCGGGAGTGCGGGTGCTCGCGGGCATCAACCTGCGTATCGCGCCGGGGCAGAAGGTCGCGGTGGTCGGAGAGACCGGTGCGGGCAAGTCGACACTCGTGAAACTGCTTGCGCGCCTGTATGACACGACCGAGGGCGCGGTGCTCGTCGACGGCGTCGACATTAGGCATTATCGCCTGCGGGACTTTCGTAAACGACTGGGTGTGGTGCCGCAGGAACCCTTCCTGTTCGGCGACACCGTGCAGGAGGCCATTGCCTACGGCAAACCCGATGCCACTCCCGCCGATATCGAATGGGCCGCACGGGCAGTGGGCGCTCACGAGATGATCGCCGCCCTGGAACACGGTTACCGGCAGCCGATCGGCGCACACGGTGACAGTCTCTCGGCGGGCCAGCGTCAGCTTCTCGCCTTGGCACGCGCGCAATTGGTGGAGCCGGACATCCTCATCCTCGATGAGGCCACCGCCTCGCTCGATCTGGCGACCGACGCCCGCGTCCGCGCCTCCGTCGACCTGCTGACCGCGGGCCGCACCACCATCGTTGTCGCGCACCGCCTGGCGACCGCCGCGGACGCCGACATGATCGTCGTCGTCGGCGAGGGCCGACTCCTGCAAACCGGCCGGCACGCCGATCTACTCACCACCGAAGGCCCCTACCGCCGGCTCTGGGCGGCATACGTCGGTGACGAGGCCGCGGCCAGTCTCGGAGGGCGCTGACGACGCGAAACCTGATGCCCGGCTCGGATATCACCATCCACCCCGCGGCCCGGCGTGACCCGAGGCGGGTCGCGTGCCCAGGCGGCTTCCGCCGCGAAGAGTTCCAGCCAGTGAAATTGTCGCGGCCACAACGCAGTTAGCGGCATTAGAACTGCGGCATGACAATAGTTGACACCGGGAGCGACGAAATCCGCCGAATCGAGGCTGCGGCGGCACCCTCCCGTTTCGCTCGCGGTTGGCACTGTCTCGGGTTGATTCGGGAATTCGCCGACGGTGAGCCGCACGCGATCGAGGCTTTCGGCACCAAGCTGGTGGTTTTCGCCGGGGCGGACGGCAGTCTCAATGTGCTGGATGCGTACTGCCGGCATATGGGCGGCGACCTGTCGGCGGGGCAGGTCAAGGGTGATCAGATCGCGTGTCCCTTCCATGACTGGCGCTGGGGCGGCGACGGCCGGTGCAAGCAGATCCCCTATGCCAGAAGGGTTCCGCCGCTGGCCCGGACCCGCGCGTGGCCCACGCTCGAGCAGGATGGGATGTTGTTCGTCTGGAACGACCCCGAGGGCAAGCCGCCGCCGGCCGAGGTGACCATCCCGCGCATCGAAGGCGCGGGCACCGGCGAGTGGACCGATTGGCACTGGTACTCCACTGTCATCTCGAGCAATTGCCGCGAGATTGTCGACAATGTCGTGGATATGGCGCACTTCTTCTATATCCACGGATCGCTGCCGACCTTCTTCAAGAATGTCTTCGAAGGTCATACCGCCACCCAGTACTTCGAGGGCGCCGCGCGTGCGGATCTGCCCGGCCCGGAAGGTAAACCGCCACTGCTGGGCACCTTATCGGTGGCGGCGTATCACGGCCCGTCCTTCATGATCGACGATCTCACCTACCAGTACGCCGACGGTGATCTGAATACCGTACTGCTCAACTGTCACTATCCGATCGACTCGAATTCCTTTGTGCTGCAATACGGAATCATGGTGCGCAAATCGACCGGCGTCTCCGAGGAGGAGGCCATGGCGACCGCGGTATCACTCGGCGACTGGGTCAAGCTGGGCTTCGAACAGGACGTGCAGATCTGGAAAAACAAAGCCACCGTGGACAATCCGCTGCTGTGCGAGGAGGACGGCCCGGTCTATCAGCTGCGCCGCTGGTACCAGCAGTTCTATATCGATGTCGCCGATATCGCGCCGGAGATGGTGAACCGCTTCGAATTCGAGATCGACACCACCCGGCCGACGCAGTCGTGGAACGAGGAAGTCCGCCGGAACGTCGAGCGCGCGGCAGCGCGGTAGAGAACAGGACCCACATCGTATGTCCGCCTTAACATTCGAGAACACCCGGCGCGAGCTGAACACCGACGAAGGTGTGCTGCGCTACCACGAGGCCGGCGATGGCCCGCCGCTGCTGCTACTGCACGGTTCCGGGCCCGGTGTCACCGGATGGCGCAACTACCGTGGAAACCTCGCCAGGTTCGCCGAACATTTCCGCTGTCTGGTGCTGGAGTTTCCCGGGTTCGGGGTCAGCGACCCGACCGATGAGCATCCGATGGTGGCCGCGCCGAAAGCGGTGCGGCGCTTCCTCTCCGGGCTGGGGCTCGAGCAGGTCGATGTCATCGGAAACTCCATGGGCGGAATCGTTGCCGCGAATCTGGCCACCACCGACCCCGAGCTGTTTCGGCGCATCGTCACCATCGGCGGTCTCGGCCGTAATATTCTCAGTCCCGGTCCGGGCGAAGGCATTAACCTGCTGATGGACTTCACCGACCATCCCACCAGGGAAGCCTTGGTGACCTGGCTGCACTCGATGGTCTACGACCGCGCCATTGTCACCGACGAGATGATCGAGGATCGGTGGGCACAAGCCACCGAACCGAAAACGCTGGAAGCCGCGCGGCGCATGTACGGCAGACAGGCGATGATGGCCGGCATGGCCGCCGCGGCCTCCTCGGATCAACCGCCGTATTGGGCGATGCTGCACAAGATCTCGGCTCCGACCCTGATTACCTGGGGCCGCGACGACCGGGTGAGCCCGATGGATATGGGGCTGCTGCCCATGCGCACCATCCCGAACGCCGAACTGCACGTATTCCCGAATTGCGGGCACTGGGTCATGATCGAGCAGAAGGCGGCGTGGGAGAGCGCCGTCCTGGCCTTCCTGACCCGGCCCGAGGCTTAACGCCAGCAGTGCCCCACCCATCTGGTGCGGGACCGAATTTCCAATCTTTGATTTCAGGAGGTGCGAGCATGTCGCACGAGGTAATGCGCCGGGTGGAAGAGTCCGCCGCGCAATTGGCAGCGACGGCGGACGAGACCGAACGCCTGGGCAGGTTGTCCGATGAGAGCGTCAAACTCATGCGTCAGGCCGGCGTCATGCGCCTGCTGCAGCCGACCGATTTCGGCGGATATGCCGCGCACCCAAGGGAGTTCGCCGAAACGGTGATGGCCGTGGCCAAGCATTGCGGTTCGGCGGGCTGGGTGCTCGGAGTCGGCGGCGTCCACCCGTGGGAAATGGCGCTGATGGATCGCACACTGCAGAACGAGGTGTGGGGCGAGAATCCGGACGCCTGGATTGCCTCGCCGTACGCGCCGCAGGGCATCGCGACCCCCACCGACGGCGGCTATATCTTGAAGGGCCACTGGAACTTCTCCTCCGGCACCGACCATGCGGACTGGCTGTTCCTGGGCGCATTGCTCGGGAATGCCGATGGCACACCGGCAATGCCGCCGAAGTCGCTGCACGTCGTGCTTCCCCGGAGTGACTACACGATTGTCGACGACTCCTGGGACGTGATCGGCCTGTCCGGTAGCGGCAGCAAGGACATCATTGTCGACGGCGCTTTCATTCCCGCATACCGGACGATCGATGCGGACGAGGTCGCGGCCGGCGCGGGCGCGGCGGAACGGGCCGGTCGTACCGACACCGTGTACAAACTGCCGTTCTGGTCGATGTTTCCGCTGGGCATCACCTCGGCGGTCGTCGGGATCTGCGAGGGTGCGCTCGCCGCGAATCTCGAATATCAGCGCGGCCGGGTGAACGCCATGGGTACCCAGATCAAGGACGACCCGATCTCGCTGTACGCGATTTCGGAGGCCGCCACCGAGATCGCGGCATCGCGCACCCATCTGATCGACGGCATCTGCCGCCTCTACGACAAGGCCGACGCCGGGCAGGAGATCACCTTCGAGGATCGTTCGCTGGTGCGCCGCAATCAGATTCGCGCCGCCTGGCGTGCGGTGTCGGCGGTCGATGAGATCTTCGCCCGATCCGGGGGCAATGCCGTCCGCCGCAGCAATCCGATGCAGCGGTTCTGGCGTGATGCGCACGTCGGCCTGCAGCACGCCATCCACGTCCCCGGCGGTACCTACCACTCCAATGCGCTGACCGCGATGGGCATCGAGCCTCAGGGCGTGCTGCGCGCAATGATCTGAGCTGCCGAATCAGGTTGCAGGAGCGTTGGTTCCGCCGTTACGAACGGCGGAACCACTGCGGTTCATCAGGTTCGGGTTCAGCGGGTTCGGCAATGGCGCGGCATACCCGAGACCGCGTACCGGATATCCACGGCGGCGCTGCGCACCGCGGTCACCGCGGCCTCGACCCGCATCGACTTCGTCGGCCCGCACAGCGAGAGCGCCACGCGCGCACTCTCCCCCTCCGCGCCGATGGGTGCGGCCACGACGGTGACGCCGAGCGCGGCGCCCTGCGCGTCCACGGCAATGCCGCCCCGATCCCGGACCCGCTGCAATTCGCGATCCAGCTCGCGCCGTGAGCGCACGCTGTAGCACGTGGGCGTCGTGGCATAGCCGACTTCCGGCCACACGTTCGGCGGCATGGTCACCAGCAGCGAGTGCCCCGGAGCGGTCGTTTCCACCGGCTGCCGCGCCCCGACGCCCCAGCTTCGACTTGGATTGGGCCGCACGCCGATTCGCTCGAGGTGCACGATCTCCGCGCCGTCCAGAATGCTCAAGTACGTGGTCAGGCCGGTGCGCCGGTGCAGCTCGACCATCACCGGCAGCGCGGCCTCGTGCACGCCGCGCTGGCGCACCGTATGCGAGCCCAGCTCGAACATTCGGATGCCGAGGAAATATTCGAACCCCTTGCGTTCCACCCAGCCGAGTTCGACCAGGCGTCCCAGGATGCGATGAGTCGAGGACCGCGGCAATTGCGACCGCCGGGCAATGTCGGCCAGGGTGAGCGGGCGTTCCCCGACGAAGGACTCCAGCACCGAAACCACTCGATCGATCATCGCGGCGGGAGCTGCTGCGGATCGCGTCATTGCCATCACTTCCTCCGACAATCAGAGAATGTCATATTCTGACTTAATGTCAGATTCTGACAAACGTGAGTGTAAGCGCGCCGTGAATGCGATGTAAAGGAGATGGCGGCGTCAGGTCCGGTCAGCGGAACCAGTGGCGGATAAGCCGGCGCCACTGATCGCGATAGCCTAAAGCCCGGAGATTACGAGGAGCCGCAGTGCCGAAGTTGGCCAAACCCACCCTGAGTGAGCGCCGCAGCCAGGAGCTTCGGACCACTATCGCCTTGACGGCACGCGATCTCTTCATGACGGACGGTGACACTTCGGCCACCGTGGAACGCATCTGCGAGATCGTCGGCATCGCACCGCGGACCTTCCACCGGCACTTTCAGGTCAAGGAGGACGTCGTCATCCCGCTCTTCCGGCGTTTCGGCGGGACGATGACCGGAGTGCTCGCCACCGCACCGGCCGGGGCCGACCCTCTCGAGACTCTGGTCCACGCGTTCACGACCCGGGTCGACCGGCGCGATTTGCCGGAACTGGACCGGGAGTTCATGACGCTGATAGTCCGGAACGCGCAGTACCGCCTGCGCTGGCTGGAATGCGCGGAGCAGCTCTACGCACCGGTCACCGAATTCCTCACCGCCCATTACGAATTGGACGAGGATCCGTTCCTGCGCAGTCTGCCCGCCCACCTGATCGCGCACACCAGTCGGCATGCCTATATCCAGTGGGTCGATACGGGAGATTTCGCCGAACTCGAGGTCAATCATCGCCGCGGATTCAGCATGGTGCTGCACAGCTTGCGCCCGTCATCTCGGTAGCACCTCCACCTCAGGAGGAGTAGCACCATGAGCGGAATCGGACCCGATCATCCTGCGCTGAAGGCCGCTACCGCCGCCGCGACAGTGGTTTCGCCACTGATCAACTCGAGAACGTGGCCGACGCCGCCTCCGGTGACCAGCAGTTCGGCGAGCACGGTCGCCACATCGCCGCGCGGAATGCGCCCGCCGGGAACACTTTCCGCGAGCCGGACCAGCCCGGTCGCGGGTTCGTTGGTCAGCGAGCCCGGCCGCACAATGGTCCAGTCGAGGTCTCGACCCCGAAGATCGTTCTCCGCCTGCGTCTTCGCATCGATATAGGCAACCCACGACTCATCGCCCCCGGCAGCAGGTTGCCCGGCCCCCATGGACGAGATCTGCACAAACCGCCGCACCCCGGCCTTCTGCGCCGCCTCGGCTAGCAGCACAGACCCGTCCCGATCAACCGCGTACTTACGCTCGACCCCACTACCGGGCCCCGCTCCAGCCGCGAACACGACCGCATCGACCCCGCTCAGCGTGGCGACCAATTCATCCGCCCCGGGCCCTTCGAGGTCCAGCACGACCGCCTGGCCGCCGACTTCCTCCACATCTCCGGTATGCGCCGGATTCCGAATAACGGCCTGCACCACATTCCCGCGCTCACTGAGCAAGCGCGTGAGCTGCAAGGCGATCTGTCCGTGTCCTCCGATAATGGCGATTCGCATGACCCCGAGCCTACGGCGGCCCACGCCTGCTTCGCCGCTGCACAGGGACGGCCCCGGAGAGAATCTCTCCGGGGCCGTCTCATTGCCTGTGCTGGTTACAGCGTGCGGCCGATGATCAGCTTCATGATCTCGTTGGTGCCGCCGTAGATCTTCTGGATGCGGGCGTCGGCGTACATCCGGGAGATCGGGTATTCGGCCATATAGCCGTAGCCGCCGAAGAGCTGCAGGCATTCGTCGGCGACCTTGCACTGCTGTTCGGTGAGCCACCACTTGGCCTTGGCCGCGGTGGGGACGTCGAGCTCGCCGCGCAGGTGCTTGTTGACGCAGTCGTCGGTGAAGCTCCAGGCGATGGTCTTGATGGTGTCGCACTCGGCCAGCGTGAACTGGGTGTTCTGGAAGGCGAAGATCGGCTTGCCGAAGGCTTCGCGCTGCTTGGTGTATTCGAGGGTGACCTCGACGGTCTTCTCGATGGCGGCCGCGGCGATCACGGCCAGGATGAGTCGTTCCTGCGGCAGCTGCTGCATGAGCTGGATGAAGCCGATGCCCTCGGCGGTGCCGAGCAGATTCGCCTGCGGCACACGGACATTGTCGAAGAACAGCTCGCAGGTGTCCTGACCGTGCTGGCCGATCTTCTCCAGATTGCGGCCGCGCCGGAAGCCCTCGCGCTCGGTCTCCACCAGCACCAGCGAGACGGTGTCGGCGCCCTTGCCCTCGGAGGTCTTGCAGGCCACGATCACCAGATCGGCCAGATAGCCGTTGGTGATGAAGGTCTTGGCCCCATTGAGGACGTAGTCGTCACCGTCCTTGACCGCCTTGGTCTTGATGCCCTGCAGGTCGGAGCCGGTGCCGGGTTCGGTCATGGCGATCGCGCCGACCAGTTCACCGGAGGCCATCTTCGGCAGGTAGTGCTGCTTCTGCGCTTCGGTGCCGTACGAGTTCACATAGTGCGCGACGATCCCGCTGTGCACGGGATTGCCGAGGCTGGGGGACAGGCCGCGAACCTGTTCGGTGAGCACGACGGCCTCATGCGCGAAGGTACCGCCGCCACCGCCGTACTCCTCGGGAATGCTGAGGCACAGCAGGCCCAATTCGCCTGCGCGGTTCCAGAGTTCGCGGTCGACATGGTGCTGGCGCGCCCACCGATCCTCATTGGGGGCGCATTCCTTCTCGAAGAACTTGCGCGCCAGATCGGACAGCGCGTCCAGGTCTTCATCCATCCACGGCGAGCGGTGCAGGGCCACGAGTGAACTCCTCTGTTCTAATCGGCTCTGCCGTGACGGTAAGGCGATATGTCCGCTGCGCCTATGACCCGCTTGCTCGACTTCTTGACCGGAACGCTCGAGCCGTCAGCGTTGGTAGGAGCCCGGTGCGCTGCCCGTCCAGCGCCGGAAGGCCCGGGAGAAGGCACTCGGCTCCGAGAAGCCGAGGCGTCGCGAGAGCGCGGACACTGTTTCGTCGCCGCGCACCAGACTGGCGATGGCGGCGTCGCGCAGGATGTGTTCACGGATCTCGCGGGGTGAAGTGTGTTCCTCGCGCAGTTTGCGGCGCAAGGTCTGCGGGCTCATGGACAGCGCGGCGGCAATGTCCTCGACACTCGGCCACTCACCGGTGAGTCCCTGTTCGAGAATGCGCCGGACCCGCGAGGCCAGTGATGCCGAGTAGTCGCGGGGACCGAGTACACCGGCCGGGGCATTGCGCAGGAAGACGAGCAGCTCGTCCTCGGTGCGCGTGGCCGGATGATCCAGTAGCGCGGCATCGAAGACCAGCATCGGCGCCGGCGCCGAAAAGACCACGGGCGCACCGAAAATCAGCTCGTAATCATCGACTTCCGGGTCCCGGGGATACGGCACCTCGACCCGCCGCAGCCGCAGCCGCCCGCCGATCGCCCAGGCGATGAATCGATGCGTAATGGTCAGCATGGTGTCGATGACAATGCCGACCGGCTGGCTGACGTCGCTGATATCGAAGGTCACCCGCGCTTCACCGTCCTGCTCGATCAGCGTGATGGGCGGCAAACCGGGCAGCGACCGGCGGAAACTCTCGAATCGGCGAATCGCACCGCCCAGCGTCGACGCGCCGACCAGTCCGAAGCACACCAGCCGCAGGGTGCCGCGCGGCATCGGATGCAACCCCAGCCCCAGCAGTTCGTCATCGGTGACCCGCCACAGCCGCTGCACCATCTCCACGGCCTGCTCGATGGTGACCCGGGATCGCCCCTCCGCCAACAACTCCGGTGCGATCCCCGCATCATCCAGCATGCCCGTCACATCCCAGCCGCGCCGCTCGGCCAGCTCGACAATCGCCCGCACCCGCTGGATGGGCAGCGTGCTTCGGGAATCGATGGTGGACATATCGGCCTGACCGTATCAATCCCACCGTCGCCGACCGGTAGCGGTACACCGAACCGCGGAGGTCGGCGGCCGTTTTGGTGTATCCGCACCGTCCGTGTACTGTTCTGTTTACCCGACGCGGGGTGGAGCAGCTCGGTAGCTCGCTGGGCTCATAACCCAGAGGTCGCAGGTTCAAATCCTGTCCCCGCTACTATGTTTGACCAGGGAAAACGGCCCCGGAACCATTGGTTCCGGGGCCGTTTTTCGTAGCCAACCCAGTTTCAGGGATGCGGTGCCGTCGCAGGGTGTCCACGGTGTCCCAGCATGTAGCTGGCGGCGCGGGCGGCGGCGTCTTCGTCCATGCCGGGCAGGACGTGCTGGTAGGTCTTCATAGTGAAGGCGACGTCGGCGTGCCCGGCGCGCTGGCTGACGACCTTCGGGCGAACACTGCTCATGAACTGGGCTGCTTGTGCGGGAGTCCACACCGGCCGCCGGGTTCGAGCGACTCGAGGCGGTTTCGCGTTGTCGGCAGGGTTATCGACCAGGTGTTTCCAAGCGACGGCGTCTGCGAGCGCCCGATGGATCGCGAGATGGATGTTGCGGACTGTTTTCGGTTCCAGCCCAGCGGGTTTCGCAGTCGGGATCCGCCCGTCCTTGTAGCGACGCACGGCGGCGCGGGCAGCGTGGATCGTGACCCCGCAGGCATCGGTGATCTGGCGAGGCGTGGGTTGCTGGCCGCGGCCGGTTGCCTTCGCCCAGTACTCGTACATCCGAATGTTGTTGTCGGGCTTGATACGTCCGTCGATGAGCAGTCGAGTGTAGAACTTCACCAACATCGGAGCGGTCAGCTTCTGCAGTCCCAAGTGATGGCCGACCGCATGCTGCCCGCGGCTCTCGAACTCCCGATCGTGGCCGGCGTAGTTCCGGTGGCTCACGCCGCTCGCCGTCAACGACCAGGCGATGCTCGAGGCTCTCGCCGATCGGAGTCTCACCACGACTAGACATCTCACGCTCGCTTGCAGGGCGCTCTCGCTACTTGCCGAGCCCGCCTAAAGCGGCGCGGATGAGCCCGTCCACGCTTGATTCGGTGAGCTCGGTGTGCCCGGTGATCAAACGATAGACAAGCGGTCCGAAGAACATGTCGATCATGTCGTCGATATCGACTGATTCGTCTACTTCATCGCGGAGGACGGCGCGGCGCCAGATCGCGGAGAAGGTGTCTCGTCGTTCGTCGAGGAAGTATTTGTTGAAGTAGACGGATGTGACCGGATCCTGCACGCAGGAGGCGAGCAGCTGAGCGAAGACAGAACCGAGATCGCTACGGTAGAAACGGACGATGCTCTTCAGATAGATCGTCAGGTCCTGGGTGAAGTCTCCGGTATCGGGGATCGGCAGCGCATCAATCATCATCAGGCCGAACGAATTTGCGATGATCGCGGACCGCGAAGGCCAGTGGTTGTACAACGTCACTTTGCTGATGCCCGCGCGGGCGGCGATGGCATCGATCGTCGCGGCGCCATACCCGCCTTCGGTAAGGAGTTGCTGTGTCGCGACGATCGCCTGCTGATGCAGCCGGGCGCTCCGAGGGCTGTCCGGTGGCTGGTGCTCGACAGCGATCTCTGAAACCCTCTTCGCCATCAGTGGTCTCTCCCTTCGATTCCCCCGACCTGTGGAACGCCGAACTGACTCAGGAGTAGTTCGCGTCTGCTCTGCGATCACGACAATAGCGAACTAGCCGTACAGTTCAGCGGGCGACAGTGGCCACCAAGTGGATCCGGCATCGTGTCGTCGGACGCGACCGAACACCACATCGGCGAAGTGGATGCCGAACCCGAGCATGTCGGGCTCTGCGAGTTCGGCAACCAGCCGGCGGCGGTGTTCCGCGGCCTGATCGGAGTCGTAATCGACGGCGGCCGACCATTCAGGATGCTCGACCTGGATGGGCGAATGCAGCGCGTCACCGAAAGCGATCAGCCGCCGTCCGCCACCGGTGATGACGTACTCCGCGTGCCCAACGGTGTGTCCGGACCTGATTCGGACCCGCACACCGGGAAAAATCTCCTGTCCGTTCTTCACCGTGCGGACACGTGGTTCGAACGCGGTCAGGATCTCGTCACTGATGCCCTGAGCCGAAAACAGGTCTCGCTGCACCCATTCCGGTTCGGCCACAAGATAGTCGGCACCCGCGAACGCCAGTTCGTCGCCGCCAGGAATCGGATGCCAAGCCCAGCCCACATGATCGGGGTGCAGATGGGTGAAGGCCACCGCCTCGATCTGCTCCGGCCTGCGCCCCAGGCTCGCCGGGCTGTCCAGCAGTTCGCCGCCATATATCGTGCCGCGCGGGGTGTTCGGGTCCGGTGGCAGAGACCGGGGCCCGAACCCCGCATCGATCAACAGCGTTCGGTCGCCGCGCTCCACCAGCAAGGCTCCGATGCCCGCCACCAAATAACCGGCGGAATCCAAATACTCCGGTCGAGCCGCCCAGAACTCGTCGGTGCTGGCTGGAAGCCAACCGCATGGCGGAAGTTGCAACGCGCCGTCCGGTACGTAGGACACCCTCGTGTCGCCCAGCCGGATCGAGCGGATTCCCGACGCCCGGCGCAACCGCCCATCCTGGTCAACCTCAGAGTTCACGATGCTCGTTCTCCTGCCTCGGTATCAAGAGATCCGGTCCGCGTGCCCGTCAGTCCCACTGCGGGGTTCTACGGTGCGGCGACGGGCGCCGCTACCGAGGCCGACAGGCGTTCGAATTGTTCGTCGGACAGCTGCAGATCTGCCGCCGCGACGTTCTCTCGCAGATGCGAGAGCGAGGTCGTGCCGGGGATGGGCAGCACAGTGGGGGAGCGGTGCAGCAGCCATGCCAGGGCCGTTTGGGTTGCGGTGGCACCGATTTCGGCGGCGACCGTGGCGACAGGGCTACCGGCAGCCGTGTCGACCATCGCGACAGGGAAGTATGGAATGAACGTGATCCCCTGTGCGGCAGTGTAATCGAGCACCGGCTCCTCGTGGCGGGTGGCGAGACTGTACTGGTTCTGCACGCTGGCGATGGGTGCGATTTCGACCGCCTCCCGTATCTGCTCGACCGTGGCTTCGGAAAGGCCGATGTGCCGGACCTTGCCTTCATCGAGAAGTTGGCGCAGCGCACCGATCTGATCTGCCAGTGGCACTTTCGGATCGATGCGATGTAGCTGCAGCAGGTCGATGTGGTCGAGCTTCAGTCGACGCAGGCTCAGCTCGGCCTGCTGGCGCAGGTAGGCGGGGTGTCCCAGGGGTTCCCACTCCGCCGGAGACGGCCGTGTCACACCGACTTTGGTGGCGATCACCAGATCCTCGCCATACGGGTGCAGTGCCTCGGCGATCAGCTGCTCGCTCTCACCGAGGGCGTATGCGTCGGAGGTATCGACAAAGTTCACTCCGAGCTCGATCGCCCCGCGCAGCACCGTGATCGCCGCGTCACGGTCCGCGGGTCCATGCCAGACCGCTGCGTCCGCCAACCGCATGGTTCCGTAGCCGATGCGATTCACCCGAAGATCGCCGGCCACCGTAATTGTCTTCGTCATCACGAATCCTTTCGAAGCAGTTTGTAGGAGAGTTCATTTCACGTGAGCACGAAGCGTCGTGCCTTGGAAAGTGATGGACTTGAGCTGCGAGTAGACGTTCAGGGTCTCGCGGCAGTATTCCCGGCCCAGACCGCTGTCCTTGAAGCCGCCGAAGGGCGTTCCGCCGTGGAGATTCGCATAACGGTTGACCCATACCGACCCGGCGTCGAGCCGGTCCGCGGTTTCCATCGCATTGCGAAGGTTCGAGGTGTAGATGCCGGATGCGAGCCCGTATTCGGTGGCGTTCGCCTCCGCGATCATCGTCTCGTAATCGTTCCATTTTATGACGGTGAGTACGGGTCCGAAGATCTCTTCCTGCGCGATCGTCATATCGTTGGTGGCCTCGAATATCGTGGGCTCGATGAAATACCCGGCGGGGCACCCGGGGACTTCTACGCGTCGTCCGCCGTGGAGGATCCGGGCACCCTCGGCTCGGCCGGCCTCGATGTAGGCGAGCACCCGTTCTCCCTGCCGCGCTGAGATCATGCAGCTGACATCGGTGTTCTCATCGAGCGGAGCGCCGACCACGAGCTCGCCGAAGTGCTCGACCAGCTTGGGTACGAATTCTTCGTAGATGTCCTCGTGCACGAACAACCTGGTGCCCGCCAGGCAGGATTGACCGTTACACACGATGACCGCTGCCGTGGCATCCTCGACCACCGCGTCGATGTCATCGACGTCGGGAAAGACAATATTCGGACTCTTGCCACCCAATTCCAGCGTCGCCGGAATGAGCCTCTGCGCCGCGGCGGCCGCGATGATGCGACCGACCTCGGTGCTGCCGGTAAATGCGAGTTTCTGGACGCGCGGGTCCCCGGTGATCGCCGTCCCCACCTCCTCCCCGGAGCCGGGCACGACATTCACCACGCCCTTGGGCAGGGCAGCCGACAGATGCTTGCAGATCTCCAGCGTGGCCAGCGAGGCATTCTCATCCGGCTTCAGCACAACCGTGTTTCCGGCCGCCAGCGCCGGAGCCAGCTTGAATGCCAGCATGACGACCGGATCGTTCCATGGAATGATCTGGCCGCACACACCCAGCGGCACTCGCTTGGCAATGCTGTACCCACCCGGGATCGGACGCCCGAAGTCCTCGTGGGCCAACGTCACCGACGCGAAGTATCGGAAGTGCTCCACCGCCATCCGGTAGTCCTCGCGCATCTCCCGAATGTGGCGACCCACGTCGCGGCTGTCTATCTGGGCCAAACGTTCCGCGTCCGCTTCGATGAGATCAGCAATTCGATGCAGCGCCCTGGATCGCTCCTCGGGAAGCGTCCGGCTCCATGCGCCGAACGCTGCCGCAGCCGCCGACACCGCCCGATCGACATCGGTGGCATCGCACCTGGCAACGTCGGCGAGGTGCTCGCCAGTAGCTGGATCCACTGCGCCGTGGCGGTGCTCAGCATCGGTGTCGAACTCACCATCGATGAACGCCCCATAGAACGGGTTCAAGCCCAACCCGGTTGCACTCATTCATGCCTCCACGTCTGCAAAATGGTAACTTCTGTGAGCTATCTGAACTGAGTGTACAGTTCAGATAGTGCGATTGCCTAGAGTTCGCCTCGGTGGCACGGATCACGGCCCGGCAGGTCGGCTCGCGGTGACCGAACCGCGGCACGTCACTCCACATTTCATCGATAGACAAGGGGACGGTCATGACCTCGTTGAACGGAAAAGTTGCCCTGGTCACCGGTGCGTCGAAAGGAATCGGTGCGGCAATAGCGATCGAGCTCGCCGCTGCAGGTGCCCGTGTCGGAGTCAATTACTCCGCGAGCCCGCAGGCCGCCGAAGCTGTTGTCGCCCGCATCGAAGACGCTGGCGGTTCGGCCTTCGTCATCTGCGGTGACATATCCGAAGAGACCGACGTCGAGCGTATGTTCGCCGATCTTCGTAACCACACCGACCACCTCGATATTTTGGTCAACAATGCCGGCGTATACCAGATGGGCGATATCGAGGAGGTGACGTGGAAGGAATTCACCCGCCAGTTCTCCCTCAATGTTTTCGGACTGACCTTGGTAATCCGGGAGGCGCTCGCGTCATTTCTGACGGAAGGTTCGACAATCATCAATATCGGCTCGAGTGTATCCTCGTTCCACCCGGCCGGATCTACGATCTACACGGCCTCCAAGGGCGCGGTAGACGCGATCACCCGCACTCTGGCCAACGAGCTCGGTCCCCGCGGAATCCGGGTGAACTCGGTCAACCCCGGGCTCACCGAAACCGAGGGGATGCGGCGCAGCGCCTTCTCCGACGACTCGTTCCGCCAGGAAATCACCAAGATCACCCCGCTGCGCCGCATCGGGATGCCCGGGGATATCGCACCCGCAGTCGCTTTCCTCGCCTCGGATGCCGCATCCTGGGTGACCGGGGAAACCCTGGTCATCGGCGGCGGCCTCCGCTAGCGAAAACCCAACCACGGAAAGGGATTCTCCCGATGCCCGTCGCGCGCATCCGGCACTGGGATTCTGGCAAGGCGACCGCCCGCGCCGATGGCTGTCGGCCGCGCCATTCGTAGTAGCCGGAGGTCGACACGCCCAGCACCCGGCACGAGATCGTGACCGGGACAGCGCCTTCGGCGAATTCGGTGACCACCGGGAACACTATTTTGGGAGAATGTTGTCCCGGGCGAAAAGGCTGCGGCCTTGCGCAGTACCTCGTTCTCGAGTTCGAGGCGGCGGGCCTTGCGGCGCAACTCCACCAGCTCTTGGCGTTCGGCGCTGGTCAATCCTTCGCGTTTGCCGGCGTCGACGTTGGGTTTCGCGTTGTCGACGAGGTGTTTCCAGGCGACCCCGTCGGCGAGCGCCCGATGAATTGCGAGATGGACGTTGCGGACTGTTTTCGGTTCCAGCCCAAAGGGTTTCGGGGTCGGGATCCGCCCGTCCTTTGGTTCGGAGCTGTTGAACCGGCAACGATGGAGCACATCGCCTGTCAGGGCCGGGTCGGGTCGACGATGCGGTCCAGGTGATCGATGACGTGTCGCGCGTATGAGGCCGGCGCTTCGGCCCAGCCGAAGTGGCCGCAGTCGGGGAGCTCGACGTAGCGGGCGTCGGGGATGGCGGCGGCCATACGGCTCATGACGTGGGGCGGGCACGTAGTGTCCAGGCTGCCGGCCAGAAGCAGGGTCGGTACCACGATGCCGGGCAGCACGTCAGGGTCGTCGTACTGGGCGACAGCGCGCATGGCGGCGAGGAAGTGCTCGCTGTTCATCCGGCGCACAGTTTGCAGGACGAGATCCACCGCTGGTCCGTGGGCTCCCGGGCCCATCATGGAGCGCAGGAGCTCGGGGGCGTAGTCGGAGATGGGGCGGCCCTGGGTGAGTGGGGCGACGCGTGTGCGCTGGAATTCTTCCTGCCACTCGGGACCGGAGTGGTTGTAGGTGTGGACAGTCGCCGACAGGATCAGCCCGTCGGTGCGGTGCGGGGCCAGGCGTTGGATGCGCTGGGCGACCAAGCCGCCCATGCTGTGACCGAGTACCACGTTGCGTCCGGTGCCGACCGCGTCTATGAGGTCAAGGGCAGCCTGGGCGTAGGTTTCGATGCTGGGGTCGCTCGGCAGTGGGCTGATGCCGTAACCAGGGGCGTCCCAGGCCACGACGCGGTATCCGGCGCGAGTGACGTCGTCGATCAGCGGCAGCCAGTACTCCTTGCTTCCGTACGCGCCGTGCAGCAGGAAGAGCGTGGTATCGACGGCAGGCCCGTGCACGTTGTGGTCGGGAAGGCGCGTGCGGCCATGGCTCGGTGTGCGAGTGGTCATTGTGAGTTGTCTCCGTCAGGTTCAGCGTGCGGCGATATTCGGGCGCTCTTGTCCAGCCAGTCGGCGAGGGCGTCGGGTTGTTCCAATGGGACCAGGTGTCCGGCGTTCGGCACCAGATGCACGTGGGCGCCGAAACGGTGCGCCGCTTCGCACTGCCGGTGCAGGGGGACGACGTGGTCGTCGGCCCCGGACGCGAAGCGGACCGGAATCCGGCGGGCAGTCAGACCGGCCAGAACGTGGCTGCGGTCGGGACGGTCGGCGGCCGCCTGCTGGTGGGCGAGGAACCGGTCGGGTCCGTAGGCGCGGACCATGGCCCGGCGTCGCGCGAGCAGACTGACGTCGTCAAGCGAGTCGGGGTGGAATGCGGTAGCTTCGCCGGCGGCGATCAGGTCCTCGTAGCGGTCGGGCTCGGCGTTGACACGGCGCGCGGCGACCAGACGCCGCTCGCGTTCTTCCGCCGTGTCGGCGTAGGGCGTGGTTCCGATCAGACTGAGTGCGGTTGTGCGCTCGGGTGCCATGGCTGCCGCGGCCAGGGCGACGTAGCCGCCGAAGGAGAACCCGACCAGGTGCAAGCTCCCGGAGGTGCCCTCGAGCATCTGCCTGGCGAGGGCATCCACATCGGGGAGGGCGGCCAACGTGGGCGTGTGACAGACCGTGCCGTTCGTTTCGAGACGGGTTGCCACCTCGGCCCAGACCGCGCCGGTGTTGTTCAGTCCGGGCAGCAGCACCAGGGTCGCGCTCACTCGAGAGTCCGGTGCTCGCCGTCGATGCGATCGGCCTCGATCCACGTGGCGTGCGTGCCCGTACTGATCCGCTCGGGCAGCACGATGCGGGCCACCGGACCGGCGGCGAGGTCGGCGGCGTCCAGAATCAGGCACTCGGAACGGTCCGCGCGCAGGTCGGTGACGAGCGTGATCAGGTAGCCGTCGTCCTCGGCCCGCGCGCCGGGGCGCAGGGCGATGGCCGGTTCGCTGCCGTAGCGGCCCGGCCCGTACTCGTAGCGGACGCTGGTACCGGCGAGTAGGTCATAGCGCTTAACGCCGGCGAAGAGCCAGGCGCCCTTCTCGAACAGGGTGTTGTAGCTGTAGCGGTAGGGGCGGCCCACGTAATCGTTCACTGTGACGGGGAACTCGCTGACCTCGTCGTCCAGCAGCTCCTCATGGGTCTGGCCGGTGCGCAGGTCGAAGCGCCAGCGGTGCATACGGGTACGAGTGTTGTGCTTGTCCAGGTGCCGGGTGATCTTCGCGTACGGGTCACCGCCGGTTTCATCGCCGACCGGGGGCATCTGCGGGTCGTAGGAGATGCAGCCGTCCATGACCACGACGTCGCCGTCCTCGTAGCAGTTGGTGATGTGCAGCACGAAGCAAGGGGTGCCCTCGAACCAGCGGATCTCGCCATTGCCGCCGTGCCGGGGCACGATCCCGAACCGGGAGGGCATGTCCCGGTGGAACTCCAACGTGCGGACGCCGTGCTCGAGTGCCTCGGGGTCGAAGAAGAACGGGAAGTCGTGCAGCACCGTGTAGTTCTCGGTGATCCCCAGGTCATGCGGCCAGCGCGGGCCGGGCAGCTCGATGGGCGTGTAGTGGACCAGCTGGTTGTCGCGGTCGATGACGCCGTAGTTCATGAACGGCGCGTGCTCCGGATAGTTGAAGAACATCATCTCCCCGGTGCGGGGATCGACCTTGCCGTGCGCGCTGACCCCGTCCGGGATCAGCTGGGCCCAGGCCGCGTCGGGGCCGAGGGTCTCCAGAGTGCGCGGGTCCAGCCGCCAGGGTTCACTGCCCTGGGACATGACCGCCACCAGCTTGCCACCGTGCGCCCACACGTCGGTGCCGGCATTGTCCTTCATCGCACCGATCGCGCCCCACCCGCGACGGGTGTACTGACTCGGCTGTAGCAGGCCCGGCCACAGGGACCTGCCGGCACCCTGCTCGGCCAGGAAGCCTGTGGTGCGCACCATGCGGTTGCGGTAGACGGCCTTGCCGTCCTGGAAGTGCACCGCGTGCAGCATCGCGTCGCCGTCGAAGGGGTGGTAGATCCCCAACGGCTGCTGGACCTGGTTGTGAGTGTTGCGGACATAGATCCCGTGCAGGTCGGCCGGGATCTCGCCGATCACCTCCAAATCATCGGTGTCGGCGTCCCACTCGCGGGTGTTGGGGCGGAACGCGTCCCGCAGGAACGGGTTCTCCGGGTTCGGGTCCAGCCCGGACCTGACCGTATTGATGACCTTGCGCATACCTGCCTCCAATGCCGCGTGTGTACCTCCTTCAGTGTTCGCTTTTATTACATTGCAGTCAAGTAACGTAATTATTTTTAGTAGACTTGCCCGTATGAGTAACCCGGCCCCGCAGGAAGGCACCACACCGGCATCCCCCGGCCGCCCGCGTCAGGCGTATGTCGAGGCCGCGGTCCTGAACGCCGCGCGTGCCCGACTGGCACGCGACGGCTACGCCCGCACCACGATCGGCGCGATCGCCGCCGACGCCGGAGTCACGCGCCCGACCGTCTACCGTCGCTGGGCCAGCAAGGCCGACTTGATCACCGCCGCGATCGCCGACATCACCACCACACCCGAACCCCCCGCCAGCGGCGACAGCCGAGCCGATCTCCTGACCGAACTCCGCGCTCTGTACGCCTCTCTGGCCGCCAGGGACACGCTCGGCCTGATCGGTGCCGTCCTCGCCGAGGAACAGCACAACCCGGACCTTCTCGCACTCTTCCGCACGCGCCTGCTCGAACCGCGACTAGTGCGCATCCGATCCGTCCTGGAAGCCGGCATCGCGCACGGCACCCTCCTGCCGGACCTGGATTTGGAAGCGGTCTGCGATATGCTCGCCGGCTCCTTCCTGGCCGCACACCTGAACACCGGAAGTCTCCCCGCGGACCTCCCCGAGCGTCTCACCCGAACTCTCTGGCCCGCCCTGAAATCCGTGAATGTCAGTATCGACTGAAACCTGAAGCTTTCCCCTTGATCGTGGATACCTGGAGACCGGGACGTGCGGTCCCAGTGGCACTGGGCTTCTCTTAAGGTTCACGACAGGCACCCTCGCGATCCATCCCGCATCCGACGAACTGGAAGGCCCTGAAATCGCGATGCTCTCCGGGTTCTCCGACATGGGGGAAGTGTGGCGTCCCGGTGAGGGCACGTTCGTCGACCTGGAATGATGATTCTACCGTTGCGGGCTGGGTCTTCTACGCACCCCACGGCACCGGTCTGTGCCAGAGCCCGAAGGCTCGTCGGCCGGTTCAGAGCAGCGCTCTCTCCCCCCCCCCCGAATCCGGCATGATTGGCAACGGATTTGGCAACCGGACGCGGTGGAATCGAGTGAGTCGGATGGGATCCCACGGACAGCGGGGACGGATAGCGTCCCGTTGGCCAGTACAAATGGGATTCTGTGGGACCTGGAACCCTGCGTGGGACGGGTCCTCGGTAGGGGTCGGCCCTGGGCGCGGTGTCCGAGTTGCCTCGGGTCCGTTTCCCAGGACCGCCCTCCGAACCGGACGTGCGAGTTTCCCCGCATCCGGCTCTCCATGGACATCATGCTGGTGTTGCTGCG
>NZ_JAODNK010000114.1 GCF_025465275.1 Nocardia sp. | reverse complement strand
CGGCGCCGGTGGTGTGTCGATCGGCAACTGGTTCAACCGATTCGCGTTCGCGGCCAAGTACGCCGAGCGGAACATTCTGTTCTCGGGTGCGATCGGCTCGGATTCGAAGATCATCTTCAATCGCAATCCGCGTGATCGCGTCCAGCAGGTGGCGCCGTGGCTGACCACCGACGGCGATGCCTACCCGGCGGTGGTCAACGGCCGCATGCTCTGGATCGTGGACGGTTACACCACGCTGGACAACTACCCGTACGCCCAGCGCACCTCGCTGGACGGCGTGGTGGAGGACAGCATCGACCAGACCACCGGCCGGCTGTTGCCGCGTAAGGAGGTCTCCTATATCCGTAATTCGGTGAAGGCGACCGTCGATGCCTACGACGGCACCGTCTCGCTGTACCAGTTCGACAAGACCGATCCGGTGTTGAAGGCGTGGAGCGGTGTGTTCCCGAATACCGTGAAGCCGGAGAGTGCCATCAGTCCCGAACTGCGGGCGCACTTCCGCTACCCGGAGGATCTGTTCAAGGTGCAGCGCGAGATGCTCGCGACGTATCACGTGGACGATCCGCGAGAGTTCTTCACCAACAACGCCTTCTGGTCGGTGCCCAATGATCCGACGCAGGAGGGTGCGGCCAGCGGTGCGCATCAACCGCCGTACTACGTGCTGGTGGGCGACCCCAAGACGGGTAAACCCGAGTTCAGCCTGACCAGCGTCATGGTGGGCTATAAACGGAACTTCCTGTCCGCCTACATCCAGGCGCATTCGGATCCGGACAACTACGGCAAGTTGACGGTGCTGAAGTTACCCCCGGATTCACAGACGCCTGGCCCGGGTCAGACCCAGACGTCGATGACGACCAATGATCAAGTGTCACGCGACCGGAACCTGCTGACCGGTGGCAATGTCAACAAGATCAAATACGGCAATCTGCTGACCCTGCCGGTCGGTGACGGCGGCATCCTCTATGTGGAGCCGTGGTATCTGGAACGAAACACCGGCGGCACCAACGCACCGTCCTTCCCGCAGTTGGTGAAGGTGCTGGCGAGTTATCGAGACAAGGTCGGTTACGGCTCGACGGTCAAGGAGGCGTTGGAGCAGGTCCTGCCCGGCACCGGCAGCGCCGCCACCGATCAGCCGAATCAGACTGTGGCGCCGCCGAATCAGACGGTCGCTCCGCCGAACCAGGGCACGGTCGCTCCGCCGACTGGTTCGACGGGTTCGGCGGGTAAGGATGCCGCGGTCAAGCAGCTCAACGATGCGCTCAAGGCGGTGCAGGACGCCCAGAAGTCGGGCGACCTGGGCTCCCTGGGCAAGGCATTGGAGAATCTGCAGACGGCCGTGAACGCCTACCAGACGGCGGGACCGTAATCATCCGGGCTTGAAAAGCCCTGCTGCACAATGAAAGGCGCTGCCGTCCACCGGACGGCAGCGCCTTTTGCCGTCGCGACCCTGTGCTATCGCGCCGGCCGGGATCGCAACAGCGGCGGCTGCGATGTGGATTTCACTGTCGCCAGGACCGGGGTGGTCTCCAGCGTGCGGATCGCGTCGAAGGCGCCCAGCTTCTTCGTGAGATAGGTGTGCAGACTCGCCGGGTCGGGGCATAGTGCCTCGGCGATGAGGTTGGTACTGCCGGTGGTCGCGGCCACGAACGCCAGTTCCTCATGCCGAGCAAGGGCTTCGGCGACCCCGTCGAGCTTGCCGGGTGCGACCGACGCCCACAGCATTGCCCGCGTGGTGACACCGAAGACCCGGTCGTCGACATCGACATCGAAATAGAGTGCGCCGCCGGCCCGCAGATCCGAAATATGCCGCGCCACAGTGGATTGCGATAGTCCGGTGGCCTCGGCCAATTGCGCCAGGCCGGCGCGCCCGTCCGTACGCAGGGCAGCGAAAAGCAGCTCATCGGTGGCTGATTCAGCTCGCAAGGTCGTGTTCTCCTCGAGCAGCCGCAGTTTTCGCTGCTGCTCGGGATCGAGCACGGCGAGGCGACCGGGCCACGCGGTCGGCCCGCCCAGGTAGGTGTGCAGCACATAGTGCGCGGAGATGCCGGTGATCGCCGACGTGCGCGGCAGATCGTGCAACAGCAGTGCGGGCGCATCGAATCCGGGTCCGTCGACAATGAGGAACACCTCGGTGCCGCCGGAGGTGAGCATGACCCAGGTGGTGTCGGTGCGCTGCGCCAGCGCCCGGGCCAGTTGCGCGCTCGCCGAAGGCGTGGTGGTGAGCCGCACCAGCCACTGGGTGGTGCCGGTCTGCCCGGGATCAGGCCGTCCGACCACCCGCAGCCCGAACTCCTCGCGCAGGCGGCGGTAGCGGCGCGCGACGGTCTGGGTGGAGACGCCCAGCACCTCGCCGATTCGATTGAACGGCGCCCGCCCGTCGATGTGCAGGGCATGGATCAAGCCGCGGTCCACCTCGTCCAGCATGGAAGAAATCCTCGCACGAGTGCCTCGAATGGAAAATGATCGCAATCAGAAGGCTGTGGATGGAGTCGATCGATGCCCCGCCTCAGGCTGAGACGAGCGCGGTGATCATCCGCGACAACGTTGAACTGGGGAGTACTGATGATTCTCGTGACCGGAGCCACCGGCACCGTCGGGCGTGCCGTGATCGACCGGCTGCGCGCGCTGGGCACGCCGGTGCGGGCACTCGTGCGGCGGCCGGAGACGGCGAACCCGCCGGCCGATATCGAGGTCGTGCGTGGCGATCTGGGTGCACCGGCGAGTCTCGCCGCCGCACTGGACGGGGTGGACAGCGTCTTCCTGCTGTCGGCCGGCCCCGAAATCCCGGTGTACGACGCCAATGTCGCCGCGGCCGCGACCCGTGCCGGGGTGCGTCACCTGGTGAAGCTCTCCTCCGGGCGAGCCGGTGACGATGCCGCCACCGATCCGATTCCGGCCTGGCATCGCGCCGGTGAGCAGACGGTGCGCGAGAGCGGCATCGACTGGACCATGGTGCGCCCGTTGGGATTCATGTCCAATGCCCTGCACTGGGCCCCGGGCATCCGGGCCGTCGATACCGTCCGCGCCCCGTACGGGCAGGGCCGTATCGCGGTGGTCGATCCCGAGGACATCGCGGCCGTCGCCGTGGCGGCGCTGACCGAAACCGGCCATGCCGGAAAGGTTTACACGCTCAGCGGCCCGCAGGCGCTGGCGCCGGGGGAGCAGACCGGCATCCTCGCCGAGGTGCTCGGCCGTCCGCTGCGCTACGAGGAGATCTCGGCCGCCGAGGCGCACACCGCGCTGCTCGGCTTCGGGGTGACTCCCGAGCTGGCGGATGCCGTGATGGCTTTGCGTGCAACGGCTTTGGAGTCTTTCACCTCGGTCATCCATCCCGCGGTCGAAGAGGTGACGGGTCGTCCGCCGCGCAGTTTCGCGGACTGGGCGACCACGCACCGGGCCGAGTACGTCAGCGGATAGCCGAAAACCTGTGCCGTACAGCGGCGGTCAGCGTATCGTGCCAGCGGGTTGTATCTATAGAGAGATGCGCTGCCGTCATCATTGACGGCAGCGCATATCGCTACGTCCGGTATGAGAGTAAGGAGCCGGGACCTCAGCGGCCCCAGGACTCGATCAGCGCGGAGTTCTGATCCAGGACCTGGTTGAACTGGTCCTGGACGCCGAACTGCTGGGCCAGGCCGCCGGCGACGCTCTTGGCCTGGTCGATCGCGGCCTGCCGGTCATTGGGGAGCGGGGCGGGGGCGGGAGCAATGGGCTCCGGAGCGGCTTCGGGCTCGGGCTCGGTGTTGCCGGTGCGGAGGTACTTGCCGCAGACGGGCCAGGCGCCGGCGCCCTGGGTGGCGAGCACGTTCTCGGCCACGCGGACCTGTTCTGCCTTGCTGGCGCTGCTGGGGGAGCCCGCGCCGCCATTGGCGGCCCAGGTGCTCTGCGTGAACTGCAGACCGCCGTAGTAGCCGTTGCCGGTGGCGATTCCCCAGTTGCCGCCGCTCTCGCACTGGGCAACGCCGTCCCAGTCGTGCGCGGCCGCCGAGGCGGTTGCGGAGAAGCCGAACGGGACGGCAACAATTGCGCCTGTGACGGCCAGCAGGCCGAGGGTGCGGGAGTTGATCTTCCGGTTCTGTTTCATCGTTTGTCCCTCCCTGCGCCTACCAACCCGGCGAGTAGCTGTGCCGTGTCCCTGTCCCCAGGGGCTCTGGGTACCAAACCGCGGGACAGGATCTCCGGCGTGCAGCGGTTCGGTTCGGTGCCCATCTCAGGTTTGATCCGGGCCGAGTACGACGGTAACGAGTAAATCTCGGCAGATCACGTCTTGGTAACTCTTGATTACTTCGGAATTGCATGAAGCGAATAACCGGTAAAACGTTGTTCATGCAGGTTGGCTATGGTGCATTTCGATATTCCGATCGGTCTGTTATATGACCGTGATGTGATTTAAGTCACGGAGCAATTGTGGGGTCGGTCACGTTTTTTGCCCTCGAAACCGGGGACGCGCACAGAAATGAGTTGTGACGCGGAGGATTTTCACCTCCAAACCTCCGCTTCCGCACCGTCTGGACGGTCGGCGTATCCGCCGTGACACGCTCCATGATCGTCTTCGTAACCTGCCAAACCCCATCTGACCAGCCGATTTGGCACTGACGCGGACCCGTGTGTAATGTTGTGTTCACCGACGCGGGGTGGAGCAGCTCGGTAGCTCGCTGGGCTCATAACCCAGAGGTCGCAGGTTCAAATCCTGTCCCCGCTACTAACAACGAAGGCCCTCGAAGAACTTCTTCGAGGGCCTTCGTTGTGTCTGTAGCCGGCCGATTACCGTTGATGCTGCGATATGCAGGCTCGGTTGGTGTGACCAGGGATGGAGCAGCCATGTGGGATCCGCAGCAGTATCTGGCCTTCGATGATCATCGGGCGCGGCCGTTCTTCGATCTGGTGACCCGGGTGCGGGCCGAGAAGCCGCGCCGGGTGGTGGATCTGGGGTGTGGTCCCGGTAACCTCACCGTCTCCCTCGCGGAGCGCTGGCCCGAGGCCGCGCTGGAGGCCTCGGATTCCTCCCCTGAGATGGTCGCTGCCGCGCGGGAACGCGGGATCGATGCCGTGCTCGGCGATGTGCGTGACTGGCAGCCCGGCGCGGATACCGATGTAGTGGTGTCGAACGCGGTGCTGCAGTGGGTGCCCGGCCATCAGGATCTGCTGTCCGCCTGGGCACGCGAGCTGCCTGCCGGAGCGTGGCTGGCCTTCCAGGTGCCCGGAAATTTCGATGCGCCTTCCCATCTCGCCATCCGCACCCTCGCGGCGCGGCCGCAGTGGCGCGAAAGACTGGCCCCGGCAAACCTTCTCGAGCCGCGCGCCGTCCTCGATCCGGAGGGCTATGCGCAGCTGCTGGCCGCGGCGGGCTGCACCGTCGACGCCTGGGAGACCACCTACCTACAGCGCCTCACCGGCGCCGACCCGGTTCTGGAGTGGGTCACCGGGACCGCGCTGACCCCGGTGCGTGACGTCCTCGACGATGCCGGGTGGCAGGAGTTCCGGAGCGAGCTGGCCCCGCTGTTGCGCACCGCCTACCCGGAGCAGGCCGACGGCAGCACCTGGCTGCCGTTCCGCCGCATCTTCGTGGTCGCCCAGACCGCGATCTGATCGTTATCGACGCAGGTAAACACAGCAATCGCACAGGTGATTCAGGAGTAGTACACGGGTTTCGGCCGTTGAATAGGGGAGTGCTGGTTGGCAGCACCCCCCGTGAGGCCGAGTCCCAGGAGGTCGGGCCATGCACACCGCAGCCCTCGAGATCGGATCTGCCGCAGTGCCCGCCCATCCTGACGAAGAGGTTCGATTCGTCACCGTCGCAGGGGCGGCGGTCAGTCGCCTCGGCCTACGTAATATCAACGCGGATGCGGTCGCCACCGTTACCGATCCCCAGACCGGGCGCGCCGCGTTTGTCGTCGCGGACGGTGTCGGTGATCATCTGGCGGCCGCACGGGCGGCGCGGATCGTCGCGCGGGTCGCGGCCCGAGTGGCGGTGACGCAGGGTGCGCGTGCCGGAATCCTTGCGGCGCAAGCGGAATTGCTGCGTGAACTGCCCGAGGCAGCTGCCGACAGCGTGCTCGTCGTCGCGGTGCTGCCGGCCGACGGACAGCCGGACGGGCCGTGCGATATCGCCTGGGTGGGTGACTGTCGCGCCTACTGCTGGAACGGCCGGGTGCTGCACCTGCTCACCACCGATCACACTGTGGCCGAATACTTCCGGGCGCGCGGGCAGGTGCCGATGCCCGGCATGGGCCATCTGGTCACGACCTCCGCGCGGACCACACGGCCGGAGGATATCGGCCATGCGGTCACCGGCTCGAGCGCCGGGCGACTGCTGCTCTGCTCCGACGGCGTGGGTAAGCGCCTCGAGATGGCGGCGATCAAAGCTCTTCTCGCCGAGGACGGTTCGGCGAGCAATGCCGCGACGGCGCTGGTGCAGGCCGCCCTCGACGGTGGTGGCCGCGACAACACCACGGCGCTCGTGGTGGACGCCCGGCTGCTGCCCGGCGTGCCGCCGGTGGTTCAGCGGCTGATGTAGGTCTGCGCGGCCAGGACCTGCAGGGCCGCATCGGTCGCGGTGGCGGAGTCCGGGCTGAAGGTGACCAGTCGTTGCCGCAGATCGCCGGGCAGTTCCAGATTCTCGTAATCGAGCGTCAGTACGCCGACCGCCGGATGCCGGAAGTTCTTCGAGCCGTAGGTGCGCACCGCCACGTCGCCCTCGGCCCACAGGGTGGCGAATTCGGCACTGCCGGTGGCTAATTCATCGATGAGTGCGGTCAGATCCGCGTCTTCGGGATGGCTGCCCGCGGCCAATCGTAAGGCGGCGACGGTGGCTGCGGCCACGTCGTCCCATTCCACATAGAACTCGCGAGCGGCCGCTTCGAGGAATAGCGTCCTGGCGAGATTTCCATTGTCGTGCAAGACATTCGAGATCGGCTCGAACAATCGCTCGGCCAGCGGATTGGCCGCGAGCACATCGAAGCGGTCGGTGATGATCACCGCGGGCACCTTGTCGACGAGGTCGAGCATGCGCTGCAATTGCGGCCGGACGGCGGTGGGTGCGCTGCGCTGGTCCCGAATGCGCGGCGGGTTCGCGAGTCTGCGCAGATAACCGCGTTCGGTGTCGTCCAGGCGCAGCACCTCGGCAATGGAGTCCAGCACCTCGTCGGAGGGGTGGTTGGCCCGGCCCTGCTCGAGCCGCTGGTAGTACTCGACGCTGATTCCCGCCAACTGGGCGAGCTCCTCACTCCGCAGCCCGGCGACCCGTCGCCGGGTCCGTCCGGACGCACCGGCCCGCAGTCCGACCTGCTCGGGACTGATGCGGGCCCGGCGGGACTGGAGGAATTCCCCCAGCGGATTGCGTTCTGCCATGCCGTCCAGTTTGCCTGAGGACCGGGAGCCTGGCCCTGTGAGTACCCGGAACAACGGAGGTCTGGGTAGCCCGTTGTGCGCCAGGCAATCTCATACCCATGAACGAACGGTACGACAAAGGAGCGGCCCGGCTGGCCGAGCTCGGCGGCCCGACCGCTGCCCGGCAGCGGGTGTACGACTCGCTGGCCGATATCGCGCCCGACCTGCACCGGTTCGCCGTCGAATTCGCCTACGGCGAGATCAACTCCCGTCCCGGACTCGATGCCGGGCGACGGGAACTGGTCATCCTCGGTGTCCTCATCGGCCTCGGCGCCACCGAACCCCAAGTGGAAGCCCACCTCGCCACCGCCCTCAATGTCGGACTGACGTCCACCGAACTGGTCGAGGCCGTCATCCAGGCGCTGCCGTACGCCGGATTCCCGCGCGTACTCGCCGCCATGGGCGTCGCCCGCCGAGTCTTCGCCGACCACAACCTGCTCCCCGTCAACTGACCCGAATCACAGGAGAACACAATGACTTCCGCACAGGACCGCGCCGACGTGATCGACACCGCCACCGCCATGATGTGGTACATCGACACCCGCGACTGGGATAGTTTCCCCACCGTTTTCGCGGACTCGGTCCGCCTCGACTACACCGCCATCTGGGGCGGCGACCCCTCACACGTCACCCCCGCCCAGATCCACGCCGACTGGTCCCGCCTGCTGGGCGCCTTCGACGCCACCCAGCACCTGCTCGGCAATCACCTGGTCACGGTCGACGGCGACAATGCCGTCCTCACCGCCGTCTTCCAGGCAGTCCACGTCCTCGCCAACCCCTTCGGCTCCCCACGCTGGACCCTGGGCGGCACTTACCGCATCGGCCTGACCCGCGTCGACAACATCTGGCACATCAACGACATCGCCATGACCCCCACCTGGGCCGACGGCAACAAAGAAATCCTCACCCTCGCCGCCGGAGGTGTCCGCCCCCAAGCCGCCTAACCATCCCGGGCATCCCAGATCCCCTACAAAGGTGGTCTGGGATGCCCGTTTTGGAGTTTCCCCCTACCCCGAGGTAACGTCATCCTCACACCGACGCGGGGTGGAGCAGCTCGGTAGCTCGCTGGGCTCATAACCCAGAGGTCGCAGGTTCAAATCCTGTCCCCGCTACTAGGCAAAACGGCCCAGAACCAACAGGTTCTGGGCCGTTTTGCCGTTCAATTGGCATCACGTTTGGCATCATTAGCCAAACTCAATTTCATGGATGCTGTGCCGTCGCTGGGGTTTCGCGGCGTCCCAGTATGTAGCTGGCGGCGCGGTCGGCGGCGTCTTCGTCCATGCCGGGCAGGACGTGCTGGTAGGTCTTCATGGTGAAGGCAACGTCGGCGTGCCCGGCGCGTTGGCTGACCACCTTCGGGCTGATTCCGGCCATCAGCGATGCGGTGATGTAGGTGTGCCGGAGATCGTAGAAGCGGATCTCGAGCAGACCCGCATGCGCGGCGAGACGTTTGAACCGTTCCCGGATGGAATCCGGGTGAACAGGGCGACCATCTTCGTAGGTGAAGACCAGATCAGTGTCGCGGAAATCGTCACCGTAGAGCGCTCGTTCGGTGTCCTGAATCAACTTCCACACGCGCAGCGCCGTGACAGTCTCCTCGTCGAGGGCGATCAAGCGCGCGGAGTCTTCGGTCTTGACCTGAGCGTCCTGGGCGCGCCCGGCAACGACGACCCGGCCCTCGTGTACCGACAGCGTCCCTGTGTCGAGATCCAATGAGGGCCAACGGATCCCGCAGATCTCCGCGCGCCGCAGCCCGGTGGTCAACTCCAGGCGGAACAGTGCGTAGAAGCGGTCGAAACTGATGCTGTCCATGAACTGAGTGGCCTGTTCGGGTGTCCACACCGGTCGCCGGGACCGTGCCGCGCGGGGTGGCTTGGCGTCGTCGGCGGGGTTGTCGGTGAGGTATTTCCATGCGACGGCGTCAACGAGTGCGCGGTGGATGGTGATGTGGATGTTGCGGACCGTCTTCTTCTCGAGGCCGGCCGGTTTCGGCTTCGGTATCCGCCCAGCCTTGAAGCGACGTACGGCGGAGCGAGCAGCGTGAATGGTGACACCACAAGCCTCGACCACCTGGCGAGGTGTAGGTTCCTGCCCCCGCCGCAGTTGTTTGGTCCAGTATTCGTACATGCGAATGTTGTTGTCGGGCTTGATGCGTCCGTCGACCAGCAGTTGGGCGTAGAACTTCACCAGCGTCGGCGCGGTGAGCTGCTGCAGATCACTGTTGCCCAGGCGCGGGACGATGTAGGCGTGAACGAACGCCTGCCAGTTGTCGTAGGTGGTGGCGTCGACGACCATCTTGATCGCGGGCAGCCACTCGTCGACGAAGAACTCGCGAACGGTGATTTTGGAGCGTTTCACGCGCTTGTTCTGCTCTACCGCCTTGATCGCGTCGCGGCAGGCCGCCCATGCCTCCTTCTCGGTGGCGAACCCACCCTTGGAATCGAAGACGGGTTTCCCGTCAGGGCCCTTCTCCGGCAGCCGGAACTGGTAGTACCAGGTCTTGCCGCGCTTGCGGACGTGCCCCTGCTTCATGCTGCCTCCCCGAGGTCGTCCTGTTCGAGCATCGCCTGCAGCCTGGCGGTGACGATGTAGACGCGTCCGCCCATTCGCTTCGTCGGTAGGTCGCCGGACTCGGCGAGCCGGTAGGCCGCGGAGCGGCTGATCCCAAGCAGCGCGGAGGCTTTGGGCACGGACAGCAGTAGCGGAAGCGCGCCCCAGTGATTGCGGTGGCTGGCATCCGGGTCGGGTTCGGGCATGGTCGCATCCTTTGGTCGGGTGCCGGATCGGCTAGGTACCGGTGCGGTACGACGGATATGGACCCTCCGGTGCGTTCGTTGGGTCAAGCGCCTCGTGCGCGGAATGGGTTCTTGAACCTGGGCACCCTGTACTGGCGACAAAGCTGCCGAAAATCCTTCCCGGGGATGGTCACAATTGGCGATCCGGGGGGCGGCTGCTCGTAATGACCTTTCTCGTCGGTGCCTCAATGATCACCGTCGGTGCCGGAACCGGCATTGGTGGCGTGCTGACCGTCAACTCCGTGATGAAGTGGTGGCGGTCTCGCAGAGGCGAATAGGTCGGTGAAAGCTAAGCGGGCACTGAACCGCGAATCGGCCGACCGGATCGGCGAAGTTGCCGAACGGGATCTGCAATCGGACACCGCGACAAGCGGATTCGCCGATCGTGCTGACGAGGCGTCGAACCGTAACGAGCAGGACGACGACGAGTAGCTGAATGAGGCCGGGGTGGCGGACAGGTCCGCCACCCCGGCCTATTCCGGGCAAACGCTCGGTATGTGTCATATCGAATGTGTGTTCGAGTATTGGGACGACGATTTCAGTGCCGCGCAGCGGCGCGTTGTCGATCCGCCGATGCCCGTTTCTCTGGGGGTCGGCTAGCCCAAAGGGGATTTTGCACCAGAATCTGTGCAGCTCAGCGGCTTTCGCTGAACTGCAGCAAATCACGACAGGTGTGGCGCTGGAACGCGGAACCGATGCTTGATTCGCCAGTTGCCCGTCGCCGTCGCACAAACCTGCTGGCCACCAATGCGCTGTAATGCCGATGAGCGGACGTACGTATCGCTGAAATCGGCGGCAGCCGGCCCTGGAAAAGGGCGGCTGCCTCCGGCCGGAACTGCTCGGCAACCTCAGACACCGATCCAAGGGAAGTCTTGCCGCTCGTGACTGTCACCAGTCACCCGCATCGTATTTCGCCTCGGCGTCGGCGGCTGCCTGCCACTCCCAGCTGACGATATGCAGACGGATGTCTCCCGAACCGACTTCGAGCCTGATCCAGACGCGGTAGCGGTCCCACAGCAGGGTCCCGGTCTCGCCCGGTTCGCGCCCGGTCGGTGGACCCAGAGCCTCGATCAAGCGATCACCGAATACCACGAACGTGTCGGCGAGGGCTTTCCGGCGCTGTTCCCACGGCAACGACTCATCGAGCCGGTCGGTGACGGGCAGCCAAATGTCATCGAACATTCGTTTCATGAACCCGACTGTCGCTGATCGCGATTGGATGCTCAGATCGGTACGCAGGTCGTCGCGATATTCGTTGGACCCGGTGATCGACCACCCGGCGGCGTCGCAGAAACGCTGTAGATCCTTGTCGATGTACCAAGTCCAGTCGAATCCGGCGGCCAGCGTGGCGATTCGCACGGCGCCGTCGTAGTCCGCCGGCAGCAGCAACGGGTTCTGCGCGCTGCTGCCTGTCCGCCCCGCAGACGGCGGCCCGGCGTCGTCGGGCTGCTGGTCCGCACCGTCCGCTGTCGGATCCTGCTCGTCCCACTCCAGACCCAGCCGAAATGCTTGTAGGGCTTGAGTTGTGGGTGACAGCCAGGCGCGGAAGCGCAATTGACGGCCTGGATGGACAACGCCGCCAGCGCGGACCGCTGCCTTGGTTGCAACGGCGATCTCGCGTGCTGAGCTCGGGCCGTGGGGATACATCCGAGCTCGTAGTTCGCCGCCTTCTTGGATTTCCACGCGGTGTTGGGCGTATGCGCAGAACCAGCCCTGCACGAGCCAGTCCGGGCGCTCCGGGATGCTTAACTGCCAAATGACATATGTCGCATGCGGGTACAACAGCGGCAGGTCCCGATTCAAAGAATCGAACAGTGCATCGAGATCCGATTCGAATTGTGCGAGGCCGCTAGTGGTGGGTTCCTTGAATCCGATGACTCCGACGTCGTAGCGACGGTCCTCTTCCGGCCAAGCCAGCCAACGGCAGCTCGGCTTCCACGTTCCGCGCGACCACACCGCACGGTCGGCTGCATCACGTGCTGCTGTTGGCTCGATGGTCAGTTGCACGGCGCTAGGCTCGGATCTGCGGCACAGAATCAGGGTTCTGCCGTCGCGGCGCCAGATGGCCTGAGCATCCGGGCCGCCCACCAGATCCGGAACGCCGAGCAGCCGAACGCAATCACCGAGCGCGCCGATGAACATCGGATCCTGCTGCTCGCCCGGACATGTGAAAGTCATTCCCAGACTTCGGAACTCACCGAATCCGAAACGTTCCTCAGCACTGGCTGCCTTGATGGCGACGAGTCGCGCCCCGGCAGCCTGCGCAACGAGATCGCCGGAATCGATTGTGGCGGGGCGCCCGACGATAGCCATCAGCTGTTCCATGTCGGCCCGCGACCACCGGCCGAACTCTGCTCGGAGCAGAACGGGAAGGATGTCGGCGAGCAATCCGAGGTCCACCGGGCGGCCCCAGTTGCGCGCCCACCACTCCGCGAGCGCCCGCTCAGCAGACTCGCGCTCCCTCCCAGCCGGGTTCTCAAGGTCACTCACGGCCGCAGCCTACCGCGCCCGATTCAACCACCGGCCGTCTCGAATGTGGGCCGCAAGGGGACCAGGCGCAGCGTTGGCGTCCGGACAATCGACCATTCGCGCCATAACAGGCTGGGACGTTGTGAACGCACTGTCATGCCGCATGTCGTGCGCTTCGAATCGGCCACGGGGCTTGGCTGAAAGGTCAACGCTCCGACGTCAACTCGGGTGGAGGCTGGGGTCGTAGGCGGGCGGGACGGCCGCTTGCTGTGCTGACCTGACGGGTCGGCGTGTGCGCGCGAGATGAACTCGCTGAGGTCGCCTGTTCGGATCGGGTGCCGGTGGCGAGCGGGTCTAGGATGAGATCTGTTGTCGTGCAGTGCAGATTGGTGTCGGGTGCCGGTTCTGCGCCGGGATTTGGTGGGTGAGGCTTGGCCGCGCGTGCCAGGTTGAACAGGTGCTCACGTTCGGCTTGTGAGAGTTGAAGGGCGCGCGCGACAGCATCCAGGACGTCCTCGGGCACCCCGTTGCTGTGGCCCTTCTGGGGCGGCACCGCTTTCGACGTGGCAGACCCCTCGGCGAGGCACGGAGTGCTCAAGCAAGCTCGCCTGGCTCACAGCCATCCGTTCAGCGGACAGATGTCACAGAAGGCGCCGCGGAACCGCGCCTACGACCCCATCTCCGCCATCTGCATCCTCGGGTGCGCGCGCATGCAGTCGGTGACTCCCGAAGAGAGCCGGCGGCGGTCGCTTCGATGCTGGAGAGCACCGAAGCGACCAAACCTGGTGCTGACTACATTAACCCCGAGGATTCGCCGAAATTAGTGTTGGCGCAGGAGACGGCGAAGGGTGCCCCGACCTCCAATAATTCCATTGGCCGATCAGGTTATCCATTTACACCCTTCGCGATCGCCCGAAGAACATCCGCGAACCAGACGAGACCATAGGAAATGACATAATCATCAGCGAGCATGGTTTCGATATTGCTCCACGATTCGGAGATCTGACCAATTGTCAGACTTGGCGGATCCTCTGAAACCGCATTCATCTCTGCGATCGGTACTGACCAAAAGTAGTCGTCTCCGATCGAAACAGTTTCACCGACCGACCGGCTTTTGGTATGAGCAATCAACACGTTGAATACTTCGATCAAGCGCTCATACGTTATTTCACCACCGGTTTCACGACTCACTTTCCCGCCCCTTTTCTGATGTCATCGGCCTGCTTCTTAAATTCGTTAATCTCCTGCTCTAAGTGCTTGATTCGAGAATTGATGATCTTCTGAACAACATCCGGGTTATCTTTGTTCTTTTCAAGAATACCTTGATTGTCATGGCCCCACGGATCCGCTCGGTATTCATCCAGTTTTTCTTGATGCTCTTTAGCTCGCGCCTCCAACGATCTAATCGACTTCTCTTGCGACGGCGTCAAACTACCATTGGGCTTCGGCTGAGCGCTATCAGCGGAGAGAAGCATGCCGGTGCCTACAACAACGGCACCCACTGCTGCGACGCCCAACGCTACTTCGCCGACTCCGGTAGCCATGGCGGCCACGCCTCCAACTACGCCCAGCACTCCGAGGGCTGCACGGCCCGCATTTGTACCTGCCAGATCCAAGTTGTTGACCGGGTCGGCGAACGCGTAATCGTAGGCGTTGGCCGACCCGCCGGCGATCGGATCGACTTGCAGGAACCTGCCGAGGATTGGCAGGAAAGTGCGGACACCCATCTCGATGGCCTGGACGCCAGCGAGGTGTTCGATTGCGCGTTCGTTTTGGCCGAGGTATCCGAAGTCCATGCCGCCCTGCGCAGTGGCTGCGATCGGGATATCGGTGAATTCTCCCGTGCCGGGGTCGATGTCTTGGCCGTACGGATCGTAGAGATAAATCTGAGCGGAACGAACGGCAGTGCCGTCGGCGGTGAACAGGACGTCGCCGTGCAGGTTCGGGTACGACCATGTCGTTGGATGGGTTGTCGTCGGCGGCCACCCGCCTCCGGCGGTCGACTGGGCTACGTTCACTGTCAGCAGCACCCCACCGGGAAGTTTCAGGATCCGCTGCACCATCGCACCGCTGGCGTCGAGAATGACATCGGCGCTATCTGAGGACGAGGTGAATCCGTAGTGGGTGGTGGTGTTGTTCGCTGACTGCGCCGCCCCGGTCACGCTACGAGTGATCAATCGGTTGGCCGGGTCATATCCGTAGGAGATCAGTGTCCCGGCAGTGGTTTTGGTGGAGGCATGGCGGTCGGTGGCGTCGTAGCCGAGTTGGTCGCCTCCGACTTGGGTCGTGTCGCCGTGGACATCGTAGGTCAACGACAGGGCAGTTGCGCCGGTAGTCGACAGCAGCCGATCGGCGTTGTCGTAGCAGTAGGCTGTGACCGCGGGGTTTCCCCCATCGCGTACATCGGTGAACGAAGTGCGGTTTGTGTTTGCACCGGCACCGGTGGCGGGGCCACATCCGTTGGTGCGGTCGAACCCATACGTAAGTTGGTGGTGTGGAACCGTCGCTGCGACCAGGCGGCCGACGGCGTCGTAGGTGTAGGCGTAATTGGCAACGGCCTTGCCGTCCGCGGTAGTCGTATCGTCGGTGATCCGATTACTGCGGGATCGGGTCACCGAGTCCACGACTGTGGACTGCGACGTTTTCCAGGTCAGCGCGGCCGGTACACCGGAATCGTTGCGGTTCAGTGAGTCGAGCCGAGATCCGTTGCCGTACGCGACGCTGGCCAGTTCACCAGCGTTGGTGTAGCTGGGGGTGGCGATCGAATTGCCGTCGAGGGCAATCGATGTCAGGTGCGACACGTCATCCCAGGTGTAGGTGGTCACGCTGGCCGTACCCTTGACTGTGACGGTGTTTTTGGTAAGGCGCCCCGCCGCATCGTAGACACGGTCGGTCACGACACCGGAGGCATCGGTGTATTTCAGCGGCTCCCCGAGTAGGTCGATCGCTGTGGTGATTGATCCGGACGCGTCGGTCACCTTCGTGGTCAGCGGATCCCCGCCCACCGCATAGTCGGTGGCGGTAGTGCGGGCGGGTTGCCCACCGAAGGTGGGGTAGGTCTGTTTGACCACGCGGCTGCGGGCGTCGTAGCTGGTGCACGCCCAGTCGCCGTTACCGATCCGGGAGGCCACGATGCGTCCGGCGGTGTCGTAAACCTTTTCGCTGGTCACGGCCAGGCCGCTGGCGGGTGTCGCTCCGGTGACGGTCTTGGCCAGGCCGCCCTGAATCGCGGCCGGTGCGTTCGCATCACACGGGTTCGCCCGGGTCTCTGTGTCCCCGTACAGAGTGTTGGTGACCCGCTTGTCGGGAGATCCGATATCACCGGCGGGCAACGCACCGGCAAGGCCGCGCAGATACCCGTCGCCCGGCTTTTCGTACGTATGCTTCGCGGTGAGGTTCATCCCGCCCGCGTCCGCAGTGACCGACACCGGCAACCCCAACACCGGGTCTATCCCCGCGCCCGAATCCGAGAAACCTGTAGCAAGGTGCGTGGACGGCGCGCGTTCGGTGCTGCCGCCGGAGGTATCGTCGGTGAGCGCACCAGTCGCCAACCCGTAGCGGGGTGCCAGATTCTGCCCCGGTACAGTCACCGTCGACGAGCCCGGCGGGGTCCAGGTGAGGTTCAGCGCACCCGAGGTGCCGGAGTGGTTGTAGTAGTCGACTCGGATTCGATGCCAGCTGCCGGCAGAGCCGTTGCTGTATGTGCCAGCGGCGGTGGTGACGGCTTTGTCGCTCCAGGAGTCGATCAGTAGGCCATCGTCGATCCACAACCGCACCCCATCAACGATAGTGAGCCCGATCGGGTAGTCGCCAGCAGCCGGGAATTGGATCTCGCCGGTGAACCGGCCCGACCAGCCACCGCTGTTCGTCACCGGTGCGGCGTTGGTCCAGGCCCCCGACAGTGTCCCATCAGCGGTGCCGACGCCAGTCGCCCATAGCTTCGGGGCCCCTGACAGGAACGGGTTGTCGTAGAACGCCGCCTGTAACCCGGCCATGCCCTGGTCGTAATCGGTGTGATTGTGAGGTATCGACGCCGCACACACCGACGTTGGCGTCTGCCCGGTGAAACACGCCGCAGGTGCGGGACCGTAGGTATCGGTCGGGCGATCGGCGTGGTCATAGATCGTGGTCGACCGTCGGCCCGCCGTGTCGATCACGGCTTGTGGCAGGTCCTTGCCTGGGACCCATTCCGTCGCCGTCGTGGCCGCCAAAGCATCGGTGCTGGTCAGTGTGCGACCTGAATCGTCCATCGTGGCCTTGCGGACGTACCCGCTCTGAGGGCTCAAGCCCGCTACGTTCACGTAAGCCACGTGGCCGACGAAGTCGTAGCCGTAGGAATGCTGAGCCCGAGCTGCCAGCGGGAACCCCGTCCCGGTTTGCGGCAGCGCAACGAACGTGACTCGCTGCTTCTTCTCCTTCTCGGAGTCCGCGTTACCAGGAATGTCGGCAGTGAGGTTGTAGTTGATGTCGGTCTCAACGCCGGCAGTGAGGGAAAACGGCGGCTGAGCCGCTATCCAGTCATTGATAAGCGGGGAGCGGAACTTGACCAGCGGCCCGTGGGGGCCGTCGCGGTCTTCCACCGCGTCCGTGGTCGTGCAAATGTCGGGCTTCCCCTTGGTGGGGTTGGGGTGGCAGACCTTCTGCTCCAGGATCTTCAGGTACCCGAAGTCCGATACCTCTCCGCCCGGGTTCTCGATCCGCAACAAGGTCAGCCTGTCATACCACAAACGGGTTTCGGTACCGTCCCAGTATGCGATCCGGCACAACTTGCCCTGCGGCGCACTCGTGGCACCTGCTGGTTTGGACGCACCGCCGTAACAGGAATCGCTGTTATCGGTGTTGTAGTACAGGGTCTGTGCGCGCCTCGAGACCGGGTCTTTGATCTGTGTCAGTCGTGGTGGAGTGCCCGAGTAGACGTATTGCAGCGAAGCAGGTTTCTTGCTGTCCAACACCGAGGACACCGCTGCGAGGGTGCCATCGGCGTTGAACAGCGACACCGCACCGCTCTCGGTCACCGAGATCTGGCCAGCCGCGTCGAAGGCAAGCACGCCGTCCTCGTCCGGCGGCGGCGCGTAGCCGCCCGGAGTGCGAACCCACGAATGCACGCCACCGGACGTGTCGGTCAGCACCACGGCACCATCAAGCAACTCGGCGTGGGTGTAGCCACTGCCAGGGGTGCCCAGTGTCCAGCCCGCCGGTAGCGGGGAAGTGTCCTGTGGGAACAGCGAGTCGGTTGTCACCAGCTGGGGCCGGGCTGGGTCGGTCTGTACCCACAGCTGCATCAGCGCAGGGTCCATCGATTTGTGGTAGAGCTCCACCTTGAGCGGGACTCGTTGGTTTTGCTGCAGCGCGATCTGGTTCGACCAGCCATTCAACCCAAGCTGGAACGGGTCGGCGTTGAAACGGTCGGGATGATCGTAGACCAGGGTGTTGCCCACCCAAATCCGCGCGCCATCGATATTCACACCCGTGAACTGGTAGTTCCCCGCGTAGGTGGCCTGGAAATAACCTTCCCACCGGACAACGTAATAGTCCGGTGCCAACGCCGGCGGGCGCGTTCGAGATTCCAATGCACCCGGATTCAAGTTCCCATTCGAACTCCCGAGCGGATTCGACCAGTTCAGGTTCACCTGAGACTCGTTGCGCACGAGCACTGGCGCGTTACCGGGAGTGCCGTTGTGCTGGGGATCGTTGAAATACGACGCCCGCATGCCGTGCGCTTCACCGGCCTGGGAGTTATAGGCGAACTTCACCCCTGCGCTGCCGCCCACCGCCGCAAATCCGGGGCCGCTGACCTCGGTATGGGCGTTACCGTTGAACAGGTTCACCCTCATCGGGCCCGCGTCATCGATCGGTACCGGCCCCGGGTCTCCGATCCTTTGATCCACCCGGAAGTGGCGCACCCACTGCGCCGGGGTCACGGTCACCCCGCCTTTGATCGCGGTATCGACGGTCCACGTGTAGCTGCCACCGTCATGGAGCACATATTTCGGGACCGTCCACGACGGGGTATCCAGGCATCCCGAATCCACGACACTGCCCGAGCGGCCATCGATCCCGGTCGAGACCTTGAAGCAGTACTGTGTCGCATCTCCAGAGGGGTTCGACACCGCTGAGGACTGCAACGTCGGTGTGAGGGATGCCATCACCGCGTTATCGACCGGAGTGGCTGGTGCCGAAGCCGGTGGTGCGGTGCCGTAGTCAAGTATCAGCCGGACCTGCAGTTGCTTGTACGACAAGTCACTGGTTTCACTACCGGTCAGCATCAACCAGGCATTAGGGTCGTTGGCGGCTACTGCGGCAGTGACGAAATCGGTCAGCGCCTGTGACTGCATCGTGCCGGTAGCACCGATCGGCCCGGATGCCAGCGCGATGCCGGCCGCGTTGTACCCGAGGGGGTTAGCGGCCTTAGAAACAGTGGAGGTGAACGGGTTAGGGGTGCCGGTCGTGCCGGTCTGCTGAAAGTCCAGTCGTGCGCCCACGACCGTTTTCCCCGCCACCGGTGAGAAGTCGAACCGGAAAGCGGACCGCCACAACAGGTTCTGGCCGTTGGGCAGTGAGTTGCCGACGGCGATCCCGCACGTGTTCTGGCATGAGGTGGCACCGTCGGAGCTGTATGCGAACGATGACGCGCCGGTACCGAACCCGTAGGTGTAGGTCGGGTCGACGGTGATCGGGAAGACCCGCTTCTTGTCGGTCAGCCAGCCCTTGTCGACCGACACCGACAGCGTCCACGCATCACCCTTGCGTACCAGGGCATACTTGCCACCGGTGTGCGCAGCGGTCTTCGCCTTGTCTTTGCTGTCTTTGTTCGCAGAGTCGAAGACAGCGATCGCCGGGAATGCCGCCACCTGCTCGCCCTTGGCGTCGGTGATGACAACCTCGTCGCCCTTGAGCTGAGGGGTCAATCCGTTGCCGAGCTTGAGGGTGAACGTCCACTTGCCGTCACCAACGGCCTTGGCGTTCTTGATGATCAATGCTTCTTTGACTGCACCCGGTTCTACCGTGTACGTCAGGTCCTGGCCTGCCAGTACGTCGGAGTAGGTGACCGTGGAGTCCTTGACGGCCCGTTTGACCTTCTTGGCCCCGTCGAGCGCCAGTGACACGGGTGCCTGACCGGAATCGACCTCCAGGAGCTTGGGGTCGTCGGCGTAAGGCGCGAACTGGGTGTGCGCACCGTCTCGCACGACGCCGGCTTTTTCGTTGGGCTTGTCCACGACTCGGGTGTCGATTGCCGCCCAGCCGCCGTGCCCGTCGGCGACGCTCATCGGCGTCTGCGACAGCACCACCGAATGCGAACCATTTTTGTTGACGTACGCGATCGACTTGTCCGACCGCTCCGATTCCTTCGAAGTCTTCGGATCGAAGGCAGTCTGAGTGCCTTTTATCAGCGGGGTGAAATCACCCTGCTGGCCCTTCTGATCGGACTGATCCTTCAACGGTTCCGCACTGTCGACCGGTTTGAGCAGTGGCAGATTCCGTGCGGCATCGATCGTGTGTTTACTCGCCGCTGTCGGTGTCACCATCACGTGCACTGTCTGCGCCGTCAACGCCAAAATCAATATACCGGCCACGGCAAATAGCCACGGCCGCGAACGCGTGTACTTCCACACGCTTCGCCATAACCGAGAAATCATGTCTCCCACAAAAATGTCGGCCCCGCACAGCGGGACTAGCCGAATCAAAAGATCAGGTCGAGGGCACTAAAGCCCGAAATATGCTGATGGAATCAGTCCGAATTTCCGGTTGCCGGCATCGACGCCGGAAGTCGATCTTCAGCGCCAGGTGGTACAGCCATCATCAATTTGGGTTCTCGAGCACGGCAGTTATTCGTGTCGAGTGCGCGGTGGGTGATCAGGTCATGTGTCGTACCCGGTTGCGGTGTTGCGTACTTGGTTGACGTAGGCGGTGGAGTGGTTGTAGGCGAAGATCGCTTGCCGCCACCCGCGAGCGGTGGCCAGGTCACCGCCGGAGGCGCAGAGATATCGCCCTGCCGCCAGTGCGGCGTCGTCGATGTTGTCCGGGCTGCCCGTCAGCTCTGGGGAGCTGACGGGTTTGCCGTTCTGTATTGCCGTCGCCAGAGTTTGGTAGTCCGTGCCGGCGTGGGCACCCCAGCGTTGCCAGGTGTCGGGGATGAACTGGAACGGCCCCATCGCGCGCGCGTACACCGGTCGCTGCGAATGGGAAGTCGCTGCGGGGTCGACGATCACAGCGTTGCCACCAGTGCCGTTGAGTGCGACCCCGCGAATGGGTGGACGTACCTGCCCGTCGGCGTCGATAGTGGCGCCGCCGAAGCGGGCGTGGTCGCTTTCCACGCGGGCGATCCCGGCCAGGGTGGTCCAGCCGAGATGGCAGCCCGGTTGGGCCTTGGCCATCACCACGCTCGCGTACCCGTAGGCCTGCACCGCCCGCACCGGGATACCGTGCTCGTCGGCATGTATTTTGGCCCAGTCGTGCAGCTGGTCGAGTTTGTTCTCCACCGCATCCAGCCGAATCACCGGCATCGCTCCCCCGGATCCGGGAGGTGCTGGGTCAGGGACTCGATGTGCCAGCGCACCGCAGCCAACGCCGGTCCCCGCCGCCAGGACCACCGCCAGCAGCCAGGACCCCGCAGTGGCCTTCGTGCGCGGGCCGGGTCGCGGTAAGGTTTTCGATTTCGCCATCATTTCTCGAATTTCACTGTGACAACCGATCTTTCAACCCGTCCACCTACCCGCAGGGGCGGGTCGTGGTCGGTTTGGCCGGGGTAGTGGATGGCTTGCTCGATGCAGGCGGTTTGGTGGTGGTCGAGGGCCGCGGTGGGGTGGTGGACGGTGGACGGGAGATCGTCGGCTGTGACGTTGTCGGTTTCGTTGTCTTCGCCACTAGCGGCGTCGTACTGCACGAGTTCGTCGGTGGCGGGGTCGTGCTGGGGTTGATAGAAGTTGTGGTCACCGGCGCCGTTGTAGTCACCGGAGGCACCGTGGTCACCGGGGCTGTCGTGGTCACCGGAGGTGTTGTAGTTACCGGGGCCATCGTGGTTGCAGGCGGCGTCGTGGTCGTGGTCACGGGGGGCGTCGTGGCGAGGGAGTCGGACGTCGGGACGAATACCGTCACGGTGGTCGTGGTCGTGGTCGCCGGATCCTGGTTGAGGCCCGTCCACGGTGGGAGTTGCACCGAGAAACTCCCACTGACCGACACGGTGGGCTGGTCTGTCGTGGTCGTAGTAGTGGTGGTCATGGTCTCCGGGGCGATGGTCGAGGTGTCCGTGACCGAGGTGTCGGTGGTAGGCGGAATGTCCGTGGATGGCACACCGGTATCGGTGCCGCCCGGCGCGGGCGGCAGGCCGACATCGGTGGAGGCGATGTCGGTCGGGACGGGTGCATCGGACGGTGTCGCGAAGGTGCTCGACAGGTCCGCAGTCGAATAGGGCCCGAGCTGGGTGGTCAACTCGTCGGTGCTGGAGGACATCGAATCGTCCGACGCCATGACGTTGCCGACCCGGTCGTCACCCTTCGCCTGGAAGGCGAATACACCCCCGATGACCAAGGAAAGCAGCGCGGCAATCGCACCGACACGCGGAAGCTGCTTGCGCAGGTCACGCTCAGCGACGAAGCCGACAGCCCGCTGCCAGAGCGCTGCCAGTCTCGATCCGGGGTGCACAGCATCGGCGTCGTCCTCGAGATCGCCTGCGCCACCAGGGTTGTCGACCTCAGCGGATGAGGTGACGCCCGCAGCGGCCAGGTCGTACGGGAGAACAATGATCTCGGTTACTGCGTCCATATACGCGTCGTCGGAGACGAACCCGGTGGCACCGGAATCATCGGCCGCGCTGACCGGGACGGCAATGAACTCCGTTTGCGCCTCGGGATCGATGCCACCGTGTGCCTGCACGGGAACGGCGATGTAGTCCGTCGTCTCCGGCACAGCGACCTCGCTACCGTCCAGAGGAACGAGGTCGGCGCCTCCGGAGGAGGCGTGATCGTCTCGGTTGGGTTCGATGCTGTTCATGACTCTCCACCAGTTTTCGGTAGTTTCCCCGCAATGAACTTCTGTCCGGCACCGGTGCGCAGCAACGGCTTTCGCTGCCATCAGGGACCTGAGCTCGCCGACTTTGCGGTCGGTCGGCGGATACAGATCCGGCGGAGCCCAGGGCGTTGGAAAGATTCGCTCACCGCCACGCCCGTCGACGACGTCGTGGCGACCCCGCCGAAAGCGATGTCAGCGAATGTCAGGAACCGGTCACCACACCGTGGAGGGCGCGGCCGAGGAGATCAGCCGCCGAGCCGGTGCTGAGTGATCCGCCGGAGGAGCCTCCGTTGAACGACGGGCCCGTGAACGACGATCCGCCCGAAGAGGAGCCACCGCTTGAGGATCCGGACTGGCCCGAGTTGGGAGCAGCGGGATCGGTTTGCCCTGAATTGTTCGTGTTCGCATCGATCAGCTCGGCTGCGGGACCGTTGCCGCCCGCCGGTGTCACGGCAACAGACTGCGCAGCTGCGACCGCACCCGGCACCGTGAAGGAGCTGATCAGAACAGCTGCGATAACGCCCCGGCGGACAATATTGAACTTACACATCGACAACCCCTTCATGATGAATCCGACCCTGAGGACAAACGGCCCATCAGACAAATGGGAACCGCACTGCCGCCGGCACGGACTTGAATTGCGCAGCACAGAATTGCCCCGCGCAGGAAACGCCTACACTTCCTGGGATACGCGCCAAATCAATGGCAACGCGTTCGATTACTTGCCGCTTACACCCGTCCTGGGTAGTCGCGGCTGACCCCGAAAAACAACAGCTCAGCGATGCAGCTGAACCAGCCTCACATTGCCCTCTCAGCTGCTTCACAGGATCTCGTCATGAGCAGAACTGTGCAACGCGAGTACGCAGGACGCAAGTTAGGCAAACCTGCCGATCCGAAACCCCGGAAACATTAGTGAATCTGTGGCAACCCATACCAGAGGTCCGGGACGATCCTCTTCGATCAGGCTCAACTGTCAGCACGCAGCAGACATTCGGGCGCAAGCTAGGAGCGTCGCCAAACGTATTGCTGCACACAGCAATCAAGGGGCAACAGTCAGTTGAGAGCGGGTCCACGACGAGGCCGTGGCACACATCCGCTGCAGAAAAAACACTGGTCAGGAAAGTTTTTGCCTTGCTAGCCACACTACTAATGCCCGAGCGCAGAGCAGGTAGTGACACTTCTTGTCACGGTTATCTCCGCCATCTCGTTCGCCGACTTGACCGTCGGCAATAACCCGACAAATCGGACAAGCCACGTGCATTTAACCAGGCTTCGGCTAGCTTGAATTGCCAGCTTCGCGGGACGAAAGGGGGCAACCCAAAGGGCCCCAGGGCGCGTGCCGAGTCGACTGTGCGAGCGCCCGGGTAGTGGTGAAACCAACCCCATGGCAGACGAATCCTCGCCCCGACTATCAAAAAGTCAGCGATGCCCGACAATCGAGTGTGATGCACTTAACAGTGCATGTTTCACATCGTCTGCGTATATGTTTCTTTTCAAAGTTAGATTGCGTCGCCATGAATTCGCCAGACGGGGGCCGTCACATGCAATAGACCGAACATTCGGCAGTCCCCCACCGATGCCAGGCTCCGCGTGAGATTGTAAGAGAGGCTGGCCGTGCAGAATGCCCTACCATTACTCACCAGCACCGATCCGAGATCGATTGCCCCGCAACACTTGCGCCCGGTCCCACCGGCACAGCAGCGCCGCAGAACCGGCCCGACGACCTGGGTGTGCGATCGACCCGAGGTCGGGGTGTACCTGCGGCGTCAGCGGGAAGCGCTGGGGCTGACCCAGGAAGAGCTAGCCGTCGCCGCGTTGACGACGGTGTCATCGTTGCGGAAGTGGGAGGCAGGTTTGCGTAATCCGAGCCCGGAAAGCTTGGTGGCGTGGTGCCGCGCGCTGGATCTACCGGACTGGTTGCAGCGCAAGGTGACCTCGCTCGTGCTGGCGGACCTCGACACCCTGCAAGTGGGCACCTGGCCGCCGGCTATCAGCGACGACGATCTGGACCATCTGGAAATGGTCACAGCACCGGCCTACTACCTCAGTTTCCCGAACCTGGACATCCTGGCGGCCAACAACGCCGCACGCCGGGCCGTGCCCAGCCTGATTCCGGCCGAACCCACCTCCTCGCGGCCCACCAACCTGGTCGAGTGGGTCATGACCCGACCCGCACGCGATTTGCTTGCCAACTGGGAGGCCGCCGCAACCCGCCTGGTGTTTCTTCTCCGTGTCATGGGACCGGGGCTGGTCTCACAGCAGCGGCTCGATGAGATCTTCAACTTCTGCTACGCGCAATCGCCCCGGGACTTCACACGGTTCTTCCACACTGATCTGACCAAGGAACAAACAAGCGCCGACCTGGTACTGGTCCGAAATCCGCACACCGGCGCCAACGACCAGTACACATACCGGTTCCTGCGCCCGGTCCAGACGATGCGCCCCTACGAGCAACTTCAGCTTGTCAGACGTCGCAAGCCGGTCGACTGATCAGCTGGCGATTGAGGTTCCCGTGGACCGCGGCGCGCAATACCTGCCGGCCCAACAGATATCGGCCTGTCCGGCGTAGATAAGACCGGACACGTTGCGCCAGCGCTTCTCCGCCCACTTCGTACCATCGTCGGGGATGAAGCGGTCGTGGTCCGGTGGAACCGAATCCATCGGATCCCAGCGATCCAGCATGCCGGTCATCGTGAAAGCATGTCCTACAGAGGAGCATTCGGCATGCGTGTTCAATCCAGGCAGCCGCCTGGAAGGTGCTCGGCTTGGCCACTTCCGAGACCCGTGTGGTCGGCGTGGAAGAGGCAAGAGCGAATACGTGCACTGACTGAAGCCAGACTGTGGAGTGGACAACCCGAACCGCCTGATGCGGAGAGCTTTACGCTGATTTCAATGGGTTACTGAAAGCCGAGATAGCCTCGGCCAGTTGGTTTTCGGACAGTAGCCGGAGATTCGATCAGCGCAGTCACTGGGGCGCTAGTTCCACAGACCAGCCACCGTGCCGGATCTGGTTCGGGTATCCGATGCTTCCTCATTCGCACGGTGAGTCGCGGCTTGGGGCGTTGCGCGGCAATGGGTTCGGCGATCGATTGTGATGAGATGACATACCCAGGTTGCGTCGGGCGGTCGAGAAAGAGCCAAGATGACGAGCGATGAGTACCCGCCCTGCCCGGGGCAGTACACCTACGAGCCGTTCGGGACGGGACAGCCGTATCCCGGCGGGCCCGCGACCGACAAGGCGACGCCGCCGAAAACTGTGACCTACGCCTTCTATTCGATGCTAGCCGGTGCGTCGCTCAGCCTGATCGGTCTGCTGTACAGCTTCACTCAGCTATCGCACGCACACCAGACAGCAGCCACCCATGGCAAGGGGCATTTCACCGACAGCCAACTCGATACGATTGTCACCGTCGCATACGTGCTCAGCACCGCCATCTCCCTGATCTCCATCGGGTTGTGGATCTGGATGGCCTTCGCGACCCGCGCCGGAAAGAACTGGGCACGCATCACCGGCAGCGTCCTGTTCGGCCTGAACACACTCAGCATGCTGGACACGGTGATCATCACGTCGAGCAGCACCACGCTCGACACCATCCTCGCCGTCTTGACCTGGCTAGTGGGCCTTGCCACCCTGATCCTGTTATGGATCAAGCAATCTGGCGCCTACTTCCGCCCCTCCCCGACTTACACGCCGTACGGTCCTGGCTTGCACCCGGAGGACCCCCAAGGCTTCTGACCCACCATCCGACAGCCCACATCCTCAGAGAATTCCCTCCAGCACCAGCGCGTAAGCAACAACCGGGATGATCGGACTGCGCGGCCTGTGGTGAGTTGGCCTCAGACCGCGACGGGCGACAGCGAGCGCGATCCTGCGCGCCGACGCCCCGGATGCGGCCTGGTCGTCGCGGTGCCCGAAGGCCGCCGCTCCCGCTACGAACTCGCTGACCCACGGATCGGGCGCGTACTCGACGACCTCACCGGTCTCGTGCTGGCCGTGGATCCGGCCTGCTGCCCGGCGTCGGGTTCCGAGGAGTGCTGCTGATGTCGCAGTCCCTGGGAATGCCGTCACTGCCCGCGGCACTCACGCTTGGGGCGTCACCGCAGCGAAAAGCGTTGCTGGCGCGACGGATCCGCTGGTTCGTCACGGCCACGATCACCTACAACGTCATCGAGGCCGTCATCGCGTTGAGTGAGGGCGCCCGCGCCTCCTCCACCGCGCTGATCGGGTTCGGTCTGGACTCGGTGATCGAGGTGTCCTCGGCGGCTGCGGTCGCGTGGCAGTTCGCCGGCCGCGATCCGGAGAAGCGGGAAAAGGCCGCGTTGCGGGTCATCGCGTTCTCGTTCTTCGCGCTGGGCGCCTACGCCAGCGTCGAGTCGATCCGCGGCTTGCTCGGCGTCGAGCAGGCCAGATTTCCCACTTGTTTCGTGTGCCACGGCGGACCTCTGCTCCGGGGTACTCGGCTTGGATCTATGCCGGGCGCTCCATGACCTCACCGATCGGCAGCCCGGAGGGAATGACGGCCAGCGGCTTGAGGTTCCCGCTTTCTCGGAGGGCTCACTGTGGTCCGATAGGACCGGAAGGAGTCATTCGTGGCAGCACCGAAGAAGTACCCAGATGAGTTGAAGGCGCGGGCCGTGCGGCTGTATCGGGAATCCGATCCGCAGCCAACAATCCGGAAACTGGCCGAGCAACAGCGCATCCAGAAGAAACTGGATTAGCGGGTAATCTCACCGTATTCTGTGGCATTGATTCTGGAACGTTATCCGATGCGATTGACGTTGTGTCGCTTGGATAAGTTCGCTGTGCAGGCGTCGCCGTTCGTTCAGATCCAGGGGTGTATATATTCCGTATCTGTAGCGCCTTTTGTGGACGGAGGCTCTAAAATTGCTAGTAGAGGATCGCCTGTTGGTGGTGTGAGATATTAGCAATCGGCGATGGGTTGATATAGCTTAGGACCTATAATTGCTGGATTCTTGTGTGATGTAACGCACAGATGCCTGTTGCCGGTTCGACTGCTGTTCTTTTTTGTGTCGTCATCTGGTTAGGGTGGCGATCATGACTCCTCCTGTCTCGAATACTTCCGCTGGGCTCGAAGGTGTTGTGGCATTCACAACAGAAATTGCTGAGCCCGACAAGAATGGGGGTGTTCTTCGTTATCGTGGGTTGGATGTAAACGATCTGATCGTTTCCGGAATCACCTTCGGCGACGTTTGGGCGCTGTTGGTTGACGGTAGGTTTGGCGACACGCTCATGGCCATGGAGCCGCTCGCGTTGGCATCTCCTTCCGGCGATATTCGTACGGACGTACAGGCTGGCCTGGCCATGCTCGCGCCGGCCTGCGGTTATCGGGCGCTGCTGGACATCGATTGTGACGCTGCACGTTCTCAACTGGCGGAATCGTCGGCGCGGGCATTGGCGTATGTGGCCGAGGCCGCCCGGGGAGACGGTCTCGCGGCGGTTCCTGATCATGTTTTGGACGGCTATGAGACTCTCACCTCGAAGTTCATGGCTCGATGGAAAGGGGAACCGGATCCCCAACACATCAAGGCGATCGACATGTACTGGGTGTCTGCCGCCGAGCACGGCATGAACGCGTCCACCTTTACGGCGCGAGTCATCGCCTCGACCGGCGCGGATGTGGCTGCGGCGTTGTCGGGCGCGGTCGGGGCGATGAGTGGTCCGCTGCACGGGGGCGCCCCTGCCCGGGTGTTGCCGATGATCGAGGCTGCGGAGACGACGGATCCGCGCGCTCTGGTGCGCGGCCTGTTGGATCGCAAGGAGCGGTTGATGGGCTTCGGGCATCGGGTGTACCGCGCGGAGGATCCGCGTGCCCGCATCCTCCGCGCCGCAGCGAAGGAGTTGGGCGCTCCACGCTATGAGGCCGCACTCGCGCTGGAGGATGCGGCATTGACGGAATTACGGGAACGCAGGCCAGATCATCCGATCGAAACCAACGTCGAATTTTGGGCAGCCGTGATTCTCGACTTCGCCGGTGTGCCGACGGAGATGATGCCCGCGATGTTCACCTGCGCGCGGACGGCGGGGTGGAGTGCCCATATTCTCGAACAACAGCGATTGGGTAAGCTGGTTCGTCCGGCGGCAGACTATCAAGGGGAATCGCCCCGAGGAATACGTGACGTCGAAGGGTGGGAATCCGTCGTTTCGTAGAACGTAGACATGGATTCCTGGACATAATCATAGATAGAGCGAGTTAATGCGCGACGAAAAAAGTCCGTGGCCACCACTATATGCGCTTGTCGTGGGGTTCTTCATGATCACCCTCGATATGACGATTGTCGCCGTGGCGAATCCGGCAATTCTGGTGGATCTGCATACAGACGTCAATGGTGTTATCTGGGTGACCAGTGCCTACCTGCTGAGCTATGTCGCTCCATTGCTGGTAGCCGGTCGAATGGGGGACCGGTTCGGGCCCAAGAATCTGTATCTGGCCGGGTTGGTGTTGTTCACACTAGCTTCCTTGGCGTGTGGTCTGGCTACCGGCATCAACGAGCTGATCGTCGCGCGTTCCTTCCAAGGCTTGGGTGCGGCGATCATGACACCGCAGACGATGACGGTCATCACCCGGACGTTCCCTCCCGACAAGCGTGGCCCGGCACTCGGCCTATGGGGCGGTGTCGCTGGACTCGCTTCGCTGGTTGGACCGGTGCTGGGCGGCTTCCTAGTGGATAGCCTGGGTTGGCAGTGGATCTTCCTTGTCAACGTTCCGATTGGACTCATCGGTTTGGTCCTTGCCGTGGTGCTCGTGCCGAGCTTCCCTCCCGGCGACAAACGCAACGACGTGGCCGGGGTGGTGCTCAGTTCGGCGGGAGTGTTGTTGCTGGTCTACGGAATTCAGCAGGGCAACAGCTACGACTGGTCGGCGCGTACGTGGTCCATCATCGTCTGTGGCCTCGTGGTGCTGGTGGCCTTCGTGCTGCATCAGGCCCGCGATGGCAACCGGGCACCACTGATGCCGCTCCGATTGTTCCGCGACCGCAACTTCGTGTTGTCTAATCTTGGCATCAGCATGATGGGCGCCTCGATCACCTGGCTGACGCTGTCGGGATTCCTCTACCTGCAGACCGTGCGTGAGATGTCGGCGATCAAGTCTGGTCTGGTGTTCGCCCCACTGGCGGTGATCACCGGAATGCTGGCCCCGCTCATGGGGAAGCTCGCCGATCGGCTCCACCCACGGGTGGTACCCGGTCTCGGGTTCGCTCTCTACGCTATTGCGATGCTGTGGTTCGCCGCGGTGCTGCGGCCCGACACCTCGGTGCCGATGCTCCTGATCCCCCTCACGGTGATGGGTGCGGCGAATTCCTGTATTTGGGCGCCGCTGCCGGCCATCGCCAACCGCAACCTCCCCCTGGAACTGGCTGGTGCGGGATCGGGCGTATACAACACGATCCGGCAGACCGGCGCAGTGCTCGGTAGCGCCGCGACGAGCGCTCTCATCACGACCTTGATGGTGTCCAAGGGTTTTCACGCCTTTGCGGCCACCGGTTCTGGGACGGGAACACAGCTGTCAGCCCAAGCCCGAGACGGGTTGTGCTCCGCAATCCGTGACTCCGCCTGGCTGCCGGTGCTGCTGCTGGCAGTCGGTGCGTTGGCGTCGGCGATGCTCGAACGTCAGGCGAGCGCTGCCGACGGTGAGACGTCGAGCGTGGACACCGGTCTGGAAGCCGGTGCCACGGCGTAGGCCCGGAACGACGTAATCGCTGCGGGAGATTCCGTCCGGGATCTCCCGCGGGTGTCTAGTTGCCGATTGAGAGTGGCCAGCCGCGCCGGTTGGAGGCGGCTAGCAGTAGTTTGGCTGGGGAGGCCGACTGTAATGCCATGAGGCCGAATCGTTCGCGGAGTTGCGGTGTGCCCTCGATGCGAGCCCACGACAGCGTTCGATCGGTTGTGGTGATCGAACGTGGTCGAAGCGACACCAGATCGGTCGAACTATGCAGGGCGTGCTGCACCAGGATCGGCTGGCTCATGTTCGCGTGGACCACTTCCGGAGACCAGCCGAGCGTCTCAAGTTGTGTCAGCAGGGCGCGGGTGCAGCCCTGATGCTGCTCGAGGTCGAACAGCAGGAGCCGGTGTGCTTGCAGATCATCGATGGACACGCTGGCCCGCGTCGCGAAGGGATGTTGTTTGCCGACCGCAATCCCCAGCTCCTCGTCGGCGATCTGCGCGATCAGCATGCGTGGATTCCGCAGTGGCAGACGAACGATCGCGAAGTCGAGCTCACCGTGTTCGAGCAGATTCGCCATTCGTTCGGGATCGGCTACTCGCAGGTCCAGCGAAGGAGGATGCGCGGAGCTGTGCGGCGATCCCGGGTGGCCGAGCAGGGCTTCGCGAACCGAGTCGACGAGCTCGAGGGTCATGCCGCTGCAGACGCTGATCGTGAACGACTGCCTACTGAGCGCCGCGGCCTCGGCGGCCGATTTGACCAAGGCCGGAACGCCTTCGATGGTCTCGAGGAATCGACGACCAGCAGCGGTCAGGCTCAGGCCCTGCGCTGTCCGATAGAAGAGATCGGCGCCGACACGCCTTTCGAGCTTGCGAAGCTGCTGACTCAGGCTCGGCTGCGCAATCCGCAACTCGCGCGCTGCCGCCGACACGCTTCCCTCCCGCGCGACCGTCAAGAAGTAGCGAAGATGCCGCATTGCGATTTCATCGATACCCTCAGTATCCGAACATGTCAGATTTGCAGGCAAGGGAAACCATCTCTTTCGCGTGCGAAATCGCAGGATAGCCCTCATGGGGTCCTGCGAGAATCTTGAAATAAATTTGCTTTTGGCAGCCGTGTAGATAGGTCGGCCTATGCAGAGAACCATCCCCGCGTTTGTATAAGGATCGGCACCGTGACGTCCGCCGATGTGAAGATTTTTGCAGCTACTGCTTGAGAACCCCCCGATTCGTACCCTCGTATGTGGAAAGGTAGCTAGTCGATCCAGTGATGTCCACTCACGCACGCGGTGACCCAGGTCACCGCCCCGGACTCAGCAGGCGCGCACGATCAAAGCGGGCGTCTTTGAAAAGGGTTGCAGCCCAACATATCTGCTGGTCATGGGTATTTTACGGGAAAAAGCTGCTAGATATTTGGGAAGGCTTACCTTTGCTAACTACTCACATTGTGTCGATGTGAGTTTACTTTTGCTTTACTTCCGATTGAGGGATTCATGTTTGGTGGATCGGCTGCGGGGGCATAGGCGGATCGGTATACCGGGTATCGATTATTAGTCTTGGAAACAATGACCGTCTCGATCGTATGCTCAACGAGACAGGCTCAAGGGTGTTGGTCGATGTTCTGGTGTCGGCATGGTGCTCCCACTATCTACGGAGTTGTTTGATGGCTGAAAACCTCGAGGCGCATCTGTTCGACGAGGTTTATCTCGACAATCCTCGGCCGCTGTATGTGAAAATGCGGGATCTGGGACGGATAGTTCAGAGCTCGGCATTTCCTCCCAATAAATATTGGCTGGTCACCGGTCACGACGAAGCTAATCGGATAGTCCGGAACCACAAGGCCTTCGGGAAGGCCGGCTACTGGGATCTGATGGAAGAACAGCTGGGGCCGGAAGGCCGTGCGCCGATCGCGATGCTGCGGAAGTGGATGTCGCAGCTCGACCCGCCGGACCATACTCCGATCAGGTCGGCGTTCGCGGCGACCTTCACGCCGCGAGCCATCCAGGACTTCGATCCCATTATCGAGGCCGTCGTCGCCGACGCGATGACAGCGATCCAGGGTGCCGATCAACCGGTCGATCTGATGCCGTCATTGGCCTACGAGGTCCCGATTCTGGTGATCTGCGAGATTCTCGGGGTACGCGGCGGTGACCGCGCCGCCTTCAAGCGCTGGTCCTCAGATCTGGTCCGGCTGTTCGAACCCGGGGTGTCGGCCGACGCTCTGCTCGAGTGCGGGCGAGCCGTCGAGAATTTCTCTGCTTATCTATCCGATCTCATCGACGACAGGCGGCGCGCGCCACGTAATGACATCACCTCGAAGCTGGTCCTCGGCAACCCGAATTTCAGAACCGACAGCGGCCGCCAAGCCCTGATCGCCAACCTCATGTTGCTGGTGTGGGCCGGCCACGAGACCACTATGAACTTGATCGGCAACGGGCTGTTGGCCTTCGCGCGCAACCCGCACGCAGTAGAGACGCTAGTGGCCGAACCCGATCTGATGCCCAACGCCATCGAGGAAGTGCTGCGCTACGAGGGCCCGATCCGGACTACCTCGCGTATCGCCCACGAACCGGTCGTCGTCGGCGACATGCAGATTTCTGAGGGCGACATGGTGGTGGTCCTGCAGCAGGCCGCGAACGGCGATCCGCTGGTCTTCGCCGACGGTGACCGATTCGACGTGCGCCGTGAGAATGCGAGGTCGCATCTCGGCTTCGGTGGCGGCATCCACTTCTGCCTGGGCGCCTCGCTCGCGCGGGCTGAAGCGTCGGTCGTATTCCGTGAATATTTCCGGCGATTCGGGGTCCCTCAGGTGGTCGACGAAAAGCCGGACTGGAACCGAAGCCTCTTCGTTCGCGGCCTGAACTCACTACGGGTCGCACTGTGACAATTATTCGCAAGGAGTGCCGATGGCACAGGTGAACCAAGACGATCGAAGCGCCGCAGACGTTTTCGACCCGTTCACGCAAGACTTTCTGCGCGATCCGTATCCCCACTATCACAAGCTGCGAGCGCACTCGCCCATCTTCTTCCATCCCCAACTGAACGCGTGGTTGATCTCGGGATATCGCGAGCTCGACGACCTGCTGCGCTCGAACAATCTCGGGCGCGGCGATGAAATGCGCTTCTTCGGCAACTTCACCGAAGGCGGGGGAGTGGACCGGGTGTCGGTGGACTGGATCTTCTACAAAGACCCGCCGGACCACACGCGCCTGCGCCGGATCTTTGCACAAGCGTTCACTCCACGACGGGTCGAATCCCTGCGCGCCTACACCCGCGACGTGGTCGACAGCCTGCTCGACGACCTCGAACATGACAACAACTTCATCCGCGCAGTTGCCGACCGGCTGCCGGTGAAGGTCATCTGCCGCATGCTGGGCGTGCCCGAGAACCTCCATGACGCAGCGAAGGTCCGTTCCTCGGCGCTGGTGCCGCTGCTGGATCCCTTGATCTCGGACGCGCAGCTTGAGGCTGCCGAAGCTGCTTCCAGTTGGTTTCTCGAACTGTTCGGGCAAATTGTCGAGGAGAAGGCCCGACAGCCCGGGCACGATCTGATATCCGCGCTGCTGGAGGCAGAAGCCGACGGTGAGCGACTCACTCGCGCCGAGATTATCGGCAACGTGGTTTTCCTGTTCGCCGCCGGACACGAGACGACGACGAGCACGATTGGCAGCACTCTCGTCGCGCTGCTACGCAATCCCGACGAGTTGCAGCTGTTGCTGCAGCAGCCTGAGCTTGCTGCAGGAGCCATTGCCGAATCGGTGCGCTGGGATTCGCCCGTCCAGTACGTCGGGCGACTGGTCACTAAAGAGTTCACGTACGAAGGCGTGGAATTCGTTGCTGGACAACGGGTTATGGGAATGATCGGCGCAGCCAACCGCGACCCACGCCAGTTCCCCAACCCGGACCAGTACGCGATCACTCGTGACGAAGGCAAATCCATGGCTTTCGGTTCGGGCATCCACTTCTGTATGGGCGCGGCGCTCGCGCGCATGGAAGCCGAGATCGCGCTCGACCGCATCTTCACCCGCTATCCCCGAATCAGCTTGCTGTCAGAACCCGTACAGGGCGACCGCTTCGCCATGCGGTCGTATTCGATGCTGGAGGTCAAGACCAGATGACTGCGCTCAAGGAAACCGCAACACCGGTCGCGGCGACGCTCGCCGAAATCGACCGTGTCATCGACGAATCAGGTTACGTGAAGCACTCTTTCACCCGCTCGCTGCTGGGTGGTGACGTCAGCAGTGACGGCCTGCGCGACTGGGCGGTGCAGAAGTACTTCCAGACCTACGAACAAAATCGCGGCTTCTCTGCCATCCACTCGATCAGTCCGTACGAGGATGTGCGTCAGTGGCAGATGGGCCAGCTCATAGCCGAGGAGACCACCCTCGAGGACGGCAGTGACGCCCACTACCGGCTCATGGCCCGCTTCGCCCGCGCCATTGGCGCTCAGGACGCGGATTTCGACCGCGACCGTATGGCCCCGCAGGTGGGCCGGTTCATCGACTACATCATGAGTGTCTGCCGCGACAAGAACTTCGTATACGGTCTGCTCGCGTTCTATGTGAACGAACGTCAGACACCGGCCGCCGCTCAGAAGATGTTCGACCACCTGACCAGCACGCTCGGGATTAGCGACCACGACGCCGAATGGTTCTCGGTGCACGGTGAGGTCGACGTCCACCACTCCGAGGGCGCGCGCAAGCTCATCGCCAAATATGCCACAGAGGCACCGGAGTTCGAGACCGAAGCACTGGTCGTGGTGCGCGAAGGCATCGCGCAGTGGCAAGCACTGCAGGACTTTTACTATGGGGTCGCTACCGGTGCCATCGCCGTGCAGACCAGCGACAGCGGAGCAGCGCGATGACGCTCACCGCATGGATCGACAGCCCGGTCACCGATCGAGGGCTCAGCTTCTGGAAAGGCGAGCGCTGGGAGCGGTTCACCTACGCCGAACTCGCCGCGGGCGTGCGCGCAAAGGCCGCTGAATTCCGAAGCGCCGGAGTGGGATCCGGCGAAGTCGTCCCCGTGGTGCTGGGACAGAGCCCGGAATTCATTCTCAGCTTCTTCGGTCTCCTCTGGGCCGGGGCCATCCCGACCGTGCTACCCGCGCCCAAGTCGCTCGGCGGCAGCAGCGGATATGCGCCGTTCATCGCCGGCATTGCTGGCGTGGGCGGCGTGCGACACTTCGTCGCCGAGCCGCGCTACCGCGAAACCCTAAGCGCTGCGTTCGATTCCTCAGGCCGTGTGGTGAAGGCTCTGGAACCGGGCTGGAGCTCTTGCGCCGGTTCGGTGGCGACCCCGAACACGGGTACCGCCATCATGCAGTTCACCTCGGGGTCGCGAGGAAACCCCAAGGGACTTCGCATTACCCATGACAACGTAGAAGCCAACCTCGCGATGATCCGCGAATGGCTGGCGCTCGGCGACCACGTCGGCGTCTCGTGGCTGCCGCTGTATCACGACATGGGGCTGATCGGCGGCATGCTGTCGCCGGTCACTGTTCAGGCAGAGCACAAGATGATGTCGCCCAGCGATTTCGTGCGCGAGCCGCTGCGCTGGCTACTCGAATACGGACGCCAACCCTTCGCCGTGATGTTCATGCCCAACTTCGGCTTCGAATGGGTGGTCAAGCGAGTGCAGCCCGAGCAGCTGAAAGGCTGCGACTTCTCCTCGCTTCGTTCGGTGATCAGTGGCGCGGAACGCGTGCAACTGGATTCGATTTCACAATTCGGCGCGCTCCTCGAGCCCCACGGCTTCAAGTTCACCGCACTCACCCCGGCCTATGGGCTGGCGGAAGGCACCCTGGCCGTCACTGGTGTGAGGCCCGGCCAGATCACTCGCGCCGTTGACCTCGGCCGCACCGCCGTGCCGTTCGGCAGTCGCGTGGCGATCGGTCAGGAGGCCGAGATCAGTGGTGCACAACCACTTCGGGCCGGATGGCTGGTCAGCTGCGGCACACCACTGGCAGGGGTAGAGCTGAGCATTCGCGACCTGCAGCAGCAACCCATGACTGAGCGATCGGTTGGTGAAGTGTGGGTGCGCGCCGAATCGGTCGCGCAGTCCTACTCCACCGAAGATGGCTCGCTCGACACCGATCGAGTCGACGGCTGGCTGCGGACCGGAGATAGCGGATTCGTGCACGACGACGAACTGTATGTGGTGGGTCGCATCGGCGATTCGATCAAGGTCCGCGGTGAGTCCATCCACATGGAGGACCTCGAAGGCCAGCTGGTGGACATCCTGCGGCCCAGCCTGTTTCGGCGGTCGTGCGTGGTTGGCTCCGCATCAGGAGAGCAGCCGGTGGTGGCGGTGGCGACGGAGTTCGCCCTTGAACCTGCCGAGCGCGACACCATCGAGGAGATCCTGACCGGCATCCTCGGCGATGCCGCGGAATTGCGGTGGCTGCAGCTGGATCCGGGTGAGTTGCCGATGACCACCAGCGGAAAGCCTCGACGGCGCGAAGTGTGGTTGCGTCACGCTGCTGCGGTCGTGTCGCCGACGTTGAATGCCGGGTGAATCGTGCGTATATCCGTGCATGCTGTCCTGCTGCGGTGCGAATCCGCTTGGTGGATGACCCGCATCCATCTGTCGAACATCAACATCTGGCCGGCTTTCATGGGCTGGGCGGCCGCCGAGGCGACCGGCCCCGGCGGCAACGCCCCGCGCGACATTGTGTTGCTGGCGCTGTTCTGCGCGTTGTCGGGCGGCAGTCTGTTCATCGTCAACGACATCCTCGACGAAGAGGGCGATCACGTCACCGCGCCGTATCTGCCGCTGCCCGCGGGCATCATCACCCGCAAAGCGAGCTGGGCCTGGGCGGCGGTCTATCTGATCGCGGCCTTCGTGGTGCTCGGCTTCGCCGCCCACACCGTGCCGAGATTCATGCTTGCCCTGGGGATCATGCTTGGCGCGGTGGTCGCGTCGGTGGCGTACTCGAAGGTCAAAGACGACGGGATCGTGGCCTCGGTCATGGTCACCATTCCACAGACGGTTCCCGCGGTAATCGCATGGATCTTCGCCAGCGGCGGTGCGTGGTGGGCGTTGGCCTCGATCATCTGCTACTGCGTGTTGGCCTGTATTTCCAATAACATCCTGGCGGCGCTACGTGATGTGGACTTGGACGCCTCTGTCGGGAACATGACCGTCGCCATCCGGCTGGGCGCACCGGCCGCATACCGGCTGGCCGCGATGCTGGGCTTCGCGAGTGCGATTCCGGTCGTTGTGAGCGGCATCGTCCACGGCACGTGGTGGTGGTTGCCGTTCGAGGTGTTCGGCCTCGGCGTCATGGCGGCGAACTACGGCTCGACATATCGCGCGATGTGTGAACCCGACCGGGGCCGGCTGACCCGGATGGCCGATATGAAGCGGTTCAAGAGCGGTGAGTTCTGGCGGCACGCAGGGATGGTCGCCGTCTTCTCGCCCGTGACCGCGCTGATCGCTGGTGCAGTGATGTTCACCCTCCTGCGCGGAGGCGGTCGCGTCTACGTCAAACGCGTGGTGGGCGGCGGGATTCGGCGTCAGCAGCAAGCACTCAGCGAGGGGACCGCGACCACTGCGGGCCTCGTCGCCGCCGACAATTTGGAGCGGTCATGAGATATGCGGGACATGAGGGCGAGCAGGAGCGCGCCCGCCTGGATGCGATCATCGCAGCGGCCTGCGACCGCTACGGTGCCAATGCCGAGCGCGAGGGGCTGTTCCCCCGAGAATTCGTCGAGGATCTCGCGACGGCGGGACTGTTCCATCAACGCTGGCCGGACGAGACGGTGACCGGTGATCCCATTCTCGGGCTGCTCGTCGCTGAGCGCGTCGCTAACCAAGGCATGCTGGGTTTGTCGGTCGGATTGAGCCTGCAGTTGGAGACTTGTGCCTCCGCGCTGCGGCGCTTTGGTGGCAATGACTACCACCGCAAGCTCTGGAATGGTGTGCTGGACGGCACCACGATCGGCGCGTTCGGCGCCTCCGAACCCGTCGGCGGGTCGGACCTGCTCGGTATCAGCACGCGGATCACGCCGCTCGGCGATGGCCGCGTGCGGGTGTGCGGGGAGAAGAAGTATCTCTCACTGGGCGAGGTCTGTGATTTCGCGATCATCCTGGGCAAGTACGTGGTGGACGACGACCAACCGGCGCTGCTCACGACAGTGGTGGTGCCAGCCAGCGAAATCCACACCGTGAAAAAGCATTCCAAGGTGGGCACGTCCTGCCTCGACACCTCGTGGGTGCGCATCGACGCCGAACTGGACGCCGAGGCGATCCTGGGCCGCGTCGGCGGCGGGCTGGCAGTGGCCTCCTGGGCGCTCATGCACGAACGGCTGTCGGTGGCGGCACAGGCAGTCGGGGGCTGCCGGTACGCCCTCGGCCTGGCGACCGCGCACGCACAAAGCCGCCAGCAGTTCGGCACCGCTTTGATCAACCATCAAGCGCTGCGGCTGCGGCTGGCCGAATTGGCCGCCAAGGTGACGGTGTTGGAATTCGCGGTTTACGGTGCGGGCGAACGACTGGCGGCGGGAAGCGGTTGCTCAGCACGAGATGTCGCCGGACTGAAGGTGACCGCAGCCCGCCTGTGCGAGCGCGTCATGAGCGAATGCATGCACATCTTCGGTGGTTCCGGCTATCTCGAGGATGAGACGCCAATGAGCCGGCTATGGCGCGATTCGCGACTGGCTCGCCTCGGCGGTGGCAGCGACGAGATGATGCTAGAAATGGTCGCGGGGGATCTGCGCGCCGACTCGCGGTACGACACGCGGGTGTCGCTCTCATGACGGTCCTGGTGTCCGGTCTCAGCGGTCAGCTGGGTCACGCCATCGCCGACGTGACGCCAGCGCCTCTGATCGGGTTGGTGCGCCCGTCCATCGGAGCCACTCGCCTGCGGCGACGGATCGAATCACGTTCGGGTGCAATCGAATTGGTCACCGGCGACGTCTCTGTCAAGCATTGGGGCGTCGAGGAGAATGTGCTGGAACGCCTCGCCCACGAGGTGACCTGTGTCGTGAACTGCGCCGGCAGCACCGTCTGGATGGGAACCGCGGAGTCGCTGCAGACGAGCAATGTGGCTGGTGCCGTGCACGGGGTCGGATTTGCTCGCCGATTGGGTGACATTTCCGGTCGCTCTATTCCGTACCTGCACACTTCGACGACCTACGTGGCGGGATCGGCGGTAGGCACCGTGCCAGAGACTCGACTGGGTCCTGGCGGTGATCGCACCCGCTACGAACATTTCAAATGGGTTGGCGAGGAGGCGGTGCTGCGCGCGGCCCGCACCCTCGAGGTGCCGGTGTTGATCGCCAGACTCCCTGCGCTTCTCGGTGATTCGACCACCCGTGAGACCCTCTACAAGAATTCGCTCTACCTGTTGGCTGAACGGTGGAACGACATCCCGCTGGGACTGCTGCCCGCCATGCGCAACGCACGGGTGGACTGCATGCCACGCGACAAGGCCGCCGAGATGTTGCTCGCCGTCGCGGAAGCTCTTGCGGCGCAATCCGTGCCGTCGGGAATCGAGTTCGTCCACATCGCCAATGGTGCACAGGCGCCAACGCTGCGTGCGCTGGTGGAAGCCGGCCGAATGGTCGATCCCTATGCCTTCGACCGGTGGATACGGATCGTGCCCGCCAACCGGGGCCAGGTGGTCAACGCCTCCGCGCTGGGCGAGCGGTTCGCCCGGTTGGACGGCCGCTGGCAGAACGCACTCATCGGTTTGCGCTACATCGGACTTGATCGCACCTTCGACCGATCCGCGCTGCGCACCGTACTGGGTGCCCACGGCGTGGTCACCATACCTTCGGTGTCGCTGGAAACGGCGGCGCGCTTGACATTCGGGCTCGATGGAGTCCGGGAATCGATCAGTGCGCCCAAACACCGTCCACTCGCGAGGTTTCGAGAATGAGAGTAGCTGTCATCGGCGGCAGCGGGTACCTGGGCGCGCTGATCGCCGACAGATGTCAGGAACGCGGGCACAGTGTGGTCGCTTTGTCACGCCATCGAGGAGTCGGGACCTGGGAGCATCAGCAGTGTGATCTGACAGCGCCCGGGCTCGGCGCCGAGCGTGCCCGCGCTGCTATCACCGAGGCGGACGTGTGCGTCTTCGCTGCGGGCAGCGTGTCGTGGCAGTCCAGCAGCACTGAGAGTTTACAGGTGCACGATCGTGGCATCGCGACTTTGCTGCAACTGGTGGAGTCGGCGGCGAATCCGCCGCGCCTCGTGCATGTGTCCTCGATTCTGGCGCTGGGGGAGCCGGACAAGGCGGTCGCCAGCGACCAATTGTTCGTCGGCCAGCGGTTCCGCAACTGGTACGAATACGGGAAGTACGTCGCTGAGCATCGGGTGCGACAGTCGGCCACCCGGCACAACATCGTCAGGTTCGGTCCTCTGCTGGGCCTGGGATACGACGCAGCCATTCCCGATATCCGATACGGTCTGCCTGCCCTGTTTCCGATGGCCCTTGCGGGGTATCCGATTCCGATCACCGACGGTGGGCAGTACCCCTGTTACGTGGGTGATGTGCTCGGTGCCGCGGAATTGGTCGTCGACATGGCGGAGTGGACCGAGTTCGGACGCACCGTCACCTGGTTCGATCCACAGAACCCGAGCCTGTGCGAGATCCTAACGCGGATCTGCCTGCCCTTCGGCAAATACCCGCGAATCATCAAGGCCGACACCGGCCGTGCTGAATGGCTCATGCGCACCCTTATGCGCCGTATCGGGACTGATGCGAACCTCACTGATTACGCCCACGGCTGGGTCGACGTCGACGCCCGCGCGGATTCGGAATTCACTCGGGAGGTGCGCGGCCGTGAGGGCTACATCCAGCAGATGAGCGCCGCCATGGCCGGACAGTCCTGGTCGCGACCCCAACACATCGACGTGAGGTACACGCATGCGTGAATGCGAAAGGCTCGGCGTCGTAGGGCCTCTCGACACTGATCCGCATCCGGCTTTCCGGATCTACTCGGCGGGCAACTTCGGTGAGGTTGCCCCGGAACGACTTTCGCCCTTCTCGTGGTCATTGGTGGGAACGCCGATGGAAGCTGCCACTCGGCGACTCACCGAGAAGATGTGGGGGGCGCGGTCGTGGACGACCGGCGAGCACTACACCTTCCTCGGATATTTTAAATGCCGTCCGTACCACAACTATTCGGCATACGCGCAGATCGCTGCATCGGTGCCTGGGGTGACGGCTGACGACGTCGGCCTGGCGTACTTCGAGGGCATTCCCGCGCCGGCCTCGTTTGGGGCGCTGGCCGAGAACAAGATCAATCAGATGCGCGGTGTCGTGCGGATGGGCCGGGAGATCGCGCTGGCTGTGGTGCGTATCAGGAATCTGGAAGAACGTCTGGTCGACCTCGAGGCCCGGATCGTCCTCGCCGACGCCTACAGCGCGTCCTCGCTGGCACGAGAAGCGGCGACGTTGATCCGATCCTGCTGGTACGAACATATTCTCTCAACGACCAGCCTGGTGCCGCTGGCGCGATACCAGGACAAGGTCCTCGAACGCGTCTGCGACCAACCCGACGACGTGATCGCGCTGCTGACCCGACCCAGCGAGTTGGTGTGGAAACGGTTGCACCGGCTCGCAGTCACCGGGGAGACCAACTCGGCGGAGTTCCTGCACTACCCGTTCTACGAAGTCGCGCACCAACATTCGATCTGGACCAAATACTCCTACCGGCATCAGGTCGAGGCGGAGGGGACCGAGCGCTACGAATCGTTCCTGGCACCGGCCGACGCACTCGCTGGCATGTACCAGGGCGCGCGCTACCGGGTCATGGCAGGGGTGACCAAAACCGTCGCCGAGACCATGGCCTGCCGCGAGCACTCGAAATCACTGGTGATGCGGGTGCTGCATGTATTCCGCACGCTCGCGCCGCTAGTGGCGAGCGAGCGGGCAGTGCCCGAGGATCTGTGGCCGTTCCTCACAGTCGGCGAACTGCTCGATGATGTCAAGGGAGTACTGGCCGACACTGCGGCCGAGCGCGCCGAACTGTGCCAGGAGGCGCTGACGGTGGGTCTGCCCGAGAATATCGAGATCACCGGTGACGGCGAGATTTTCGAGCCGCTCGCGGCGGCCGTGCGGGTGCAGCCCCGCGGGGTGTCGGGCGGGTTCGCCAGCGGTATCGCGGTGCGTCCCGACGAGGACGTCCCCGACGAGGATTTCGTCATCGTGTGTGAGGCCGCCGACGCCGATGTGGTTCCGCTGTTGCGGTTCGCGGCCGGGGCGGTCAGCCGCCGAGGCAGCGCCATGTCTCATTTAGCGATTCTCTGCCGCGAGTACGGCATCCCTTGCATTGTCGGCGCGGACATCGAAGCAATTCCCTCCGGCGTCGTCATCGCGATCGACGGTGGGACAGGAAAGGTGAAGATTCATGACTGAAAGCAAGGCTGGCCTCGCCGATATCGCGAAGGCATACACTGAGGTCACTCGCATCGCCCGTGATCTGCGGCCCGACGATTCGTTCATTAGAGACCTGGGCGTGGATTCGGTGGCGGCCATCGAACTGATGAGTGTGCTCGAGGACCGGTTCGGCGTCAGCCTGATCGACAATCCTCGTATCGTCACAGCTGACACCGTGCAACAGCTGCTCGATCTGATCAACGAACTACGATCGGCAGTCCAGCATGGCCAGTGACATCAATCGCGAAATCGGGCTTGCCGCAGCCATTCTCTCCGAGAAAGTCGGCCGACGTGTCGTTCCCGGTGAGGTGGTGGAATGTGATGTCGACGTCGCCCTGACCCACGACGTCCTCGGTCCGCCGACGTTCCGGGAGTTCGCCAAGCTCGGCGTGCCCGTGTGGAACCCGGACCGGGTGTTCCTGGCCATCGATCACTTTGTGCCCGCGGCGAATACCGCCCAGGCCGCCAACAATGCGTTCCTGACCGAGGTCGCCGAACGGCACGGCATCGTGAACCGCGCCTTCTACGACGGTCCCAGCCATCAAACGCTGCTGGAAAGCGGTCTGGTCCAGCCGGGTTCGGTGGTCGTGGGCACCGACTCCCATACCTGCACAGCGGGGGTGCTGGGTTCCTTTGCCACCGGTATCGGGACAACCGAGATGGTCTCGGTGCTTGCGCTCGGCCGTCTGTGGCTGAAGGTGCCCGAGTCGGTCCGGGTTCGCCTCCAAGGGCGGTTGCCCGACGGCGTATACGCCAAGGATGTCGTGCTGTCCCTGCTCGCCCGGTTCGGCACCTCCGAATTCACCTACCGCTCATTGGAATTCGATGGAGAAGGCGTAGAAGCCATGTCGCTGGATGAGCGCACGGTCTTCTCGAACATGGCCGTCGAACTCGGGGCCAAGGTGGGACTATTCAGCAGCCCGGAGTTGGATGGTTTCGTCCGTCGCTGGGGGGCTGTGCCCACGGAGTCGGGTGTCGGTGTGATCGATCAGGTGGACATCGACCTGTCCGAACAGGTTCCGATGTGCGCCGTGCCGCACAACCCCGCCAACTCGAAGCCCATCGAAGAGGTTGAGCCGGTCGCGGTGCAGCAGGCGTTCATTGGCTCGTGTACCGGCGGGCGATACGACGACTTCGTGCAAGCCGCCCGAATCCTCAACGGGCGCAGGGTCAGCGACAAGACACGGCTCATCGTGGTCCCGGCCTCGCGACGGGTCTACCAACGCATGGCCCTTGACGGCCTGCTCAACGTTTTCGTTAACGCCGGCGCCATCGTGCAGAGTCCCAGCTGCGGTCCCTGCGCCGGGCTGCAGAACGGCGTACTCGGCGACGGTGAGGTCTCGATCAGCGCGTCCAACAGAAACTTCCAGGGTCGTATGGGAAATCCTGCGGCCTCGGTATACCTGGCCTCGCCCGCCGCGGTCGCCGCTGCCGCGGTCGCTGGACGGATCGTGGACCCCCGCGAGTTCTTGGAGACACGATGATCATCGAAATAGCCGCTACGGCGCGGCGCTGGCGTCTCGGTGACAATGTCGACACCGACATCCTCTACCCGGGCCGCTTCATGACACTGGCCTCGGAATCTCCTCGGGCCGCGCTCGAGGGCCTTAAAGCGTTGCACCCCGCCATTGCCGAACAGTTCGCGCCCGGCGACATCATTGTGGCCGGAAGGAATTTCGGGTGCGGCTCCAGCCGGGAATACGCTGCCACCGCCCTGCGTGACCTGCAAGTGCCGATCGTGGTCGCGACATCATTCTCCAGGATTTTTTACCGCAACGCCTTCAATATCGGCCTGCCGGTATTGGAATGCCCGGACCCGGATTCGCTGCCGGACACCGGCGGAATCACGATCGACCTGGCCACAGGCGTTATCAAGACCAGCGTTGTCGAACTGAGATGCCCCGCCGTGCCGGACTTCTTGATCGAACTGTTGGAAGGCGGCGGTCTACTCGAACGCCTCAAGACCCGCCTGGAAGTGGGACCCCATGTTTGACACGCCTGCCGAGGCGGCACTACACGTCATCAGGTTGCGGGCCGGTTTGGGCGTCGAACCGCTGGCCAAGATCCTCGGAATGCCACCGCAGGAGGCCCGGGTCCTGGTCGACACAATCCGAGAAGCCGGTCTGGTGCGAGCGGTCCGCGGCAATTGGATCGTCACGTCGGATGGAATCGCCGCTGACGACGCAGCCGTCGAACGGTGGCGTGACCATGCCGAGCCACGCGACCTCGAGCTCGTCGAACAGTTCGACCGCTCATTCATCGGACCGAACGAGGCTGTCAAGGCAACGATCTCGCGCTGGCAGTCACACCGAGCAACCCTCTCCACGGACGAGATCGCCACGGAGTTGCACATAGCCGTCAGCCAACTCACCTTCCCCCTCGGTGCCCACACGGGGGTCGCCAGGGTATTCGACGACTACCGTGAGCGACTTCTGAAGCTGCTCGATCATGCTGCGGGAGGAGACGATTCGGCGATCTCCGGGATCCGGGCCGAATCCTTCCATCAGGTGTGGATGGAGCTGCATGCCGAGCTCCTACAACTGAGCGGGCGGGCGAGAACCGCGGCGGACGGCTACTGATGATCGGCACACATTCTGAGGAGGGCCTCGCGTGACCGAGATCTGCGCGATTGACGACGTCGCCGATTCCGGTGCGGCGCTGAGTGATATCGCAGCGCAGTTTGGAGGGAAGGCCGCCGGGCTAGTCCGGCTTCGGCGTGCCGGCGTGCCGACGCCGCCGACATGGTTCGTGACACATACGGTCCCTGCTGACACTTTCGATACCACCCGGCTCGACCCGATGGTGCAACGCTGGGCGGTCCGCTCGTCGGCCACCGTGGAGGACGGCGGACAGCGCTCGTATGCAGGTCTTTTCAGTTCTGAGCTGGCAGTCGACAGCAGCGCAGTGCCCGCCGCACTGCATCGGGTGCGGGCATCGGGGGCCAATGCCCGAGTCCACGCCGTCCACGACGGCGCGGTGCTCGGCCCGATTCCCGTTGTGCTGCAGCCCTATTTCGAGGCGCAAGCGGCTGGGGTCTGGATCGGCGACGGCGTGGGTGGCGGAATTCTCGAGTGGTCCTCCTCAGGCAATGACGCCGTGGTCGCAGGACGGGTCACGCCGACGCGGGAGATCTGGCGGCAAGGGAAACTGGTCGACGGCGACCGCCTCATGGCCGAGGGACAGGCCGTGGCCGCGCGCTGTCTGGCGATCGAAGAGGCCGTCATCGGCGCGAGCGACATCGAATTCTGCGTTGCCCAAGGCCGCGTCGTCTGGCTGCAGTGTCGACCTGCGACCGCCCGGATTCCCGGTGACATTGCGCCGAGTCTTCCGACTCACGACGCTGGAATCGTGGCGGGAATACCTGCATCCGGGGGAATTCACACCGGAAGGCCCAGGGTCATGGATTCACCCGAAGATGCAGATTGGAAGCCCGGCGACATTCTCGTCGTCCGCTTCACGTCGATCGACTGGGTGCCGATCATGGCAGAGGCATCGGCAGTGGTCACCGATATCGGCGGTGCGTTGAGCCATGCCGCGATAATTGCCCGAGAACTGGGGATTCCTTGTGTGACAGGGACATCGACCGGCACAACATTGCTGCGCTCACTCGACGCCGTTACGGTCGACGGCGACGCTGGACAGGTCCGGCTGAACACCTGATGGACGGAGACATTGGAATCATGCGCAAGGTTGTTGTCAGTGGCGGTGGTTCGGGAATGGGTCGTGCGGTCACCGAGGATTTCGTCAAGCGTGGCGACTCTGTGCTTATCCTCGGGCGACGTGCCGATCGATTGGCGACAGTAGCCGAAGAACTCGGTCCGAGCGTCGAATTCAAAGCCTGTGATCTGACCAACCCTGATGATGTTGCTCGGGCGCTCGAAGACCGTTCATCCGTTGATGTACTGGTTAATTGTGCTGGCGGGAAATCGCGCACCACCGGCACCGATCTGAATTCGGTCCATAAGCGCTGGTTGGAGGACTTCTCGACGAATGTGCTGACGGCTGTGCTTCTCACAGAGGCCGTTCTTCCGCTGTTCGCGAAGGAGAATTCCCGCCTCATCACCGTGAGTTCGATCGCGGCCCTGCGCGGCAATGACTCCTACGGGGCGGCGAAGTCCGCACTTCACGGTTGGAACCATTCGATGGTCGCGCGTATGGCGGAAATTGGAGGCACCGCGAACATCGTGGTGCCCGGCTACACCTACGGCACTGAGTTCTTCGGTGGTGGTGAGCCGTCAAAGGCTGAATTGTCGCGACGGGCCGCGGAATCCCCGCTCGGGCGGTTCGGCGACATCGATGATGTGGTCGGCGCGATCGCGTACCTGTCGTCCGCGCAAGCCGGGTTCGTCACCGGCCAATTCCTGGGAGTCAATGGTGGGGCCATACTCGGTAGGTGACCCGGCTGGCTACCAGCGATGCCTTCGGGTGCTGATGGACGAGATGTCCCTCTACCGTCGTACGTTGGCCGAGCTGACAGTCGATGAGCTGGATCATGAAACCCGTTGTGCGGGCTGGACGATTCGCGACCAGATCGCACACCTCGCCGACACCGATGAGGTCGCCGCCGATACCGTGCACGGCGGCAACCGCTCATTCGAGCGCGTTGTGCCGGCCTTCCCGAGTGCCGAGGCGTTCACCGCGGCGGGCTGTGAACGCGCGTCGGACCTGCATTTGCTGCAGCTGCGCCGCTGGTCGCAGGAGGCATCGGACAGATGCTGGACCGCCTTGTCCGCCTGCGTCGGCAGCGAGCGTGTGCGATGGGGATTCGGAATGAGTGCCGAACACCTGGCCATGGGACGGACGATGGAGTACTGGGCCCACCACGGCGACATTCGCGCCGTTCTTGACCGTGAGGCTCGGTACTCGGCCGAGGGAGCCGCGTGCGTTACGGAGCTGTCACTGCAATCGGTGCGCTACGCAATGGCCAAGGCGCGAGTCGGATACGACAGCCATGCACGAATCCGGTTGACGCTGGTTGACGACGAGACAGGGGATATCTGCAGTTTCGGCGATACCGCCGCCGACGAGGAGATCCGTGGCTGCCTTCAGAGTTGGGCGTTGCTCGCTGTAGGGCGGCGAAACCCCGACCTCGAGAAATCGTTCGACGTCGAGGGCCCGAATGCCCGCCTGCTGCTCGAACACGCCCGCGCATACCTATAGCCCGGGATCATCCGTGAGGAAAGAGACTGCAATGTCATCGGAAATTCGCGGCGCCTATGCCGCCAACGGTGCGACCGAGGTCCCGCCGCGGTTGGAACAGGCTCGGGCACAAGCCTTCCGGCGATTCGGGATCGACCTGCTGGAGCATCGGTTCGACACAGATTCGCCGCTGATCCCGTTCCGACTGAGCTCGACCGAAACGTTCCAGTGCCTGAACCTGTTTCGAGACGACGACGATCTCAGATCGTTCGTGACCGGGGAGCAGATTCGGCAAGCTTTGCACGCGGTGGCTGGAGAATCGCGCTGGCGATTGTGGCAGGACCGCATGATCCTGCAGGACAAGCACGCCGGCGGACGAACCTCCTGGCACCAGGACGGTGCCTACGCGCCGTACGAATTCGACCGGCATATCTGCTCACTATGGGTGAACCTCAACGACGGCGGCAACGAGCCGTTGCTTTTTGTGGTCCCCGGATCGCACCGGTGGGGCAGGCAAGACGCGATGCTGCGTGGCTTCGGCGAACGGTCATCGGGGGTGGACCTGCCAACGGCGATCGGGGCTCATAGCGTGCAGGCTCAGCCGCGTACGGTGCCCTTCGGGGGTATGCACGCCCACCATGGCGCAGTCTGGCATGCCCCGAACCTGTTCGACTGCAGCGCCGAGCGAATCGCATATGGCATGTATTTCATTGCTGCGGAAGATGATTCGGAGATATGGGACGACGACAAACATCCGCTTGTCATCTGTTGAAGGTGCGGCACTTGATCGACGACACCTCCGAAGGATGGGACGAATCATGAGGATTCGAATCGACAGAACAAAGTGCGAGGGAATCGGCATCTGCGGATTCTTCGCGCCGACTGTGTTCGAGTTGGACGATCGGGGCACATTGGCGCTTTTGGCCGAGGACGTGCCCGGGGGACTTATCTCCGAGATCGAGCGGGCGGTTGAAGGCTGTCCTACCCAAGCGATTTCGATCGGCTACGACGAGCGATGAATCTCGTCGTAGCGCTGAAAAGCCGCAGAAGCCAACCCCGCCTGTGTAGCCCTGCACCCGACGACGAAACGCTGCTCGAGCTCATCCGCGCGGCTGCACACGGCCCCGACCATGGTCGATTACGGCCATGGCGATTCGTGGTCCTGCGTGACGCAGCTCGCGAGCGGCTGGGTGACATGCTGGCAGAAGGCAGTGCTGAGCCCGACAAAGAACGTCAGAAGGTCCAGCGTGCGCCGTTGTTGCTGGGCATTGTTTTCAGTCCGGAGCCCGACCACAAAATCCCTCGCTGGGAGCAGCTGGCTGCGACGGTCTGTGTGTCCTATGGGGTGAGTTTGGCCCTGCATTCGGAAGGCTGGGCATCCATCTGGCGGACCGGCGCGCGATTGTCCGACCCCAGGGTGCGTGACTTCCTCGAGTTGGCGTCGGCAGAGGAATTACTGGGCTGGTTGTACATCGGCATGCCGATGCAGGCTGCGCCACCAGCCCGTCGCGTCGATCCGGATCTCTCGGGAAAGGTCTACTTCAAAGATGCCGTCTCGATCTGATGGAAGAGCCTTGACGCGCACGGTGTTTCGTGCCTACGGCACCGCAGTCGCCAGGCAATCACGATTCTATGCCCAGCTAGCGAACGCGGTCTGCGACTACGCGGACGCACTCGACGGGCCCGCGGTCTTCGGGAGCCGCGCTACCCGGGCGGCGCTATTCAGCGCCGTGCACTACCTAACACTCACCGGTGTGCAACACCCGCTTGCGGCGTGCTTTCGCTCAGCCTCCCAGACGAATCCCGACAGCACAGTCCTCGCAGCATCGTTCGAATCATTCGTGCAGACGCACGCCGCGCAGATCACCGAAATTCTCCGTGCCAGGAGGTTTCAGGCCAACGAGTTGGACCGGTGCTCAGTACTTGCGCCGGCCATGCGCGTCGCACAGGCTGCGGGCGGCTCGACCCTCGGCGTGCCGGACAGCCGAGCTGATTCGGGACTGAACCCTCATTTCGACTCCTATGTCGTGCACTACTCCTCGGAATGGTTCGCTGCGAGTCTGGGCAGCACTTATTCGCCGGTGCGGATCGATTGCGAGTTGAAAGACGAGACAGTACTGCCCCGACTACCAGCACCAAGGGTCGCCGCACGTGTCGGCTTCGACCTGAACCCCACCGACCTCGAAGACGCCGGTGACCGTCAATGGCGGTTTGCCTGTCTGCACCGGACCGGCCGGATCAGGTGCGACAATTCGCCGCCGCGACCGAGATGGCCCGGGCGCGCCGTAACGGCGTGGTGGAGGCCGCCTCCGACGCCTTGTCAATGTGGCGTGGGCCCGAGACGATGGAGACGGCGGCCATGACCCGGCCTGTTTTGCGGCCGCAGTGGTTCGGTGTTCCCGCGGGCATGCGACAAGGTTTCATCAGCGTGGCACTTGCGGCGTTTGCGTCATTGGGTCTGTTCGGCGCTTTGGCTGGGCAATTCATGACACGAGAATTGGATATTCATGATCGTGTGCTTACTAGCGCGGTTGTATTCGCCGCCTTCGGTACTGCAGCGGCCTCGCAGGTTGTATCGGCTTGAATGCGATCGGTCCGCACTGGATTGATATTCGGTGCAATATTCATGCCAATCGGCGTCGTATTTCTCGTGTGGGCGCTTCACTTCAGCTCGACGGTGGTGTTTGTCATGGCGGCAGTTGTCGGAGGGGCTGGAGCTGGACTCGGATTCCGTTCCCGTCTGACAATCGTCGTTTCGAAATCTCCTGCCGATCGGCTTGGGCAGGTCGGTTCCAGCTATCTCGCGGTGGCCTGCTCAGGCCTTGCGGCGCCGATTGTCGGAACTGGAGTGCTGTCTCTGTACTGGTCGGCCGCGGCCGTGGCTGCCGTATTTTCGGCGATGATCGGGGTCTGCGCGATTGGAAGCATCGCGGGATCCAAAATCCTTTGAAGGGGGAAAGAGCAATGATACTCATTGTCCTGGATGGCGTGCGAGCACAAAAGGATAGTGTGCTAATTCGCGCTGAATTGGAGGCAGAGGGCATCTCTGATATCCGTGCTCTATGGATCGGTTCCGCGGAAGTGTTGATTGTTCCCCATACGGATCGATCGATTGCCGACAGAGTCGAAGCGGTGTCACGATCCGCGCGGGTACTCGTTCCTGTCGGAGGTAGCCCACTCGCCGAGATGTCCGTGGCCGGAACCGGCTCCATCGTGACGATCGCCGGGACGGTCTCGCTTGGCGGACCGGAGTTCGTGGTGGCGGCCGGCCCGTGCGCCGTGGAGTCGCTGGCACAGTTGAAGGCATCGGCGGCCGCGGTGAAGGAGTCAGGTGGGACGATACTGCGCGGAGGCGCCTACAAGCCGCGTACGTCACCGTACTCGTTCCAGGGTTTGCATCGCCCCGGCGTCGAGCTGCTGGCCCAGGTCGGCCGGGAATTCGGGCTGCCCGTAGTTTCGGAGATCGTAGATGTGCGGGATCTCGACGAGATGATCGACAAGGTCGATATGTTCCAGGTGGGGGCGAGGAACGCGCAGAACTACACCTTGCTCGCAGAGCTGGGCCGGGCTGAAGTGCCCGTCCTGCTGAAGCGTGGCTTTGGCTGCACCATCGACGAATGGCTCGGTGCCGCAGAATATGTTCTCCAAGAAGGAAATCCGGACGTCGTGCTCTGCGAGCGCGGCATCCGCTCCTTTGAGCATGCCACCCGGTTCACGCTCGATCTGGCTGCAGTCGCCGTCCTGAAGCGGCGGACGCACCTCCCCGTGATCGTCGATCCGAGTCACAGTGTCGGCAGACGAGAACTCGTCCTGCCGATGGCTCTGGCTGCCGCCGCCGTCGGTGCCGACGGATTGATCGTGGACGTGCATACCGACCCCACCAGTGCGCAATGTGACGCGGAGCAGGCACTACTTGCCGGCGAGTTCGACGAACTGATGAAAGCTCTAGGCGGGGTGGTCAGCGGGGTCGGCCGGTCCTTCTCCGTGGGAGAGCCGATCGTCGCTGCCCACGGCCTGGACGAACAGCCGATCCCGAGGTGATGGCTCTATGACAAGCATCGCTTCGGCATACTCGGAATCCGCGCACCTCGACCGCTTCGTGCTCGACAACCTACCGCCACCAGACGCGTGGCCCGAACTACTGCTCAATCAAGCAGAATTCGCCGTCCCGCCCAGGTTGAACTGCGTGTCCGACGTACTCGGCGGCGCATCCTCCGACCGCGCGGAGGGGCTCGCGATCCTTGCGCCGGGTAGCTTCCAGTGGAGTTACCACGATTTGGACATCGTTATCAACCAAGTGGCGCAGGTGCTCGCCGAAGACCTAGGGATGACGTCCGGCAACCGGGTGCTCGTCCGAGGTTGGAACACACCGGCTTTCGCCGCGATCTGGCTTGCCGTTGTGAAGGCCGGTGGTGTGGTCGTTCCCACGATGCCGCTGCTGCGAGCTAAGGAACTACGGCACATCATCGACAAGGCCCAGATCACCCATGTGCTCTATGAACAGGGGCTCGAGGCCGACCTGGTGACCGCATTGCCGACCAGCGGACCCGCGATCACAGTGATGTCCTATGACGCACCCTGGGGCGGGGAACTGGCCCGGGCTGCCTCGATGAAGCGGTCGACCTTCGAGGCGGTCGACACATGGTCCGGTGATCCGTGCCTGATCGCCTTCACCTCCGGTACGACCGGTCCAGCCAAAGCCACGGTGCACACCCACCGTGACATCCTGGCGATCTGCAATACCTTCCCGAGTTCGATTCTGCGAGCGAACGATACGGACCGCTTCATCGGATCGCCGCCGCTCGCATTCACCTTCGGGCTCGGCGGCCTGTTGCTGTTTCCCCTGACCGCAGGCGCTTCGACAGTCTTGTTGGATCGGGCGTCGCCGGAGGCCCTGTCTCGCGGCATCGAGGAGTATGGCGCGACGATCTGCTTCACTGCTCCGACCGCCTACCGCAAGATCGCTACGGAAACCTCGGAATCGTTTCCTGCACTACGCATCTGCGTTTCGGCGGGCGAACCACTGCCGGACGCGACACGACAGCGATGGCGCGAGCGGACGGGACTCGAACTCCTCGATGGGCTCGGGTCCACTGAGCTCCTGCATATCTTCGTCGCGAATCCCCCTGGCACGACCGTCTCATCGCCCGGAGCAATCGGTGGCGCCGTGCCTGGATATCGCATCACTGTTCTGGACGACAAAGGATCGCCTGTCTCGACCGGCACGGTCGGACGACTGGCGGTCAAAGGCCCGACAGGGTGCCGGTACCTGGCAGACGAGGCCCGGCAGCGTGCGTACGTGGTCGACGGATGGAACGTGACCGGCGATACCGGCTGGATCGACGAATCCGGCTCGTACCACCATGTCGGACGATACGACGACATGATCGTGTCGGCCGGCTACAACATCTCCCCGGTTGAGATCGAGGAGTTGCTGCTTACACACCCCGGCGTCTACGAATGTGGTGTCGCTGCCTTGCCGGATCCGGTCCGCGGGCAGATCGTCGCCGCGTATGTGGTGCCGGCGGCGGGGTGGACAGCGGACGTGGTCCTAGCCGAGGATCTCCAGCACTTCGCTAAGGCTGGGCTGGCACCATACAAGTATCCACGCCATGTCAGCTTCCGAAGATCGTTGCCGCGCACGGATTCCGGGAAACTCCAGCGATCCAAGCTTTCTGTTGATGCGGAGAACACCCGGTGACCGAGGCCGATGCTAGACCTGAGGGAGTGTTCCGCCGGTCGAAGGACATCCAATTCCATCACTGCGACCCCGCGGGAATAGTTTTCTATCCGAACTATCTGGTACTGATGAATGAAGTGCTGCAGGAGTGGTTCACCATCGGATTAGATGTGGACTACCCGGCGCTATTCATGGTGCGGCGCATCGGAATACCGGCGGTGCGGCTGGAGTGCAATTTCACGGCGGCCAGCCGATTCGGTGACGCGATTCACTTTGAACTGTGCTTGGAGGACATCGGGCGATCGTCTTTTCGGTTGCATTTCAGGATAACCGGGCCAGACCGTCGCTCGGAGCGACTGAGCATCTGCGTTGTACTCGTGTGCATCTCGCTTGACACGCCAGGATCGATCGCCATCCCCGCTGACATCCGAGCAGCGATGCGCCGGTTCGACCCCACCGCTGACCGCTCACGCGGCGTCACAGCTGTCCCAAAGACCTTCGGAACCATTACATCTCTCGATCACGAGGCTTAAGAACCATGTCTGACTTCTTCGCGCCGGACCGCGTCGGCGCCGGCAATCTACTGGCCGTGGCTGCCACTCATCCTCAGATTTCCGCGACCTGCCGCATCGAGCTCGACCACGGCTATCACGGACCGGACGGACGTGAGTACCATCGATTCACGCTGCCCGAACTCGACACTCTGGCCACCGGTATCGCGGCGGGATTCCATCGCGCAGGTGTCCGAGCCAAGGACCCGGTAGGCATCTTCGTCAGCGAGGGCGCACGATATCTGGTGAATTTCGCGGCCTTGACGAAGCTGGGGGCGATCCCGGTCTTCATCAACAGTTATCTCGATCCGGCCGTCGCGACGAAGATATTCGAGAAAGTCGGAGTTACACACTTCGTCACCGACGTGGACCACGATGTGGACAGCGTCGGCGCCGTCAAACATCTCAGCGAGCCATACGACGGAGCCGGTGACGACTTCACCCCCTACGAACACGCCCTGAACGACCCGGTCTTGATCGCACACACTTCGGGCACGACCGGCGTGCCGAAGGCGGTTCAGTTCAACCACGGCGGCTTCTACTACGGCGTGTATCGGCAACGAACCGCTGAGCTGGGGAAGCGGATTTTGTCTGCCTTGCCGCAAAGCCACGGTTCAGCGATCTCGGTGGTGATGTCGGCGGTCGTCCGCGGTGCCACCATCAGGCTCGTCACCGACCGCACGCCGCGAACTCTGGCAGCTGGCATCGCCGAGTTCCGTCCCGCTCTGGTCGCGGCGTTCCCTCGGGCGTTCGTCGACCTGTGCAGACTGGATCTAGACCGCTACGACCTATCCTCGGTCGCACGTTGGATGAGCACAGGCGACGCCAACCACGAGACACACATTCGAGAGTTGATCCGCCACGGCACCTATACCGGTCGCGACGGTATGACTGCCTCGGGTTCGCTGTTCATCGACAACTTTGGTTCCTCCGAATTCGGGTTCGCGATGTTCCGAAACGTCCATGCCCCCGGGACTGATCGGTACGGGCGCTGCATCGGAAAGCCCTTCGAGTGGGTGGACGTCCGTGTATTGGGCGACAATGACAAACCAGCACCGCCACTTACGGTCGGCCGTCTCGCTCTGAAATCACCGACGATGACCGCCGGATATTGGAACGACACCTCGCGCAGCGAGAAGAACCGCTTATCGGGATATTGGTTGACCGGTGATCTCGCGTTCCAGGACGACCGGGGCCTGTGCTATCACGTCGACCGTACGACAGACAAGATCGTGTACTCCGACGGTGAGACCTACAGCGCGCTTGCCGAAGAACTGGTGATGGCCGAGATCGACGAAATCTTCGATTGTTCGCTCGTCTCCACTTACGACCAGGCCACGGACGGCCGCGGGACAACACGGGGAGAGATCATCCTCACGGTCGACGTCCGTCACGACGGCGTCGACTCGGAAGTCCTACGAAGCCGAGTCAACGTCGTTCTTCGGGATGCCGGGATGCCGACCGTCGACAAACTGATGGTGCAGTCGTCGGGCGGCTACCTCGGGGTGACGGGCAAGGCGCTCAAACGCGACATGCGAGACGACTTCCGTTCTTCCAAGGCGGCCCGATGACCTCGGCGACGAGTGCTAGACCGCGATCTGATGCAGCCGACAGCTGGACGACCGCCTCGGGAGTCCGTGTCGACCGAATCGCAGCATCGGCCGGTCCAGCCGGCGTCGCGCAGTCGGAGTTGGAAATCGTTCTGGATCGTCGGCGCGGCATGCTGTGGTATCGCGGATCGGAGCGTGCGCTCGGATACACTGATCCGCCGATCGAATTCACTGTTCAAGCCCACGAGATGTCTATCGTCGCGCTGAACGCGCGGGGGCGGGTTCTGCTTCCGGTGTTTCGTCGCGCACTGGCGGACGCCGGTTTCTCCTTATTGGGTTCCGACACCGAGATTCGCGTGCCGATCCGTATCGCCGCCGGAGACTTCCCCGAGGAGGATCGCACTCGTCACGTCGGTGTTTTCGTCGTGGTCCGGGCAGTCATCGCAGTGATGGCCGCGCCGCAGGACACGCTGCTGGGTCTGTACGGCGCTTTCGGCTACGACCTGCTGTTTCATGCAGAGCCGATCGGTGTGCTGCGCGAACGCGATTCCCGTGACCGTGACCTCGTCCTACACTTGCCCGACACGATCGTTGAGATCGATATCGCACGAGATGTAGCGGTCGAGTACCGCTACGAATTCACCACCGATACCGGCACGACCGTCGGATTGCCCCGAACAACCACCGACTGTCCGTTCACCCCAGCCAATCCTCAAACCGACCGCGACCACAAGCCAGGCGAGTATGCCGAGGTGGTCAGGCAGGCGATGCCGCAGTTCCGCGCAGGGGAGTTATTCGAAGTCGTTCCCGGACAGGCATTTCACCGGCGCTGCCTGTACACCCCGGCCGAGTTGTTCCGTCGGCTCTACGCCCGAAACCCCGCGCCGCACAGCCTCTTCGCCAATCTGGGCGACGGTGAATACCTGGTAGGCGCCTCGCCTGAGATGTTCGTGAGCGTTCGTCGAGACCAGATCTCCGACACGCTGGTTGTCGAATCCGCGCCCATCAGCGGGACAATCGCTCGCGGGCGAGACGCGCTAGAGGACGCCGATCAGATCCGAACGCTGCTGAACTCCAGCAAAGATGAGTGTGAACTCACGATGTGTACCGACGTCGATCGCAACGACAAGGCGCGAGTGTGCAAGCCCGGGACTGTTCAGGTCACCGGGCGGCGCACGATCGAGATGTACTCCGAGCTGATCCACACAGTCGATCACGTGCGAGGCGAACTCCGCACGGACCGCGACGCCCTCGACGCCTTCCAGACGCACATGTGGGCCGTGACTGTTACCGGCGCCCCGAAACTCGCTGCGGCCCAATATATCGAGCGAGTAGAACGATCACCTCGCCGCTGGTATGGAGGTGCGACAGGGCACATCGGATTCGACGGTGGCCTCGACACCACTCTCACATTGCGGACTATCCATGTCAATGACGGGGTGGCGACCATCCGCGCAGGCGCGACGTTGCTTTGCGCATCGGACCCGATCGCGGAGGAGGCTGAAACCGAACTGAAAGCAAAGGCACTGCTGGGCATCTTCGATGAGCCCGGTGCTGTCCGATCGCATTCGAGGACAGCATGCTCGCGCGCGGGAGAGGGACTGAGAATTCTCCTGGTCGATCATCGAGACTCGTTCGTGCACACGCTCGCCGACTATCTGAGGCGCACCGGCGCCGACGTCACCACTTACCGTGCCGGTGGACATCTGCCGATCCTGGCCGATCGGCGACCCGATCTGATCGTGCTCTCCCCAGGACCCGGTCGCCCATCGGATTTCAACATCGGTGACACCCTCGCCGCCGCGCAGCGCCTCGGCATTCCGGTGTTCGGCGTCTGCCTGGGCATGCAGGCACTCATCGAGTACTTTGGCGGACAGCTGGAGGTACTAGATACACCGGTTCACGGCGTGCCTTCGGCGATATGCCGCACTGCGAAAGACAGCCAGCTATTGTCCGGGCTGCCCGACACTTTCCAAGCGGGTCGATACCATTCGCTCTACACCTCGAAGGATTCCACACCGGCTGAACTGCGTGTGACCGCAGTCACGGACGACAGCATCGTGATGGCGGTCGAGCATCGCAGTCTGCCTTTCGCGGGCGTTCAATTCCACCCCGAATCGATCATGACCGCGTCAGGCGCGATGGGGCAGCGCATCCTCGATAACGTTGTGCGATCGTTTGCCCGATGGACTACTCCCGAGGCGACGATGTCGAATCACTGACTCGGGAGTGCAACTCGTGGCGCAACTTTCGTGGCGGTGTATGTCCAGCCATTGCTAACTTCTGCGATCTCGACCCGATGACCGGGTGGGTCCCACACAGGTCGCCGGAATGCCGGGCTTGTGATCGCCTAATACTGCAACGGCTCGGTGGTTAGGTGAGCGGGTGTCCGCGTACTTCGTAGGCACCATTCGCGGCGTCGCCCTCGGGTGGCCGTGTTGACGGCCCGCTACATCTCCCGCATCAATGGTGAACTGGCGCACATGAGTCCGGCGCTTGACGCCATGACGGCCGGGTTCCGACGTGCCCGGCTGGTGGCCGCAATCATCGCGGCGCTCGGTGCGCTCACCACGCTGCGCACGGCGAACGTGCGCGGCGAGGAAGCTGCACCCGCCGTCGAGCCGCGCGCCGAATCGGTTGCCGTGTAGCGCTGTTCGTCAGTCGCGAATCTCATGAAGGGGACATCGTGTCCAGGTCCAAGCAAGAATTCCGCGAACCGAGATTGCCGGACCTCCCGGAGGACGGGCTGCGCGGTCTGCCACAGCCGTGCGTCAGCCTCTCCGAGGGTCCCGCGCGCATCGCGGTGGTCGGTGTAGGTCCGCGCGGGCTGAGCTTCTTCGAGCGTCTCTGCGCCAACCTGGTGGCCGACGGCGAGCGCGCCGACACCGAGATCTACCTGATCGACTCGACCCGGGTCGGCACCGGAGCGGTCTGGCGCACCGGGCAATCCCGGCACCTGCTGATGAATACCGTTGCGGCCCAAGTCACCATCTTCACCGACGACAGTGTGACCATGGCGGGGCCTGTGGTGCCGGGGCCCAGCCTGTACGAGTGGGCGAGCTTCCTGGCGAAGGTCGGCAACTTCGCCGAGCTGTCGCCCGACATGTATGAGGAGGCGTGCCGGACTACGCCCGACGGCTATCCGACCCGCGCCATCTACGGGCACTACCTGCGCTGGGCGTACGAGCACCTGCGCGACCGGTATCAGCCGTGGCTGCGGGTCCACGAGATCACTGCCACGGCAACGGATCTGCGGGATGAGCCCGCCGGTCTGCAGTCGCTGACGCTGAGCACGGGCGAACGGATCGTGGGCCTGCACGCAGTGGTGCTCGCCCAGGGCCATGTGCTGCCGCAACGGCCGCCGGCTTCACACGCAGCGGCGGGGCCGATCCATATCGCGCCGGGCAATGCCGCCGATGTCGATATCGATCGGGTGCCGGACCGGTCGACCGTCATCATTCGCGGGCTCGGTCTCACCTTCTTCGACCACATGGTGCTGTTGACGGTCGGGCGCGGTGGCCGGTTCGAGGAGACCGGCGACGAACGGCTGGAATACCGGCGCTCCGGCCGGGAGCCACTGATCGTGGCCGGATGCCGGCGCGGCGTCCCGCATCACGCGCGGGGGGAGAATCAGAAGGCTGTGGCCGACCGGCACGAGCCGACCCTGCTCAACCCGGCCTGCATTGCCGAATTTCGGACCCGGGCAGAGCGTTTCGGTGACGTCTCGTTCCGGCGCGACGTCTGGCCGCTGGTGGCGCGGGAAGTGGAGACGGTCTACTACGCGCTGCTGATCGCCGATCGGATCAGTCCGCGCGAGCTGCGCGGGTTCCGCACCCGCTACCTGTACGCGCCTAGCGAGCACGCGGCCGCCGAACTGCTCACCGAATTCGGGATCGACGCCGCGCAGCGCTGGAATTGGGGGGCCCTCGGCGATCCCACCGAGGGCCGCCGATTCGGCGGCGTCATCGAATTCCACGACTGGCTGCTCGACTACCTCGACACAGATGTCCGCAATGCGCGGCTGGGCAATGTGCGCGGCCCGGTCAAGGCCGCCCTGGACGTGCTGCGGGACCTGCGCAACGAGGTGCGGCTTATCGTGGATCACGGTGGCATTACTGGCGAGTCGTATCGCGACGACCTCGATGGGTGGTACACGCCGTTGAACGCCTTCCTGTCCATCGGTCCGCCCGCCACCCGGATCGCGGAGCTAACTGCGCTCATCCGGGCGGGCGTGGTGCGCATCATCGGGCCTGGGATGCGGGTGCGCGCCGAAGACGAGGGCTTCGTGGCGGATTCGCCCGCGGTCGACGGCTCGGCCATCACCGGACAGGTGCTCATCGACGCGCGCCTGCCGGAACCGGACCTGCGTGGCACCGGCGACACATTGATGCGTAATATGCTGCGGGTCAACAAGGTCCGCGGCTTCGCGGTGACGAATCCGGACGGCACACACTACCGGACCGGCGGACTTGAGGTAGCCCGGGACTCGCACTCGGTGCTCGACAGTGCCGGACGCCCGCACCCGCGCCGCTTCGCGGTCGGCGTGCCCACCGAGGCCGTGCACTGGGTGACCGCCGCCGGGCCGCGGCCGGGAGTGAACTCGGTGACCCTGTCCGACAACGACGGCATCGCCCGTTCGATCATTGCCGCGCACTGTACGGTGGGCGGCTGCCACCAGCGAAAGGACTACGCCGATGGTCGTCGATGAGGGGCTGCTCGCGCCGGTGCGCGCGGGCGTGCCGATGGAAGCCCTGGTGTCCGATGACGCCTGGCTTGAGGCCATGGTCGAGGTGGAGCTGGCGCTGGCCCGGGCGCAGGCGCGGCTGGGCATCATTCCGGTGGCCACAGCCGAGCGCATCACCGTGGCCGTGGGGACCCATCGCTTCGATGCCCGGACGCTGGCCCGGGCATCGCGGGACGCGGCGAATCCGGTGGTGGCCTTCGTCGGGGAGTTGCAGCGTGTGGTGGCCGAGGTTGATTCGGTCGCGGCCGACTATGTCCACTGGGGTTCGACAAGTCAGGACATTCTCGACACCGCCACAATGCTGGTCGCCCGGCGGGCGCTGACGGCCATCATCGCCGACCTCGACGCGAGCATCGACGCGCTGGCCGGGCTGGGCGAGCGGCACCGCGACACTGTGATGGCCGCGCGGACCCTTGGTATGCATGCCGTGCCGACCACGTTCGGGGCCCGGGTCGCGAGCTGGGTGCTCGGGCTGCTCGACGCGCGCGAGCGGCTGCTCCAGGTGCGTGATCATCATCTGCCCATCCAATTCGGTGGTGCCGCAGGAACGTTCGCGTCCTATGTTGAATGCGCGCACCGCAGCGGCGGTGCGCTGTCGACGGCTCCCGCCGCCGAGATATACGCCCGCCTGACCGGGGAGCTGGCCGCCGAACTGTCGCTGGCCCAGGGCACCGCGCCCTGGCACGGCGTCCGGACCCCGCTCGCAGACCTGGCGGCGGCGCTGGCGGTGACGTCCGGTGCGCTCGGCAAGTTCGCCGTCGACGTGATCACGCAGTCCCGCACCGAGCTCATGGAAGTGTCCGAGCCGGTGGCGGCGGGCCGCGGCGAATCCTCCGCCATGCCGCAGAAGCGGAATCCAGTGCTGGCCACGCTGATTCGCTCGGCATCGATGCAGGTTCCGGCGCTGGCGTCCACGGTGTTCGGCGCCATGCTCGCCGAGGACGAGCGCTCGGCCGGGGCCTGGCACGCCGAATGGCATCCGCTGCGGGAATGCCTGTTACTGGTCGGCGGCAGCGCCCACACCGCCGCCGAACTGTCCGCGGGCCTGCGGGCAGATCCCTCTCGCATGGGCCGCATCCTGGATCTCAGTGCGGGCCAACTGGTTTCGGAGCGCCTGTCGATCGTCCTGACCCCACTGCTCGGCCGGGTCCGCTCGAAGAAGATGCTGCAAGCCGCCGCGTTCGAAGCCGACGACACCGGCCGCCCCCTCGCGGACGTCCTCGCCGAAAACCCGGCCATCCGAGCACACCTCGACCCAGCCGAAATCCGCGACCTACTGCGCCCCGAAACCTACCTGGGCCTCGCCCCCGACCTGATCGACCTCGTCCTCTCTCGCCAGCCGGGTCGGAGGTGACCGGCCGGGTCCGCGAGCTGATCGGCGTTTATTCGATTTTTTGGTCGTCCGGCACAGTACGACACCGGAAGCACCGCTGTGCACTCGTGCGCCATCCCCGGCGTCCGCCGACCCGGACGATCGTGAAATCGATTCCGCGGTGCGCGCTAGGCGTGGCGCCGCCGCCCAACAAGCTCACGGTGCTGGAACGACGCCGAACCTTGGAGGTACTCAATAGTTCCCGGTTCGTGGATCTGGCGCCGTTGCAGATCTATGCCCAGCTGCTCGACGAGGGCATCTACTTGCGTTCGGTGTCCACGATCTATCGGGTGCTGCGCGAAATCGGCGGGTCGGTGAACGACGCCGGTTGGCTCGGTATCCAGCGAAGGTGTGTCCGGAGTTGGTCGCGACCGCTCTGCGGCAGGTGTATTCCTGGGACATCACCAAACTCGCCGGCCCGGTCAAGGCCAGTATTTCGACGCTTACGTTGTGATCGATATTTACTCCCGCTACCTTGTCGGGGTTCATGTCCATTCCCATGAATCCGGTGTTCGGGCAACGGAATTGATGCTGGAGATCTTCGGTGTCCATGGCATCCCGCAGGTCGTTCACGCCGACTGGGGCACCTCGAGAACGTCGAAGACCGTGGCCGCATTACTCGCCGATCTTGGGGTCACCGGCTCGCATTCGCGACCCCGAGTATCGAATGACAACCCGTACTCTGAATCGCTGTTCAAGACCCTGAAATGCGGTCCCGAATTCCCCGCTCGCTTCGGATCCCTCACCCAGGCACGACAATTCATGGACTCGTTTGCCTGGTGATGCAACCACGAACACCGCCACACTGGCATCGGCTTGTACACCGCCGCCGATGTCCACTACGGGCTCGCCGGCAGCAAAGCCGCCGACCGCAAGGCGGTGCTCGACGAGGCCCGCGCCCGGCACCCGCGCCGCTTCGCGACCACGACACCGCCGAAGATCCTCGACCTACTTGGCACCGTTTGGATCAACCGACCCACGACCCCGGAGGCCAATACACGAGCGGCATAACACAATCATTGGGCTCATTCAGCTTGAAAAACACGCCCCATCTCCTGCGTCACATCAGATGACAACGGACATGAATCGAGGCCGCGAAGCTGTCTCTGGCTCGATTCCGGGAAGGGCGAATAAGTGGCAGTGAACAGTCGAAGTGGCAGGCTTGGCCGCACTGGACACCACTCCTGGAGTACAGCACACAGGCAGCCTGCCGGGCATGCTCGAACATCGGCAGGTTGCAGGTAGCGATCGTCGATCGTCGGGTGGCGCAATACGGCGCTGACGAGCGCGATCATTTCGCTGGAACGATTGCCGAGATCGATGTCAGTCCGGACTACTTCAGCTGTCCGACTTGCCATCTCGTATTCGACAAATTCGAGCTGACCCTTGAGTCCGAACTGGGTGAGGAGGGATTCATCGTCGAAGTCGACCCGAGGACCTGGAGGATTGGCTCGAGCTCGAGTACGGCAACGACTGAGGGTGCGACGCCACGGATCTCCAGCGACCGCATCGATTTCGTGAGACGACGGACCGTTGACCGACCCAGCGTCCCGAAGGTGCAGACGAGACGATCCGCACCCCTCGACAACTGGACCTGGGGCGGGGTTATGCCGATTCCTGCGGCACAGGTGTGCCGCATAGCGCCGAACCGGTGCAATCCCTAGCCATCGTCGCCGTCGGCACATTGGCCGAGGAATGGCCATGCCGAAGAAGTGGCTGCTGCCAGCCACCGCCGTAGACCGCAGTGGTCGGCCGACAACCCCAGCCGGGGAAATCGCTGGTCACCTGCGGGGATTTGGCATCAACTTTGGCATCAAGACAGGGCGGAACCCAGCGGACCGCGTGGGATCAGACGGACGTCATGGACGATTGATATTCCGCTGACCTGTGCAGATAGGACGTAGCGGTACGCTGCGGCACGTCCGGGACTGCTTCCCCGTAGGGGTCGGCCCTGGGCGCGGTGTCCGAGTTGCCTCGGGTCCGTTTCCCAGGACCGCCCTCCGAACCGGACGTGCGAGTTTCCCCGCATCCGGCTCTCCATGGACATCATGCTGGTGTTGCTGCG
>NZ_JAODNK010000092.1 GCF_025465275.1 Nocardia sp. | reverse complement strand
TCGTCATCCTGACCGCCGAAGCCAAAGACACCGGCGCGGACCTGGTGGCCGAGCTCAAGGCCGAGGTCTCCCGCGAGATCTCCCCCATCGCCCGCCCCCGCGAGATCCACGTGGTCCCCGAACTCCCGAAAACCCGCTCGGGCAAGATCATGCGCCGCCTGCTCCGCGATGTGGCCGAGGGCCGCGAACTCGGCGACACCTCAACCCTGGTGGACCCCAACGTCTTCGAAGCCATCCGCGCCGATAGATCGAACCGATAACCACACTGGAGCCGACAACGATGTCTACCACCAACCTGTATTCGAATCTGATCCATCGAGTCAACGTCGGCGACAGTCTGACCCGCACCTCGCGCCGCCACCCGAACCGTATCGCGGTGGTCGACGGTGCCCAGCGATACACCTACGCCAACCTCAACGCGTGGGTGAACCGAGTTGCCAATGCCCTCGGCAATCGCGGATACCGGCGCGGCGATGCCCTGGCCCTGGCGTCCGGCAACAGTGTCGAGTTCCTTGTCACCTACTACGCATGCGCCAAACTCGGCGTCATCTGCGTGCCGATCAACCTCGGCTGGCGCACCGACGAGGTGACCTATGTCCTCCACCATTCGTCTGCGCGCGGCATCGTGATGGAAAGCCAACTGCTACAACAGCTCTCCGGCGCGATCCAACAGACAACGACGCTTCAGGACATCATCGTCGCGCCGGGTACCGGTGCAGCCGAACCGGAGGAGTCGACTGATCCCGCCTGGCTGACCTTCGGCGACCTGACCTGCAGAGGAACCAGCGCCGAACCCGAGCATGTCGTCGACGACCGCGACCCCATCACCTATCTGTACACCAGCGGCACAACCTCCGCGCCGAAAGGTGTGGTGGGCAACCACACTGCGATCTACCTGGAATCGATGACCATGGCGCTGGAGGCAGGGTTCCGCGCCGACGACCAGTTCGTCGCAATGCTGCCGATGTTCCATACCGCGCAACTCAACTGCCATTGCACTGCGGCCCTACTGGTCGGTGCGACGATCCACATCCGGCGAGGTTTCGATCCGGGCGAGGTGCTGGAACAGATTGAGCGCGAGGGCATTACACAGATCTTCGGTCTGCCCATGATGTATCGCGCCATGCTCGAGCATCCGCAGCTGAAGGAACGCGATCTGAGCAGCCTGCGCCGAGCATGTTATGCGATGGCGCCCATGCCGGATGCTCAACTGCGGCAGTGCATCGATGCCTTCGACTGCGATTTCTATCTGTTGTTCGGCCAGACCGAAATGAGTCCGACCGCAACGATGTTCCGTCCGGAACATCAGCTCTCCCATGCGGGAGCAGTGGGAACTCCGGTCATCAATATCCAGGTTGCCATCCTGGACGCCGAAGGCAACCAGCTTCCGCAGGGGTCGGAGGGCGAGATCGTCTATCGCGGTCCACACACCATGACCAAATACCTCGACAACGCCGAAGCGACAGCGGCGGCATTCGCCCACGGCTGGTTCCACTCCGGGGATATCGGCCATTTCGACAGCGACGGGATCCTCTGGTTCAGCGACCGGAGGAAGGACGTCATCAAGTCTGGCGGCGAGAACGTCGCATCGATCGAAGTGGAGAAGGCCGTGTATGCCGCAGGCCCGAATGTCGCCGAAGCCGTCGTCATCGGCTTACCTCATGAGCGCTGGAGTGAGGCAATAACGGCAGTCGTCGTGGCCAAACCGGGGACCACGATCGACACCGCCGCCCTGATCGCTGCCGTGAAGCAGCAAATCGATCCTTACAAGGCACCGAAAGCAGTGATTGTCGTCAACGAGCTACCGAAGACCTCGACGGGCAAGATCCAAAAGAACGTCGTACGCACCAGGTTCAATAGCTACTACCGGTAAGCAGCCAAAGCGGGATGGCAAGCCACACGACCACCGGCCCGGCCGTCGGCGGCTCATGCGACGGCCTTCAGGAATCCTGCGCCGAATGCGAATCGACCATGCCCGCGCGAGCGGACAGTACGAACTCATGGTTCCGGATGCGACGATGGACGGCGGCCGATCAAAAAGGCTGAGCGGCACAGGATATCCCCGTCGTTGAGGCGATCACGCGTGCTGCGGACGCGAGAACCGATGCCGCCGGTGGCCTACCGCCGCCCGGCGTCGGCTCGTTGGCCCAGTGCCAGCCGGTTCCTGAGTTCGAGACCGGGAGCAGAACCCGCTGTCCACAGGCCCGCTGCACGACTCCGTACTCGACCAGATTCCGCTCGGCGAGGAGCGGGCTCGATTCCGGTGACGCGATATCGACGAGGAAGGTCCATGTCGTCCCGCGCGAGTCGGCGATCACCGGCACCGAGGCCGTGAACGGCAACAGCGGTAGCACTTGCCCGCCGAGCACGGCCGGCATGTCGATCGCGCCCAGCCGGGCACCGCACACCAGAACGGGTCGGCACGCGGCGAATTGCACATCCAACCCGTATCGATGTCGCAGAAGGTGTGCGACATCGAATGGCGTACAACATGATTCGAACATCTACCGATCCCCGGCGCGACAGGCGGCAGACTGCGACAGCGGGCGTACGATTTGGATTGCCGAAGGGTTGCGGTGGTCTTCCAGGATGCACAGACCGATCAAGCGATCGTGCGGCGAGACGTGCGGAAACATCCAAAGGAACATGCGCGAAGCAACCTCTCCGAGTAGTCGTTCAGAGACCGCCCGTACCGCATCCTCACCACCGCAGACACTTTGACGTGAAATGGCGCGACAGACCCGGCCCGAGAAGGGGTACGGGCATTTCATCAGCTGATCGTTGCTGAACAGTTGCCTCGACATTGCCGCCTTGTTGCCGACGGCGTGCGTCCGCCGAGCGGTGCCGCCCGGTTCACCGTTGGGCCGCGCGGCGCGCTGATCCTCAGTTCACTGTTACGGCATGGTCGCGGTGTCGCCCGTCTGCAGCGCGGTGAGTTGCCCCAGGGATTCGGTCGCAGCCCTGATCGCGGCTTCCACCTGCCGATGAATCTGAACCCGACGGATACGAGTGTGACGGCGGCGTGGCACCGACTGGCCGAACCAGCCCATACATACTGCCTTACGCGGGCAAAGCGATGTCGCACTTCCCAATTGGTTCACGCTGGTCAACCTCCGACAGCGCATCGGCACACAAACACGGCCTACTACCGCGCACCTTCAAAAACGCGCACAGTGCTGTCGGTCAATAGCTTTGTGAGATGTCGTATGGCACGCAGCGGCCAGTGTCGCCGTTGGTCCAGCCGAAAAGCACCCCGTCGGTCAGAACACATGTACTTCCATTGGGCACGCACTGGCCATTTGTATTGAATACCGCACTGCCGCCTTCACATTTCGTCCCCGGCGGCGGTACGGCATGAGCGGCGACCGTAGCGGTCAGAGCCAATCCGAGCGCCGCGATGGTGACGACGGCAAGGCGCGATGAGATATGAAGCATGAATTCTCCTAATCGCATCGAGTTTCGACCTGAGACTACGCTCAGCAGGACACCCCGCGGAGTTCCGAAAATAGGTCGCGGTTGCGTCGACTACCATGCCGCCCGGTCTGGGAGTTGTTCACCGCAGGTTGGTCAGGGCCGCGATGATGTCGGCGACCTCGGTGCGGGCGGTGTAATCGGGTTGGACGTCGACGAAGCGCACGACGCGGTCCTGGTCGACGATCAGGACGGTGGGCCGGGGAAGTCGGGTCGAGCCCTCGGCGTTGACCTGGGCCAGATCCAGGCCGATCTTGCGCTGGGCCGCGAGGACCTCGTCGGCCTGCTGGAAGTCGATCCCGATCCGTTCGGCGACACGGCTACCGGGGTCTGATAGGACCGTGAACTCGAGTCCGGCTTTGTCTGCGGTCGAGAGGGAATCATCCGGGGATTGCGGGCTGACGGCCACCAGCCGAGCACCGAAATCGTTCAGTTGCGGTAACAGGTCTTGCTGGTAGGTGCGTAGCGCGACATTGCAGTAGGGACACCAACCACCGCGGTAGAAGACCATCACGGCGGTCCCTGCCGACACGAGTTGATCGAGGCTGGTCGGCGTGCCGGTGGCGTCGTCGAGGGTGAAGGGCTCCAACCGCTGTCCGGCCTGGATGGCGCCGGCGGGGATTCCCTGGTCCAGGAACTCTTGGATGCTGCGGTCGAACACGGCGACCACATCGGCCGGAAGACGTTCGGCCGCAACCGCCTTCAGGTGGTCGGACTGTTCGCGAATGCTGGGTGACATCGGATCTCCACGGTGGGTTGATCGGATTGAATGGACTGCATAGTCCAATAACTAGAGGACCATGCCCCGAACTGGACTGTCAAGTCCACTCAGGGAATACTGGGCCGATGGGAGCATTACCGACCACCGAGCGGGGACGCCTGACCCGCCGCCGGATCGTGGCCGCCGCCCTCGAGGTCGTGGCCGAAAACGGGGCGCTCGGGGCGAGCCTGGACGAGGTCGGCGCACGCGCGCCCGCATCGCGTAGCCAGCTGTACCACTACTTCGAAGACAAGAACGATCTGCTTCGTGCGGTCGCGGAAGCCACCAACGACACGGTGCTCGACGCCCAGCAAGACCTTTTCGCCGGTCTCGGCACGTGGTCGGGGTTGCTGCGCTGGACCGATGCCCTTGTCGCACTCCAATACCAGCGGGAAGGAAAAGGAGGCTGTCCGCTCGCCAACCTGCTCGGACAGGTCGGCGAGCGCGACGACGATATCCGCGCCGTGCTGGCGTCCGGTTTCGACCGTTGGGAGTCGAGCATCCGCGCGGGGCTCGCGGCTATGTACGAATCCGGAGAATTGCGAACGGAAACCGACATCGCCTGGCTGGCCACCTGCACGCTGGCCAGCCTCCAAGGCGGCCTCGTCCTCGCACAGGCTCGCCGGGATCCGGGGGCGCTGCGCAGCGCCCTCGATGGCGCGCTCGCCCTCATCGGCAGCTACCGCACACACGTCGCGGCCCGCCCGTTCGGCGCTCACACACAACGCTGATTCCGGTGACCCGAAAAACCTATAGATCGTAGTTGTCCACCACCTCTCACCCCTTTCGATCACGATCGGGCGGGCCCGCCATCGAGTGGATGAGCCGACAGGCTCGATTGCGTTCGGTGCGTGTGTGCATATTCTGGCTGCATGATCGACCCCCGCCCCGCGCTGATCGAGTTCGGTGAAGAGCTGATGACCCGGCCACCACGCCCCTGGGAACGCGGCACCGAGCCATGGGACAGATTCGCCGCGATCTGGCAGGTGCAACCAGGCCGCATGAGCAGCAACGGTGTCGAGTTCCACGGCACCCGGTGGCAGGGCGCAGCCATCCCCGCGGTCAGGGATGCGGAGGATCTGCTCGAGGGATTCCGCCGAGAAATCGGCTGGGGCGCGGTCGTATTGACGCTCGACCAGGTAGCGGGTGCGGCCCGGGTGCACCTGTTCGGCGGCGACACCGACCCGATCTGGGAAAAGACGGTAGCGACCGAACCCGACGTCGCCGAACGCGCCTTCGAACTGTTCGGCACCGGGATGGCGCTCCCGGACCGTGCGAGCGCGAACTGGATTCCCTTGCGCGCCGACCAATCCGAGCTGGCCGGCCTCACCGGCAAACTCCTGGTCCCGGATCCGGCCGATGACGACGGGCGGCCCGCGCAGTTGCCGCCCGGCACGCAATACGTTGCGATCATCGACGACGAACCCACCGTGAATCTCACTGTGCGGGTCTGGGCGCCTGGCGTGGTGTCGTCGCCGTTCGTGCGCTACGACCAGCTGGCATGCCGCACACCACAGACAATCGAATCACTCTTGGGCACATAGGCTTTCGCATCGCACCGGTGCTGCCACCACACGCAGATTCCAAGGCGCACACATCAGCATTTGCGAGGGTGGGCGCAGTTGCGTCAAATCTTTCGCCATGCCAAGCGAGTCTGCGATGCCCGAGTCCGACTACCCGAGCTCGGCGCCGGTCGGGGTGGACACCGCATCGTCGGCGGCGTCGGCCATAACCCGAGTTCGAGCCCGGGCGACATGACCGAATCGGCGTACGCTCAGCTGACTGGGCAATTCCTATCGCCGAGAGGATGAGCCATGTCAGCCGATGACAGCGTGTTCACCGGGGTGGTGGCGAAGTTCTATGAAACATATCTGGTGCCCCTGATATTCGAGCCTTATGCGGCGCCGATGGTCCGGCAGGTGACCAGGCCGCCGCGATCGGAACTTCGGCGGTTATCACACCGCGGCCGTGTCGGTGTTTGCCGAACGCCACCGGGCCTACTATTTCCACGGCAATTTCCGCGAATCCATTCGGGCCACGCCGAATTGGGGCGACGAGGATGCCGCGGACGTCAATCGCGCGGCCATCGACTGGATCCGCCGGCATGCCGACCAGGAGAACTGGTACCTGCACCTGACCTACTGGGAACCGCACACCGACTACACGCAACCGGTGGAGTGGACCGACCGGATGGCCGCATCCGGTCCCGTCCAAGCCTGGCCCGATGCCGACACCATCGCGGACCACGCCGAAATCTACGGCCCGCGAGGCGCTCTGGATCTCAACTACTCACTGCGCGGCGACGGACGCTCGCCGGTGCCGCACAATATGCCCGAGGCAATTGCCTCACGCGCCGACTTCGAGCACCTGATCAATGGCTTCGACGGCGCGATCGCGTACTGGGACCACCACTTCGGGCAACTGCTCGCGGTGCTCGAGGAGCTCGGCATCGCCGAGGAGACGGCGATCATCGTCAGCGCCGATCACGGAGAATCCCTCGGGGAGAACGGTTCCTACGCCGAACACGGTCTCGCCAACGAACCCGCGCACCGGCTGCCCCTGGTCTTCTACTGGCCCGGCGTTACCGACGAACTGCCCGCTGCGGGCCGCCGTAATGACGCTCTGCTCTACAACATCGATTACGCGCCGACCGTGTGCGAACTGGTCGGACTGCCGAAACCCGCGGGCTGGCAGGGTGAATCGTTCGCAGCGGCCGTGCGGGGCGAGAGCATCGAGTCACGCGAGTACCTGGTGCTCGGCCACGGTGCGCATACTTATCAGCGCGCCGTGCGCACCAGAGACCACCTCTACATTCGGACCTATCACCCCGGTTGCTTCCGTGCCGAATGGGGGCAGTTGTTCGACGTCACGGCAGATCCCCATCTGACCGAGGATCTGCTCGACGCCCAACCGGAACTGCTCGCCGCCATGCGATCCCGGCGGGCCGAATGGTGGAACACGTACGCCGGGCGTCCGGGCGCACTGCCCGATCCCATGCAGACCACGCTGCAGACCGGCCCCACCTACTACAACGATCCCGTCACCTACGCTCGTCACCTTCGAGAAACCGGCCGCGCTCATCTGGCCGAAGATCTGGAAGGGCGGCTGCGGAACTACGCGAACCCGGTATCCTGGCATGCCCCGGACCAGCCGCGGACCGTGGCGCTGGTCCAGCGCTGGGCGGAATTGGCGCAGGCCGCCGCGCAGCGATCGCTCGACCGGCCCGAACCGGCTTCGGCGCACGCCTCCGACTGAATCGAATTCTGCGCGAGCGCGCACATCTCAGAGCATAAATCAGGTCGGACAGCGCGCGCTGCGGGAGTTGTATCTCGCGCCGTTCGAGGAGATCATCGCCACCGCCGGGCCGTGGGCTTTGATGTCGGCGTACAACTCGGTCAACGGCCCCACCATGACCGAGCATCACCACTTGCAGGTCGAGGTGCTGCGCGGGGAGTGGGGATACGACGGTGTGGTCGTCTCGGACTGGCTCGCCGCCCGCGACACCGTGCGCGCCATCGAGGGCGGGCTCGATATCGCCATGCCGGGTCCGCTCACGGTCTTCGGCCCGGCGCTAGCTGCCGCGGTTCGGGCGGGTGAGGTCGCCGAATCGACCGTCGACGAGGCCGTGCGCCTGGTGCTGCTGCTGGCGGCTCATGTAGGACTGCTCGCCGATACCGCACCGGCGGTGCCCGAGTCGGCGCGACCGGTTCCGCCCGATGGAATCGCCACCGCGCACGAGATCGCCGCGCGCGCAATGGTATTGCTTCGCAACGAGAACAAGGTGCTGCCGCTGGACCCGGATGCGGTCGGCAGTATCGCCCTGATCGGGCGGGCGGCACGTGATGCGCGGGTGCTGGGCGGGGGCTCTGCGACCGTCTTCCCCGCCCGTATCGTGTCACCACTGGAGGGGCTGTGGGCCGCCCTTCCGACGAAGGTAGCGCTCACCTATGTCGTCGGGGCAGATCCCAATGAGGGATTCGATCTGACCGCAAGAGGTTTCGATCTCCGCGCGGTCCTGCGTGACGACGACGGCGCGGTGCTCGCCGAGCAGCCGCTCACGGTCGCACGGGTGCGATGGACCGATGCCACCCTGCCCGGAGAGACCGCCTTCGATGCCCTGGCCTCAGTGGAATTCACCGGCACCTACACCCCACAGGAGACCGGACCCCACCTGTTCGGCATCGGCGGTCTCGGCCGCTTCCGGCTCACTGTCGCCGACCGCGTGCTCTTCGACGGCATGCAGGAAACCTCCGAGCACGCCGATCCTTTCGAAGCGTTGACCGCACCGCCGACCCCGCACGGCTCGGCGGATCTGGAGGCCGGTCGCCCGGTCACGATCAGCCTGCTCAACGCCACACCCAAAGCCGCTCTCGGACCGATCCAGGGTGTGAGTTTCACTCTGGCCGTGCAGGAACCACGACTTGACGACGACATCCTGATCGCCGAAGCCGTGACAGCCGCGGCCGCGGCCGAGGTGGCCATCGTGGTGGTCGCGACCACGACCGCGCAGGAGAGTGAGGGTTTCGACCGGGAGAATCTGCGATTGCCCGGCCGTCAGGACGAGCTGATCGCGCGGGTCGCCACCGCGAATCCGCACACCGTGGTCGTGGTGAACTCCGGGTCGCCGGTCGAAATGCCCTGGCGTGAAGAGGCATCCGCGATCCTGGTGAGCTGGTTTCCCGGACAGGAAGGTGGCGCCGCACTCGCCGATGTACTACTCGGACGCGGAGAGCCCGGCGGCCGACTGCCCACCACCTGGCCCACTCACCTGGCAGACGTGCCCGTATCCCTGGTGACCCCCACCGACGGTGTATTGCGTTACGACGAAGGACTTTTCATCGGCTACCGCGCCTGGCAGCGACACGACGTGCAGCCGGCCTACCCGTTCGGGCACGGTCTCGGCTATACCGATTGGCATTACGAGAACATCGTGGCGACAGCGCGGGAGGTTCGGGTCACCCTGCGCAACACCGGCTCCCGCTCCGGTCGCGAAACCGTTCAGATCTATGCCGGACCGGTCGACGCCGACGATTCGCGTCCGGCGTACCGGCTGGCGGGCTTCGCCACGGCCACTGCCGACCCCGGCGAGACCGTGCACGTCGAAATCCCCCTGGCCGAGCGAACTTTCCAGATATGGGACGAGACGCGGGGCCGATGGTCCGCACGTCCGGGTCCGTACCTGATCCGCGCCGGGCACAGCAGTATCGATCCAGGCCTGTCCACCACCGTCCGCGTCACCGCGACCGATCAGGAGGAGGTGACACCGGCCCACGCCTGACACCGTGCACTTCTGAAAAATTGAATCTCTGAAACCCGAACCCGCCGAACCTATTCGAACTCGGCGGGCCGGTAACCACTGCCTGCATACCGACTGTGGCATCGCAGGTCTTATTTGGCATACCGAAAATCTGCAAGACCGGCGCCTCGCCTCTTCGCGCAGTCGAATATCGCACGCGGGCAGTACATCTCGCCTCCGCCGGCGCTCTCCGGCGTCGATTCGAGACTACCTGCTACGTGCGAGCAACCGGAACTTCGACGGCTCGGATATGGCCGAGATCACGACCGGCACCATCCTGATGAGGAACCCACATGAATATCCGTCTCGCCTCGTATACCGCGGCCGTGCTGACCGCGAGCGTCGTCGGCACCGCCACCGCGGTCGCCGATCCCGGTACAACTGCGCCCGCGGTCAGTTATCACGCGACCCTCGACAACACCACGGTCGTGGCAACGCTCGACAACGGCGTGTTCGCGCTCACCGACGATCAGCGTTCGGTCACGGTTCGCGACAGCTCCGGGCAGGTCCTCGACGCACTACCGCTAGCCCTGACCTTGGACGATCAGGGGCTGCCCATTCGCTCGCAGATCACCGATGCGGGCCGCACCCTGCAGCTCACCCCGGACCTTGGCGGGCTCGACCGGTCCGCCCTGAAACCTGTTGCGGCGCCGCTGGAGAACCAGTTGGCCATGAACGACCTGATCAATGCGGTCAGCATCGGCACCTCGCTCGGCAGCCTGGTCGGTACGGCCATCGGCGCGGTGATCGGCATCGGTGTCGGTGTCGTGCTCGCGGGCGCGTCCTGCGTGGTCCTCAGCCTGGGCTGCGTCGTCGCCGTACTGCCGATCATGGCCTTGGTCGGTGGCGTCGGCGGGCTGGCCGGGCTCGTCGTCGCCGGTGGCCCGGTCGCTGCCGCAGCCCTGTTCGACTACGTCACCACCCTCAACGCAGCACCGGGGCACAGCAAGTACGTAGGAATCTCAACCGCCCGACCACCCACTCGTGTGCAGGATGATCGGGACCGGTCGCCTCGGCTGTGGTGAGATGCGCGAGCTGAACCAGATCCCGGTTGGCCGCGTTATTGCGCATTATCCGCACGAGGAAGTCGAGCAGACCGTCGAAGTCCATCTCGGCGAAATCGCCGAGATCGGTCTCGGTGGCCGCCAGATCCCGTAGGTCACGGGCGCCGAGTACGGCCTGCAGCAGCGCCGCTTTGCTGGAAAAGTGGTGCAGCAGACCGGACTGCGAGATACCGGCCTCGGTGGCGATGCGCGCCAGCGAACTGCCGCGATAGCCGTGCCGCGCGAAATGTTCGAGCGCGATGCCGACGATCTTGGCGCGTGCCAGTTCACCGGATCGTTGCGCGGAATCAGTCGTTGCCATGAGACCGAAGGCTAGGTGATCGGCGTGCATTCGAGGACGGCCGACCACGCACACGGCCCGCGAGCCGAACGCGAATCACGGATTCCCGGCGGCGTGCGGCAGTTCAGGGTTCGTGGACGGGGTCGGGCAGCAGCCAGCGTTCGGCGGCACGGGGACGCAGGTAGATCAGGTAGTACGCGATGCCGAGAGCCATGGTGACGATCGCTACCACCAGTTGCTGCCAGGAATCCTTTCCGAGGCTGTAGCCGGCGTAAACCATGACGGCGATGACGATCAGGGGCGGCAGCGGCCACAACGGCATGCGGTAGGTGTCGGAAACCGCCATGCGGCGCACGCGGAGTGCGGCCAGGGCGACAAAGAGATACACCAGGACAAGGCCCGCGCCGGTGGCGGTGATCAGCCAGTTGAGGGGCAGAACCGCGGCGGCTACCGCTGCGATCGCGCCCACCAGGATGGTGGCGGCCACCGGGGTGTGCAGGCGCGGGTGCACGGCCGACAGTGCGCGGTCGATCGGATCGGGCCAGCTGCGATCGCGAGCCGAGGCGAATACGAGGCGAGATATTTGCAGGATGATCGCGATGACCGCATTGATGATGGCGATCGCAATACCCACGCTCACAACGGTATTCACGGCGGAACCGCCGCGCGCGGTCAGGAAGTAGTTCAGCGGGGCGGGGCTCTGCAGCAGATCGGTCATCGACGGTGCGCCGAGTACCACGGCGGCGATCGGCAGGATTTCGATGGCCACGGTCGCGGCCAGGCAGACCATGATGACCCGCCCGATCGTCTTGCTGGCGTTCTTGGTTTCCTCCGAGTAGTAGACGGCCGCGCCATAGCCGTTGTAGGCGAACAGCGCCACCGGGATCAAGGCGGGTAGTGCGCCCATGCCGACGCCGACCGTGCCGCCGCCACCCGCGGTGAGCGGATGGAACCATTCCGCGGGACCACGCTCGACATGCCGGAAGCCCAGGAACACCAGCACACTGATGGCCGCGACCTCCACTGCCAGGAACATGCCCGTGACCCAGGCATTGGCTTTGATATTGAGCAGCGCCACACCGGTTGTCACCACAATGACGGCAACGCCGACCCATTTACCGCCGAGTCTCGGGATCGCCACGCCGAGATAGTCGCCGGTCCCCAGCGCGATGACCGAGATGATCAGCACCCCGTTGACCATGGTCAGCAGGAACATCGCGAATCCGAGGGGACGTCCGAGCAGGCGTGCGGCCCAGGTGTATTCGCCGCCCGCGATCGGATACCGCGCCGACAGTTCGGCGTAGCACAGGCCGACGCATACCGACGCGATCGCCGCGATGCCCAGCGTCAGCACCGACGCTCCGCCCACCGCGAGCAGGATCGACGGAATGATGATGAACACGCTGGAAGCCGGCGTCACCGCCGACAGCGTGATCAGGATGTTCTCCCCCATCCCCAGGGCCCGCGAAAGCTGTTGCTTATAACTGTTTTCCGGGTCGCCTGCGGCTGTCCGGCCGGTCGAGGGGTGCATCGCCATGACCGACTCCTTTCTTTGATTTACAATCAAAGAATGATCCAAACCCGCTGGCAATACGGGGTTTCAGACGTAACAAGTACTTAACTCATCATCAAAGTAAGAAACGGGAGGGAAACGGATGGCACGCCGGAAGGATCAGGTGCGCGCACGCCGCACCATCCTCGACGCAGCGCTGGCGGCGGTGTCCGACCGCGATGTGGGCAGGCTCAAGATCCGGGAGGTCGCCGAACTCGCGGGGGTCTCGCCCGCCACGGTGCACTACTACTTCGATGACCTCGACACGCTGTTGCGCGAGGTCCATCGGGAGGCGAGCGATCGGTTCTTCGGCGCGCGGCTGGCCATGGTCGCCGACATCCCGGATGCCCGGGAGAAGATCGGGGCACTGATCTGGGCCGGATTGCCGGCCGACGATACCGACCAACTGGTCGTCGCGCTGTACCGGCTGGTGGCGTACCGCAATATCGCGGCCGAGCACGGCGATCTGATCACGGCGCTGTTCGACAAGCAGGTCGCGTTGTACATGAGCGCACTGGAGGTCGGAAGTGCGCAGGGGCACTTCACGATCGATGCGCCGATCCTGGAGGTGGCCGCGAATCTGGTCGCTCTGGAGGACGCGTACGGCCTGCACATCATCACCGGGAATCGATCGGTGACCAAAGCCCGTGCCGCTCAACTGATCTGTTCCTATGCCCGGACGGCGACCTGCTGCCCGGACATTGCGACACCTCTGAAGGACGCCTGAATGACCGAGTACCAATCGTTTTCCCCGGACGGACGACCCCGCGCCCGCGCACTCGGCCTGCATCCGACGGGTACGCCCGGACCGTGGAATGCCATTACCGACGTCCCCGGAGTCGAGGTGGGGTACCTGACGCTGATCGACGGTGCGGGACCACTGCGCGTGGGCGACGGGCCGGTGCGCACCGGAGTGACGGCAATCCTGCCGCGCGGCCGGGCCGGCGTCGGCAGGCCCTGCGCCGCGGGGCGCTACTCGCTCAACGGCAATGGCGAAATGACCGGCACCGCCTGGATCGACGAGGTCGGGCAGCTCTCGATGCCCGTCACGATCTCCAATACGCACGCCATCGGGGCCTGCCATACCGGCACCATCGACTGGATCAATGCGGTGCATCCGGATCTGGGCCGGCAGTGGCTGCTACCGGTCTGCGCCGAAACCTGGGACGGCTATCTCAATGACATCAACGGCGGGCACGTCACGCCGGAACTTGTCGGGGCCGCACTCGATTCAGCGCGGTCGGGGCCGGTCCAGGAGGGTTCGGTCGGCGGCGGCACCGGTATGAACTGCTATGCGTTCAAGGGGGGCAGCGGTACCGCGTCCCGGCTGGTCGAATTCGGCTCGCAGACGTACACCGTGGGTGTCTTCCTGCAGGCGAACTTCGGTTCCCGGCAGGAACTTACGATTCGAGGGCGGCGCGTCGGTGAGCAGATCACGGTGGGCAATCCACAGGAGTCCACCAGTTGGGGCACGGCGCCGGACCAGGTTCCGGCCGCGCCCGGGGGTTCGGGTTCGGTGATCGTCATCGTCGCGACGGACGCCCCCGTCGAACCGCTGCAGTGCAAGGCCATGGCCCGCCGAGTGCCGTTCGGGTTGGCGCGCACGGGAACTACCGGCAGTCTCTTCTCCGGCGATCTGTTCCTCGCGTTTTCCACTGCCGGCGATCGGGCCTCCGACACCGGGTTTCCGATCGGCGAACCCAGTGACGAGGAGCTGGTCACGACCGCCCGAATGCCTTGGAACCGTATGGATTCCCTCTATACAGCCGTCGTCGAAGCGGTCGAAGAAGCCGTCCTGAACGGCCTCGTCGTCAATACCGATATGACCGGCCGTGACGGCCACTACTCGCCCGGAATCCCCCATGATCAGCTGCTCGCCTTGCTGGCGGAGCGGTAAGCGTCGCCTGAAGCATCTGTCACACAGCATGTTTCGGGCAAACGCACAACCATCGACAATGTCCGCGCAACGCGGGAGACTGCTGCCAGAGTTGCGAGGAGAATACGATGGATGCACAGCCAATTGTCCTGGACCCCATGGGTTCCGATATCCAGGGTGAATCCGCCCACATCCGCGCGAGCGGGCCCGTCACCCTGGTCGAGTTGCCCGGCGGCGTGCGCGCCTGGTCGGTCACCGATGCCGTCGTACTGAAGAGTCTGCTGACCGACCCGCGCGTATCGAAAGACGCTGCGCAGCACTGGACGGCGTACATGAACGGTGAGATCACCGCGGAGTGGCCGCTGCTGCCCTGGGTTGCGGTCAGCAATATGTTCACCGCGTACGGCACCGACCACCGTCGCCTGCGCAAACTGGTCGCTCCCGCCTTCACCCACCGCCGCACCACGGTGCTGCAATCCCGCATCGAGGCGATCACCTCCGGGCTGCTGGATCAGCTGGCGCAGACCCCCGCCGGCACCGTGGTCGATTTGCGTGAGGCGTACTGCTATCCGGTGCCGATCCAGGTGATCAGCGAACTGATGGGCGTGCCGGACGACCGCAATCCCGCACTGCGTAAATGCGTCGACGGATTCTTCGACGGCTCGCTCGGGCCTGAGGAGGGTATGGCCAACTACCTCGAAATGTACGGCCTGGTCACGGAAATCGTGCAGCTCAAGCGTGAGACCCCCGGCGACGACCTGATCAGCGAACTCATCGCGGCCCGGGACGAGGACGACGGCTCCCGGCTGTCGGAGAAGGAGCTCGTCGACACCCTGATGCTCATTATCAACGCGGGCCACGAAACCACCGTCAACCTGCTCGACCAAGCGGTCTTCACCCTGCTCACGCACCCCGAGCACCGCGCCGCCGTCACCGAAGGCCGCGTCTCCTGGGCAGATCTGGTCGAAGAAACGCTTCGCTTCGAAGCACCCGTCGCCCACCTCCCGCTGCGATACGCCGTGGAGGACATCGAAATCGAAGGCCGCCTCATCCGCAAGGGCGAGCCCATCCTGGCGTCCTACGCCGGCGCCAACCGCGACCCGAAGGTCCACGGCCCCACCGCAAACGAATTCGACCCGCACCGCACCACCAAGGACCAGCACCTGGCCTTCGGCCACGGCGTCCACCACTGCCTAGGCTCCCCCCTGGCCCGCCTCGAAGCCACGGTGGCCCTCCCCGCCCTCTTCACCCGCTTCCCCACCCTCACCCTCGCCGCCGCCCCCACCAGTCTGAAAACAGTCGGCAGCTTCATCTCTAACGGCCACGCCCAACTGCCGGTCTACTTGGAAGCGCCCTAGTCCCAACCGAACACTGCGGATGGTCCGCGCAACTCCTGGCGCGCGGACCGTCCGCAGGTGAATCAGCTGCAGGCAGGCGAGCTCTGGTTGCCCAGCGTCAGAATGTTGCAGATCCATTCCTTCTGGACCTTCCACTTGCCGTCCTCGACCACGAACGGCACGACTGCCTGCTGCGGTGCGCCGCCATTGATCGCCGCCTGCGCGTCGGCAGTGAGAGTTCCATTGCCCAGATCGGTGACGCTGGTGACGGTGATGGTGGCGTTGTTCTGCTTGTAGGCGTCGATAATCCGCGTGGGCAGGCCCGGGTCCGCCTGCATGCCCTGCATCAGATCCAGCTTCTCGGTGTCCGGGATGCTCGGGTCCAGCACCTTCTGCAGTTCGCTGTTCAGGTCCGCCGCGGTCGGGGCCGGCGGGAAGGTCTGGGCGGCAGCCGTCTGCGACGTGGAGGTCTTGACGGGCTTGGCGCTGTCCTTCTTGTCATCGCTGCCACAGGCCGACAACCCGAGTACGGTCACGACAGCCAGCGCCGCGACCGCAATGCGTCCAGTCTTCTTAAACGTCAACTACTCATCCTTTTCGTTCGAGTACATCTGCTGCGCAACGCCACAGCCACCCGACTGGCGACGCCGCACGACCCCCGACAGTACTGACGAGACCCGCCGAACTGTTACCCAAAGCAAGCGCTAGAGCACTTTCAGTCCAGATCCTCATAGTTGACACTGGTTCGGATGGCTTCGGCGCAGTGTCAGACGACGTGTCAGGTCGGCATCAGGCCGATATCAGCCGGCCTCGCGACAGTATTCACATGAACAACACCGCATTCGCCACCCCGGGACCGATCGCCATCACCGTCGACGTGCTCTACGGGAACGTCAGGGTCATCGCCTCCGACCGCACCGACACCGTCGTCGAGATCCGCCCCACCGATCAGTCCAAACGAGACGACGTGCGCGCCGCCACGCACACCCAGGTCGATTTCTCCGCCGGCGCCCTGACTGTGAAAACGCCCAAAGGGTGGCGCATCTACACCCCGTTCAGCGGCAATCCCTCGATCGAGGTCGTCATTCAGGTGCCCACCGGCTCCCAGCTCAAAGCCACCGCCGGCATGGGCGTAGTACAGAGCTCCGGCGAACTCGGCCCGTGCGAGCTGGAGATGTCCGCCGGCGACATCACCATCGAGCGCGTGCATGGATCGGTCACCGCGAAAACCGGCAAGGGCAATATCCGTATCGGCGAAGCCTCACGCGGCGTGCTCGAACTCGAAACATGCATGGGCGAACTGGAAGTCGGTATCAGCGCGGGCAGTACGGCGCGTCTGGAAAACAGCACCCAGAACGGCACCGTGCACAACCAGCTGACACCGGCCGATCAGGAGCAGGACACCGTGGTCGTCTACGCACGAAACTCCTACGGCAACATCATCATCGGGCATTGCACGGCCGCTTGATGTACCGGACAGTGCATCCACGGATACGACCTCTGCCATGGCTACGGCGGAAAGTCACAGTGCGGCACTATCGAAGCGCCCCAGCGGGTTCGTTGGGGCGCTTCCAGTCTGGTTTTACAGCGAGGCGCTTCAAGTCTCGATTGCGGAGGCGCGCTTCGCGTCTCGCGTGTACTACTGAGTTCGCCACTCCGGACGGCTGGAGCCGCGGGGTACGAGTGGCGGGTCGGGCCAGGCCGGAGTGAAATGCGAGAACTGAACCGGCGGAGCCAGCATGTGAATGTCGCCGAGCGGGCTGGGGGCGTCGTAGGCGGCAGGCTCGCGCAGCGTGTGCTGGTCGCCGACACCGGCGCCCTCGGGGTCGACCAGACCGAGGGTTTGATACCACATGGCGGTGCGGGTGAGATTGACGGTGACGTGCCAGGAACCGCCCTCGGTGGCCCGTTTGCCGAGCGCGGCGAGCGCGCCGATCGCTCCCATATAGCCGGTGATGAAATCGTTGATCATGCCGGTGACAGGCAATTTCGGGTCTTCGGGGGTGCCTTCGAGCGTCATCAGGCCCGAGGCTGCCGAGCCGTTCATGTCGAAGCCGCCGCGAGTCCGCCAGGGGCCTTCGGAGCCGTAGCAGCTGACCGAGACGACGATGATGCCCGGGTAGCGGGCGGCGAGTTGGTCGGGGTCGAGACCGAGCTTCTCGAGTTTGTCGCCGCGATGGTTGTTGACCACGACGTGGGTGTCGGCCAGTAGCCGGTCGGCGCGTTCACGCCCGGCGTCGGTGGTCAGGTCGAGGTAGGTGCTGCGGGAGCCGACATTCGCTTCCGCATAGATGAAGTCGTGCTCGTAGTCATTGGGGCGGGTGGCGCACAGCACATCCGCGCCGTACTCGGCAAGGGTGCGCCCGACCGTGGGCCCGGCGATAGCGTGGGTGAACGACAGCACCCGGATATCGTCCAAAGGTCGTGCGGCCGGACCGAAGTCGTGAATCGGGGCGTCACCTATCCGGCGCAGCCCGATCACCGGTTGCCCGGCCAGCAGCGCACCCTGCGGGTGGGCAAGCCATTCCTCGGGCGTGCGCGCGATGCACAGCGGCAGCCCGGCCGCATTGGCGGACTCCTCGAGTTCGAACGCCTCCCGGGTGGCGAAGGCGGCGGCGACTTTCGCGTAATCCGGTGGGACATCGAGGAATCGGCACCATTTCGCGGCCAGGTGCGGGTAGACGCCCGACGCCATCACGGTGCGGCCATCTGCGGTGCGGTAGGGCGCGAGCAAGAACGGGTTGTCCGCGACGAGTGGGTGCGGCGGCAGTTCACCGGCGAGGGTGGGATGCCAGAACGCATGCGGGGTGATGCCGTGCACGGCTTGACGCAGATCCAGTTGCAAATCCTGATCCGGACCACCGCGGCGGCGATGCAGGGCGACCGCGCCGACGGCCGCGGCCATGATCGGAATGCCGATGCCGGCGCCCAGCCGATGCCGGGCCGGCACGATCGGATCCGCACCGGCGAAACCGACACTGCCGCCGGTGTTTCCGGTCGAGATTCCGAGATTCTCCAGTAGGCCGTCGACGGCCACGACGTGGTCGAGCGTGGCGATATCGGGGCTGAGTGCTTGGTCAGTCATCTGTGTCTCCTCCGGGAGCGGACAGTCGATTCATCAGGGTTTCGACGAGTTCCCAACGCGCAGTGGTCGATTCGGCATATCCCGCCGCATTCTCTGTCAGAGTATGCAGGTTCTCACCCTCGACGACCGTCACGATCAGCCGGGTGAGGTCTTCCACCGGTAGCAGCGGTACGCGCCCGGCGGCCGCGAGTGCCTCGGTCAGCAGTGCGGCCAGCGCCGCGCGCCCGCGCGCCTCGTGCTCGAGCAGCATCCGGGCCAGCGCGGGCCGTCGCACCGCATGCAGGCCGAACTCCGCCGACACCAGCAACCACCGCCGTTCGGCCTCGTCCACCACCGACGGCAACAGCGCCGGGTCGCTCAGCGTGGCGACCGGGTCCCCACCGGACGGCAGCGCGAGCCGGAGCCGCTCGAGCCGGACGGTCCACTCGCGGTCGAACAACGCCAGAAATAACTCGTCCTTGTCGCCGAAGTTGGAGTAGTACGCACCCTTGGTCAATCCGGCGCGTGCACAGATCTCCGCGATCGACGTGGCCCCGAATCCCTGCTCGGCGAACAATGCCAACGCCGCGTCCAGCAGCGCGGCCACAGTGATCGGCCTGCGTTTGGTTACACCTTTGGGCATCCGCGCAGCATAACGGATACCGAACAGTATCGGATACCAAGATGAATCCGATTCCCCCACCTGCAGAGACAAGAATATTTTCCTTGACAATTTTTTTCGTCGGCTGCATGCTGGACCGGTGCTGGACGTAGCTGTGATCGAAGAACCCGCCGCGGCCGAGGCGTCCCTGGACCCGATCCGGTCCCGGATCCTCGCCGCACTGGCCGAGCCCGGCTCGGCTGCCATGCTGGCCGTTCGACTGGGGTTGCCGAGGCAGAAGATCAACTACCACCTCAAGGAATTGGAACGGCACGGGCTGGTCGAGCTCGAGATGGAACGACGCAAGGGCAATATCACCGAGCGGGTGTACCGCGCCACCGCCACCTCCTATGTGATCTCCCCCAGCGCCCTGGGCGCCATCAGCCCGGACCCGTCCCGGTCTCCCGATCAGCTGTCCGCCTACTGGCTGCTGGCCCTGGGATCCCGGCTGCTGCAGGAGGTCGGCGCACTGCTGGGTGGCGCCCAGCGTGCCAAACAACGGGTCGCCACCTTCGGCATCGACGCGCAGGTGCGGTTCGCCTCCGCGGCCGACCGGGCGGCCTTCACCGAGGAGCTGGCCCAGGCCGTGACAACCCTCGTCGGCCGCTACCACGACGAGTCCGCCGAGGGCGGCCGAAACCACCGCGTAGTCGTCGGCCTCCACCAGATCCCGACAGCGCAGCCCTGCCCGCAACAACTACCCGAAACGACCGAACCCGAAGCAGGACAGGAGAACTGACAATGGCGCATCCGTTCGAGATCGAACTGGAGACGACACTGCCGGCGAGCCCGGAACAGGTCTGGGAGGCCATCGCAACCGGACCGGGAATCGACTCCTGGTTCATGGGGCGCAACGACGTCGAGCCGAACGAGGGCGGGGTGGCGGCCATGGATACCGGAGGCCATCGGGAAGAAGCGGTGATCACCGCCTATGAGCCCGGCAAGCGTTTCGGCTCCCGCACAGTGGCCGCCGAAGACGGCCGATTCATGGCCTTCGAGTATCTGATCGAGGGACGGGACGGTGGCAGCACCGTGCTGCGCGTCGTCCAGAGCGGCATGCTCGGCGACAACTGGCAAGACGAGTACGACGCACTGCGCCGCGGCTGGCCCTTCCACCTCCACACGCTGCGGGAGTACCTGTCGCACTTCGCCGGTCGCGTCGGAACCCCCGTGTTCGCCGTGGCATTCGGGCCGTCCGCGCAAGAAGTGCGCGCGGCGCTCACCCGTGGGCTGTCACTGTCCAGCCCGGTCACCGAGGGTGCGAGGGCGCACGCGGAGCCGGAGAAGCTGCCGCCGCTGGACGGTGAAGTGGTCTGGGCGGACGACGAGCGCATCGGGGTCCGTACCGCCGACGGACTCTACTCCTTCCACCAGGGCCCGACCGGCATGGCGCTGATGTTCCATCACCTATTCGCACCGAAAACCGATGGGGCAGAAGCCGCCTGGCAGCAGTGGCTCACGACACTTCTCAGCTGAGCTTCACATTCGCTATCGAAAACCGACACGAGATATCAAGGAGACAACCATGCGCACTCTGATCAGCACCGCCTTCATTTCGCTCGACGGCGTCGTCGAAGGCCCCGGCGGCGAACCCGGCTACCGCAATTCCGGATGGACCTTCAAGGACATCGAATTCCTCCCCGATGCCTTCGAAATCAAAGGCCGGGAACAGCAGGAATCCACCGCGATCCTCCTGGGCCGAGCCAGCTACCAGACATTCAGCCCCGTCTGGCCGGACATGGAAGACTTCGCCGACTACAAGACCATGCCGAAGTACGTCGTCTCCACCACTCTCACCGACAACGACCTCGTCTCGAACTGGGGCGACACCACAATCCTGCGCACCCTCGACCAGGTCGCCGCCCTGAAGGAAACCGAAGGCGGCCCGATCATCATTCACGGCAGCGCCACCCTGAACCAAAACCTCTCCGACGCAGGCCTGATCGACCGCTACCACCTCCTCGTCTTCCCCCTCCTGCTCGGCGCAGGCAAGCGCCTGTTCAGCACCACGGACAAGGACACCCAGAAGCTGAAGCTGGTCGAATCCGAGGCCTACGCAAACGGCCTGCAAAAGAACGTCTTCGACGTCATCCACTGACAAAACGCTCGCCCGCCCGCCTCGGCGTTGGGTAGCAGTCCGCGAGTTACCGATTCAACCGCAGCTCAGCGGAAGTCGTTCGCGTGGTCTATTGCCCACTGCGGGAATGTCTTCGCTGGGCGACCGAGGACATCCTCGATCGTTGTCATGACGGGAGAAGGCTGCGGCGACGGCATCGCAGGGAGTCAGTGCTGCGGAGCGGGTCCGTCCGGCTGTGGAGAATCGGGGTCACCGCTGTGGCCACCGTCCTGATCGCCGGCTCCTTCGCCTGCGACAGGTCCGATTCTGCGCGGTCTGGCCATGCGCCGAATGCCGGCGGCTGGAGCGTCAGCGGCTCGTTTGCGCCGCGCCGCGCCGAGATCGACGACACTCCCATCATGCTCGGCTCTGCCCGGATCATTCGCCGGGGCGGGATGGCGTACCGGGCCGGGGTCGATCGGCAACCACCCTGTCTCACCCTGCAGCTCTGATCGCAGCACGGGCCTGGTCGGTGCGGGATCGTAGACGGAGGGGCCTTCCGAGCGCCAAGTTTTGCGGGGACGCTCGCTGGTTTCTTCCGTCATGCGCCGGGGGCGACGCGGCAGCCGGGTGATTTTCGACGTACCGTTTCCCGCCTCGGGAGAACCAGCGTCGGCAGGCTTCAGACCTTCCAGCTTCTTGCGTAGTCGTTCCACCGCATCGAACCTGTTCCCGCCGGGTCCCGGCAAGGATCCCCGACCCGGCACTTCCTGGTCCGACATCGAGCTAACCGCCGACAGGTGCCTGGACACCCGTCGACACGACTGCCGGTAACCCGGGCTGATCTCTGAACTTCTTCCTCATTGCGTCGCTCATGTCCGTATTCTCCCTCAGCACCGCCACACTCGTTTCCTCCCCAGTCCCACTGAGCACCGGGGCCGGGTCCGCGCGCCTTCATCCACGTGACGAATCAACGATAACCGGCGAGCGCACTCACTTGCGCGTCTGTCCACCAGGCATGCCCATAAAACCGGGGGCGCAACGCCTTTCGTCCCGGACACGAAGTACTGGTAGTACCGAATGGAAAGGGATCGTATGAAACGGATAATCGGAATCATCGCGGCGGTCGCCGCAGTGGCCCTGGCGACGGCATGCCAGGACAGCGTCACGACGCCTGCGGCCGGGGGGTCGTCAGCGTCATCATCCGTCACTGTCGCCCCGCCTGGATCCGTGCAGCCTTCGGACACCCAGCAGTCGCCGGCCCCGGAGCAGTCACCGGGGGCGACGCCGCCCGCCGGCAATGATGCTCCCGCCACCGCCGGGAACGGCAAATGCGTCGATCTGAACTCCGGAGTGGTCAAGGCCGCGCTCGGCAGGCTCGGTGCCAATGTGGGTGGCGACGGCTTCTACGCGGACAGCGGCACCGATGCCGCGGTCGGCTCCTGCCCCAGCCTGCTGTGGGTGCTCGCCGGGACTCCGCACGGCACCGCGAGCTCACCCTGGCAGGTGATGCTGTTCAATCACGCCGGATATCTGGGCACCGCGACCAAGAATTCGACGTCCTACACGACGGTGGTCGGCTCGTCGGATCGCAGCGTCCAGGTGCAATACCGCTGGCTGGCAGGTCAGGACGCCAGCTGCTGCCCCTCGGGCGGTCCGGTTACCGTCACGCTCACCCTGGGCTCCGACAACCACACGGTGACCCCGGATCGCGACTTCCCCACGCAGGCAACGGATCCGAGCTCGGGGGGCACGCCGTCCGCATGCCCGGTCTCCAAGACCGTCCTGCTCGCGGCGTTGAAAGGCACGGACATCGAGTCGCGATTGGCGAAACCGATCGAACTCGAGGACCAGATCGCCTGCGCCGGTGACTGGGCAATGGCCCACAGCGGAACCCACAACAACACCGTCAACCGCGCCCAGGTCCTGTTCCACTACGTGGCAGCCGACGGTGGTTGGAAGCCGGCGGATCTCGGCAGCGCCCTGCACTGCACCGAGATCGGCGTCCCGTCCGACGTCGCCGCCAAGATCTGCGGCTGAAAGCCCTCGGAGAGCCGCAGCTGAATCGGTGACGCGCAGGGCTCATAAGCCCTGCGCACTCCTCCGCAGCATCAGGCCGTCCGGCCCGCCGCCTCGCTCAGTCGCAGGCGCGCATGTCAACGCTGCGGGAACATATTGGCAGACAATCCCATTGGCGCTCCCCCGCACGGCGACTACGTCAATCGGTCGTGCTGGCGTGCGCGGCAATGATCCGCCAGCCGTGCGTGTCGTCGTGCAGCCAGGTCCGGGTGTAGCGCATCCGTGCCGCGAACGGCGACCCGTTGACGGTCCCCTCCACGGAGCCGAGAAACCAAGTCACACCAGCACGCCCATCGGCGACTACGGTCAGCTCTTCCTCTGCCATCCTCGTCACCACCTGCGCCCGGGTGCGGTGCATCTCCAGGTCGTCCGCCTTGGTGTACGTATCCGCACCCAAGGTGAAAATCAGCCTGTCGTCCAGCAGCCGGTCCAGCGCTTCGACATCCCCCGCGAGCTGCGCAGCCTGCAAACGACGCTCGGCATCCCCTAAGTCCTCCACAAACCTCACCCTACCGGCGGGCCCTCAACTAGCTGATTCGAGCGAATCCTCTGCTGGGCGGAGCTCGAGGCCGGCCGCTGTCGTGCGAGCGCCGTCTGCCTTCGCCGGGTCGTTCAGTCCCCCAGGCCAGTGCTGAGCGATGAAATGGCGGTCGATCGTCTCGGCGATATCGGTGAGGGCGTCGAGTTGATGCGGGGAGAGCACGTCGGCGAAGCAGTGGCGGATGCCTGACACGTAGGACGGCCAGGCGGCCTGGAATGCGGCACGGCCGGCATCGGTCAGCACGACGTCGTAGCCGCGCGCATCGCCCTCGCTCGGCGCGCGCATGACCGTGCCGCGAGTCTCCATCCGGGAAACCTGGCGGGACAGGCGACTTCGGTCCCATTGCAGCGCGGCGGCCATGTCACGCGCACGCAACCTGCACTCCGGGCTGTTGGACAGTCTGAGCAGGATCACAAAATCCGCCTCGGTCAGTCCGAAGTCGCGGGTCAGCATGCGGGCGAGCACAACGTTTATCTCGATCCGCATGTGCTGGAACCTGACCCAGGCGCGGGTCTCCCGCTCGTTCAGCGACTCCTGATCCATGACATCGAGCCTACCGGGGTCGCTGGTTTTGTTGACATGTAACTCTCTGCCAGCTTAGGGTTGAGTTGTTTACATAGAAACAAATACTGACTTCGACCTACGTCAGCGGCATCGGCAGCCCGATCCACCATCGGGCCCGAGCCGGAACGGCAGGAGTTCGACATGACCGAGGCGCTCGACTGGAATGCCAAGACGATCGCGGAGTTTCGAGCGAACGAGGGCAGGGTCGGCGGGGTCTTCGAGGGTGCTCCCATCACCCTGCTGCATCACCGCGGCCGCAAGAGCGGACGGCAGTACGTCAGCCCGGTGATGTATCTCCCGAACGACACCGAGCCGGACATCATCTACGTCTTCGCCACGAGGGGCGGAGCACCCGTCCATCCGGACTGGTACTACAACTTGACCGCCACCGGTGACGGCAGTATCGAACGCGGTACCGAGGCATACCAGGTGACTGTCCGCGAATTGCCCCGCCCTGAACGCGATCTCGTCTATGCCGAGCAAGCGCGGCGCCACCCAGGCTTCGCCGAGTACGAACGCCAGACTGCTGGGGTGCGAACCATTCCTGTTCTCGAACTCAGCCGGACATAGCCACTCGCCGTCGCACACCCAGGCGAATTCCAGCCGAACGGAGATCCAAGGATTATGGCAAAGGCAGTCAGGTACAACGAATTCGGCGGAATCGACGTTCTGCGGGTCGAAGAGGTCGAACGCCCGGTGCCCGGAGACAGGCAGGTCCTGGTGCAGGTCAAGGCAGCCGGAATCAATCCCAGTGAGGCGGCCATCCGGACGGGGGCGGTTGCGGACATATTTCCCTCGACGTTCCCATCCGGGCAGGGCAGCGACCTCGCCGGAGTCATCGAGGAGGTCGGCACAGGCGTCCGCGGATTCTCGCCGGGCGACGAGGTGATCGGGTTCTCGCAGAACCGGGCCTCCCAGGCCGAGCTGGTCCTGGTCGAGGCCGGCAACCTCATACCCAAGCCGAAGAACATCTCCTGGGAGGTGGCCGGCGGCCTGTACGTCGCCGGGGTAACCGCGTGGGGCGCAGTGCATTCCGTCCACCTCGCGAAGGACGAAACCGTCGTCATCTCCGGAGCCGCCGGAGGCGTCGGCTCACTCGCCGTCCAGCTCGCGCGCCGTGCCGGGGCCACGGTCATCGGCCTGGCGAGCGAGGGCAACCACGAGTGGCTACAGAGCTACGGCGTAATCCCGGTCGGGTACGGCGACGGCGTCGAAGACCGGATCAAGGCCGCCGCACCCCATGGTGTCGACGCCTTCATCGACACCCACGGCAACGGGTACGTCGAACTGGCCCTCGCCCTCGGCGTTGCGGTCGAAAGAATCGACACCATCACCGATTTCGCCGCGGCCGCGAAGTACGGGGTGAAGACCGATGGCGGGGCAGAGGCCGGGCCGGGCGCCGAAGTCCTCGCCGAACTGGCCGCCCTGATCTCCGACGGACACCTCGAGGTCCAGATCGCGAACGTCTACCCGCTGGCACAGGTCCGCGAGGCCTATACCGAACTCGAACGCCGCCACACCCGAGGCAAGATCGTCCTCGAGCCCTAGCAGGGTTCTCACTCAGGGGATTCGGGGTTCTCACGGATGGGTTCGATGCGCGGGTCGGCGAAGATGCCGACGCCCTCGTCGTCGGCGGTCGCCAGCCGGGCCGCAGCCGAATCCGTGACACGCAGGGCGTACAGGCCCTGCACCGGATCGAGCGAGACCAATCCATAGCCTGCGTCGACCTCACTTACAGCGAGCCCGAGTGTGCGCAGTGCGATCTCGAGGGTCGCGTTCTGCGCGAGCCGAATGGTCAGCAGCGGCATGGTTGTCACGCTACGCGTGCGGGACGGTGCGTCGCAGTTCCGTGAGCAGGGCGGCGGTGTCGATGACGCCGAACCCGTAATCGTTGTCGAAGCCGAGGGTGCCGCGATCGGTTGCGGTGCTGCGCAGTAGTGCCCGCAGCTGAGCGGGTGGCAATGCGGTCGCGGACCATTCGGTGCGGATGGCCGCGATCACACCGGCCGAGACCGGGCAGGCGGCGGAGGTGCCGGTGTCGGGCTCACCGGCGCCGAAGGCCGTCGAGCCGAGAAAGTGTGTGTAGGAGCAGATATCGGGTTTCTGCGCGCTCAATCGGCCCGGGCCCTGCGACGAATAACCGACGCGGGTGCCGGTGTCATCAACACCGCCGATGCTCAGCACGCTCGGATGGGAATTCGCGCCGCCGATCGGCTGAGTCTTGTAGGCGCAGCGCGCATCGGGGCAGTCGCGCCCGCAGTTTCCGGCAGCAAAGATGATGTCCGCCCCGGCGGCTTCGAGTGATCCGACGATGATATTGAACGGATGCGACGGATTGTCGGAGTAGTTCCCGGGGTTCCCGACCGGGAAATCCCACTGCGGCGAGAACGACCCCCAACTATTGCTGACCACCAGCGCGCGTGTCGATTCCGGCTGATCGCTCAGCACGGTGCGCAGCTGCGCGTATGCGGCAACGGCATCGGACAGCAGCCCGTCCATGACCGTGCCGCCCTGCCGGGTGCTCTGCATGACCGGAATATCGAGCAAAGTCGCCTGCGGTGCGGCGATGAGAACGTCGAACGCGCACATCGACCCGTGCGCCACGGGAAACTCCCCCGCCGTACCGGTTACTCCCGAGGGATTCCAGCTGCGGGCCTTGTCGATGATCGGGGGCGTACCGCGAACCTTTCCGACAAATGCGGCATTGATACCGGTGTCGACAATGGCGAGCGCCACGGCCGCACCACTGAGCCCGGCAGCGGCGAGTTGGTCGACGTGCAGCCGGGATTCGATGTCATGCCAGTTCCCAACGGCCGGATCGCCACCGCAGGTGAGGCAGGTCTCAATGACTGGATCCGCGAATACCCCTGTGATCGTGGGAGATTGGTTCAACAACCGGATACCGGCAGCGATGTCGCCATCAGGTATCTCCCCACGCACCAGCACCGTCGCGTGTTCCGGCGCGGAAGAGTATGTCGGCCGATCGGACTCCGACGGCACAGGTCCGGGCACCACGATCGGCGCGAATGAATCATCGAGTACAAGTCCGCCCGATTCGCCGAGAATGTCGGAAGAGCGAACCGTGACCCTGGGATCTGCCACTGCCGCAACCAGTTCGGCCGCCGGGCGAAGCTGAATCAGAAGACGCATACCCGCCATCCTGCCGCTATTCGCCTCCGCTCGCTCGCGGGTCGGAAAGATCGGAAGACGATGCGCGCCTGTCCAGGAGCGCGATCCTGCTGTCCGCGCAAAGACATCCGCGAATTACATTCGTTTGCAACACTAATGGCCATGGAACTTCAGGGGAGTTGCCCGTTTCAGGCCGGGATCCACGGCGTCGATGCACTACATGAGGAACTGAGAACCCAAGGGGCGGGGGTTCATCGGGGGACACTGCCCGACGGATCCGAGGCATGGGCGGTCACCGGCTATGAGAACGTGAAGCGCCTGCTCAACGATCCACGCCTGTCGGTGGTGAAAGCCGAGAGCCTCCACGGATATGCCGGTCTCCAGCTGCCGCCCGCACTGGATGCGAATCTGCTGAACATGGACGGCGAGGAGCATCGCCGCCTGCGCAAACTCGCTGCCGAGGCATTCGCCCCCCGTCATCACCGCGCGCAAGACGTGATCGTGGCCGAGACAGTCGCCGAACTCGTTGCCGAACTGCCCGCCGCCGGGGAGATCGACCTCATGAACGGGCTGTGCGAACCGTTGCCGGTGCGCGTGATCGGGACCCTGCTCGGGCTGCCCCGCCAGCGGTTGGATGCGTTCCGCGATGCGACCGCGCTGGTCCTGCGCGTGGACTCCTCCCCCGATGGGCAGGACACCCGCAACGCCATGATCACCCTCATGGGGCTGGTGGCCGGCGTCATCGCCGACAAGCGCCGCGAACCCGGCGACGACCTGCTCTCGGCCTGGATCGCCACCCGCGACGGGCAGGACAAACTCACCGAGAACGAACTCATGAGCCTCGCGTTCCTGACCATCGTCGCCGGATTCGGGAACGTCGTCAGCCTGACCTCGCTCGTGTTGGACGACGTCGTGCGTAACCACCAGGACCGCGCCCGCGAGATCCTCGACCAGCCCGTCGAATTCACGAAATTCATCCGGCAACTCATCACCGAGGACTCGCCGGTGAACTACGCACTGCGCCGTTTCCCCACCACCGACCTCGAGGTCAACGGCGTGACGATCCCGCGCGGGCACACCGTCTTTCTCTCGGCGCGCTCGGCACACCTGGATCCCGACAGTGCGGGGAAGGCCGATCTGGGGTTCGGGTACGGCCCCCACTACTGCATCGGTGCCAAGCTCGGCGAAATGCAGGTCAAACACGCGGTACACGCTGTGCTGCAACACTATCCACATCTGAGCGTGACCATCCCACGCGAGAACTACCAACTACTGCCGAGCTGGCTGACCTACGCCCTGGCCGAGCTCCGCATGGTCGCCGCCTGACCCCAGCAGACGTGGCCCGGAACTGACGGCGGGACCCTCTCGATGTTTGCCGCCGCCAGTTCCTGGTCGGCATCGTTTCAGTTGCAGGAGAGGGAAATCTGGAGCTGGGAAACCACCCTCGCAGTCAGTCGGCGTCGCGGAGTTGGTTTACTCGGAGGCGGAATTCGGTGACCGACAATTGGGGTTGGACTGCGGCTCGGACGCGGTCGTTGGCGGCGGTGCCCAGGAGTAGGTGTGCGGGGCGGAGGTGATCGTCACCGAGAGCTGCGGCTTCTTCCCTGGCCAGTAGCAGGACCCCGGTGGCGTCGTCGAGCAATTCGTCATCGAACACCGGGATTCACCCGCCGGTGCCGGACATAACCGTCAGGCAGAAGGGGTGCCCCGACGGGTCCAGGAGCACCCGCCATCGATCAGGGGCGGGTTGGAAGGTGGCCTTCATCGCACCGCAGCCGATAGCCGCCGCCTCAGCGGTATCGAGGTCTGTCACAAAGAGATCGAGATGCATCTGCTTGGGCACCTGATTGCCGGGCCAATCCGGTGGTACATGATCGGCCACCTGCTCGATCGTCAGCGTCACTCCCCCGCCTCGAAGCACCACCAACTCATCGGATTCGAATCGAATCTCGAACTCCAGCAACGTTCGATAGAACTGCCCGAGAAGTCGCGGATCTCGGCTATCGAGCGAAATCGCCCCGAACCTCGCTATCGCGGTCATGACTCCTCCATGCTCATCGCCCCGGCCCCGCGCCGAGTGCACCACTACCCGCCATACTTACCGCAGACCACCGATCCCGCAATCAGCCCGAGGACGGGTGCGGCCGAGAATCTCACGCCCGGAATCGGATTCGGAAAAGGTCGACGTGCGGTGTCCCTGGTGAATGTGATCTCCCGGCCTCCCTTCGATGAGTTTCGGTCGCGGGAGTCGTCCACCTTTCGAGACCATCGACAGGAGCGGACGGCATGGATCTGTACAGCATTGTGTGCGTGAGCGATCGCGCCGAAGCATTGCAGTGGTACGAAGTGTTCTTCGGACGCGCAGCGGATGAGGTCATCGGCGAGGAACATCTGTGGCAGGTCGGTGAGAATGCGTGGATCGTGATCGACGATCGGGACGTGCGGGCCGCCCGGGTGGGCGGAGCGATGATCACGTTCGGCGTGAGCGACCTCGACGACATTCTCGCTCGTCTCGCGGCACACGCTATCGAGCACAAACCGATCGATATCTACGGCAACGGCGTACGCCATGTCGAGGTGCTCGACCCGGATGGCAACAGTCTGTCGCTCGCCGAGTCTCCCGCCCAGTGACGCTGCCCAGGAGAAGCCACAGCTGCTGTGACGTTTTCACACCAGCCCACGGGGGATGTGCCCTGACCTGGGATTAGATTCCTTTTCCACAGTGTCCCGGTCGTAATGGGCGAACGGTTCCGAGCTGCGGGGCCCGCCCTGACGAAGGAGCAAGCGCATGGCAAGGAAGTGGGCAGCGGCGGAGTTGTACCGGCTGGCAGGCCGGCTGCGGCATAAGCTCGGCGCATGACGTCGCATCTGCGGCCGGCGCCGAGCCAGGACGGGTTCGCGGCGGAGACCGAGCGGTTCCGGCGGGAGTTGCTGGCGCACTGCTATCGGATGGTCGGCTCGGCGCACGATGCCGAGGACCTGGTGCAGGAGACCTATCTGCGGGCGTGGCGGGCGTACGCCGGATTCGAGGGTCGGTCCTCGATTCGGTCCTGGCTCTACCGGATCGCGACCAATGTCTGCCTGACAGCGTTGCAGCAGCGGCGAATTCGGGTGCTGCCCTCTGGTCTGACGGGCCCCTACGACGGACCCGATCGCCTCCCGAGTATCGCGCCGGGCGACGTCTCATGGCTGGAACCGCTGCCGGACGGCATGATCGCCCCAGCCGACGACGATCCGGCGGTGGTGGTGGTCGCACGTGAATCGCTGCGGCTGGCGCTCATCGCGAGCCTGCAGCACCTGCCCGCCCGCCAGCGCGCGATCCTCATTCTTCGTGAGGTGCTGGCTTTCTCCGCGGCCGAGACCGCGGAGATCCTCGAAACCACCACCGCCGCAGTCAAAAGCGGCCTGCAGCGGGCCCGCGCCCGGCTGGACGAACTCGGGCCGGAGCCCGCGGAACTGCTCGAACCGACCGACCCGCGGGCACGCGCACTGCTGGACGGCTACATCGCGGCCTTCGAGCGGTCCGATGCCGCACTGCTGGAACAGGTGCTGCGCGCGGATGCCACGCTGGAGGCGACGCCATTCCGCGACTGGCAGGCCGGGCGGACGATGTGCATCCACATGCTCGACAAGTACGTGCTGGGCACACCCGGCGACTGGCGCATGCTCGCTACCGCCGCCAACGGCCAGCCCGCCGCCGCCGTGTACCACCGGGACACGGACGGGGCGCTCCGGGCGTACGGCGCGGTGGTCTTGGAAACCACCGCCACCGGTGTGTCTCGCGCGATCGCGTTCCACCATTCCGCGCTGACAACAATGTTCGGTTTCCCGGACACACTCTCAGACTGACTCCGACGCCGGGCTGATCACTGATCGTCGAGTTGAACGATCATGCCGCGAATCGTGGTGTAGCGAGCCAGATTCGTCATGGCGTCCTCGGCCGTCCTATTGCCGATCTCGGAGCTGAGCGCCGCGCCCAGCGATTCCATATCGTTCCAATCGAGCATGACCACCAGGTAGTACGGCTCACCGATGACCGGCACCGCATCGTGGCTGACCGTGTATCGCCGCAGGCCGGGAAGCTGCTTGGCCAGCGGAAGATGAACCTCGCGATAGTGACGTTCGAACTCCTCGATATCCGAAGGCAGGTCGTACATCACCACGAATCGCGCCCTCGGCTCGGTGACCCGTTCCATCTCAGGGCACCAGGGCGAGTTTGCCGACCGTCGCCCTGTTCTCCAGTTCCGCGAGAGCCTTTGGGCCGTCGGCCAATTCGTAGGTGGTGGGCTGCCCGGGAGTGAGCACGCCGGCGGCGATGAGCCCGAACATCTCGCCCATGAGTTCGCCGAAGATCTGTGGTGTGGCCTGGATCAGCACGCCGATATTGAGGCCGATGAGGTGGACCTGGTGCCGATACACCAAGTCCCAGTTGGTGATCGAGGCTTCGCCACCTGCCAGCCCGTAGACCACGACCCTGCCGGTGACCCGCTTGGCCGCGGCCAAGCTCGCGCCAAAGGTTGCGCCGCCTGCCGACTCGAGCACCAGATCGACACCGGCGCCGCCGGTCAACTGCAGTGCTTCGGCGGCAATGTCGGGGCTGTGGGAGTCCAGAATATGGTCGGCACCCAATGCCCGCACTGTGTCGTGCTTACTCGGCGCCGCAGTGGCGATGACTGTCGCGCCATAGTGTTTGGCCATTTTCACTGCGGCCTGGCCGGTCCCGCCCGCCGCCGCGTGGATCAGCACGACCTGCCCTGCGACGATCTGCCCCAGAGGCCTGAGCGCGGCCAGTGCAGTCGGCCAGTTCACAACCAAGCCCAGCGCCTGCTCCGCTGTCCAGCCCGGCGGCACGGGCACCGCCGCAGCCGCGGGCAGGACCATGTATTCAGCGAAAGCGCCGTACCCAACACCTATTACCCGGGCGCCGAGCCCCAGACCGGTCACTGCCGCGCCTACGGCGGCGATCTCACCAGCGGCTTCGAAGCCCGCGAGAAACGGGGGTTGAAGGCCACCGGCGGACGTGCCGTAGGCCTGCGAGATATCCCGAAAGTTGATGCCGGCGGCGGTGACTCGGAGCAGGATCTCATCCTGGCCGGGAACCGGTACCGGCGCGTCGGTGATCAAGCGCATGTCCTGCGGGCCGTTCAACGACATCTGCTGCAGGGCGCGCATGGTGGTAGGGAGGCTCAAGGCAGTCACCTTCTCTTCTCGATTTGTGTGATCGAGGCCGGCCTGGGCCGCACCTTCACCATGTAGACCTCGGCCACCACACAAAGGAATCGAAGGACGACAGGGCTATTCGATGGTGGCCGGGCTGCGGTGGGCGGGCGCGTCGAGAAGCGCGGTGAGGTGGGTGCGGGACCAGGAGCAGAGAGCATCGAATTTCTCACAGCGAATGCAGCCGTCGTCACAGGCGATCCCTTCGCAGGCGAGACAGGCACTTTCGCGCAATTCCGGCATTACGACGGAGTTGATATCGAATACGTGCAGTGGTCGGACCAGTTGCGCAATAAGATACTGGGTGCGGGAACCGCGTAGCCGGTCGGCCGGCAGATACAGTTCGGCCGGTCCGGAAGCTGGTTCCGGACCGGCCGGGTCCTGGGAGTCACGTATTCCGGCAGCCTGGGCGCCTTGTCAGGGTTCCGACCCGGGACTCTTCGTACCGGCGACTGTCAGCCGAACGAACCTGTCCAGAGCGTACCGAGGATCCCTCCCAGGGCGGCGCTTCCGGTGTTCAGCAGACCTCCGAGAGCAGCACTGCCGGTGTTGACAATAACGGGAATCATTCGATCGCCTCTCTATAGTGGAATACACTGTCAGCCATAACATTTCGTTGCCGACAGGGCCCACTCTGCCTACCGCAGCTGAGAGATCACTTAACGCGTCCTGTGAATTCCCCTGCATAGAAATCGAATTCGTCATGCAGACAAGACATTTGTGATCCACAACCCTGAATTCCCACCGACTTTTTCGAATGAATATCCCTCTCGAGGGGGATGCGAAATCATCCGACAGGGGGACGACGAATCCCGCCTGCGATATTCGCAGGCGGGACAGGGACTTTCGACTATTCCGTTCGGAGCCCTCAGCTCGCGTAGACGTCTTCGACGTAGCGACCCTGTTGTCCGAGGTCACCGAGCCACTGCTGGGCTTGGTCCGCATCGGCTCCGGTGTTGTCGCGGTAGATCCGCATGAGGGTCTCGCGGACACCGGGGGCGAGACGGCGAGCGTCACCGCAGACGTAGACCTGCGCGCCCGCCTGCAACTGGGCCCAGATGTGGTCGGCGTCCTGAGCCAGGCGATCCTGGGCATAGCGGGCGTTCTCGATGGGCTGCGTACTGAATGCGGGCCGCACGCTCACCGCACCTGCGGTTTCGGCAACCGTCAGCACCTCGCGGTACAGGTAGTCCAGATCTGGGTGATCGCAGCCGAAATACAGTGTGGCCTGCGCTAACTCCAAGCCTTGACGCAGGGCGTGGACGCGGTCGGCGATGACGCCGTGGAAGGGCGCCAGCCCGCTCCCGGCCGCGATCAGCACGGTGGGCACCGAGCTGGCAGGGTCGACGCGGAAGACTTCCCGGCAGGGCTGCAGGCGTGCCCAGATCCGATCACCGGGCGCGAGGCCGGCGAGGTAGCCGGATCCCGTGCCGCGCTCGCCGACGCCGGATTCGACCACCGCGACGAGCAATTCGACGGCACCCGGACTCGCCGCGGGACTCGAGGAGATCGAATACGTCCGGGGCCGCAACGGCGGCAGCAGGTCGAGCAGCGTAGCGAGATCGATGCGACCGGTGAGCGCCGGATACTGCTCCACCAGCTCGATCAGGGTGGGCCGGGCGATCTCGGGCGTGGACTCGGCGAGAGCGGTCAGCGCGCGTGCCTCCGGCGGGCAGGGGTTGAGCTCGGCCAGTCGGCGAACAATCGTGTCCGAGACCGGAATACGCAGGTCGACGGTGTGGCGCAGCAGATCTTCCACACTGATCGGCACACCGGTGGGTATGCGGGACTCACTGACCGTCCGGGTCGGCTCGACCACAACCAGTTGCTCTCCATCGAGCGCGCAAGCCGCCAGCGCACCTTTGACGTGCCGACCGGGGTTGGGGGCGAGCACAACAAGCTGATCGCTGGTGCGGTACTCGGCACCGGCGGGCAGCCCGAGGCGCAGCATCCGCTTCGTGCGGCCCGGCCGGCCTTGGTCGGTGAGCGGCTCATTGGCTGCCACGGTGAACCCCGAGAATCCGGTGGTCAAGGCCGTAGCGGCATCGGTCCCAGCGACTTTCACGATTCGATGACCCGATGGCGCCGCTCCGACCGGACCGTCGACCGGCTCACCGAATTCGCTCAGCAGAGTGCCGAGGACCTCGTCGATCCACGGATCCGCGGCGACAGACAACCCCACAGCGGCATCCGCAATTCCGCGCGGCACCATCCGCTGCCCACCGGCCGCCGCGAGTCGCTCATCGATGAAAGTGGGCACACGCTGGTAGGTCGCACTCCAATTGCGGTCACCCACACCGAGAACACCGAACCGAACACCGTCGAACTCACCATCCCGAGCATGCTCCAGCCGATCGACGAATCGCGCCGCGTCGTCGGTACACCGGCCGTTGTAGGACGCGGCGAGCAGCAGCACCGGATGATCTGTCGGCAGCGAGTCGACCGCATCGTCGAGACTGCCCCGGTGCACCGTGAACCCCGCCTCGCCTGCGCGAGCGGCAAGATTGTCGGCCCAGCGCTTGGTCACGCCCAGATTCGAACCGTGCAGCACGGTCAGCGGTGCCGCCTTGGCACGCAATGCTTTCGGACTGTCGACGGCAACCGAGGCCGGCACATCGGCGACAGCCCGCTCAGCCGGAGTGCGGCGACGCAACCGGAGCGTGAACCCGCGCGGCTTCACCGTCAGCGTCTGCGCGACCTCCAGCCGATAGTTGCTGTGATCGTCGAATGCGTAGCGGTGCAACAGCAGTCCGAGCACCAGCGTGGCCTCGTGCACCGCGAAACGGCTTCCGATGCAGGCGCGTTCGCCGGTCCCGAAAGGCTTGTAGGCATGTACCGGGCGCGCGGCGGTGCGTTCGGGCGTGAAGCGGTCGGGATCGAAGGCATCGGTATTGTCGCCCCAGCACGGGTCGCGGTGCAGCGCGGGCAGCACTACCAACACCTGCTGACCAGCGGAAACCGGGTACCGGCCGGCCAGCACCGTATCGGCCGCACTGACCCGGTTGAATCCGGGAGCCGTCGGCCACAGCCGCAGCGACTCGTCCAGACACTGTCGTACATAACGCAATCGGCGGACATCGTCGGCGGTGGGCTGCGGACTATCGGCCGCGCCCCACATCGCATCCACCTCGGCGGTCGCGCGAGCGAGCGCGACCGGATTCTTGACGAGCTCATAGAGCGCGAAAGACAGTGCACCCGAGGTGGTCTCGTGCCCCGCGACCAGGAAGGTGACAATCTGATCGCGAATATTCGTGTCGTCGAGCCCGGCGCCCGACCGCGGATCGACCGCATTGAGCATCAGCCCGAGCAGGTCATCGGTCGAGGTGTCGTCCCGCTCGCGGCGGGCCCGCAGCACATCGTCGATGGTGGACAACATGACCGAGCTCTGCTCCTGCTGCGCGGCATCCTGTCGCCGGTAGAGCCTGTCGCTGCCCGGCGGACGCCGCAACCGTTGCTGAGTACTCGTCAAAACCTCGCGCAGCGCCTCGACGAACGGATGCGAGGTCGCCCGCCCGAACGATCCGAAGTCGTAGCCGAATCCGGCCAATCCGATGGTGTCCAAGGTCAATCCGGTGAGATCCCCGACAACATCGACGGCAGTGCGGTCTGCCGCGGCATCCCATTTGCCCATCAGCGCCGCCGCGACCCTGAGCATGGCCGGGTGATAGCTGTCGATCTCGTCCATCGCGAAGCCGGGCATCAGGATGTTGTGGGCCTTCGCCCAATTCGGGTCATCATTGTCAGCGGTGAACAATCCCCCGCCGATATTGCCGCGCAACAGCTTCAGCGCCGGACCGACAAATTTGACGAACCGGGTGTCGTCACACAGATCGCTTACCACATCCACCCGACCGGCCATCAGCACCTCCCGCCCGAATCGGCGCGCGGAAATCAGACTGCCGAGCTCACCGAAAGCCGACGGCAACTCGAATGCCGTGCGCTGACCCGCGAAGCCGCCGACATCACCGAGCATCGGTAGCCGAGCACGGCCGAGCGTCGGAATCTCTGTGCTGGACTGCGTTTTCATCGAACTTCCTCTCGGTAATGACGGGCCGGTGACGGTTCGGCGGGCCGGGTGAGCAGACGCCACGACAGCACCGCGAGTGCGAACAGGGCGGGCAGACCGAGCACGAAGTGCGCAATGCCCAGCGCGACAACCTGATTCGCGAGATACAGCGGTACACCGACCGCCAGGTGCAGCGCCCACAGTCCGAGCCAGTAGCCCGTGAGTCTCTGATGTACGTCCGGAGCCTCCGGCAATCCGGCGCGGCGCGCGATGCGCACGGTGATGGGACGGCCCCGGACCAGCGATCCCGCGAACACGATGAGGAGTGCGGCATTGATCACCAGCCAGGACAGGAAGAAGTTGCGCCCCTCCCCCGTGCCCAGCACCAGCGCGGCCTGCAGCAGCACGCCGCAGAACGACATCGCGATCAGTCGCAGCCGCTCGCTGCGCAGCACGCGTATCAGCACCAGGACCGATGCCACGACAAGTGCAGCGGTCACCCCGACCAGTGGGCCCGCGAGGGCATACCCGATCAGGAAGGAGCCATTGGGCACCACCGCGTCGATCACATGCCGGCGTCCGAACGATTCCTGCAGAGGGCGAGCGAGCGGTTGCTGCCGGGTTACTTCCTGAGCAGGCTCCATACCGCCACGCTAGCCAGCACAACCAGCCGAAACATCGCTCCACCGGGTGATCTCGGGTCCCCCGAGCGAGGGATGGCCACGCCTACCGACAAGTGCCGGAGGCTCATCCCGCCGAGGTCACCGGCCTGCCGCTACGAGCCGTTGCGATGAATGCCCGGATGAGATCCGGCGACTTCACGCCGCGCTCACTTTCGACCCCGCTGGAGACGTCAACGCCCCATGCGCCGGTCAGGTCCAAAGCCTCGCGGACATTGTGCGGGCTGAGTCCGCCCGCCAGCAGCCAGTGTCCTTCCGGGGCGGAGAACTGCGCCGATCCCCAATTCCAAGGTTTGCCCGAGCCCGGATCGGGCGCATCGAGCAAGAGCAGATCCTCTCCGTACTCCCCGCATCTTTCGACATGCTGGGAGGTGGCGCGCAGCAACGTCTTTCCTTCAGCGCGCAGCGCCTCGAAGTACTCCGGCCCCTCTTCCCCGTGCAACTGTGCTGCGCGTACACCACTTTCCCGCACCAAACGCCGGATCTCCTCGACGGACTGACCTCGAAAGACGCCCACGGTGAGCACGCCCGCCGGTACCCGCTCGGCCAGACGTGCTGCGACGGTCGCGTCAACAGTCCGAGGACTACCCGGCGCGAAGACGAACCCCACCGCATCAGCACCGGCGGTCACGGCCGCGTCGACGTCGGCTTCGGTCTTCAAACCACAGATCTTGATGAACGGGGTAGTCACACGGCCAGTTAACCAGCTCATACCTGGGAGTGAACCAACCCACATAGACTATTTTTAAACGCACGTTTAGATTTGCAGGATGGCGACCGCGGAGCAACACCCCACCAAGCGCAAGCGGACGCACGATCCCGAGGGCAGGCGGCGCAGCGTCCTGGAGTCGGCGCGCAGGCTTTTCACCGAGCGCGGCTTCGACCAGACGTCGATACGCGCCATTGCCGCGGACGCCGATGTCAATCCGGCACTGGTGATCACCTATTTCGGCAGCAAAGAGGCCCTCTTCCGGGAGGTCGTCAGTGATCTCCGACTGCGCGACGACGTCTTGCCCGGCGATCTCGAGGGCTTGGGAGCCCGGCTGGCGCGACGCTATGTCGAACGGTGGGAGCATATGAGCGCCGACGATCCCTGGCAGGCGCTGCTGCGCTCGGCCATGACCCATCCGCCGAGCGAGCAGATCATGCGATCGGTCCTGGATGTGCAGCTGGCCACGCCGCTGCGCGCCATTTTCGGCGACGAGGGCACCGGCCCGGCCCGCAATGCGCTGGTGCGCTGCCTGCTCATCGGAACGATTATGGAGCGCTACGTCTTCCGCTTCGAGCCGGCCTGCTCACTGCCTGCCCCGCAGTTCGAGGAAGTCCTCGGCAATACCCTGCAATTCGTGATTACCGGTGTGATTCGATGACACACGCCCTCGCCTCCGAATTCCCGCCCGCCCCAAGGCATCCGCCGCTTCTGCGCGCGCTCGTGGCGCACCGGCCCGGCCCCTGGGCATGGGAGGCCGCCGTGCTGGCGCTGTTTGCCACCGTGGTGCCGTTTCTCGCGCTGAACGCCATTGTCGGCCGGTCCGCCGGACTGCTCGCGGTCGCAGGCGGATTCGCCGTCGTCTACGGCATCGGCGAGCCCAGCGCACGCCGCCTGCGCATCAGCAGCGCAGCCGGTCTCGCCATAGTCGCGGGCGTCACGTTGTTCTCCGCGGTCGCGGGATCGCCCTGGATCGCAGCTGTACTCATTGCCGTCGTCGCCGGACTCGCCACCTTCGTCATCGATGTGGCCCGCGCAGGGCAACCCGGCATGATCTTGATCCTGATCGCGTCGAGTATCGCGCTGGCGCTGCCCGTCGAACCGCATCAGCTCGGCCAGCGCGCGCTGTGGACGGCCGCCGGTGCGGGCTTCGCGATAGCGATGACCGCGCTCTCGGTTCTGGCATATCCGGCCCGCCCCTACCGCGCGGCGATCTCCCATGCCTACCTCCAGCTTTCGCGCTTCACCGGCGCACTGGGCACTCCGGGAGAAGACGTGGCACGGCACGCGGCCGCAGTGGCAGTCCAGACGGCACTGTCGCTGCCCGCTCGCGATCACCACGAGGTCACACGGCTCAATCACCTTGCGGAGCAGGCAGATCTGATCCTCGATGAGTTGATCGGCGATCGCATGGCACTGATCAACGACGGCGGCAACAACTCTCGTCGTGACACTCTCGCCGCCCTTGCCGGCGGAAAGAAGAATCGGGCATCCGCCGCAATGGCGGGAGACCGGCCCGTAGATGCGACGATCGCCGCTGCCACGCGGACCAGCCACAGCAAGGCAGCGCTCGCCGGCCGGTCACACCGGCGACAATCACGCACCACCCTGCTGCGAGATATACGCCGCCACTTGATCGATCGGCATTCGATCGCCCGGGTGCACGCGGAACGTATGGCAGTGCCCACCGCGCTGGCCGCCGCCCTCGCCCTCGGCACCCATATGCCGCACTGGTATTGGGTCCCCGTATCGACCGCGGCAGTCCTGCAGGGCGCGCACACCACCATGATCTTTCATCGCGCCCTGCAGCGCGCCGCAGGCACGCTGCTCGGAATCGCGGCCACCGCCGGGGTGCTCCGGCTCGCCCCGAATGTTGTCGGGATCCTCGCGGTCATCGCCGTCTGCATGTTCGTGGCACAGCTGTTCTTTCCGCGAAACTACGGTGTCGCAGTAGCTTTCGTCACGCCACTGGCACTGCTGATGCCCGAGCTCGCGCACCCCGGCGTCGCGGCCCAGTCGATGGGCCCGCGTGCCTGGGAAACAGCCCTGGGCGCCACGATCGCACTGGCCGCCGCCTATCTGTTCCGGCGCCCCGTCACCATCACCCATCTGACCGACGCCTTGCAGAATGCCGCCACCGCGGCCGCCGAACTCGATGCGGCCGCCGATGCGCCGCCGCGGGCATTGCGTGCGCAGGCAACTCACCACGCGCTCGATGCCTGGCAGACCTTCGACGCCCTCAATGCGGACGGCCTCACCCGCACCGGGGCGCACGCCCTCTGGCCCGATGTCGTCTCCACGCACCGGCACGTATTCCACGCCCGCGCCCACCGACCCCGGCACTGACCTTGCGTCGATATCGGTGCGGATATCGCCGCATCCGGGCGTGGTCTTGGACAGCCGTACCGGTTCTGTGTTGTCGTGTCACCATGACTCAGAGCAGAAAGCGGTCGACCCCGGCCCGCCCGATATTCGCCGCGATGATGACTGTGATACTCCCCGCGATCGCTGCCTGCGGAAACAGTTCGAACACCCCGGACACCGCAGCACCCGCGGCCTCCACGACTACTGCCGCCAACGCCCAATTGGCCGGCCTGGAACAGCGGAACCAGGCGCGGCTCGGGGTATTCGCAATCGACACCGCCTCGGGAAAGACGGCCGGCTACCGCCAGGACGAGCGCTTCCCCATGGCCTCGACATTCAAAGCCCTCGCCTGCGGCGCGCTGCTCCACGCCCATCCGCTCGCGACCGGATACTTCGATCAGATCATCCATTTCACCGATGCGGACGTCACCGCAGCCGATGGCGCGCCGGTCACCGGCGCCCGAGTCGGCAGCGGTATGTCGGTACTCGAATTGTGCGATGCGGCAATCACTCACAGCGATAATGTCGCGGGCAACGAGGTACTGAAACTGCTCGGCGGACCCCAGGCGGTCACCCAATTCGTTCGGACCCTCGGCGATCAGGTCACTCGGCTGGACCGCTGGGAACCGGCGCTCAACGATTCGATCCCGGGCAATGAGCAGGACACCACGACACCGGCCGCGATCGCACACGACTACCAGGCTCTCACCACCGGCGACGCACTCCAGGCCCCGGAGCGCAAGCAGTTGACGGCGTGGCTGCTCGCCAATACGACCGGCGGCACGCGTATCCGCGCGGGCCTGCCGAGCGACTGGCAGACCGCCGACAAAACCGGCACCGGCTCCGGCTACGGAACTGCCAATGACATTGCCGTCACCTGGCCGACCGGCAGCAGCGCACCCATCGTTATCGCGGTGCTGTCCACCCACTCCGCGCAAGATGCCCAGGCGAACAATGACTTGATCGCGGAGGCGACCAGGAATGCCATCACCGCAGTGCGGTGATGGCATCGCGACGTTCCGCGACCTAGCGCGCTGTCACTGGCCGATGTCGTTCCAGTCGTTCTCGATCGGCCAGCCCGACGCCACCAGGTGCGCGCGCACACGGGCCAGGTCGGATTCGCTCGGCAGCTCGTCGGTCAGTTTGGTGATGACCACCCCGACATCGGCCTTGTCAGCGGGAAGTGCACCCTGCTGGACGAGTGCGGCAGCGATCTGCCGCACCTCGTCCTCGGGCAGTCGCCCCGCCAGCAGCGAGAGCAACGGGATGTAATCGGTATCCGGCACCCCGTGCGGATATCCGGCACGCAGCCAGGCGACGATGCGGGACAGCAGTGCAGATAACGCCATAGGAATTCCGGCCTCCGCGGTAGGTATCAGGCCTCGGACGGGTGTGCCAGCGGCCAGCCGGCGGCCGCCAGCCGTGACGCGACACGGTTTATATCGTCGTCGCCGGGCTTCTCATGGGCAAGCCCCGCAATCGCGGCCTCGATGCGATCGCGGCCGTCGCGGCCGTCGGTATCCTCGGCCACCAATTGTTCGACTACTTGATTGATTTCGGATGCGGTGAGGCGGCGGTGCAGTACCGCGAACAGCGCCACATAGTCCTCGGACGGAACACCGTCGGGGTATCCCGCGCGCAACCAGCGCAATACCGCTCCGAGAATTGACGTACTCGAAAAAGTCATGGATTCACTTCTTGGGAGGTTTGGCGCCGAAGAGCTGGACGTCGAACGAGTGGCTGATGAAATCCTTTGCGATGTACAGGATTCCGGCCCCGATCGCCAGGATGACAATAGCGAAGCAGAGGTAGGCCACCGCGAGTGCGGCCGGGTTGCGGGCGCCGGTGGGCGCCGTCCCGTCCGCGGTTACGGTCTCCATCGACCAGAACCGGATGCCGATCGTGAAGATCAGCGGCAGTCCGGCCCCGAGGACCAGGGCGATCAGCGTCACTTCACCGAGTGACTTGGCGATGGCGTTGAACGTATGCATGGACCGTAGCTCCTCAGACCGTCGCGCCGGCGGCGACCTTGACGTCCGACGGAGGCGTGAGGCCGCCGTCCCATTCGTCGTTGACATTGCTGGTGTCCACCGGGTTTCGCCGGGAACGCAGGTAGATGAAGACCGACAGGCCGATCAGCAGCGCGAAGTCGACCAGGACACCGCCGAGTCCGCCGAACAGATCCGCGATCCCCCAGCACAGCGCGCCGACCAGGCCCGCCAGCGGCAGCGTGAACAGCCAGGCGGTCGCCATCCGGCCCAGGACGCCCCAGCGCACTTCCGCGCCCGGCTTGCCGAGCCCGGTGCCCAGGATCGATCCGGTCGCGACCTGCGTGGTCGAGAGCGGCAGACCGAACTGCGCCGACGTGAGAATGATTGCCGCCGAGGAGGCTTCGGCCGCGAAACCCTGCGGCGGGTCGATTTCCACAAGGCCCTTGCCGAGCGTGCGAATGATGCGCCAGCCACCCAGGTAGGTGCCCAGGGCAATAGCGGAGGCACAGGCGAACTTCACCCACAGCGGAATATCGTCGCTGTTGTTGAAGGTGCCGTGCGCGACCAGGGCCATGAAGATGACGCCCATCGTCTTCTGCGCGTCGTTCGTGCCGTGCGCGAGCGAAACCAGTGCGGCGGAACCGATCTGGCCCCAACGGAAGCCGTCATCGACCCGCTTCTTCGCCGATCGGCGGGTGAGCCGGTAGATCAGGAAGGTGCCCAGCCCCGCGACCAGCGCGGCGACGAACGGCGCCAGCACCGCCGGAACGATGATCTTGCTGATCAGTCCGGTCTTCTCATTGCCGGTCCAGATCACGCCGCTGGCGCCCAGGGCGGCCACGGCCGCGCCGATCAGGCCACCGAACAGCGCATGCGAGGAACTCGACGGAATTCCGAACAGCCAGGTGAGCAGATTCCACAGAATGCCGCCGACCAGGCCGGCGAAAACGATGTGCAGCATTGCCATGTGGTTCACATTGCCGATATTCAGCAGACCACCCGACACAGTCTTGGCGACCTCCACCGAGAGGAAGGCGCCCAGCAAATTGAGCACCGCCGACATGGCTACCGCCACCCGGGGCTTGAGTGCTCCGGTGGCGATCGACGTCGCCATTGCATTGGCAGTGTCATGGAAACCGTTGGTGAAATCGAATCCCAACGCGGTGACGATCACGATCAAAAGAACGATCATTTCTGAACTCACATCGATATTTTCAGGTACGCCGCTGCTCGACTGCTACGGCGAAGGCAGCTGTTCACGCGATATTCAGGGCGTGACCACCCGGGCGGTCCGGAGCGTCGTGCCATACTCCTCAACATGTATAGCCAAGTTGTGAACGGGCCTGCGGTCGAGGCATCCGTTGTGGACGGGGATGTGTGGTTGACGACGGCCGATCGCACCGTCGAGATACCGGCAATGTGGTTGCGGGACAACGCCCCTGATGCGCTCAGCCGTGATACGACGAGCGGACAGCGGCTGTTCAATATCGTCGAGCTGCCCGCCGAGGTCCGCGTCGAGGATGCGGGTGTCATCAACGATCGGCTCGAGGTCGTCTTCGCGCCGGGCGGGCACCGTACGTCGTTCGCGATCGACGGCCTGCTGGGCGATACCGCTCGCGTCGCCGATCTCGACCATCGCAGCGAGCGGTCGAAGACCCTCTGGCCACAGGCCGACGCCGCAGACTTGGCACCGGTCGCCTGGCAGACGTACCTGGAGAATCCCGGTCCGGCGCTGCGGCAGGTGGTCGAGTGGGGATTTGTACTGCTGCGCGGAGTTCCGGCCGAGCTAGGCCAGGTGACACAGGTCGCGGAGACGTTCGGGTATGTGCGCGAGACGAATTACGGCCGGATCTTCGATGTCCGGGTGGAACCCAATCCGGTGAATCTGGCATTCACGGGATTGGCCATCACCCCGCACACCGACAACCCGTACCGAGATCCGGTGCCGACGCTGCAACTGCTGCTGTGCCTGCACAATGCCGCCGAGGGCGGTGATTCCGGCCTCGTCGACGGCTTCGCGGCGGCCGCGACCCTGCGTGCGAATGATCCTGCCGCCTTCGACGTGCTCACTTCGACCGCGGTCACCTATCGGTACGAGGGTGATGGCACCCGTTTGGCTGCTGTGGTGCCCCTGATCGGTCTCGATGCGGAGCACCGGATTCGTGAGGTCCGGTTCAACAACAGGTCGATGGAAGTGCCGCTCGCCGATCCAGCGCGCGTCCGCGCGTTCTATGCCGCGTACCGGACCTTCGCGGAACTGCTGTACGCACCACAGGCTCAGCTGAACTTCCGGCTCGGCATCGGTGATTGCCTGATTTTCGACAACACCCGGACCCTGCACGCCCGCACTGCTTTCGCGGCAGCCGGCGGCCGCCACCTCCAGGGCACCTACGCCGATCTGGACGGCCTGTCGAGCACCCTGCGGAAACTGGAGGAGCAGGCGCGATGACGCATGCGTATGAGGCCCTGTCGGAGCTGTTCGAAGGCGAGGGCGCGAAAGACTACCTCGGCGAGCAGGTTTCGATGGCGGCGCACATGTTCCAGACCGCTCGGGCGGCCCGCGAATCGGGCGCTCCGACGGCATTGATCGTCGCCGCCGTGGTGCACGATGTCGGGCATTTCTCGGGCGCCATGAGCGGTCGAGAGCTCATGCGGGGCAATGACAATCGCCATGACACGATTGCCGCCGAATGGCTTTCGCAGTGGTTCGATGCCTCGGTCACCGAGCCGGTCCGCCTGCATGTGGCCGCCAAGCGGTATCTGTGCGCGACGGACTCGACCTACTACGAGAGGCTTTCGGAGGCATCGAAATTCACCATGGCCGTACAGGGCGGGACCATGAGCCCCGAGGAGGTGGCGGCCTTCACCGCCGAACCGCACCGCGATGCCGCGACGGCGCTGCGCAGATTCGACGATGCCGGTAAGGATCCGAATGCCCCGGAGCTGACCCTCGCCGATTTCCGTACCGCTATCGAGGCGATGGATCGCACGCTCAGTGCGACACCTTCGATCTGACCCGGCTGACCGCACCCGCGGCCACCGAATTACGCACGACGAAGGCGACCGCCGACCCGAGGTAGGTGTCGAACGAACACTCGAGCACCTCACCCGCCGGGTCGGTGGTCCGGCGCATGGTGCGCAATAGCGGTGTGCCGATGTGGATTCCGAGCAGCTCCGCGGTACGCGCGGTAGCGCCGATCGCCTCGATCGAATGTTCGGCGTCGACGAAGACGATGCCGTAGTCCTCGAGATTGTCGGTGATCGACTCGGCGTCGAGGTCCATGGCCAGAATCGGCGCGGCGAGTCGTTCCGGGTAGTAGGTGCTCTCCAGCATGATCGCCGCCCCGCTCAGCAGCCGGACCCGCTCGACGTGAAAAGCCTGCTCCCCCTGCGTCAAACCCAGTTTCTCCCGGACCTCCGGTGCGGGGGTGACAAATTCGGTCCCGATGGTGCGGCTGCTCGGCGTCTCGCCGATGCTCCGCGCCCATCGTGAGAAGCTGAGCAATTCGGTCATCGGTTGCGCGCGTGGACCACGCAGCACCTGCCGTCGTGCACCCTGCCGCGACGAGACGATGCCCGAGGCGCGCAGATAGGCGAAGGTCTGCCGAATGGTGCCCCGCGAAACGCCGTAGCGTTCGCCGAGATGGTGTTCCGAGGGCAATGACTCACCGTCGGCGAACTCACCGTTCTCGATCGCCTCGCGCAACTGCTCGGCGATCTCCCGATACCGCGGCACCCTCGGCTGTCCAGTGGTCACACGCCAACTCTATTCAACTCGGTTCCGCCGCCAGCAGCACCGGCCGGTCGAGCAGCGAAACTTCGACACGAGTACCGGGCGGCAGGTCGCCCGCACGATGGCTGGCGATATCCGCGAGCAATTGCGTCCCGTCGGCCCGGGTCAGGCGCAGGCGGGTGGTCGCACCGTAGAAGGTCCCGGCCTCTACAATCGCTGTGCCATCGGAGGATTCGTGCACCAGGACCGCCTCCGGGCGAGCGAGCACCGTCACCTCACCGGAGCACGTCGCCTCACCGTCACACAGCAGCACCTGCTCCCCCACCCGCACATGGGTGGCGTCGACCGCAGTCGCCGGAATGCGGTTCATGGTCCCGACGAATTCGGCGACAAACGGTGTCGCGGGCCGCTGGTACACCTGATCGGGACTCGCGCACTGTTCCATCCGGCCATTGCGCATGACCGCGACCCGGTCCGCGATGGCCAGCGCCTCCTCCTGGTCGTGGGTGACGAAGACCGTGGTCACACCCAATTCTCGTTGAATACGCCGGATCTCCTCCCGCAACTGCTGCCGCACTTTCGCATCGAGCGCCGACAACGGCTCGTCGAGCAGCAGCACGCGCGGGGCGATCGCGAGCGCACGCGCCAGAGCGACGCGCTGCTGCTGCCCGCCCGACAGCTGATGCGGGAACTTCGCCATATGCTCGGCGAGCCCGACCATATCGAGCAGCTCCTGCGCCCGCTCCCGGCGCCGCTTGGCGGGCCGTCCACGCAGATTGAGCCCGAAGGCGACATTGTCGAGCGCCGACATGGTCGGGAACAGGCTGTAGGACTGGAAGACCATGCCCATATCGCGCTTGTTCGCCGGAATGGCCGACGCGTCGCGCCCGTCGACGAGAATCTCGCCGGAGGTCGGGTGATCGAATCCGGCGAGAATCCGCAGCGCCGTGGTCTTCCCGCATCCGGACGGACCCAGTAGCGCGACGAATTCGCCGGGCTCGATATCCAGATTCAGACCGTCGAGGGCCCGCACCGAGCCGTAATGGCGGTGCACGTCGACGAAACCGACTGCGGTGCTGCTGATCTCGGGGACTGGCTGGGCGGTCATCGGGGAGCCTTTCGTGATCGACCGGCGATCGAGACGACTACGAGTAGTACGAGCCAGGTGAGCACCAAGCTCAGAATCGACAGCGCGACCTGCAACTGGCCATCGGAATTGGCGGACTGTGCAAGCCACACCGGGAAGGTGCGGAAGATGAGAATCTTCGCAATGGTGTACTCCCCCATGACCAATGCGAAGGTCAGGAAGGCCGCGTTCAGCAGTGCGGTGCGCAGCGTGGGCAGCACCACCCGCCACATCACTATCGTCCATCCGGCGCCGAGGTTTTGCGCGGCTTCGACCAGGACGTCGATGCGCGAACCCCGGATTCCGGCGTCGAGCGCACGAAAGGTGAACGGCAGCGCGATCACCACGTACTCCAGGGCCAGAATCAGCGACAGCGGCTGCTGCTGCAGTGCCGTGAACACCTGGGACACTTGGACGTAGTCGCTGTTATTGCCCCACGACAGCACGCTGCGCACACCCACCACCAGGGCGACCGGCGGAATCACCAACGGCAGCAGGGACAACAGCTCGACCAGCGTGCGCGCGGCGGGTAAACGCAAGTGCACCAGCAGCATTGTCGGCACCATGAGCACCAGCGTGATGACCACCGCGATCAGGCCGAGGATCAGCGAGGTACTCAGGGTGCCGGAAAGCCCGTTCGCGGAAAGGATTCGCGTGTAGACGCGAAAACTCACCCCGCCCTTGTCGTGGATGGTGAACCAGAACGCCACCGCGAACGGCCCGATGAAGTAGATCGCGGCGAGACCGAGCACGATCCAGCGCCAGTAGGCCGTGGGCGGTGATACCCGGCGTGCTGAACGGCGCGGCGGATTCGGCGCCGCCGCCGGGCTGCCCAGCGCCGCCGCGGGATCGGTCACTGTAGCCATCGCGAGGTCCTGTTCTGCATGTACTGGTAGAGCAGGGTGAGCGGCACCACGACCACGATCATGTTCAGAGCCATGGCGGCGCCCAGATTCTCCTGTCCGACAAGCACATTGCCGGAGACGGCGCTCTCGATCTGCAGCGGCGTGATCGAGAGCGTGCCATTGGTGAGCGCATCGGCCGTGGCGAAAGAGGAGAAGGATGTGCAGAACAGCAGCGCGACGCTGCCGAGGAAGTGCGGCAGCAGGGCGGGTCCGGCGACATAGCGCCAGTACTGCCAGCCCCGCGCACCGAGGCTCTCGGCCGCCTCACGCCATTCCGGCCGCAATCCCTCGAGCGCCGGTGTGATCACCAGAACCATCAGCGGCACAAGGAAATACAGGTAGACGAACTGCACGCCGGCCTGGGAGTACAGATCCAGGTGCAGATCGTCACGCAAGGAAACGCCCAGATGATCCTGCAACAGTTTCGTCAGCACACCGGCATTGCCGATCGCCGCGACGAACAGGAATGCCAGTGGCAGCCCACCGAAATTCGCGAGCACGGCCGCACTGGTGGACACCACGCGCTGCAGGGTCTGCCCGCGTCCGCTCGTAATCGCGTACGCCAGAATCACACCCAGTACCGCGGCGATGATCGCGACCACCAGGGACAGCACGACACTGTTCTTCAGCCCGGTGAGATACGCGCCCTTCAGTGCCGCCGTGACATTCGCGGTCCCGAAGGAGGAATTCGCATCGTCACCAATTCGGAAGGCCGAGTACATGATCACGCCGGTGGGCAGGAGGAAGAACACACCGACGTAGCCGAGGAACGGGACCAGCCCGAGCCAACCGAGGGCCCGGGCTGAACGAACCGATGTTCTCATTTGACGGTGTTCGCCCAGTTCTGGGTGAGCGTGTCCTTGGCCTTCGCGGCCTGATCGTCCGTCGGGTAGACGGCCTTGTCGCTGGCGGTCGGCAGCACCTTGGTCAGTGCGGGATCGACGGTGCCGGCCTTCTGCATGGCGGGCAGGCGCACCGGGCGCGCGAAGCCCTTGAGCAGACCGTTCTGGCCCTCATCGCTGTAGAGGTATTCCTGCCACAGCCGCGCGGCGGCCGGGTGCGGTGCGGTCTTGCTGATCGCCTGCGCGTAATAGCCGCCGATGGAGGCGTCGGTGGACACCGCGACGGTCCACTTCACGCTCGTATTGCCCAGCGACTGGGCGATTCCGGCGTTCAGGTAGTCCCAGTCGATGATGATCGGCGTCTCGCCGGACTGCACGGTCGCCGCGGTCGCCTTGACCGGAACGAAGTTCCCCTGGGCCTTGAGCTTGCCGAAGAAATCGATACCGGGCTGGATGCTGTCCGCCGACCCTCCGGTCGCCAGGGCCGCGGTCCATACCGCCATCAGTGCGGAGTTGCTCTTGAGCGGGTCACCGCTCAGCGCGACCTGCCCCTTGTACGCGGGCTTGGCCAGATCGGCGATGGTCGTCGGGCACACCGCGACCTTCGCGGCATCACAGCCGATGGAGATATAGCCGCCGTAATCGCCGTACCACGTGCCGCTCGCATCCTTCTGCGAGTCCGGGATATCGGCCCAGGTGCTCACCTTGTAGGGCGCGTAGAGCCCCTCCTTGGCGCCGCTGATGGCGAATGAGGTGCCGACATCCACCGCATCGGGCGCGCGATCCTGCCCCTTCAGCGATTTGATCGCATTGATCTCGTCGGCGCTGGCGGCGCCGGGGTTGTCGTCATTGACCTTGATGCCGTACTTGGCGCCGAAATTGTCCATCAGCGCGCCGTACCCGGCCCAATCACGGGGCAGCGCCATGAGATTCAGCGTGCCCTCCTTCTTGGCCGCAGCCACGAGCGCGTCCATTCCTCCGAGATCCGCAGCCGAAGTCGCCGTCGCGGCCCCACCCGCGGACGTTTCCGACTTCTTCGTGCAGGCGCCTGCGCTGAGGACCAAAGCCCCTGCGACAAGACAGATTCCAATATTGCGAGCAGTTGCGATACGCACTAGCGAACTCCTGGATCCGGCATTCCATCAGAGACCGGGGACCGAAAACGCCCCCGGCAGCAGCACACACACTCGGCCCAAAAGTTGTATAGCCAAGATATCGCAACCATACGGAAGGTGAACAGGCAATGCCATGTGAAATCCACTCCCGTTCACCTGCCCGCCCGGCCACGTTCGAGCACAGTCCGATCTCGGACCTCGGATCGTCTCGGAACACCTGAGCGGACCCAATTGTGTTGCCCCCATGCGTTGTTCACTACCACGTGCAGGTGCGCACTTCGACCCCACTGGTCAAACTGACCGATTTGTCCGATTAAGGTAGGGGCGTGAAGATTGCAGCAACACACACATCCGGTTTCCGCATACGCAACTACGGCACCACCGACGGGCGCACCGCCGCGCCCATCCTGACGGACGGGTGAGTCCGGTGGTTGCTCACGAAACCGCACTGTCGCTGATCCAACTGGGGGCGGTGCTCTTCGGGTTGGGGTTGCTCGGACGGCTGGCCGCACGCATCGGAATGTCGCCCATACCGCTGTATCTGATCGGCGGGCTGGTGTTCGGCACCGGCGGTTTGATCGGACTCGAGCACGTGGATCAGTTCATCGAACTGGCCAGCGAGATCGGTGTGGTGCTGCTGCTTTTGCTGCTGGGGCTGGAATACAGCGCCACTGAACTGGTCACCGGCCTGCGCACGTCGTGGCTTGCCGGCGTGGTGGATCTGGTGCTCAATGCGGCGCCGGGTGTGACGGTGGCGCTGCTGCTGGGCTGGGGTGCGACGGGTGCGGTCGCCATGGCCGGGGTCACCTATATCTCTTCCTCCGGCATTGTCGCCAAGGTGCTCAATGATCTGGGGCGCCTCGGCAATAGGGAGACGCCGACGATCCTGTCGATTCTGGTGTTCGAGGATCTGGTCATGGCCGGATATCTCCCGGTGCTCACCGCGGTGCTGGCGGGCGCGGGCTTCGCGGCCGGGATGAAGACCGTCGGTATCGCGTTGGTGACGGTGACGGTCGTACTGGTGGTCGCATTGCGCTTCGGCAAGTTCGTATCGAAGATCGTCGATAGCGACGACCGTGAGATCTTCCTGCTCAAACTGCTCGGCGCGGCCCTGCTGATTGCGGGATTGGCCTCGTCACTACAGGTTTCCGCCGCGGTGGGCGCCTTCCTGCTCGGCATCGCCATCTCCGGTTCCACCGCACACAATGCCGCCAAACTGCTGGAACCGCTGCGGGATCTGTTCGCCGCGCTGTTCTTCGTGCTGTTCGGACTCAGCACCGATCCGTCCAGCATTCCACCGGTACTCGGATGGGCGCTCACGCTCGCCTTCGTGACCGCCGCGACCAAGATCGCGACCGGCTGGTGGGCGGCCGAACGCGCCGGGGCTTCGCGCTACGGTCGCGCACGCGCCGGATCAGCGCTGGTCGCACGAGGCGAATTCTCCATAGTCATCGCGGGTCTCGCGGTCACCGCCGGTGCCGTTCCCCCGGAGTTCGCCGCACTGGCCACCACCTATGTTCTGATCATGGCAGTGCTGGGACCCATTGCCGCACGCGTGATCGAGCCGGTACTGCGCGGTGCGGATCGGCTACGCGTCCGCACCGCCTGACGCGATCAGTCGATTTCCGGTCCGAGGGAGATACCGCGGCTGGCGAGCCAGGGCAGCGGATCGATCTTGTCGGCGCCATTGAGCCACACCTCGAAATGGCAGTGCGGGCCGGTGGAGAAGCCGCGATTGCCGACCGTGGCGATCTGGTCGCCGGCCAGGACCCGCTGGCCCACAGAGACTGTCGCGGTGTCCACGTGACCGTAGACGGTGATGGTGCCGTCGTCGTGCTGCAGCCGGACCCACATGCCGAAGCCGTCGGCCGGTCCCGCGCTGATGACATTGCCATCCATGATGGCGTAGATGGGAGTTCCGATCGGGGCGGCGACATCCACGCCCAGATGCTCTGCGCCCCAGCGTGTTCCGAATCCGGAGGTGAAGGTACCCGAGGCGAATTTCACGAAGAGCGGACGCAGTTTCGAGGCCGCCCGGGCCGCGATATCGGCCTCGAACTGCTGGCCGTTCGCCAGAATGTCCTGGTATTGGGCGGGATCCTCCGGCTGGGCGGCATCCAGGATCTCCGGGAAGTGCGCGTCCGTACCGGTGAGAGCCGCGGGCTGCAGGGCGGCAATCTCCAGTGTCGAAGGTCCGGCAGCCGTGGTGGTCTTGTGCCCGCCCACGTCTTGCAGACCGGCCTGCCCGGCAGCGACCGCCGCCCCGGCGGCCACCGCGGCGATGACCGCGCGACCCTTCAAAATGGTGATAGCCGGTGGTTTCCGGTGTGCACCCGATTGTCCACCAGCAGTCCAGGAAGTATTGCCGTGCAACAGAACCGAGCCTCCTACGCGATCTCTCCGGCGCGCGGTCCCGTCCCGATTCGTCCCGGTCCGAAACCGCCGGCCGCATGTGCCCTCTGCGGCGGCGAGACGATATCACCCGAAACTGTGAACGACTCCCAGGAAAGTACCGTCCGGTCCCTGCCCGGAGTGGATACGGCCAGCTCACCCGGGCCGCGGCGGCCCGGGCGCTGTCGGTTCTCCAGCGATGGAAATCCTCACCCGAGAGTGGTGATTTCCAGTCCGCCGTCGGCGAATTGCGCGCGCAGCGCCTTCTTGTCGAACTTGCCGACGCTCGTCTTGGGTACCTCGGGAATGAACGTCCAGTGTTCGGGTAGCTGCCATTTGGCGACCTTGCCGGTCAGGAATTCGCGCAGCGCCGCGGGTGCGACGGTGGCGCCGTCGCGCAGTACCGCCGCAACAACCGGGCGCTCATCCCATTTCGCGTCGGGAATGCCGAAGACGGCCGCTTCCACAATGTCCGGGTGCCCCATGACGGCGTTCTCCAGATCGACAGAGGAGATCCATTCGCCACCGGACTTGATGATGTCCTTGGACCGGTCGACCAGTGTCAGGTAGCCGTCGGGACTGATGTGGCCGACATCGCCCGTACGCAGCCAGCCGTCCTGGAACTTGTCCGCGTCGACCACCGCGCCGTCCGGTCCGTAGTACGCGCCGGTGATCCACGGCCCGCGAACCTGCAACTCGCCCACCGCTCTTCCATCGTGGGGCAGCACCGCGCCACTGTCGTCGACGAGCCGCGCTCGCACGGCCGCCGGGAACTGGCCCTGGGTGATCCGGTAGGCGAACGCCTCCTCTCCGGTCGTACCGGCGGGCGGGCGCGCGACACTGCCCAGCGGCGATGTCTCGGTCATGCCCCAGGCGTGCAGGATTCGCACGCCGTGCTTGTCCTCGAACGCTCGCATCAGCGAGGGCGGGACCGCGGAGCCGCCGACAACGACCTCACGAAGGTGGGTGATGTCCTGTGGTTTCGCCTCGAGCGCGCCCAGCACGCCGTTCCAGATCGTGGGCACGGCCCCCGCGAAGGTCGGCCGTTCGGCGGCCATGAACGCCAGCAGTGGTTCGGGCTGCAGGAATCGGTCGGGCATCAGCACCGACGCCCCGGACATCAAGGCCGCGTACGGGATGCCCCAGGCATTGGCATGGAACATCGGCACAATGGCCAGGACGGTGTCCGCGGCGGCCAGTCCCATTCCATTGCCGCTGCATGCTTGCATCGCGTGCAACCAGTTCGAGCGATGCGAATACACCACGCCTTTCGGATCTCCCGTCGTTCCCGACGTGTAGCACATTGCGGCGGCGGATCGTTCGTCGATCTCGGGGTACGCGTACGTATCCGGTTGATCGGCGAGCAGGGCGTCGTAGCTGTGTACTTCGATGCCCTCCGGTGCGTCCAGTGCGGCCCCGTCACCATTGGCGACAATGACGTGGCGCACCGTTTTCAGGTGCGGCAGTTGGGCGGCCAAGAGTGGCACCAGGCTGCCGTCGACGATGACAACTCGATCTTCGGCGTGGTTCGCCACGAATACCAATTGCTCCGGGAAGAGCCGGATATTCAGCGTGTGCAAAACCGCACCCATTGCCGGAACACCGGCATAGGCCACCAGATGCTCATTGTTGTTCCACATGAAGGTGGCGACCCGGTCCCCCACGTCGATTCCCAGCGCGCGCAGAGCATGCGCCAGTTTCGCGGCCTGCCGGCCGACCTCGCCGTAGGTCATGACACGCGATTCGGTGCCGGTCCAGGTGGATACCGTGGAGTCCGCGTGCGCCGTGCTCGCGTACCGCAACAGCGTTGCGAGCGACAGCGACTCATCCTGCATTGTGCTCAACATAAGTTGTCAGCTCCTTCTGCCGATACCGCGTGACTAGCGGAACATGGCTTTCGTCTCGAGGAACTCCAGCACCCCGTACGGACCGAGTTCGCGGCCGTTTCCGGACTGCTTGTAGCCACCGAAGGGGGCGATGGGACTGAAGGCGCCGCCATTGATTTCGACCTGGCCGGTGCGCAGCCGGCGGGCGACGCGCTGTGCGCGTTCCGGATCGGCGGACCAGACTCCGCCGGACAGGCCGTAGTGCGTGCCATTGGCTATGGCCACGGCGTGGTCCTCGTCGTCATAGGGCAAGATCGCCAGCACCGGTCCGAAGATCTCCTCCTGCGCGATCGTCATGGACGGATCGACATCGGAGAAGACGGTGGGGCGCACGAACCAGCCGTGCTCCAGACCCTCGACCGGCTCGGTGCCGCCGGTCACCAGGGTGGCTCCCTCATCGATGCCGCGGCGGATATACCCCAGTACCCGATTGCGGTGTGCCGCTGTGACCATCGGCCCCACAGCGGTGGCCAGGTCGAAGGGATCACCGACGACGGCCGCCTCCACGGCGGCCTTTGCAATGACTTCCACCTCCGCCAATCGGCTGCGCGGCACCAGCATTCGGGTCAGCGCCGTGCAGGTCTGGCCGGAATTGAGGAAGCACTTGCCGACGCCGTCGACCACTGCGGTCATCAGGTCGGCATCGTCGAGGATCACATTGGCCGATTTTCCGCCCAGCTCCAGCGCGACCTTCTTGATCGTCCGTGCGGCGAGCTCCGAGACCCGGGCTCCCGCAGTGGCGGAGCCGGTCAGCGAGATCATATCGATGCCCGGATGCCCGGCCAGTGCTTCGCCGACCACCGGTCCGGTGCCGGGAACCAGGTTGAAGACACCGGCGGGCAGGCCGACGGCATCGATGATCTCAGCGAAGATGAACGATGAAAGCGGTGCCACCTCACTGGGTTTCACCACGATCGAGCAGCCTGCGGCCAGCGCGGGGGCGACCTTGGCGGCGACCTGATGCAGCGGATAGTTCCACGGGGTGATCGCACCGACCACCCCGACCGGCTCCCGGACGATCAGGGCATTGCCGAGTTCCTCTTCCCAAGGCAGCTCGCTCACGAACCGGGCGGCAGCCGAGAACGTCATAGCGGGCAAGCCCGCCTGCAACAGCCGGGAGACGGCGATGGGGGTGCCGACCTCCTGCGAAATCACCGCGGCCAGTTCATCTCCGCGCGCTTCGAGTCCGGCGGCGATGGCTGCCAGCACGTCGGCCCGGGTGGAAACCGAACTACGCGACCAGGATTCGAATCCGGCCTGGGCGGCGCTCACCGCCTTGTCGACGTCCGCGGCTGTGCCGAGACGGACTGTCGCGATAGTTTGCTCGGTGGCGGGGTTGATCACTTCGTGGGTCTCATTGCCGGACAGCGCGATCCATTCGCCGCCGATATAGGCCCGGTCGTGCAGTTGTACGGCGGGTTCGGTGGTTGTCATCTCGTTCTCGTCTCTACTTCGCCGTGGCCGATGCGCCGGTGGGGATTTTTGTGCCCGCGTCCGCCGCGATCGCTTCGGCGGTGCGGTGCGCCAGCGCCATGATCGACAGCATGGGATTGGTGCCGGAGGCGGTGGGGAATGCGCTGCCGTCACCGATCCAGACGCCGGGGGTGTCGTGCAGTTCGCCCGTGGGTCCGGCGACGCTGGTCTGCGGGTCGGTGCCCATGCGGCAACTGCCCATCTGGTGCGCGGAGAACATGCGATAGCCACCGGCACGGAATGGGATTCGGCGAATCTTGGCAAGGTATCGGTCGAGGTCATCGCCCCAGCGCCAGGTCGGCAGCCCCTCGGCGAAGGCCACGATCTGCACCGCGCCGGCGGCCTCGTGCATGACGGCCAGCGCTTCCACGCCCTGGCGCAGATTGGCGAGGTCGACTTCGTCCGTTATGGAGTAGGACACCACCGAATTGCCGGTGGCATCGATGGTCACCTGCCCGTGCCCACGGTCCCGGACCACTGCCAAACTGGTGGCGGCATTGCTGAATCGGCTCAGGAACTGCTTGTGCGCGGCGCCCGATACCCACGGCACCGCCGAGGCTCCCAAGCCGGTCGTGTACTGCGCCGTCTCGATCAGGAAGCCGTAACCGTCTCCGGTATCGGCGAATTCGTCGATCAGACCGGTGTGCGGGGCGCCCCACCACGCCTGCTGATCCTGGGCGTAGATACCGGCGATCGCGGCGACCGGATGCAGGCGCAGATACTTACCGACCGCGGGGCCTCCAATGCCGGACCGCAGTAGCAGCGCGGGTGATTCGAGCGCGCCGCCCGCGACGACAACACGGGGAGCACGGACGGTGAAGGTCGCGGCATCGCCGGTCACCGGATCGGCGTAGGTCGCTGAAACACCTGCGGCCCGGCCATTTTCGACCAGGACCCGATCGGCGCGGCTGCGCACGATGATCTGCGCGCCCGCGTCGGCGGCATCACGCAGGTAGGTCTTCATGGTGCCCTGTTTGGATCCGGACTGGTCGCCGAAGCCCAGGTAGCCCGCGCTGGCCGGATCGTAGGTCGCCGGATCGGTATTGCGGGCAATGGTGGCGAACGACCAGCCGAGGTGCTCGGCCGCTTCCTGGAAGCGCTTGGTCGGGCCGTTGAAATCGGAACACTGCTCATTGACCGAGATGCGTTGCGCCACTGCGTCCAGATGCCGGTCGAACTCCGGGCCGTCGACATCCTTCAGCCCGTGTTCGCGCGCCCACTGCTCACGCACCCAGGGCCGGGTGCGCAGGCAGTTGGTCCAGTTGACGGTGGTGCCGCCGCCCAGAGTCGCACCGGCCTGGAGTGAGATATTGAAATCGGCGGTCGGCGTCGGGCCACCGCGCCAGTAGAGGTTCTGGAAGCCCCACAGTTCGAGCTGGTTGAAGTCGGATTCGTCGAAGTAGCCGCCTGCTTCCAGGACCACGACGCGCAGTCCGGCCTGGGCCAGCTGTCCGGCGATCACGCCACCGCCCGCACCGGAGCCGACGATCACGATATCGGCCTCGATGGTCGAATCAGGCTGCGGCACTGTGATATGCAGGTTCTTGGTGTCCTGCTGCGGTGCGCCGATCGGGCCCGGGAAGCCGAATCTGCGCCACATCGGATTCTGGCCGGTGGCCGGATCCGGCATTCCGTAGGTGAGGAACAGCGTGAGCGAGATCAGTACCCCGACTCCGGCCCCGGTCAGCGGCCCGAGCAACGCTGTGCGCCTGAGCAATTCCTCGCGGGACAGCGGCGAGGCCGCGACAATGCCCTGTGCGGCTAGGGCATCGATGAGCCCCAGCAGTCCGGTGCGCTGATCTTCGGGCATGCCTGCCAGATAGGCGACAATCCCCTGGTCCGCGCCGAGCTCGGAGGCGGTACGCGCCCAGAAGCCGTCCTGGTCATCGGGTCGCCGCAGTGGCGGGACGATGGTGTCGCAGATCGCTCGCAGCGCCTGTGACCGCTCGTCGGTCATCCATTCGGTCATGTCTTCCTCGACTTTCCGGGGGTCTATCGGTCCGTACCGGGCACAGCGGTATCGGTCGCTGCGCGGGGCTCGGTGCTCCACGCGCCGCCGGCGGGGCCGGTGACGAGCTCTGATCGGGGGTCGCCGAAGCGCATGACAGCGCGCTGGTCGGCGCTGTACCGCGCCCAGCCCGGGTCGCCGGTGGTGGCGAAAGCGACCCAGGCCGCATGGATTTCGTCGGCGAGGCGCTGCGGTGCATGGGGGCCGGCGAGCGGAACCGCATTGGCGAGCGTGTCGAAGACGAACGGGACTTCGAGGCCGTGGCAGGCGCCGAGATCACCGTCGGTGCGCTGCCAGCCGAATTCGTAGACGTAGGCCGGGGTTCCGGTCGCGGCGTGTGCGGCGGCTAACTCGGCGGTCGGGCGGCGGAACATGCCGTCGGTGATGACGGCCGCCAAAACATCGCCGGGAGTGTCGTCCGGGCGGGCGGCGGCGAAAAGCTCGGCTATGGATGCCTCGATACCGAAGCGCGCCAGCAAGAACGGAAGCATCTCGGTGGTGGCCGCGTCGGACAGGCCCGTGGGAACGGTGAACAGGCGGAATTCCTCGGCGGTGACGCCGATGATCAGCGGGATGCCGCGCGCGGATCCGGCGGTGACGGCGTCGATCGGCAGTGCCGACAGCAGCTCACCGTCGAGCGTGGGCATCAGGTTCATGACCCCGCCGCCGGCCGCGACCACCGAGGCTCCCCAGCGTGCCGGGTCCGGGTTCAGCGCAAATTCGGCATGAACGGCCTGCTGTGCGACGAGTAGGTCGGCGGGCGACACCTGCGCGAATTCTGCGGCGGTCGGCGCGATGTCGAGCTTCTTCGCAAGCTCCGCGCTCGTCAGCCGGGCATCGTCCGCGGTGACCGCGACGCTGCCGTTGCCGCTCTGCATGATCGCCCTGCCGAACAGGCCACGCGAGGCCGGGGCGCTGAGCAGCGCCGCGACGCTCATCGCGCCCGCCGATTCGCCGAAGACCGTGACATTGGCCGGATCGCCGCCGAAGGACGCGATATTGTCCTGCACCCAGGTCAAGGCGAAGAGCTGGTCGAGCAGCCCGCGGTTGGCGGGGGCGCCGTCGAGAACCGCGAAGCCCGAGACGCCGAGCCGGTAGTTCACCGACACCAGCACCACGCCGTCGCGGGCGAAGGCGGCACCGTCGTAGGCCGGTACGGCATTGGACCCGTGTTCGAACGCGCCGCCGTGAATCCAGACCATGACCGGCAGGCCCGCACCGCCGGGGTCCGGGGTCCACACATTCACATTGAGGTATTCCGCGCCGGGCACGGCGTAGGTCCCCAGGATCTCCTCGATACCGGGCGGGTACGAGGGCTGAATGCAGGTGGCGCCCAGCGTATCCGCCGCGCGAATCCCGTCCCAGGGCACCACCGGCTGCGGCGCGAGATATCGTGCGAGCCCGATCGGCGCCGCCGCGTACGGGACACCGAGAAACGCGCTCACACCGTTCGTCGTTCGTCCCTGGATCTTGCCGCCGCTCACTTCGACGATCGGTTCCATTCCGCTCCTCCATCACTACGCCCACGCCGCAGGCATCGGTGTGAGTCCATTGAAATTCGCCGCGCACCGGATCGCGGCGATACCGCGAAATGAACTTGAAATCGGATTCAGGTGGCGGCCGGCGGGCCTCCGGTCCGCTTCTTTGCGGATCGGTCCCGTGTGGAGTCGCGCGCAGCTAATGTGGGCACCCGTCCAGCTGATATCGGGCGGCTGTTCGTACCAGGGGAGGACATGTGTTGACCAACGATCCGAATGCCATTCGGGGGCGGGCGGTTCTGCTGACCACACTGGCGGTCTTCGCAGCCGTGGGCGTCGGACCGGCCGAGGCGGACGGCCCGGGTGTCGCCGATTGTTCGGCAACGCACTGGGTGGGATCCTGGGCAGCCAGTCCCTCCGATGCGCTCGGGGCGTTCGATCCTGCACTGCAGCCCATATTTTCGGTAGGCGAGCAGTCCTATCGGATCGTGGTCACGCCGCATCGCGGTGGCGGCCAGGTGCGGATTCGGTTGACCAATCGATTCCGGTCATTGCCGCTGACCGTCGGTCATGCCACGATTGCCGACCGCGCAGCGGGAGCCGAGGTGGATGCGGCCTCGATGCGGCCCATCACCTTTGCCGGGCAGGCGGGCGTCACGCTGGCGCCGGGTGCGGAGATCCTGAGCGATCCCATCGAATTCGGCGCGACGGCTTGGGAACCCATCGCGGTGAGCGTGTATCTGCCCGGGGCTGCGCCGTTTCTGACCGAACATTTCAACGGCAATGCCACCAGCTACTACACCGCGCCCGGAGCTGGTGACACCACCGGCGATTCCGCCGGGGCGGTGTTCAGCCTCACCACCACCGCGGTTCCACTCGTCTCGACCTTAGATGTATCGGCTTCGGGCGATGCTTCCGCCGTTGTCGCACTGGGTGATTCGATTACCGACGGATACGTCTCCGCCAATTACATTGGCATACCGCAGAATCCGACGCTCCCTGATACCAACGCCCGCTATCCGGACTTCCTCCAGCATCGCCTGGACACGGCGGGAATACCTCTGACCGTGCTCAATGCGGGCATCTCCGGCAATGCGCTGGCCGACGACGGCATGCTCCCGGTGTTCGGCCCGAGCGCCGTTTCCCGCGCGGCGGCGGATGTCCTGAGCCAATCGGCCGTCTCCGATGTCATCCTCCTGGAGGGCATCAACGATCTCGACTCCCCCGCCGGCGCCGACTACGACCGGCTGATCGCCACCTACATCAACATCATCACCCGACTGAAAGCCGCTGGTCTGCGCGTCCACCTGGGCACCCTGATGCCGGCCGGCGGATCCCTCCTCGGCAGCACGATCGCTCCGCGCCAGAACCCGATTCGACTGCGCATCAACGACTGGATCCGCACCCAGCACCTCTCCGACACAGTCATCGACTTCGCCGCCGCCGTCCAGGATCCGGCCGATCCCAATGCCCTCGACCCCCGCTTCGCCGGTCCCGACAAACTCCACCCCAACCTGACCGGCTACCGCGCCATGGCCGACGCCATCGACATCTCGACGCTGGGCGGAAAAGCCTGCGGGTGACGGTCGGCGTGAGCTAGGTGTTGAGCTCGCCTTCCGACCGCTGCGATGCTGGTGCCCAACCCGCCTGGCGCGCAACGGAAGTCCCGTCGGCGGGCTCGAATGTGGTGCGCCCCATCAGCGCCGCCTCACACGTCTGCAGAAATTCCGCGATCCCATGACTTCCGGCCCGTGCGCCGGATCGACAACCTGCGGCGGCCACCCGTTCGGAGTGGTGATGTACCCATCGGCGCTCATGCACAAGCGAGCCAGAACCCGCATGTCCGGTGCCCTCTCGTCAGTCGCTCAAGAGCCAGTTGAGCTCTGTACGCAGACCCGAAGGGTCCATGTCCGGGGTCGGTTGGGTGTGGTAGACCTCCCAGCGAACCGGACCGGCCACCCCACCCTGCTCGCCGATCCAGACCTGCAAGCGATCCCATGCGTCGCTCAATCCGTCGAAGTTGCCGACATGGACAACCCGGGCAACCCGGCCCGCCGGCAGACACCCGGCGCTGACGCCACGCTCCGGCTGCACAGCCCTATCAACGGCGAACCCGACCTCGAGGTCGATCGATTCGCCTGAGACGCCCCGATACAGGCCGAACGCCGGTCCGCCGATCGCCGCACCCTGTGCGGCGACCACCTCCGGCAATACGCGGAACGAGGTGTCGAAGAAGTCTCGCAGCCCGGACACCGGAACCGTGCCACGAACGACCGCCGTCGGCACTTCGACAACTTCGAGCAGGTCAGGACCCACTACCGGACCATCAGCGATGTGATCAACCACAGCTCTCCTCGGTGCCGTCAGAAACCCGTTCACAACACAGACGTCGCAGCCAACCGAAACTCATCGCTACTACGTGCTCTACGCGACTGACACCGGTCCGAGGAGGTCCCACCGGTTGCCCGCGATGTCGAGAAAGACAGCAACCTGCCCGTACGGCTCACTGCGCGGTTCGGTCATGAATCGCACACCGGCCCCGATCATTCGGCGGTAGGCCTCGCCGAAGTCGTCGACCCGTAGGAAGAACCCCACGCGCCCGGCCACCTGCTCGCCGATCACAGCGCGCTGCGCGTCTCCATCGGCACGCGCCAGCAGGATTCCGGTCGCCGTGCCAGGCGGCCTGACGACCACCCAACGCTTCGGGCGGCCGTCGTTGGTCAGCGACGGAGAGTCTTCGACCAGGTCGAAACCCAAGACCTGCACAAAGAATTCGATGGCCGGGTCGTACTCCGCGACCACAATGGTGATGAGTTCCAGATGCACCGAGAAGTCCCTCCACCAGTTCCTGGTCGACGATTTTTCACACTACGCATCGAGCGTGTCGGCAAAGTCCTCTGTATAGCCGAGGATGAGCAGGCGCTGTCCGGTGAGGAGTGCCGCCAGTTCCGGCCATTCGGGAGATTCGGGCGCTCCGTAAAGGTGAACGAGGTCGGTGATGACAGCCTGCGCTTCGGTCTCAGAGGGGATGGTTCGGCGGTCGAACGCTAGAAATGCTGCGCCCATGCCGAAGTGGCGGTAGCCGTGCGTCGCCAATCGCCTGACGACAGCGTGGTTTTGGAAGATGTCCCAATCATCGGCGAAGTAGCCGTTGGGAATCCCGGTGATCGCGAGATCATCGGTTGCTACCGGCACACGCTGAATCAACACCACATCGTCGAGAGCGCGATCCGGTACTCGGTTCAGGGTAACGAGACCCGAGACGTCCTCTTTTCCTCCGATTCGCGTGCCGGGGAGCGCTTCCCATTCGACTCGAAGCGCACCGTCCTGGAGTCTTTCGGACAAATGGGCGATCCGCGCGTTGTCGACGCGCTGCCTCGCGACGGCATCTTCGTCCTCTGCCTCACCCTCCTCGAACCAGAGCCGGTCGTCCTCCGAGGCATGCATACTCGTATACAGACATTGATCGACATCATCGAGCGTGCACAGGATCCGCGCCGGACTGTGCACGCTGCGCAGTTCGTCCAGAACAGCGAGCAACTCCTCGAACGACTCGACCTCGTCGAGCCGGGCCACCGTATTGGTATCGGGCCGATCCCGCTGCACCGGTCCAGAACTCTCGAAAAGCGTCACTCGCATGCCTGCATCCTGCCAACGGGCATCGCAAAGGCCTGCAGCACGTCTCTGTTCGACTATCGGAAATGAGTCCCGTCCGGAATTCCGGACGGGACTCACTCGACTGGATTCGAAGTTCAGCCGGCTACCGACACTGCACCCTCCGCCGTGGCGGCGCGACTTCCGCGACCGATCAGCAGGTCCGCGATGACATCTGGGTGAGTCAGTTGGGGATAGTGACCGGTCCCTTCGATGATCGTCACCGGGTGGGTGATGGGTGCGGTCACCGGATCGTTCGAACCGGCGACAATGTCGAAAGGCACTCGCAGTTGGGCTAATTCGGCGCTGATCGCCGCCCGATTCTTCGGGGCGCTGGCGGCGGCGAGTGCCGCGACAGTCCGCTGTGCGACGCCGGGCCGACGGAGGTTGGCGGCGGCGCTCGCGACGGCCGCGCTGTTCGGAACACCCAGCTGCTCAGCCAGTTTCGCCACCGGAAGGCGCTTCATCACCTCGGCGATAATGCGGGAGCGGGTCAGCCACGGTGCTCGCGACTGTAGGAATGCCGGCGAGATGAGGACCAGTCGCGAGATGCGATCGGGGTGGCGAAGAGCGAATTGCACCGCGGGTTCGGTGCCGAGCGAGTGGGCGACCAACACCGGACGGGTCTGCACCGTGGACATGAGGTCATCGAGCCACTCGACCATCGAATCGGGACTCGCCGCCGAGCGTCCGACTCCAGGCAGGTCGGCTGTCAGCACCGGCGCGTCCAATCGGCTCACGACCTCGTTCCATGCCTCGCTGTCGATGGGAAGACCGTGCAGCAGAACGTACTTCGGCGTGATGGTGTCACCCGAAACCCAGGTGCCGTTACTGAAACCGGCCGCAGCGGACGCTGGAGCGGCACCGAAGCGAGTCGCGACAATTCCGTCAGCCCAGCTTCGCAGTAGTTCGCCGACGGGCGGATGCGCAATTCCGAGCCTGCGGGCGACGTCATCTGCGGCCGTGGTGTCGTATCGGTCGCTGGCAATGAACATCAGCGATTCTGGTTCCGCGTTGGTGAGTGCGCGGGGCAGGGCACGCAGTAGCGATACCGGGATCGTGAAACGTGGTGCGGGAACGTGGAGATGGTCGGCGATCAGTCGAATCAGGTCGGGCAGATTCGGTGTGGCGGGGTCGAGGAGGGTGTATTCCTTGCTGACTGTGTCAGGCAGTGTGGGCAGTCCGACGATGAAGCGGGCCAGATAGGTGATATCGACAACGGGGATGAATGTGTCGCTCCGGCCGGGAAGCGCGGGAAGCTTGCCGTTCCACAGATTGTCGACGACGTCACCGAGGCCGAAGTACTGACCGGGACCCAGCACCGTGGAGGGGTTGGCAATGGTCAGTGGAATACGCTGTGCGGCAGCACGTTCGCGTAGCGCGGCATCGGCCTCGAGTTTCGAGGCGCCGTACGCACCGTTGCGATAGTCGCGTTCGAGTCCACCCTCCACGGTGGCGCGGTACGCGGTGATGTGCACGACCCGCCGCAGCTCCGGTTGCCTACTCGCCCAGGTGAGTACATTCACCGCGCCCGTGACATTGACCCGGCGGGCCTCGTCGGCTTGCAGCCCGAATTTCATCAGCGCCGCGGCGTTGTACACGTCGCGGACGCCCGCGATCGTGCCACGCAGGGCCAGATCGGGTTGCGCGATATCGGTGTCGACGATCGTGAGTCCGCTCTGGTCGACGCCTTCGCCAGTAAGCCAGGTGCGCAAGCGATCCTGACTGCCGGCCCGGACAGCGGCAGTGACGGTATGGCCGTCCCGCAGCAGCTCGGCGACCAGCGAGCGTCCGATGAATCCGGCGGCGCCGAAGACGATCGAGTCCGTGTCTACCATGATTGTCAGCTTTCAGTAGATCGATCTATATATTTTGAAGGTATATCGCCAGGTCGGCGGAACCGCGAGTACGGCTCACACGAGGATGTCGACAATTTCGGCCAGTTGCCGCAGCGGTGTGCGGTCACGGTGGGTGCGGGCCAGAATCAGCCCGCCTTCGATCATCGCGAGGACCGCGGTGGTCATCCGTTCCGGCTCTGGATGCCCGTACGCGGTCAACCGGTCCCGCAGCACGTCTTCCCACTGCCGGTAGACAGCCGAACAGGCCTGCTGCACAGTGTCATTGGACGAGGCTACGTCCAGCGCGACAGCCGCGACCGGACATCCGCTGGTCCATTCGGAGAGCTCCAGCCGGTCGCCGAGCAGGGTGAGCAACTGCCGCACGAACTCTCGGGCATCGGGCGCCTCCACGACGGCGATGAGCTCCGCGATATCGGTCCCGCTACGCCCGATGGCCTCACCGACCAACTGGTCCTTACCACCAGGGAAATGAAAGTAGAGCGATCCCCGCGGCGCCCCACTGGTCTCGATGATCTGATTGAGCCCGGTCCCGAAGTACCCACGAGCCTCGACCAGCGTGCGAGTCGCATCCAACAGCTTGACCCTGGTCTCGGCTCCCTTATTGCTCACCAGACAAACAATAGACCGACCTACATATTTCAGCAAGCCTTCCGCCGCGCGCAGACAATCTGACCGCAGCTCTGCCCGGATCTGCTTCCCGCCCATGCGAAACGACGCCGACCGGGCGCTGGTGGTTGGAACACCGAGAAGGTGCCGCCACCAGCGCCCGCCGGTGATGCCTTACAACAAGGCCCGGCCGTCAGACACCGCGAGCGAAATCTGCCAACAGCGTCGGCACCGCCGAGTCGAACCCGGCAATGTCGAGCATGCCCGCATCGGACGGATCGGCGATGGAGAAGTTCGTCGCGGTCATGCCGACCACGACCAGCTTGGCCTCCGGGTTGATCTCACGCCGATACTGCAGCAGTGCCTGATGCGGATGCACCTTGCCCGCCCAGGTCTCGTTGTCGGTTAGTACCTCGAACACGTCCACGTGCAGCTTGTTCTCCAGTGCGTACTGCATGGGGAGCGCGCAGTCGGTACCACCGAACGGCAGGTTGCTCACCGCTCGGATGGCGTCGTCGAGGCGCTGGCGCGGACTGATCGGCAGGTGCGTCAGTGCGGCGTTGCGGTAGTCGCCGTTCGACGTGAATCCGACAATGTCGTAAGAGGATTCGGTCGATGCGGTTACCAGTGCCAGCGCAGCGGTCGCCTCGCGAGCGGTCAACGGCAGCCCCGAGACAGTCGTCGCCATCGATCCGGACACGTCCAGCGCGAGCAGGTGATGCTTACCGGTCGGCTGCACCACCTCGAACGCCTGATAGAACGCGGCATCGAGGGCGTCCACAATCGGACGGGAAGGCTCCCAGGAGCTTTCCCCACGCGCCGATCGGCCGGACGCGTAAGTACGCAGCGCGACAAGGACATTCACCGGGTGTACGCGAGCCTTCCGCAGACGATCGCGGTCGGCCAGCTGCTCGGCGACGGTCTTGGTTCGCGACCCCAGCGGGGACAGCAGACCGAGACGCGTGAGACGCGGCAGCTGGCGCATCAGCGCCGTCTGCGGCATCCCGTTGTCCAGCAGCGCCTCCCATACGGCCGGCTCGTTGATCGCGGCATCGGGCAGCATCTCCCACGACAGCCGGTACTCGCGCACAAGGTCCGGGATGCGGGCGACCGGCGCGTCCTGGGCGCGCTTGAAACCTTCGATCAGGCGCAGTCCCTCGAGCGAAGCCTCGCGGTGGCAGATCCAGTCGAACAGACGGCGGCGCTCGTCCTCGTCGGTAGCCGGGTGCGACAAACGCAGCAGATCGCGATGCGTCCAGCTTTCACGCTGCTGGTACTTGACTACCTGATACGCGAGGTCGTCGACGGACTTCTCCACATACCAGTGGGCGACAGCGCGACGCAGCCCGCGTCCCCATCCACGGAACTGCTCGACATAGCGGGCGAACAGGAACAGGTGGGTACCGGTGCGCGCGACCAGCGGCAGCGCGTCGAGCGCGATGCGCCGGCCGTCTACATCGCCGAGAGACGCGGCGGCCGCCAGGGCGAAGAGCGCCGGGTTCTGCTTCGGCGCCCGGCCCGCAGTGGAGATCGCGAGGATTTCGGCGACCAGGTCCGCAGTGCGATTACGGGCGAAATCCAGTACGACGGTGGCGTTCTCCTTCGTCAGATCACGCGCGTTCACGTAATACGTACCGCCCTCGATGCCGAGGGTGAGGAAGCGGCGCAGCCGCACTTCCGGCGTCACCTCGAAGATGAAACCACCGGCGTTATCGGCAACCTGGCGCGGATCGGCCGGCTGCGACTGCGGGGTTGCCCGCAGGTTCACGCCTGCGTAAGCGTCCATGGTCACCTCATTTGTTCGGCCCGGTGAAGGGCATGGGGAAAGACGGGCGTGTGAATGCCGACCAGAGTTTTTGGCGGACGCCTCTACCACTCGGCCACAGACGACAATGTCGTCCGGCAGGATTCGAACCCGCGAATGCCCCGCTCCGGATAACTGATCAGCTCCGGCCCGTCTTACGTTGTCCTGTACTGCCTTCGAGAGCGGACGGTCATGGTGCGCCGACCGGGACTGACATGCGGATCACTCCGAATGTCAGCAAGGAGTTGAACCTTGGTAACCGATAACCGATCAACTCCGGCCCGTCCTTCTCGCCACAGCAAACGTAAGGTGAGCGGTCGTGTTGTTCCGACCGACGTGTGGCGCTCTACCAAACTGAGCTACGGAAGCAAGCTTCCGGCGAGATTCGAACTCGCGACATCCCCATTAGAAGTGGTAACCGACCGAATCCGGCCCGCTCACACCACGTTCGCTGTACTCGATCGACTGTAAGGGGTCGCACCACCGATGCGCCAACCAATTTCGACGAACGCACATTCCATAGGCCGCCGCATCGGGTCGAATCCGCAATTGCCCATCTCCCCGCACATCTCGAACCCGCGTGAGAACACCGGACCAGCATCCCCGTCCGAACCAGCACCCAACCCTCACCCCCCGCGCACACGAAAGGACGCCGAGAGGCCCTGGCGGTGGGGACACACCGAAAATCCCACCACCAGAGCACTCCGCGATGCTTCAGATCATGGGCTCGCATTCGAGCGAGCCCACGTTGTGGATCCCGCTTCGAGACCGGCCTGAGCGGTCAGGAATCGGCTTCAGGCCGTGAATAATGCCGTCATGGTGGGGCTTTTGACCGCTCAGGCCGGAGCGTTGCCGTGCCAAGCGCTAAATGTCGAAAGTGCCTGTCTGGACCGCGATCACGAAGCTGTCCCACTGCTGCGGACCGAAGGTGAGCGCCGGGCCGAGCGGATTCTTGGAGTCGCGGATGCCGACTGCTCCCCCGGTGAAGTGTGCGGCCTCCACACACTCCCCCGATGAGGTGCTGCGGCTCGACTTGAACCACTCGGGTCTCGATAGGTCGGTGTTCACTGGCGATACTCCTTCGCTATCTCGAGCACGAGGCCCCTGCTCGTGTCGGGATCTACTGCCACACGGCTGATCTCGGTGAATGCGTCGCGGTACCGCTGCACTTCAGCCTCTCGCTCAAGGTAGAGGTCTCCGGCATATTCTTCCACGAACACGACCGGCGGCTCGATCAAACCGGTGGCCGCGAGTTGTGGAAACTCCAGCAGCACAAACGATCCCACCACCGATCCGAGGTGACCTGAGGCGTCGAAAGGGACGATGCGAACCGATATGTTGGGGAGCTGTCCGATAGCGGCAATACGCAGGAGTTGCTCAGCCATCACGCCCGGACCACCGATCTGGTCGCGAAGCACCGACTCCCAGAGGATCACGTCCACCGCGAAAGCGGCATCGGCGAGCCGTTCCTGCCGCCGCATCGCGACCTCGATACGCTTCTCGACCTGTTCGGGCGGCAAACCAGGCGAGTCGGTCCACGCGATCGCGCGGCGATATTCAGCCGTCTGGAGCAGTCCCGGCACGATGGTCACTTTCCAGGTTGCCAGCCTGCGTGCCGACTCCTCGAGCCCCATGTAGTGATCGATTCCGAGTCGTATCCCGGAGTCGGCATACGCGCGCCACCAACCGCCGCCCGACTTTTGCGTGGTTCGCACCTCAAGTGCCAGCTCCAACAACATCTTTCGCTGACCACTCGTAGCCGTGTAGGCGTCGGACAGCGCGTTGATGTACAGATCGGAGACCTTGGTCGGTAGTCCGTCCTCCATGCGCCCAATGGTTTGCGGCGAGACACCGATGACACGCCCCGCGGCAGACTGATTCATTTGCTTTGCTTCTCGCAGTCGCTTGAGCTCCCGCCCCAATGCTCTGCGGGCCAGCGTCGATCCAGTTCCCATCTCGTTAGCCTCACTATCGGACGCTCTAGATTCTGGAAAGCCCTGTCGTGGAAATGACCGTAAAGGAATGACCGCATCACGGGCGCGGAAATGCGTGTTTGGAGATTCCAAACCGGGACCGTCGGGCGTGTACTGATTGCACCCCCGGTGGCCGGGAAGCCTTGGACCACTCGAAGCTGGATCGCTCTTGCGTTGTGCCCCTTCGCAACTGCTTCGGGTGGCGGGCGAAGTACCGGCCATCGGCGGGCTTCAGAACACATCGCAGCAGGAGGTTTACCTATGTTGCTTCAGGCGGAATTTGGTCGGGCAATTCTTGTTCTGTGTGGGCGGCTCGGCGGGGAGCGGCGGGTGTTGATGCCGGTCTCGGCTGGGCGGCATCGGGCTTCCGGGAAGCACCGGAGGTGAGGGGGTGGAGTACATTGCGCCGCGCACATTGGAATTGGCCGATCACGGGGTGTTACTGGAGGGCCGGTCGCGGGCTCAGCTGGCGGAAGTTGTGACACTGCATCGTGATTGCCGAGTTGACGAATGCACCGCAGGCGCTCGGGCATCGCTGTTGCTGGGTGCGGATGGTGGGAGTTGAGGTGGTGCTCGGGATGGAAATGCCGAGAGGGACCGCCTTTTCAGGCGGTCCCTCTCGGCTGGGGTGGCGGTGCGAGCTACATGATCGGGGTGAAGTCGCGGTTCGCTATATAGGTGGGGCGGGGGGTGGTGGCCGCGTAGGGATCGGCCAGGGTGTTCTCCACGCTGTTGAAGACGATGAAGAGGTTCGATCGGGGGAAGGGGGTGATGTTGTTGGACGAGCCGTGCATGATGTTCGAGTCGAACAGCAGGGCGGATCCAGCGCGGCCGGTGAACTGGGCGATGCCGTGTTTGTTCGCCAGTTCGGTGATGTCGGCTTCGGAGGGGACGCCGATCTGCTGCTGCCGCAGGGAATCTCGGTAATGCTGGTCCGGGGTCGCCCCTTCGCACGGCACGAAGGTCCGGTGCGAGCCGGGCATCACCATCAGGCTGCCGTTGAAGGGGAAATTGTCGGTCAGGGCGATGGAGAGGCTGACCGCGCGCGGCGCGGGCATTCCGTCCTCGGCATGCCAGGTTTCGAAGTCGGAATGCCAGTCGAAGCCGGCGCCCCGCAGGCCGGGCATGTAATTGATCCGGCTCTGGTGGATGTAGACCTCGGAACCGAGGACCTGGCGAGCCAGACCGGCGATTCTGCTCTCCCGCAATAGATTCGCGATCAGCACACTGAGCTTGTGCACCTCGAAAATCGACCGGACGCGGTTCGACTCACGCTCGATGACGACCCGCTCGTCGAGCATCAGTTCGGGATCGCCTGTCAGGCGCTCGATCTCGGCCGCGACGCCGGCGACCTCCTGACGATCGAGCAGGCCGTCGAAGATCGCGTATCCCTCGGCGTCGAAACTCGCCAGCGCCACAGAACCGACCTCGCCCCATACGGTGGGATCGGTGCGCTCCAGGTGAGGCGCGGGTCCGTCCGTCCGGGTCGGATATCTGTCGAAGAGGGTGTCGTACGTAGTCGTCATGCCCTGGGAGCTCCCGTCATTCGCTAGTCGGTCGATACGGCGACGAGCGGGTAGATCCCGTTCTCGTCGTGCACTTCCTGGCCGGTGACCGGCGGATTGAACACGCATAGCATGCGCATCCGGGTGTGCGCGTGCAGCCGGTGCTTCTCATGACCGTCGAGCAGGTACATCGACCCCGGGCCCAGCTCGTAATTGACGCCGTTGTCGAGATCGGTGAGACTGCCCTCCCCCTCGACGAGCCACACCGCTTCCACATGGTTGAGGTAGTGGAATTCGTGCACAGTCGCGGGCTCGATGGTGGTCTCGTGGAACGAGAAACCCACACCGTCGCCGCCGAGCACGATGCGCTTACTGCGCCAACCCGCTTCTGCCACATCACGTTCGGTTCCGGTGATCTCCGCAGTGGTACGCACGATCATGTCAGCGCCCCTTCCCGTCGCAGACAACAGCTACCGCGTCGGCGATTATGGCGAGGCCGTGATCCAGCTCCGGTTCCGTAATCGTCAGCGGCGGAAGCAATTTCATCACCTCGTCCTGGGCGCCGGAGGTCTCCACCAGCAGCCCGTGCTCGAATGCCACCTGGGACACCTTGCCCGCCTGGGACGGTTCGTCGAAGACCACACCGTGCACCAGTCCGCGGCCCCGCGTGGACAGTCCCTCGAAGGACCCGCACATCTCGTCCAGCGTGCGGTGCACCAGTTCGCCCTTGGCCAGAGTCGCGGTAGACAGCAAGGTATCGGACCAGTAGTGCTCGAGCGCCACCGTCGCGGTCACGAACGCCGGATTATTGCCACGGAAAGTGCCGTTGTGCTCCCCCGGCGCCCACTGATCGAGCTCGGGACGCATGAGTACCAGCGCCATCGGAAGCCCGTAGCCGCCAATAGATTTCGACAGCGTGACAATATCGGGGATGATGCCCGCCTCCTCGAAGGAGAAGAACGGCCCGGTACGCCCGCAGCCCATCTGCACATCGTCGACGATCAGCAGAATCTCACGCGCCGAACACAATTGCGACAGGGAGCACAGCCATTCGGGGCGAGCGATATTGACGCCGCCCTCGCCCTGGACGGTTTCGACGATCACCGCGGCGGGCTTGTCCACCCCGGAGGAAGCATCGTCCAGGATGGTCTCCATCCACACGAACGGATCGTCCTGCGAATCCGGCAGATAGCCGTCGAACGGCATCGGAGTGGCATGCGGCAGCGGCACACCCGCACCGGCGCGCTTGGCCGCATTGCCGGTTACCGCCAGCGCACCCAGCGTCATACCGTGAAAAGCATTGGTGAAGTTGAGGATTGTGGTCCGGCCGGTCACCTTGCGCGCCAGCTTCAGCGCCGCCTCGACCGCATTCGCGCCGGTGGGTCCGGGGAACTGCACCTTGTAGTCCAAGCCGCGCGGCTGCAATATCGTGCGCTGCAATGTTTCGAGCAGGCGACGCTTGGCCACCGTCGCCATATCCAGGCCGTGCGTAATGCCGTCACCACCCAGGTAATCCAGTAGCGCCTCTTTGAGCACCGGATTGTTGTGGCCGTAGTTGAGCGCACCCGCGCCGGCGAAGAAGTCCAGGTAGTCCCGGCCGTCCTCATCGCGCAGCCAGGCGCCGGACGCGGTATCGAACACCGCGGGCCACGAGCGGCAGTAACCGCGCACATTGGATTCGAGTTCGTCGAAAATGGTCAAATCGGGGGCAGTCATCGGCCCACCTCCTGGTCTATTGCCGTGGCTATACGGAACAGGTGTTCGGGTTCATGTCCGTCCGGAAAATGGCCGGGTTCGAAGAGCGGCCGCGCCGTGAGCAGGGCGCCACGCCGGCGGGCGAGTGCGGCGAACATGGCGGTCGAGGCCGCATTGTCCGGCGAGACGGTGGTCTCCAGTGCGGAGACTCCCTGCTCGGCAAGGCCGTCCATCAGGTAGTCGAGCATGGACACGCCCAGACCGCGCCCACGATGGGTTTCATCCACCGCGACCTGCCAGACGAAGAACGTCCGTGGCTGCTGCGGGCGCAGGTATCCGATGACGAATCCGCCCACCTTGCCGTCGATTTCGACGACCGCCGAGGTGGCCGCGAAATCGCGGCACCACAGCAGGTACGCATAGCTCGAATTCGTATCGAGGACTCCCGAATCCGCGGCAATGCGCCATATCCGGGCTCCGTCCTCCAACACCGGAGCCCGGACGAGGAATTCGTTGCTGCCGCGCACCGGAGACAACGCGGAGGGCGGCTCTCGAGTGATTTGCTGGACTATTGCTTCGAATGTCTTCAATTGCGTCTGCATGACCCTTTCGAGCCTCGCGGACGAACTTTGAGGTCTCCTGTTGGGTTCATTGCGATCGTGTGACGATCGCGTGTCATCCGGCGACGCTCGGCAACCGAACGGTGAATCGGGCGCCGCCGCCGGGCCGTTCGCCGCACTCCACCCGGCCACGATGGGCCGCAACGGTTTCCGCGACCAGAGCCAGCCCGATACCGGTACCACTGGCCGACCTGCGCGCGTTGCGGACTGTGGCGAAGCGCTCGAAGATGCGTTCACGTTCCGCCGCAGGCACTCCGGGGCCCGCATCGTCCACGGTGATCACCACCTCCGTCCCGACCCGTGCGGCAGTCACCGCGATCACACCGCCGCCGTGCCGCTTCGCATTCTCGAGCAGATTGCCGATCGCCCGCTCCAACTCGACCTTGCGGCCCGAGATCGTCACCTCACCCGCCACCGTCAGCAGGTCCGGGCTGTACGAACGCTCGGCGAGCATGTGTCTGAGCAACTCCGCGACCGAGAGCGGTTCAGTATCCCCGCGATGTACGCCGGCTTCCACCCGCGCCAGCTCGAGCATGTCGTCGAGAATGTGACGCAGATGTTCGAGCTCGGCGCTGACGAACTCCAGTGCACGCCGGGAACGCTCCGGCAGCTCCTCGGAATGCCGGTTCAACACACCGACACTGGTGATCAACGTGGTCAGCGGCGTGCGCAGTTCATGGCTCACATCCCCGACCAGGCGGCGCTCGCGTTCGATGCGCCGCTGCAGGGAATCGACCATCATGTCGTAGTCGTCGACCGTCGCGGACAGCCGGCGGCTCACCCAGATGCCTGCCGCCGCACCGAAAGCACCGGCGGCCAGCGCACCACCGATCAGCAACAACACGGGATCGGCGCCTTCGCGGCCGACGCAGTACCCGGTGACTCCCACCAGCAACGCAATGATCCCAGCACCCAGGGTGAATGCGAAAATCACACGGCTGCGCAGGCTTTCGGTGCGCGGACCCGGGACAGTACTGCCCGGATCAGCGCTGCGCATCGAGTCGGTAACCGAGACCGCGCACGGTCACCACAATCTGCGGGTCGGAGGGATCGCGCTCGATCTTGGTGCGCAAGCGGCGCACATGCACGTCGACAATGCGTTCGTCGCCGAAAAAGCCCCGGTCCCAGATGCGTTCGAGCAACGCCGTCCGACTTAGTACCCGGCCGGGGCTCGCGGCGAGTTCACACAGCACGCGGAATTCGGTGACGGTCAGATGAAGTTCGTCCTCGCCGCGCCGGACCGTGCCGCCGTCCGGTGAAAGCACCAGCGGCGAGTCCGGATCGGCGTCCAAGAGCACCTCATCGGGCGCCTCGTCGGGAGCGTCGTCCCGGGCCGATGCCAGCCGCGCGCGCCGGCGCAGCGCCCGCATGCGCGCGGTGATCTCCTTGATCTCGAACGGTTTGGTGACGAAGTCGTCCGCGCCCGCCTCCAATGCCGCGACCACGTCATGGGTGTCGTCGCGTGCGCTGACCACGATGATCGGCACGTCATGATCGCGGCGCACCTCACGAATACAGGTGAATCCGTCCATTTCGCCCAGCATCAGATCGACGATCATCACATCCGGAACGCCGTGGTCCCGGAGATGTTCTAGTGCCGTCTCGGCCTCCTCGGCTTCGGCGACGTCATATCCTTCGTCTTCCATGGCGAGCCGGAGAGCGCCACGAACCCGGTCGTCATCCTCCACGATCATCAGGCTCGCACCCATACACATCCCTCACCTGCACGGATGCGGCGAACCGCATCCTCCCGATCAAACGCCTGCTGCCCGCAGACGCACCTTCGAACACACGACAGAGCGGGTACCCGCCCGATCGACTGCCAAACAACCTCCGGCATCGCCGGACATCGGTGCACGCTATACGACGTCGGGGATTCGATCGCCTGACCAGCAGTAACCGACCTGGGACCATCGCGAATACACGGCACAACATCGGCCCGGCAGACAACAGCACCGGCACGGGGTCTCGCCTAGGCTGCACGCATGGTCGAGGGTGAGGGGGTCAAGCAGGCGCTGGGCGCGGCTCCATGGGGATCGCGGCTGCTCGGGCCCGCCGAGGAAGGGGCGGTGTCGCGGCGCGTGCGCGTGCAGGTGCTGCTGACCGTGCCGCTGATCGGCGCGAATCTGGTCGGCATCGCGGTAGCCATGGTGCTGATCGGAGTGGTGCTCCCGGGACCGTCGGTATTCACACGCCGATTGGTGCTGCTGAACTTCGTGGCAACGCCGCTGTACGCGGCTCTGGCACTGCTGCTCGGCATGGTGTGGGGAACGATCTGGGGACTCCGGACGCTGCGCTGGTCGATCGAACCGGACCGGGTACCGGACGCCGACGAGCGGCGGGCAGCCGCCAGTGTGCCCAGACGGCTGGTATTGCAGCAGGCGCTGCTCTGGCTCGGCGGGATGGCGGTGCTCACGCCGCTGTACGGGCTGGCAGATCCGGCATTCGTGCCGAAATTCGTGCTGGGCATCGGGTCCAGTGCGATTGTCGTATGCGCCAACAGCTATTTGGCCGCCGAGTTCGCACTGCGATTCGTCACCGCGCGGGTGCTCGATGCCGCGCCGTCACGGCAGTCGCGCGGACTCGGCGTGTTCGGGCGCTCGGCACTGGTGTGGATGCTGGGTTCGGGCACCCCGGTGGCATTGCTCATGGTGATCGCGATCCTGGCCCTGGGCGGCGTGGATATCAGTACCGAACGGCTCGCGGTCTGCGTGCTCTCGCTCGGCGGCGCCACGCTGGTCTTCGGCGGGCTCCTCATGACACAGACGCTCGGCGCGACGGTCGCACCCATTCGCAGCGTGCGCAACGCGCTGCGGCGGGTCGAGGACGGCGACCTGGAAGCGGCGGTCACGGTCTACGACGGCACCGAATTGGGGGAACTGCAAAGCGGTTTCAACCGAATGGTGCAGGGATTGCGTGAGCGGGAACAGATTCGGGATCTGTTCGGACGCCATGTGGGCCATGATGTCGCTGCGGCCGCGCTGGAGCGCAATCCGGAGCTGGGCGGCGAAGAGTGTGATGCCGCAGCGATTTTCATCGATATCATCGGCTCCACCACCATGGCCGCGACCCGGCCGGCGCGCGAGATCGTGACTATTCTCAATGACTTCTTCGGAATTGTGGTCGACGAGGTCGAGCGATACGGCGGACTGCTCAACAAGTTCGAGGGCGATGCCGCGCTCGCGGTCTTCGGCACGCCCGCCCTGCTACCCGATGCGGCGGGCTCGGCCCTCGCGGCGACCCGTGCCATCCGGCAGCGCCTGTCGAGCGAGACCACCGAATTCGATGCCGGTATCGGTGTCGCTGCCGGACGCGTCGTCGCCGGCAATGTCGGGGCCCACCGCCGCTACGAGTTCACGGTCATCGGCGATGCCGTCAATGAGGCTGCGCGCCTGTGCGAACTCGCCAAGAGCGATGAGCAGCGTGTGCTGGCCTCCGCGAGCACCGTGGATGCGGCAGAAGCCGCCGAACAGAAACACTGGGACCTCGGCGAATCGGTGACACTCCGGGGCCGGATCCGGCCGACACGCCTGGCTCGACCCCGTCTCTAGCGGGGATTCAGCAACCGTGCAGGAACGTCACTGGTGTCTCACCGGCGATTCACTGGCGTTCACCAGACTTCAGTGACGTAATCGACCTCATAGCAGGTGGCGAACAGCGCCTACCTGGTAATTCGAAGAGGTTTCACAATGACGAACCCGAAACCGGAACCGGAAGCAGACACTTCCGCCACCGAGCAGATCGCTACCGAACCCGCACCGGAGACTACCGAAACCGAGCCGGTCTCGCCGCCCACGTTCCCCGTGCGCCGACCGCCGAACAATGTGGGCTGGGCGGTCGCATCCCTGATCGTCTTCTGGCCGCTGGCCTTCTCGGCATTCACCCACGCGCTCAATGTGTTTCCGCTCTGGAGCGAGGGTGACGTCGAGGGCGCGCAGCATGCCTCGAACCGGGCCCGCTGGCTCGGCATTCTGTCGCTGTGGATCGGCGGCGCTCTCATCGTGCTGTTCGGGGCGCTGTATCTGATCCTGATGATCGTGATGATTCATCACGGGCACCACCACCACAGCTGGTCGGGCGGGCAGGGTCCGCGTATGCACCGCGGCTGACCGGCACGCCCGACGCGCCCTGAATCGCAGACCGCACGCGATCGATGAATATCCCTCCGGACAGGTGTCCGGTTGATACTCTCATCGCCACACCGAGCAGGTGGTCAGCGAAAGGCACTGCGGGCATGCACGATTCGATGTTCCACCGGATGCCGCGCTGGAGCCGTATCCGGGCGGGTAAAACGCGGACCACCGCGCACTTCCCGTCCGCCAGCGCTACGGTTCTGACCATTCTTGTCACCGCGTGCACGGTCGGCGTCCTCGGACCGGGGCCCGCCGCCGCCGACCCCGTGCGCTTGCCCGGTACGGTCGATATCCCGTGTGCCGGAGGCACTCTGAACCAGAGTGCCGACTGGTATCTACCCTCGGGCCAACCACGCGGCCTGGTCTGGGTGCAACACGGGTTCGCACGCAGCAATGACAATGTCGCAGCACTCGCCGAAACTCTCTCCACGGCAGGCTATCTCGTCTTCGCGCCCAGCCTCCCGTTCCTGAATCTCGACGGCTGCACCTTGCAGAACCTCGGCAGCAATACGCCGTTCCTGGATCACATTGCCGACTTGTTCGCCACCGCAGCCGATCCCACCGGAGTTCTCGCGCAGAGCCTCGCCGCGGCGGCCACCCACGCCGGTCGCCCGATCCCGGAGATGCCGGGACTACTCGCGTTCATCGGTCACTCGGCGGGCGCGGAAGCTGTCGAATATGTCGCACACCGGCTGCACTCGACCTACCCGACGACCTGGCAGAACCTCCGCGGACTGGTACTACTGGACCCGGTGAAGTCCTTCCTGGGCGACAACACCGACCGCGCACTCACCGATCTGGACGCCACCGATCTGCCCGTCCTGGCTGTTTCCGGACCGCCCTCGCTGTGCAATAACTTCGGCAGTGGCACGACCGCCCTGCAAACGCTGCTGCACCGGCCGTTTCTCGGTGTCCGGCTCCCCGCCGGAGAACATACCGACGCCGAAGGAACCAGTTCCGATGCGCTCGGCGAATTGCTCTGCGGAGTGCCACAGGCCGGCAATGTGGACGCTGTGCAGCGGCTCACCACGGGCTGGACCGACGACTTCTTCACCGGTGCCCGCACGACCGGCTACTACCCTGACGATGTCCGCGCACCTGGGCTCGTATGCGCTATGCCAGGAGCCCAGCCGCTACCGGCCACCTGAGCCGGTGTGGGCCGCGCCTACGGCAAGGCCCGAGCTATCGAGTCTTACACTGGGTGGCGTCTGACAGGTGAAATCGCAATGACCCGGACTTCGTGGGTATGGCGGGTCTTGCGCGGTGCATGACCGAGACCAAACGGAGCCCATGGGCGGCAGTGCAGGATTATTGAAATCGTGGTGGCGAGATCCGATCGATCGCCGCTGGCTGGTGCACGTCCTCGAATCCCATTCTGTGCTGCGCTGGGAGCAATGGTCCGTCGGTGCGGGCGGGCTCGTCATGGCGTTCGTGGCCGCGGCGACGGCAGCCTCACCCGGTGGCCCCTCCGATACGTCGGGGCGCGTGATCTTCGGCATCATCGTGGTCGGCGCCGTGCTGTGGGCACTGCGGTGGTGGTTCGGTCCGTGGCCGAGCGCGAAGGAATCGCTGATTCTGTTCGCCGCCGCGGATGTGAGCATTACGGTCGGCTGTCTGCAGGACTCGAATCGGGTGTACGGATCGCTGGGCGTCATTCTGCTGGTGGTGACCGGCTCCTATCTCACCTTCTTCCACAGTCCCAAAGTGCTTGCCGCGCATGCTCTCTGGTCGGTGCTGTCGGTGCTGGTGTTGTCCTGGCACATGGTCACCGGCGGGGGCGACATATTCCTTGCCACCGCCATCGTCCTGATCGTCATGGCCGCACTGGTGGTGGCGCTGCCCTCGCTACAGTTCATGTTCTGGCTGGTGCAGACCGAATCGATGTCGGATCCGCTGACCAAACTGATCAATCGGCGCGGACTCGAATTCCATTTGGGCAGAATGTTCGCCACCAGTGATCTGGCTCAGATCTGCGTCATGATCGTGGACCTGGACGGGTTCAAAAGCGTGAACGACCGCTTCGGGCATTCGGTGGGCGACGACGTGCTGATGCGGACTGCGCAGCGAATCCAAGCGGCCGCGACCCCCGATCTGATCGTGTCCCGGACCGGCGGTGAGGAATTCGCCGTTGTCGGGTTGATGTCCCCCGAGGAGGCGAGTGCCGCGGCCGAACTGTTCCGGCAGTCCGCCGCCGCCCAGCACACCGTCCCGGTGACCGTCAGTATCGGCGTGGCGATCGGCGGCGATGGTCCGCATCCGACGCCGCAGGTGCTGTTGCAGCGCGCCGACTCGGCGATGTACCAAGCCAAACATGACGGCGGGAATCGCGTGGTCATCGACGAGGCAATTCGGCCGGAAGTACGCCGAAGCTGATCTCCCTGCCCGATATCAGCTTCAGGTGCTCAGTTGACCGTGGAGACCAATCCGCCGTCGATGCGTAGATTCGCTCCATTGACAGAAGCGCTGAGCGGACTGGCGAGGAAGGCCACTGCGCTCGCGATCTCGGCGGGCTCGACCAAACGGTCGGACGGGTTGGCCAATGGCCCATCGAGCAGCATTCGAGTCGCGGCGGTGACATCGTCGCCCAGACCGTGGCCCTGCGCGAAGGTCCGGGCGAAGTCCCACCAGCCGTCGACCAGGACCGGGCCGGGGCTGATGGTGTTCACCGTGATTCCGGTGGCCGCCAATTCCTTCGACAGGCTGACGGTGAGGTTGGCCAGTGCGGCTTTCGCGGCGCTGTATGCCGCCCGCATCGGAAGCGGATCGGGGTGTGCCGCGCTGCCGACCTGAATTACTCGGCCCCACTGACCTTCTCGCATCTGCGGTGCCAGCGCGTGGATCAGCCGCACCGCTGAAGCGACATTGGTGTTGTACAGCGCGAGCCAATCGGCGGCGACGGCAGTGGTCCAGCCGTCCGCGCCGAGGCCGCCGGCATTGTTCACCAGAATGTCTATGCCACCGAAAGCTGTTGTCGCGCTTTCTGCTACGTCCTTCGCGGTCGCATCGGACGCCAAATCTCCCAGCGCGACTGCCGCCACGCCGCCGGCTGCCGTGATGGCGTCGGCGGTGGCCTTCGTGCGATCGCCGTCGCGCCCATGAACGACGACGGCGACGCCTTCAGCAGCCAACCCGAGCGCGATCGCCCGGCCGATGCCGCTCGATGCTCCGGTGACCAGTGCTCGCTTGCCCTGCAGTTGTAGGTCCATATATGGCCCAGCTCCTTGATTTGGATCAATAGCTTGAGTCCAAGCTATTGATCCGAAGCGTAAGCTGACCGGGTGTCATCGTCAACCCGTGCGCAAGCTGGCCCCGAGGGCCCGAAGGATTCCGTGGATCGGCTGCTGGCCGGATTGACGCTGTTGCGGCCCGAGCTCGATCACTCACCCGTAGCGGTGGTCCAGCGCCTCGGACGCGTACGCCGCATTATCGAGGCAGAAGTCGAGGCCGGGTTCGCCGAATTCGGGCTCACCGGGTCGGACTACGTCGCGCTGGCGACCTTGCGCCTGGACGACCGCAGCGACGGGGTTTCGCAGCGGTATCTGATGCGCGAGCTCGGGCTGACTTCCGGCACGATCAGTGTCCGCGTCGATCGACTCGTCGAGCAGGGTTTGGTCACCCGTTCCCCCGATCCGGCCGATAAGCGCAATACGCTCGTCGCCCTTACTGCGGTGGGGCGCGAACTGTTCGACCGCGTCACGCCCGCGCATCTGAGCATCGAAGATCGACTACTCGCCGCGCTCGATCCAGAGCAGCGCGAGGTCCTCGAGACCATCCTGCGCCGATTGCTGGTGTCATTCGAAGGATCGGTTCCCGACGACGAATTCCCCAGACTGGGAATGGTTTTGGCACCAGCCCACATTGCCGTCCAGATGCGCCGAGCGGTCGGGCTCCCCGAGTTCACCGGCCTGCTGGTCCGGGAGGTCGAGCCCGACTCTCGGGCGGAGCGCGCGGGAATCAGAACCGGCGATGTGCTGCTGCGGGCCGGCGACCGAGATCTCCGCTCGATTGCCGCATTGCACATGGCACTGGGAGCGGCGACAGCGGCTGGGGCACTGCATATCTCGCTGGTTCGCGGCGTCGACACCCAGTATGAGGCCACTCTCGATGTGGGCCCGCATACCGCTGACACCGGTACTGCGCCGACCACACATACCAGCGGCACACACCTGATCTGACGCCGATTCCGGCGAATTCCGGTGGGCGAATTCAGCCCATATCCGGACGACGGTGACGGCCGCCGCTTTCCGGCTCGAGCTCGTACGGGCCGGCATCCGGCAACTCGACAGTTGGCGCGTCGAGCGCGCCGCGAAGACGAACGAGAAAGGCATCCACACTGCCATATCGATGCAGAACATCGGTCAGTAGTTGCTGTGTCGTCAACAACTGCTGAATCTTCGGCACTGTCACCGCTGTCATCGCCACCCTCACCTCGAATGTACGTAACAAGCTCGTACGGTGGGAGTTTCGCCCGGCTGCAAAAAGCCACCGGGAGAGCCGAGCAAAACCCCCACCACCCGAACGGACCCAGGGACTTACCCCACACCTCCTGGACCGCACATCACTGTAGCGGCACGGCTCGCCGCAGCGGAATGGGCAATAGATGACTTATCGTGCCAACTTCTTTCCTGCGGGCAAACACTCGGACACCGAATTTTAGAGTGGCACAACGGTACTAGTTTCGGTCACCGCTATCGGATCGTCGCGCCTCGATAGCCAGCGCGCTGGACTGCGCGTCCGACGACGCTGGTATCGACCGTCGCGATGTCCAACGGGCCGAGGGTATCGGTCACGAATTCGTAGAGTCCGGGCAGATTGCGACAGAACACCGTGGCGAGCAGATTTGTGGGACCGGTCGTGGCCATGACGCCGTGCACTCGGGGATCGCCGGCCAGTCGTAATCCGGTGTCGTGCAGGCGGCCCGGTGACACGCTCATCCAAATATGCGCATCGACCAGGTAGCCCATGAGCGCCGCGTCAATGGACACATGGGTGCGCAGCAGTCCCATCGCGCGCAGCCGGTGCAGACGGCGGCGCACAGTGGATTCGGATTGTTCTGTCGCAGTGGCCAATACGGAGATGCCGAGGCGGGCGTCCTGAGTCAGCTGGGTCAGCAATTGTTTATCGGCTTCATCGGGTGCGGCGGGCTCGGTCGCCTCCGGCGGCGTCAGCGCAGCGATCTCGCCGGGAGTGAGATATCCGGCGCGCCAATCGGCGGCGTCCGCGAAGACGTGCAGCACCGACAGGGCGCTGGTGGATACCACGGCACTATTGGCCGGAAGCTGCTCGGAGATCAGGCGATCCCGCGAATGCGGATCGGCGATCGCCAGTGCGACGATCTCGTCGCCACTGAGCGTGATGTCCACGAACGGCACATCCGGGCGCCGGGCGAGCGCATCGGCAATGGAATCTATCCGGCCTCGAAGCACCTTGGCGCGCAACACCATCGACGCTTCCGCTGGATAGGAGGTGCGCGCCGGGACCCGCGTCACCAGCAGCCCCGCCGACCGGGTCAGCCTGGACAACCGGCGCGAGATCGTCCGGCCGGAGACGCCGAGCGCCTCGCCGATCTGGGCGACCGGCGCGAAACCGTCGATCTGCAGGGCCGAGACGATTCGGCGATCCAGATCGTCCAGGGTGATGTCCGATTCCACGCTTGATCCCTTCTATTTTGTCCAGAATCAAGCATATCTGCCTTGGTGAGCGCCTCTCACGTGTGCAGCGCGGATAGAACTGTCCGCAGCAGCCACGCCGCACAGCGAAGGAGAAGACCATGACCAGCGCGACAATCGAGGTCACACAACTCGAGCAAGTGGTAGCGACCGTGCACACAGCGGGCGCTCGCCAAGCCGAGGCGTTGGCCGCCACGGGGCCGGTGCCCAGCGACTGGGACGGTATCCGCGCGGCACTGACCCGCAACGACCAACTGGCGGAAGACATTCTGCGTCCTCGGTTGCAAGCCGTACGACCGCGTGCGAACTGGGCTGAGGAATTCGAGACCGGGCCGCTGGGCGAGGGCGAATGGTGGGTGGCCGACACCGCGGACGGCAATATCAATGCGGTGCACGGCCTGCCGGAGTGGACAGTGGCCGTGAGCCTGGTCCGCGACGACACCACGCTGCTGACAGTCGTGCACGCTCCGCTTTCCGGCGAGACCTATACCGCGCTTCGCGGCGGCGGCGCGTTCCGCAACGGGCTGCCGATCCACGTGTCCGGCAAGACCGATCTGGCGGTGGCCATGGCCGCGACCGCCCAAGCCGCCCCGGGGCGAACCGAGCGGAGCGACGACGAGGGCCGATCGATCGCCGCAATGTACCGAAACGCCCTGGTCGTGCGGTCCGGCGTGCCGTCCACACAGCACCTGGCACGGTTGTCCACCGGACAGCTGGATGTGTTCTGGCTGCACGGACGGGACCGGTCCGCCGCCATGGCCGGCGCGCTGCTCGTCACCGAAGCGGGCGGTGTGGTCACCGATATCACCGGCGGGGCGTGGACCCCCGCCTCCGACACTTTCCTGGCCGCGGCGCCCGGCGTACACGCCGCCGCCGTCACCGCACTCACCCCGAACCACTGAAGCAGGAGCAACCATGACCACCATCGCTGTCCTCGGAGCCGGTCGCGTCGGCCGGAATCTTGCTACCGCACTCCATTCCGCCGGCCATACGGTGACGTTCGGCGCGCGCGGCCCCGTGGAGCTGTCTCCGCAGATTGGCACCGCTTCATTGGCCGAGGCGGCCGCGGGCGCCGACATCATCATCAACGCACTGCCCGGAAATGTCTCCGTCGCAGTCCTTTCCGGCATTGCCGACGAATTGACCGGAAAGGTCCTCGTCGACGTCGCCAATGCGACCGACCGCGGACCGGACGGCCTACCCGGCCAATTGATCTATCCCACCAGCAGTCTCGGCGAAGAAATACAACAAGCGCTCCCCCACACCCGGGTTGTCAAAACTCTCAACACCATGCTCTACACCGTCATGACCACCCCCGCGTCCCTGCCCCACCCCGCCACCGCCTTCCTCTCCGGCAATGACGACCAGGCAAAACAGTGCGCCGCAGCACTACTCACCGACCTCGGCTGGCCCGCCGACTGGATACTCGACCTCGGCGACATCACCACCGCCCGAGCGCCCGAGGCATTCACGCTGCTGACCGCCCCGCTCCTGAGGACCTTCGGATTCACCCCGTTCGCCCTGACCATCAGCCACTGAACGCCCCGAACGTCCCATTGCTATAAGTACGCGCTCCGCATCCTGCGTATGCCGAACTGACCTGTCGTCGCGGTTCGAACCGAACTGCAAGTCGAGAGGTGTCGGTTGGCTGAGCCCGCGGGGGCGGTCAAGGGGTTGCGGGGTGGTTGGTCTTGGGGGTGGAGGTTTGGTGGAATGCTGGGTGGATGGTGGTAGCGAAGGTTGTCGGTGGGCGTTGGGGGGATCACAATGCCGAGCGGCGGCGGGTGATTATGGATGCGCTCATCGAGTTGATCGAGGAGTGTGAGCTGGGGGCGGATATTCCATTGCAGGCCATTGCCGATCGGGCCGGGGTGAAGCGGTCGGTGATATATCGGCATTTCATTGATCGGAAGGATCTCGACGCGCGGACTCGGGAGCATGCGGTCGAATCACATGCGGATGAGGTGATGCCGACCCTCGATCCCGATGACACGTTGCGGGAGACGATCTTTCGGTCGATCGATGTGTACGTGATGCTGGTGTCGGCGAATCCGCGGTTGCAAGAATGGATCGAGCGGGGGCCCGGGAGCAATGAGCCGAACGGGCAGGCGATTGTGACGGGCACCAAAGCCGCTGTGGCCAAACGGATTGCGTTCCTGTTCGAGACGGCCGCCGCCGTTCTCGGACAGACCGATCCGGCGATCGACGTGGCCGCGTTCTCGATAGTGTCAATGGTGGACGGCGCGGTGACGCGGTGGTTGCACACGCAGCCCGAGGGCTGGGGCGCGGCCGATGTGAGCCGGATGCTGACCGAGTCGATCGTGTTCCTGGTCGACGGTCATGCCCGTATGCGGGGATTGGAGGTCAACCCCGATATCCCGGTCGGCGAGCTGCTGGCTCACGCGTCGGCCGCGCTGTAAGCCGATCCATGATCGCGACATACTGTCACGGTCAACCCTTGTTCGACCTGACGTGCCGAGCTACCGTACTCCTATGACCGCGACATGGTGTCGCGATCAGGGGTTCGAGGAGACAGCCGATGACGTCCACCACCCACGCCACGTCCACCGCTGAGCAGTACACCGACGCACTCGTGACACTTTCGGAAGGATCGGTGCATCGGAAATTCGATCCCTTCCTCGATATCCCCTGGGACGACCCGGCTTTCGCGGTGGTGCCCGACGATGAACGCTGGATTCTGCCGACCGCCGATCCGTTCGGCGCGCACCCCTGGTACCGAGCGCTGCCGCGGGAGAAGCAGATTCGCATCGGGATGTGGCGGCAGGCCAATATCGCCAAGGTCGGGCTGCAGTTCGAAAACATCCTCATTCGCGGGCTGATGCAGTATGTCTTCTCGCTGCCCAACGGGTCGCCGGAGTTCCGCTACAGCACGCACGAGGCTGCCGAGGAGTGCAATCACACCCAGATGTTCCAGCAGGTGGTCAATCGAATCGGCGTGGATGTGCCGGGGATGAGCCGCCTCACCCGAGCGCTCGGCCCGATCGTCCCGCTGGTGCCGATCGTGTTCCCGACCTGGTTCTTCATTATGGTGCTGGCCGGCGAGGAACCCATCGATCACGGCCAGAAGTCGATCCTGCGCTCGGACTCCGAGATGCATCCGATGATCACTCGGGTCATGCAGATTCATGTCGCCGAGGAAGCCCGGCATATTTCGTTCGCCCATGAATACGTCGAGCACCACGTACCGGAACTGTCGGCGATCAGCCGCTTCGCGCTATCGGTCGTCACGCCCATCACCATGCGGGTGGCACTGTGGTTGATCGCGGTTCCCCCGAGCCGCTTCCGGCGCGAATTCGACGTGCCGCGTGCGGTTTTCAACGATGTCTACTGGCGGAGCCCCGAATCACGCCAGGCATTGACCGACTTCTTCGCCGATGTACGCATGCTGATCGGCAATGCCGGCTTGATGAATCCGGCCTCCCGGCTCATCTGGAAGATTCTGCGTATCGACGGCAGGCCCGCGCGCTACCGCAGCGAGCCCACCGCCTGACCGTGCCGGTAGGGGTCCCGGTGCCGGACCCCTACCGAGTCGGTCAAGGCTGAGTCAGACCCATGCCCTGGGCCAGCAGCGGCCAGGACGTGTGCAGCGCATCCTCCCAGTACGACCAGCGGTGCGTACCGATCGGATTGAACTGGTAGGTCGCCGGGATGCTCAGCGAATCGAGCTTGTCCTTGAGGTTGTGGGCGCAAGCGTTGACCGCACCCTCGATCACCATGCCTAGACCGAGGTTCACGGCGCCCATGGGGCCGGCGCCGTTCATGTAGTACTGCACGTCTCCCATGACCGGGATACCGCTACCACTGGAGATGTAAAGCAGTGTGTCGCGCAGCTTTTCGGCATTGATGACCGGATCGTTCGCAGCCCACAGCGGGCCGTCGGACGGGCCGTACATATTCTTCGTATCGCCGCCGGCCCACGTCTCGGTGGAGAGCTTGACGAAGGCCTGACCCGCCGGGTCGGCGATCTGCGCGCAGCCACTGTAGGCGGCGACGGACTTCCACAGACCGGGCTTGGCCTCGGCCAGCTGCAGCACCGAGGTACCCGAGGTCGACAGGCCGGCCAGGGCGTTGAGACCGTTGGAGTGGAGCGTGTCGTCGAGCAGCGGCGGCAGTTCTTCCGTGAGGAAGGTCTTCCACTTGTTCAGGCCGAGCGCCGGATCCTTCTGCAGCCAGTCGGTGTAGTAGCTGCCGCGACCACCGATCGGCAGCACGACATTGACCGGCTTGTCGCTCAGCCAATTGAGGGCATCGGTACTGCCCTGCCAGCTCGCGCTGCCCTCGCCGCCGTCCAGCCCGCTGAGCATATAGAGGTTCGGTGCGGGCTGGGAATCGTCGAGCGGACGCTGCACATCGACAGGGATTTCGGTATCCATAGCCGCCGAGTACACCTTCAGGTGCCAGGTGCGGCCATCCTTGGAAACGGAAGTGACGGAGGGGGCCTTCTGCGGATCCGCCGAAGCCGTGCCGGCGAGGAGCGCCACGGACAATGCGGCGGTGAGCGCTAGAGCGGTGGTCCGGACGGAGGCCACGCTGCGTAGTGCGGAGAGCTTCATAAACCAGTCAATCCAATCCGTGGGTCACCCCAGCCTGTGCTTCGCCGGGCCCGCAGGCTGCACCGTCCATGCCGCTGCGTTTTCCGTCGAAGCGAAACTGTCACTCGAAACCTGTGCGCCGACTATCGAAATCGACACATAGGCGGCCCGAAGGCCCGTATGACCTTCCCATGCAACCGGCTTCGGCTCAAGCCCATCTGGACGAGTGGTTAGTTCGCCAGTCCCATCCCCTGCGCGAGCAACGGCCAGGACTCCTCCAGGGCCTGCTGCCAGTAGGGCCAGTAGTGCGTTCCCACCGGGTTGAACTGGTAGGTCGCGGGGATGTTCAGCGAATCGAGCTTGCCCTTCAGATTATGCGAGCAGGCGTTGACCGCGCCCTCGATGATCATGCCGAGCGCGAGGGTCGTCGGGCCGCCGTTGTTCAGGTAGTACTGAACGTCATTCGCCACCGGAATACCGCTGCCGGCGGAGACATAGAGCTGGGTGCCGCGCAGCTTCTCGGCATTGATGACCGGATCGTTCGCGGCCCACAGCGGGCTGTCGGACGGGCCGTACATATTCTTCGTATCGCCGCCGGCCCAGGTGCCGACCGCAAGATTGACGAACAGCTGACCGGCCGGGTCGGCAATCTGCGCGCATCCGCTGTAGGCGGCGACGGACTTGAACAGACCGGGCTTGGCCTCGGCCAGCTGCAGCACCGACGTTCCGGACGTCGAGGTGCCGGCCAATCCGTTCAAGCCGGTGGAATTCAGGGTGCTGTCGAGCAGCGGCGGAAGCTCCTCGGTGAAGAAGGTCTTCCACTCGTTCACGCCCAGGACCGGATCCGGCTTCAGCCAGTCGGTGTAGTAACTGCCCTGCCCGCCGATCGGCTGGACCACATTGACCTGCTTGTCGGCCATCCAGCCCAGCACGTCGGTCTGGGTCTTCCAATTCGCGGTGCCCTCACCGCCGTCCAGGCCATTGAGCAGGTAGAGGTTCGGCGCGGGTATGGATTCGTCGACCGGACGCTGCACGTCAACCGCGATGTCCTTGTCCATCGCCGCCGAGTACACCTTCAAATGCCAGGTGCGCCCATCCTTGGTGACGGAGGTGACCGCAGGGGGCTTCTGCGCATCCGCCGCTGCCGTGCCGCCGCCGCCGAGCAGCGCCATGGACAATGCGGCGGTCAGCGTCAAAGCGGCGGTACGGAAAGCTGTATGCAGCACTCATCACTCCCTATGCTTATGCTTCGTCGGCCCGCACGCTGCACCGATCCCCGTCGCGCTACGTCTTCCGTCGAGGCGGAATTATCAGTCGATGTATTCGGCCATAGATCGGTTAGACCCTGCCACACAAACCGCCGCTACTCAAGATCACAACGCCCCGACGCGAATTCGGCGCGCTGCGCCACACGCATTTACCGCTTTGACCGATTTTCCGGTAGGCGGGACCATCTACCGTCCGATTCGTTGACCAGTGGTTTCGCCCGTCAGTTGAACATCCCCGGTTCGTAACTGCCTGCGGGAGTTCGGGCGATCACATTCAAGCGGTTGAAGGCGTTGATCACGGCGACCACCGATATCAATGCCGCGATCTGGTCGTCGTCGTAGTGCTTGCGGACCTCCGCCCAGGTGTCGTCACTGACGCCGTGGCGGGTATCGGCCAGCCGGGTGCCCTCCTCGGCGAGGGCCAGTGCGGCCCGCTCGGCGTCGGAGAAAACGGTTGCCTCCCGCCAGGCGGCAACCAGGTTCAGCCGCACCGAGGTCTCCCCCGCCGCGGCTGCGTCCTTGGTGTGCATATCGGTGCAGAATCCGCAGCCGTTGATCTGGCTGGCACGGATCTCGATTAGCTGTTGCGTCTCATGCGGCAGCGCTGATTCCCTGAGCAGCTGGCCGACACCGGCTATCCGCTTGCCGATCTTGGCGCCGAGCTCGTTGGTGCGAAGGTTGAATCGAGGTTCCAGTTCCATTGCCCTGTCCTTACATTCAGACCGTGCCGCGGTCGGTGCGGCACACGTACGTAAGGAAGACCCCTGAGCAATGCGGAGTGTGACATGCCAAGACTGTGACGGCCGTCACGTCGCTCGCGTCAAAGAGGCTCGGCGGCAAACCGTTCGGCAGGCCGGGGCTGTGTCAGTTCCAGTTGTCGATCTTGACATCGTGCGGGTCCGGGGCGCCTTTACCGGTCTCGACCAGGGACTTCAGACTCATGAGGAACACTGCCCACTTGGTGCTGCAATGGTGCATGAACTCGACCGGCTCCTTCCAACCCTGGTGATTGAAAAGCACGATGGTGTAGTCGTCGACCTGGCTGATGTCCCAGTCCACGTGGGTGCCGACCCACTCCTCGGGGCCCTCGACGACCTCCCACGACACCCGCTTGCCCGGGGTGAGCTCGCGGACCTTCATATCGAATCCGCCGGCGCCGAAACGGAATTGGAGCACACCGCCCAGGTCATTGCCTTCACCCTGGGTATTGGTCGCCCACCAGCCCGCGAGCCCCTCGGTGGTGGTCAGAGCCGTGTAGACCTCGGCGGGCGAGGACTTGATTCCGACTCTGTGCAGGATGTCTACCATTTCGAATCTTCTTTCCAGTGTTCGTACTTGTATGGGCGTTCAGAAATTCGCTGCTGTGTGAATTCACTGCTGTGTGGCGCGCTGGTCTTTCGTGCGCTGAATAACCTCGGCAATGCGCTTGATACGCCGGAGCCGGGCGTCCCAGGCCGACCCGACCGACGCCAGTTGGGCGACCGCGCGAGCGAGTTGCGCCTCGTCCACGTGGTACCTGCGCTCTCGCCCGGCGGGCGTGGCGTGCACCAGGCCGACACGATCGAGTACGCCGAGATGTTTCGAGATGGCCTGCCGGGTCACGGGTAGCTGCTCACTGAGACTGGTGGCCGTGCCATTGCCGTCGGCCAGCAGCAGGTCGAGCATCCGCCGACGGGTCGGATCCCCGATTGCGGACCAGAGGTCGTCGTCGACGGCAGCGGTCATGGGGTCGACACCAGCCGCGTGACGTATTCCCCTAGTCGGGGAACGAAGGTGTCCCAGCCGATGCTGTGCTCGCGGTACTGCTCCTCCAACTTGGCCACCTCCCAGCCCATCTCGCGGAATCCGGTCTCGGTGAGGCGAATCTTGGTGCCGGCACCGGAAGGGGTGAGCTCGAAGGTCACCAGGAGCGAATTGACGGAGTCGTCGACCTTGCCGTCGGGAAAGCACCAGCGGAAGGAGAACAATCGGGGCGGCTCCACCTCCACCACCGTCATCGGGAGGACATCCACCCGGTCGCCCCAGACCAATTCACCGACCGCGCCGGGTGTCACCTGGAACTCGGCCTCGTCGGTCCACCACTCCGAGATGTGCTCGGGACTGCTGACGACCTCGAAGACCACCTCGGGTGAGGCGTCGACGTAGATCTCTCGTTCGATGCTGCCGTACTCGGTACTTGTCACGCTTCCTCCATATGCAACGTTTGGTTGCACATAAAGCTAGCGAATCGGCCGCGATCGCGCAACCTTTGGTTGCCTATTTCTGACACGACAGGATCGATCGGCAAACGGTGACCCGAGACCGCCTCGATCGATGGTTTGCTGGGTACATGGCACTGAACTGGAAACTGGTGATCGACAGCGCGAATGCGCCTGCCCTGGCGGACTTCTGGGCCCAGGCGCTGGAGGACGAGGACCCCCAGCGCGCTCATCGACCAGCTACTGGCCGCCGGCCACCTCCCCCGACGCAGCCGTTCCCGAGCACAAGGGCCGCAAAACCTTCCGCGGTTATGCCGCAGTCCGCCATCCCGAGGACCCGTTCGATGAGACCAGCGGCATAGGCCACGGCCGGCGGCTGCTCTTCCAGGACGTGGCCGAACCCAAAACCACCAAGAACCGCCTGCACATCGACGTGCACAGCGAGCCCGGCGGCCTCGAGAAGCTCGTCACCCGCCTGGACGATCTCGGCGCCACCCGCGTCCGCGAAATTCGACAAGGGCCCCGCCGGCCACTGGTGGGTCATGCACGATCCGGAAGGCAATGAGTTCTGCGCTTCGTAGGCTACGGCTAGGACCGAATGGCGCTCGCCCACTGCGGGTCTCGGCCGGATGCCGCGACGGCGCGCGTCCACGGGTCCTCGGTATCGGCGACATCGACTACCGCAGCGAACCCTCCGAATTCTCGATATTCCTTCCCGCTGGCGTCGATGATCTGCTGGATCGTCGCCGCCGACTCCTCAGAGACCCGGTACTGCTGACCGGTCGCGCTGGCGACGTCCCAGCCGTGCAGGGCCAGCTCCGCGAGCAGCATCCCGGCGACATCGGCGGCGGGTGTCGTCGCCCAGCCCAGGTCGATATCGCCCTCCCAGGCGGCGGGATCGGACCAGGCGCGCAGCGCTCGATCGAGCTGTGCCGCAAAGTCTTCCGCCCAGTCCGGCGCCGCGGTGAAGTCGCGCCCGGTCAGCTCGTCGGGGATCACCTGACGCAGGGCCCGGCATTCCAATCCGTAGGACGAGTAGAGCACCCAGTGATTGATGAGCACGCGAGTATCGAACTCAGGGCACGGCGTCGGCCCGGACAGCTGGCCCGGGCGGATCTCCCGGGCCACACGGGTGGCTTCGGCGGCACATTCGGTCAGCGCGGTGAAGATCTTGTTCATACCAACAACGCTAGGCAGGGCCGGTCGCCGGGTCTTGGAAGAACGCGTCAGGGCACGGCCGAAGTCGTGCCCTGCGCGCGAGCGCTAGTGAGGCGCCAACTGGGTGACCAGTACTGTCGAACAGTGGTCGCGGTCGACGTGCTGGTTGGTCGTGAGGTCGAGCACGAGCTGCTCGAGGCGTTCGTCCTCGGCAGACCGCCGACGAGCCGGTGCTGGTCATCCGCGGTGAACCGGGCGTGGGCACGACCGCTGTGCTGGATATGGCCGCCGATCCGACTGTGCCCGAACCGGGCCTTCCCGAAGCTCGGCATCACCACCCGTAGCGCCCTTCGCGACGCTTTGGCTGGACAGCCCGACTGAACTACGTCAATTGACGGATTCCCCTGGGCCGGACCGGACCTAGATTCGGTTGTGCCGAACTGAAATTCAGTACAGAGGAGACTCGGAATGAGTGCGAAGAGCAAGACCGTCGTCCTGGTTCATGGCGGGTTCGTGGACGGGTCCGGGTGGCGAGCAGTCTATGACGAGCTCACCAAGGACGGAATCAGCGTGCGCGTCGTGCAGAACGCAACCAAGTCGCTCGACGACGACGCCGCGGCCACCCGGCAGATCCTCGACGATATCGAGGGCGAGGTCGTGCTCGTCGGGCATTCCTACGGCGGCGCGGTCATCAGCGAGGCAGGCACCCACGACAAAGTCACCGCCCTCGTCTACATCACCGCCTTCGCCCCCGACAAGGGTGAGTCGGTGAATACGCTCATCGCCGGCTTCCCGCAGGACGGGCCGCAGCCGCCAATCCTGGCGCCGCAGCAGGGCTACCTCTTCCTCGACCGGTCGAAGTTCCACGAATCCTTCGCCGGAGACCTCTCCGCCCAGGAAGCGGCATTCCTTGCCGATTCCCAGGTCCCGTGGGGCCTGGAGGCACTCGGCGGGCCCATCAGTGAAGCCGCCTGGCGGATCAAGCCCAGCTGGTACCTGCGCGTCACCGAGGACAAGATGATTCCGCCGTCCGCGCAAGCCTCCATGGCCGAACGCATCGGCGCGACGGTCGTCGAAACCCCTGGCAGCCACGCCATTTACGTCTCCCGCCCCGACGTGGTCGCACGCATCATCCGCACCGCAGCGGGCGAAGCCTAGCGTCGAGGTGGCGGCCGTTCACAGCCATCTGTGAACGGCCGCCACCCATCGAAACTGCTGAGTCGAGCGGGCTTTCACTACCGCCAATGGAGGTCGCCGAGCGCCGCAGCTTCCGAACCTCCGTCGGCAAAGATGACCTAACCGGGATATGCCGCCGGAGCCCGATACGACCGCATCAGCCCTAAAGCCGCTGCGGCGCAACGGAATTCCTAGGTGCTGATCGGATATGCCGATGACCTGGTCGCCCTCGGTCACTCCAGGCAGCAGGCCGAACAGATCAAAGCGCAGCTCGCCGCATGGCTGAACCCACGGGGACTGAGCTTCAACGAGGACAAGACTCGCATCACCCATCTCGACGAGGGCTTCGACTTCCTCGGGTTCAACGTCCGCGCTATCGCGGCGCGCATGGCGACTTCGCCGCCCGCCGACTCGGAGCGATCAGCCGCAATCCGATCAGCAACTTCACGTTGACCCAGCCGCACCGACCGAGATGCTGCGGCGCTCAACGCTCGCAGAGAACGGCCGGTGCAGTAACTGGATGCGCGCAAGAGCCGATGCGAATCGTGCTCTCAGCTAATGGAACTCGATGTTCACTGAGCCGGCGTCGGCTGTGACGCCGATCGCTATCCAGTCGGCCCCAGCACCATTCAACCAGCCATGGTAGCGGGTCACTTCACGTCCGGTATCGCGGTCATAAACGACGGCGATGGGACCTTTGTCTGCACCGTCGGCGATCCAAGCTCCGACTACCACCCGATCACCGGCGATGATCGTCTTCGGGTCCTGCGGATAGCCGGGCAGACCGGGGTCGGGAATCGACCATTTCTTGGCCCCGGTTGCTAGGTCGAACAGGGACAGTCCGCCCTGATCTGCGAATGTGCCGAAGAGCAGGGACCGGTCATCGCCGTCGAGGGGACTCCCCGGATCAGTTCCTGTCCAAATGGTCTGTCCGGTCACAAGATCGAACAGCTGCGGAGTTCCGGACGCGGTGACTGCGGCTATCCGCGATCCGGTTCCGATGAATTCGCCACCGAATATGGGCCCCAGTGCGAGCTGACAGTCACCGCTTTTGCGCCGCCCGCTGTACAGGGTGGCGGTGTAGCGGAGTGTGTTGTCACGAGCATTTGTCGTACGAACGTCGACCGCACACTCGCTACGCCCATTGGCGGGCTCGGAATCGGTGATTGCGAGAGCATCGCCGGCACCGACCGCGAACCAGGCGTGTGACTCGCCTCGGCCGGGAAGTACGACGCCGGTTGCCGTATCGACGAGCGCCAGCACGTAAGGATCCGAATCCGGTACCGAGATCGCCTGGTAGGCGGGTTCGATCGGCGCCCGCTCATGCCAGGCCCCGACGGTGTCTTTCTTCACCGAACCACGAGCTGGCGAGGCCCACGTCGGCACGCCGTCTCGGATGCCGTGACGCATCGTGGTGCACACCTGCTTACTCACGGGACCGGTGCAATCCACTGTATATACCGCCTGTCCGAAGGCGACGACGGCGCTTGCACTCGACTGCCAGAGCATGCGCCCGGTCGTCGCCTCGACCACCTCGAGCGGGGCCGGGTCGGACGAGCCCGCCACATATTCCGTGAGCACGATCGTCCCGTCACCGACCCGGTAGAACATCTCCCCGTTGGGCGCCTTGACCTCCCGATGCCAACGCTGCGCACCCGATGTCCGGTCTACCGCGACCACACCGGTCCCCTCCGGCACAATCACGACGTCCCCTACGACGGACATCATTTGCGAACTGTTGCCTTTCTGCGGAATCGACCACAGAGCAGCGCTTTTCGCCGTAGTGGTTACGGTCGCCGCGGCGGTCGAACTCGCCGCCACAGCATCGCCCTGGACTGTCCGGGCCGGTCCCCCACACCCGGTCAGCAGCAACAACCCGACTAGCGCCACAGCAATGCCTAATGCGCGCATACATTTCCCCCGATTTCGACACGTTCAGCAAGCGCGATCCGTACGGCAGCATAGCTGCGGCCCGGCCCGGCCCTGTTCTCCGGTCAGCACTGACCCGGCATGTTCGCCAGGCATCCGAGCCTGGCCGCTGGTGGCCCAGCGCAATCATCCGCTCGCCGGCTGCGCACTAACATGCTGCGTACCGCGCGGCTCGAAACGGTCACGCGGCTCTCCGGAAGATCAACGAGCCGAGACCATTTCGCGCAGGCGGGTGGCCGCAGGCAGTGCAGGCATATGCCGATTATGTGATGTTCTGTTGGCCAGAGGTGTATCCGGTAGCAGATGCCATGAGGGTGGTTATCGGTCGGCGAGGGCGGCCGCTACATACAGGTTGTCGATGGTGCGCAAGGCGTTGGCGGCGGGCGGTTGCCGACCCGAGTTGCGGCAGGCATCCAGTAGCCGGGTGTGCACTGCCCAGGTCAACAGGGGTGGTTCGGAGAGCAGGGGCAGCAGCGGTTCGATGTGATCGCCGAGGAGAGATACTGCCTCGGCGCAGATGCTTCCCCGAAGATCGGTGCGCGCCAGCTCTATCAACCGGTCGTCGAGGTCGCCGGGTGGGGTATGGGCGGCGCAGGTGGCCAGCGCCTCCTGGCCGCAGGTGCCGGCAACCTCGCCGGAGACGATCAGATCCCAAGTGAGCGTTGCGATCTCATGCGATAGTGGCACGAATCGCAGGTTGTAGACCGCGGATTTGCGGACACCCAGTTCCCGATCACGGGTCAGCGCGAGCAGTGAATCCACCTCCTGCCAGCTCGACAGCGCCGGGCAGCACAGCTCGCGCACCTGAGGGTCCGGATGGCCGGACAGAAACGCGGCCAGGCCGGGACGGTCGGCGGCAGGCACACCACTCCAGTGGTCGCTGCGGGGGTAGTAGCTATGCAGCGCGGCCAGTTTCGGCTTCCATGGGCCGTCGGGATCGGAGTACATGGCGAACACCTCCGCAGCCGACGGCACCGACGGCTTGGACCGCCGTGGTCCCGGCGGTCCGGGCGACGGCGCGTAATCGAGTTCAGGCGCGCCGAGCAAGTCTGCGACCGGTGTGAGCCAGTGCCCGATTCGTGACTGCTCATCCTCGAAATCGCTGAGCAGGTCGGCCACGGCATCTCGCGCTGCCGTCGCTCGTGTGTCGTCGCCCTGGGCGATCTCGTGAAGCAGCCGCAGCGTGGCCCGGCTGCGGTAGTAACGCAGCGTGTCGATCGCGGCACAGGCGACATCGGCATCACTGTCGGTGGCGGTACGGTGCAGCGCCGGTTCGGCGGCCACCGGTTCGTCCCAGCCCAGTTGATAGGCTGCAGTCCGCCGCACCGCTGGGTCCGGATGGTCGAGGCCGGCGATCTTGTACTGCTGCCAGTGTGGTTCCTCGAAGGTGATCCCGATTCCGATCAGTCCGTGCCGGTGCAGCAGGTGGTGCGGGTCGCACACGACCGGTTCGAGCAGATCGGCCTCGCCGCGTGTGGCCTGCCGCAGCAAGCATGCGCGGACCAGGTCGTCCCCGGTATCCCACCAGGCGCGCAGTTCGGCGCCCTCCGGGCACATCGCCGATTCCTCCAACACCTGCAGCGCTGCTTGCCGCACCTGGGCCGGCTGGTCGCGGTCACGCCCGATCCCTGCCAGTGGCACTGCCGCGCGCGGATCGCCGAGCCGTGCGAGCGCATAAACGATCCGCTCCCGCCCTCCCGCACCAGGATCGGCCAGTTCCCGAATCAACTCGAACGTCGCTGACCGGTCCTGCTGCTCCGTGATCCGATCCAGTTCCTCTAGCACCAATCCATCTTTGCCGAGCTTCCAGCTTGGAGCCACCGAGAATTGCCGCGCACCAGCACCAGAACTCTCGGGCTCGTCGGTGACACTGTTCGCGGCCCAGCTGCTGCGAGAGGTGTGATCGGTCGCACGCAACGAGTTAGGCCCTTGAATCTCTCCACAGCTGCGTTGTCTGCTCTAAACGGGATGCAGCAGTGACGAATCCGCCCCAGGCGCGCGCGTACCACCCCTTCGGAAGGCTCCGCAGCGACATGTGGGCGACACTGAATCACCGAATACGGTTGCTGGTCAAGCGGGTGGCAGGACCAGATTGCGGCCGTCGAGCAGCTCGATCCCTATCACGCGATGGGATGGACCTGTCGGATCGATCCACAGAAACATGATGGATTCGCCGTCGGATTCCAATATCACTACCCCGCCGCTTGGTGAGCCCAACGGCGCGGTCAACAGGATCGGACAGGTGGGCGTGCAGGTGCACCGACCATAGAACCTCAGGGCGCGAACTGTTCGAGCGAGATTCTCATCCTCGGGTTCAAGCAGGCCGACGATCTCGGTAACAAGATCTGGGAATACCTCCGCGAGGCGTGGGAACTGAACCTCCGTCATGCCCCGAACCATACCGGCGATAACGTACTTCGAAGCGGCCGCGCGGCACGCTCGAAGGTCAACTGGCCGATGGCATCTCAGCATCGCATCGCCGGATACGGTGGGAAGCGATGCTGGTTCGGCGGCCGGACTGCGGCTCTAGCGGGCGGGGTTCCAGGCTTTGTGTACGAGCTCCAGGCGGTTGCCGTCGAAGTCGGCGACGTTGGCGGCGTAGTAGCCGGGGGCGAAATATGCCCGGTCCGCTGGGCCACCTTCGTCGATGCCGCCGGCGTTGAGCGCGGCGACGTAGGCGGCGTCGACGGCTTCGTTGCTGTCGCAGACGATGCCGAGGTACAGACCCGTCTCGCCGGGCCGGCGCTGCCGCAGCCAGATGCTTGATCCGGCCCCGGTGCCGGAGAGGTAGGTGGCGTCGCCGAGGCCGAAGAGGTCCGGGACGTTGTCGGGTCCGGATGCGGCGTCATAGTTCCCGAATTCGCGCCAGCCGAGAGGCTTCAGTGCCTCGGCGTAGAAGCCCAGCGACTTCTCGATGTCCGTGACCGAGATGTACACATGATCGATCATTTCGAGGCATCCTTCCGCACTGCGGAGTTCTTAGGGACATTACCGAATCAACCTGTACCACAACCTGTTTCAAACAATGCGCCGGGCCAGCTCCGGGCGTTTCAGGTAGTCGGTCGGCCGATGACATCGCCCCGGGGGTCGGCGATCTCGACCGTCCAGCCGGTACCGACCTCGAACGGCGCGGCCAGGGGTGTGACACCGAGTTCCGCCAATTGCTCGGCGGCAGCGCGGGCGTCGGGAACCTCGAGCCAGAGCCGCATCGCCGGCGGCGTTCCCTGCCCGGCCCGCAGATCCGTACGGACCGTGATTCCGGGAGCTTCTCCCTTGCCTGTCGCGAACAGTGCGAGGCCGTGCTCGGGTACCTCGAATTTCATGGTCAAGCCGAGCTTGGCACCGTAGAAGTGCTTGGCCGTACCCAATTCACCGACCGGGACGAGCACGTTGTCCACTCCTAGTATCTCCATCACTCAATGGAACCAGTAGCCGAGCACGTTCTAGGAAATACCAGGTGATTGGTTTCGCCAGGGCAGGGTGTTGCGGGTCAGGGCGATGAAGATTGCGGAGACGACTACGGCGGCTAGGGCTGCTTCGATGATTTGGACGACTGCGAAGTCGGCGCCCCGGGGCATTTGGAGGACACCGACCAGGACCGAGAACGCTACTGCCGGGACGCGGAATGCGGGGGTTGTGGCCCAGGCGGCCAAGGGGACGATCGCCCACAGTAGGTACCACGGCTGTACCACTGGGGAGAGGAGGACTATGGCGCCCAGGGCCAGGCCCAGGGCGCCTATGGGGTGCAGGCGGCCGGTCCAGGTGGCGACCAGCATGCGGAGGCTGATGTAGGCGGAGATCGCCTGTGCGATCGGGCGGGTGATGCTCAGTAGGGCGACGGTGTGGTCGCCCAATCCCAGGAGGACGCCGCCGAATCCGGTCACGATGCCGAGAGCCGTGGGGAGCGACATCCAGCTGTTGACGGCTGTGGCGGTGCCGAGGGTGTGGGTCCAGCCGAAGCCGAGTCCGCTGCCCCAGCAGATGAGCAGCGTTGTGGCTGCGGCGACTGCGCCGAGTACGGTCGCGGCCACCAGCAGGGAACCGATTCGCCTGCCCCGGTGCCGGGCCAGTGCCATGCCGACGAAGCCGAGCGCGATGAACGCGGGAAGTTTGACCATCGCGGCGAGGGTGATGAGCACCGCGCCCAACGTCATCAGCGCCCACGCTCGACGGTCCAACGCGGGCGGTGGTTCCGTATCGGTGCCGCCGGGTAGCGCGCGCAGGCAGAACTCCAGTCCGACCAGCATGAGCCCCAGCATCAGCGTGTCGTTGTGCACGCCGGCGACCAGGTGGAACAGCACCAGCGGATTGGCCGCCCCGAGCCACAGCGCGCTCACCGGAGCAACCCCGCAGCGACGTGCCAGTCGCGGTAGGGCCCATACGATCAGCGCCATCCCGCCGAGTTCGAGCTGCCGATGTGCCCAGACACCGTGAACGATGTTGTCGCCGGTGAGTTCGGCGATGCCGCGGCCGATCCAGAGGATCAGCGGGCCGTACGGGGCGGGTGTGTCGCGCCAGATGGTGGGCACATTGTTGGTCAGCACATTGTTCAGGCCG